>CALUKE010000004.1 GCA_944321165.1 uncultured Odoribacter sp.
TATAGCGTAACGAACGCTATTTCAGCTAATTCGCTACGCTTTACTCAAATTTGCAAATCCGCTATGTGTTTATTTTATAAAACAACTGCTGGGCTGAAACATAAGAATCCGGATGCTCTGACACAAACCGCCAAATAACTTGACTCATTTGCTCAGAAATAGGAGCCATTTGAGCTTTTATATGTTCAGCCTGATCTCTGTCTTTTTCCTTTTGATAAGCTTCAGATAAAATTTGAATCTCATCTGTCATCGGCTTCAAAAGACGGGCTAACTCTTGAGCTTCTTCTTGAGTAACGGAACCTGTCAACACAAAATCTTTCCAATTCTCATTAGAAAATTCCAATTTCATTTCTGTCGGCTCTATCCAAAAATTCACAAAACAGTTTTTCATCACCGAACGATTCTCAAGTTCCTGCTGTAAATAAACCTCAGTTGGTTCGTTGATTCCTCCTCGAAATTCAAACTTTCCATCCTTCATCCAAACAGAATCCATCACCGGCTGTCCTAAACTATCCACATAAGTCAAATAAATCATACCGTCCTCGGCATTTTGCAAGTTCCCTTTCAATACAAATCCGTTATAAGAATCCTGACAAGCCCCCAAAACAACGATAAGAACAATTCCCAAAATATTTTTCATCATGACAATTCAAATTTAATCATTAACATCATCTATTAATCGGCAAGGTCGTTACTTCCAGATCACTTTCCGAAAGCATCACATAATCACCGACAACTGTACTATAATACGGTGTCGTATTCTTTACGGCAAGATATGATTTAAAGCGATAAGTTTTATCAGCCAATAATCCTGAAAGAGTCACCATATAATAATCCTTAGTAATGGTATCATAATAACTTGAAGCAGCTTTTCGATTAGACGATATCGAAGGCTCCGTTCCATCCTGAGTATAAAAAAAACCATATCCGCTCACAACCGAACCAAAAGTTTGGTAAGCAACTTTCAAAGTAACAGAGGAAGATGTCACCGATACGACTTCTGGAAGCGCAGGTCTGGGTACACCAGCCATCTTCATCACCACATTTTCCCTCATAACAACTTCTTGTCCATTATTTACAAAGACCCGTAATGTATCTTCTCCCATCATCAAAGTATCTTGTACGCCAAATATCTTGTACTCCCCTGTAGACAATGCCCCAAAAAAGAAAGAACCGTCGTTACGACTCATGGTCCCATGTAAGGCTCCATTTTCCGCATGCTCGAATACCACAAACACATTTTCGAGTCCGACTCCCGAAGGATCGACCACTTTCCCCGAAATAGCCCCGGTGGGTTCATTATACTCCTTCAACGCCTTTTCACAAGCAGTCATTCCCCCAATCAATATACATATCATCAAAATAAACATTTGTTTTTTCATATCGCTTTATTTTTAGATTAAATCTTAGGATAGCCTTCATTCTGTTGCATCAATGTATTTACCCGAATCTCTTCTTGCGGTATCGGCTGAATACTCTTCCACATATCCGCTTCAGAATTCAAATACCTCTTTTGTCCGATCAAATAACGCATTTGAGTCTGAGGATCGATAAAACGCACAGCAACCGGATATTCGATTCCATTTTCCAAGGCCAGTTCCAGCAAGTAAGCTTTATAGATTTCATTCAATAAAAGTTCTTTCGAATAATTCTGATTGGGAATTTCCGGATGTCCGGCTCGACTGAACAGATGATCGTTAATTAGCGAACGCACAGCAGTGACATCTCCTGTCTTCCGCGCAATCGCTTCGGCTCTCAAAAGGTAAAGTTCCGCAGCCCGCATATAAAATACCTTCGTCGTCGCTTTTATTTCTTCATTGGTTTTACCGGTTGGAGTCATTTTTTTCACCCCATTGTGATAAATTTGAGAATTGCCTTGCGGAGAATAATTAACAACATCACTTTGATACCATTCAAAATATCCGGAATCCCCTTGAATCAGATTCAAGAGAGCAGACGGTAAAAAACCATAATAATCTCCATAACAGAAATTTACCATAGCTGGCGTATTCCAGGTATCTTTTTGCGACTGAAAGCGGGCAAATATCACTTCCGAAGCCGATGCGCCTTTCGTATAAAGATCTGCCAAAGTACTCTCCAAGGGATATTTAGCAATCAGTTCTTCGGTCAAAGCCATCACCTCCGTAAAATCTTCTTCGGTCCCCCTCATCATCAATAATTCAGCTTTAAAAGCTTTGGCAGCATCCCGAGATGCATGATAAGCATCTTTAAAATCAGGACCGTTATCAATCACATAATCCAAATCAGCCAACAATTTCTCATAAGATTCTGCAACACTCAAACGGGGGGCTATGTGATTACTGACACTGACAGGAACTTCACGATACAACACCCCTTCCGAAGACTCGAGATCCCAAAATTTACAAAATAATCGGAATAGATAATAATGTCCGAAAAAACGCATGAATCGAGCCTCCGCTATAATCTCCTGCTTCCGGGTTCCATTAAATTTATTGTCAGGACAAAGCTCCACCCGATCGATCACCCAATTGGCCGCGAGAATCATATTATAGGCTCCTCTCCATTCTTCCAAAATATAAGTATTATCATAAGTAAAATCATTATCGATTAGTTCATAGTCATATCCGGCACCCTCCGTTTGACCCGTAATGGCAGCACGCCTCGTTCCCCAATATGTCCCGGCCAAATTCGCAAACGATTCTAAATAATAATATTCCCAATTTTCTCCTTGTAAATAAGAATAAACTCCGGTCAAAGCTACCTCTGCGGAATTCTCGTCCGTCACCACATTTCCATCCACTGTATTATGTTCAGGGATCTGCTCATCTAAAATACCTTCGCAAGCCCCAAGGAATAAAACTCCCAGCAATAATTGCAATATATTTCTCATACCATACAGACTTTTAAATTAACGAAACATTATTTTTACACCAAAAGTGAAACTTCTCTCCAACGGATAAACGGAATAATCTTCGGCAGCTCCGGAAATCACATTGTCAGAATAACTTTCTATATTCGTTCCCGGATACTTAGTTAAAGTAAAAACGTTATTAACCGCACCATAAATGTGACAGTTGCTGATTCTCAATTTAGATAGCCATTTAAAGGGCAAATCATAACCGATAGTGATATCTGTCAATTTCAAATAGGAGGCATCAAATAAATAATTATCGGAAACAAAATAAGTTTCCCAACCTGCGCCGAAACGCTGACCGAAAGCATCCGGATTATCCGGTGTCCAGCGATTTAAAGCCATATCCAAACGATTGGAGGGATTATAAAGATTCACATGGAACTGGTCTAACAGACCGGCCCAGTATTTTTTGGCTCCGACAGAATATTTCCCTTGCGCCCGGAAAGAGACCTGTTTATAACGGAAATCAATTGCAAAACCGCCATAAAAATCAGGAACGGTTTTCCCCAAAACAATCCGAGGATCTTTACCATCACCCCCCATTCCATAATAAGCATAAAGATCAGCTTCCGTCATCGCATACGCATATTCTCCCGGTTTATAACTCATTCCGTACTCCTTCTCAATAGCCTCGGCCATGGCTTCATTTTTCACAACCCCTAAACTTTTAAAACCATAAAACAAACCGATCGGTTCCCCTTCTTTCAAAATCGTATTTCCCAAATTCAAGCCCCCTGACACAGAAGAAGTCATATCCCGATCAAGATCCAAGACTTTCCCTTTATTTTTACTAATATTGAAACTCAAACCCAAAGTCATATCATTGGTTTCAATCGCCTGGGCATATACATCGAATTCTATTCCGTGATTGTGTATTTTTGCCATATTCAGTGTCACATTCGTCAAACCGGCACTAGGAGCCATGGAATAAGCATACAGCAAACCTTTTGTTTTCTTGGTATAAAATCCCAAAGTTCCCCGAATCCGATTATTCCAGAAACCATAATCCATCGCATAATCAGCTTGTACGGTTTCTTCCCATTTTACTTGGTCGTTTCCCACTGCCATCGGAATTGCCCCCGGTTGATCGAAATAGTCTGCATTCGTAAAACGAGTCCGCCATGTATAACGCCCGATTCGATTATCTCCCGTAACTCCCCAACCGATTCGAAATTTCAGAAAAGAAAGCCCAAAACGGTTATTCTTCAGAAAATTTTCTTCCGACACAATCCAAGCACCGGCAACAGAAGGGAACCACCCCGCACGATGAGCCGGAGAGAATTTCGAAGAAGCATCCCGACGAACAGTAGCTGTCACCAAATAACGATCCAATAATTTATAATTCAAACGTCCATACACAGAGAAATAAGCGGATCTATCGTCACTTCCGCTATTAACGGATAATTTTGAAGAACTATAGATCGCATTCTGAATATAATCATCCGGAAAATCCTGATAAGTCTGATCTAAATTACCCGCTTTTTCACGATTGAACGTACTTCCAAGCATCAGAGATAAATCATGTTTTTCCAGAGTCTTAGTATAATACAATACATTATCAAAAGTCATTTCGTTGGAATAAGAACTTCCCACATCCAAAATACCTTTGGCATCATTGTAATATCCTCCGGAACCGTTATAAGTATAACTTCCCCAATACAGCTCCGATTCATCCCTACTTTCCGACCAGGAATAGGTCAGTTGATAACGAAGATCTTTTGTCAATAAAACCCGCAAATAACCGGAAAGACTATAAAACATCCGATCAATTCTCTTCGGAGCTTCCTTGGCCAGCTGCAACGGATTGTTCAAATAACGTGCATGACCTGTACTATAATACCGATAATAATCTCCATTTTCATCATAAACAGGGATATCGGGCCGGGCCGTCGCCGCTTGGGATAAACCAGAACCTTCATCCCATCCATTCGGTTCCAGAGAATTCTTTATCTTCTGTTTTGTCCCTGAAAAATGAATGCCCAATTCCAAAAAACGGGCAGCCTTAATATCCAAATTAGATGTCAAACTGATACGTCGACCGTCATTACCGATAATCCGCCCTTTATCCTCCGTATATCCCAAAGATGTATAGTAAGAAGCATATTGATTTCCGCCACGTAAACCCAACGAATGATTATGACTTACAGGCGTTCGGGTCAATACATCCATCCAGTCAGTATTACTATTCCCAAAATATCCGGGAACAGCCACCTGTTTATATTCATTGAATGTGCGAAGATCATAATATTGATCAGGCATATCCTGATGAAGTGACTGATAATTATACAAGACGGATTCATATATCAGATTCCGGAACTGGTCACCAGTCAATGTCTTCACCGGATTTTCAAAATTCTTGAAAAAAACATTTCCGCTATAATAAATTTCCGGCACTCCTTCCCGACCGGATTTTGTGGTAATCATCAATACACCGGCACTACCTTTCGATCCATATATCGCAGCCGCAGAGGCACCTTTCAAGACATCAATATTCTGTACGTCATTCGGATTCAGCATATTCAAATCATAATCTTCCGGCATGGGAATATTATCAATTACAATCAAAGGCGAGGCATCTCCTTGTAAAGACGATTCACCTCGAATGCGAATCCGAACCCGGTCACCGGGACGTCCCTGTCCTTGCAATATCTCGACACCGGAAACTTGCCCCTGAATCATTTTACCGATATCCGTATAACTCGACTTCTCCAACACCTCCTGAGGTATCCGGACAACCGATCCCGTCAAATCTTTTTTCTTAGAGGTTCCATAACCGACCACGACAACTTCATCCATTTCTGCCAAAGTCTCTTCCAACACCACATCTATTCTCTCTTGTCCCGTATACAAAACCTCTTTTGTCTTCATTCCAACAAATGAAAAAAGTAGTACGATCTGCTCCGTTTCCGAAAAAGACAAGGAATACCTTCCCTCGACATCGGTCGCGACCCCCCATTTCGTTCCTTTTATGAGGACCGTAGCCCCTGGAATTGCTTTTCCCTGTTTATCTTTCACGGTTCCAGAAATCACAATCTTTTTCGAATCAGCTCTTTCTATAGCCTTCGGCTTCACAACAATCACATTACCATTGTATACAAATTCCAATGTTTCCTCTCCAAAAATCCGTTTCAACAAATCTTCAACAGATTCATCCGTAGCCGTTACAGACAGATTTTGAAACTGTTGCAAATCTTCCACATTATAAACAAAATACAAATTCGTCTTTTTCTGGATTTCTTTAAACAACTCCATAACTCCTACATTATGAACCTCCAATGTAACCCGATATTGCGAAAACGTTTTAGCTGAAATCGCCATATTGGCTACTGTTAGCAAGACAAGCAAAAGCTTCATAACACGAAAAAATTTAGTTAGTTTTCCACCATACAGACAGTGACAGTCCGACTTTTTTTTCATAACTTTGAAAAATTAAAAGGTTAATATTCAGTTTTGACCTTATTGAATCCCGGATCGGTTGGCGCTGTACCGGGATTCTTATTTAAGAAAAACGACATTCAATCAACAATAACCGTCTTGCCTTTCACTTCAAAACGGACATGGGTTGTTTGTTCAATAAGATTCAACATGTCAGCTATTTCCTGATAACGAGGCAAACTACCACTAAAACGATAAAAACGAGATACGTTATTTCTAAAAAAGATCTCCACATCATACCACAGAGACAATTCCTCCATAATTTGTTCTATCGATTTATTTTCAAATACATAAATGCCCGATTTCCATCCGATATAGTTAGATACATCCACATCCTTGACAACAGTTTCTCCAGTTGCCCGATCAAACTGAGCCAATTGATTCGGTCTTAATATTCTTTCTTCTCCATCGCCGGATTTAACCGAAATAGATCCTTTCACCAAAGTCGTTTGCACATAATCGGCAACCCGGGTATTGATATTAAACTCCGTCCCATAGACTTTTATCTCGACATCATCGGTCTGCACAATGAAAGCTCTCTCGCAATCCGAAGCTACCTGAAAATAAGCTTCTCCCTTCAAATATACCTGTCGTTTAGTCTCGGAGAAATGAATGGGATATCTCAATTCAGAAGCAGAATTTAACCATACTTTCGTTCCATCACTGAGTACAATCGCATATTCCCCACCACGAGGAACAATCATCTGATTTTCACCACCAATAGACACATCAATCAGAGAATCCGAATAGATCAGGGAATGATCACGATTCTTCACTTTCACACCATCGAAAACTTCCACATCAGTGGTTATCGCATCCAAAGGGACTGTCCTCCCATCCGCAGTTACCAATATAGCCTTTTGTGTACCAGGAAAAATGGACTCCGAAAATTTGTTATCCGGTAAGTAAGTGTCATCAGAGATTGATTCCGCATGCCACCACCAAAACCAGGCAATCCCCAACGGCAAAAGAAAAGCAGCAACCATCTTCCAGATTCGCCTCGATCGAATCCGGTGTCTTTTGCGTTCAACCATTGCCAAACGTGCCTCATAAATTGATTTAAAATACTGAATTTTACGTTTATCCAAACGAAAACTTTCTGAATCCGCCAAGAAAACTTGAACTTCCCGATAAAATTCCCGATGTGCAGAATCTTCTTCTAACCATTCATTCAGCCGTTCCTGTTCTTCTTTCGATAAAACAGAATATATACTGCGTTTTAAAAGTATCCAATCAATATCCATAGAATCTACTTTTTCTTTCAGACACCTCTAAAACACGAAAAACGATCATTTGTTTACACAAATGATAAAAAAATTAAAAAAAAGGCAGAAAAAAAAGAACGACAGCCCAATCATACTCCATAAAATGCTGACGTAATTTTTCAATTCCTCGATGAAGTTGGACCCGAACCGTACTTTCTGTCATCCGTAATTCTTGTGCAATTTCTTCTATTCTTTTTCCTTCAAGAAAACGTTTCTGACAAATTTCCCGGCACTTTTCAGGTAATTCCTGCATCAATTCCTGAATTTTCTTCAATACATCTTCCTCCTCTACCCAATCCATATTATCCGACCAAATACAAGCTTCAGCATATAAATTCATCCGTCGGTCTTCCACTTTCCGATCTCGCAAATAATTAAAACAACGATTTCGGACACTATTGAAAAGATAAGTTTTCAAAGATAATTCATAATTCAGTTGGGAAGATTTCTCATAAAGATTGATAAATACCTCCTGCACAATATCGTTCGCTACATCTTCCCGAAAAACAATATGAACAGCAAATGAAAAAAGTCTTTCAAAATACTGATCAAACAGCCATGAATAAACTTCCCGTTCGTTTTTTCGCAAAGAACTTATCAATCGATCTTCTCTCATATTTACCTATAATCTAAATACAAAAATATCTTAAATTTTTAACTTGACAAGAAAATTTATGAATATCAGATTATTTAATACACACAAAATAGAGTTAAAAAGAAAAAATATCCAAAAAGCAATAGGAAAAAATAGACTACATTTGCAATATATTTTTATAAAATTGTAAGAAATTGATTGGAGGAAAGGGATTAGCTATATGGACAAACAAAGACTCTGAAAAGATCCAATTATGAACAAAACTGCCGATTATCAATTTACCATTGTGATTCCGGTTTACAATGAAGAAGACAACATTTACTCTTTGGAAGAGAAATTAAACCATTTTCTACCCTCATCCAAATATTCTACTTGCGTACTATTCGTTAATGACGGTTCGACTGACAAGAGTCCGGAGCGAATTGCAGAGGTCTGCCAGCGACATAAAGACTTCTTTTATCTTTCACTAAAAAAGAATGGAGGTCTCAGTGCCGCGATGAAAGCGGGTATAGATGCGACAAATTCGATTTATGTAGGATACATGGATGCGGATTTACAAACAACACCCGAGGATTTCAATCTTTTATTGAATGAGATTGAGGAATACGAACTGGTCATGGGAATCCGCACCAACCGAAAAGACAGCTTTTTCAAAAAAATACAATCAAAACTGGCCAATGGTTTTCGCCGTATGATGACCCATGACGGAGTTCAGGATACCGGTTGTCCATTAAAAGTCATGCACACCGAAAACGCCAAACGTATTCCTTTTTTCACAGGAATTCACCGATTTCTTCCCGCTATGATCCTTTTACAGGAAGGAAAAATAAAACAGGTACCCGTACATCATTTCCCTCGGACAGCCGGAAAATCCAAATATCATTTGTGGAACAGACTGGTAGCACCGTTCATTGACTGCTTTGCCTATCGATGGATGAAAAAAAGATACATCCACTATCACATCGCTTCCTCTAATTTATCTGAATAGTCGTATATGAGCTCAGCTGTTCTGCTCTCCATCGGATTTTTAGCCCAATTATTCTTTTCCGCCCGGATATTGGTTCAGTGGATTCTATCTGAACGGGCAGGCAAAGTACTTTCTCCTTCCCTTTTTTGGATATTCAGTCTGGCTGGAGCTTATTTGCTGTGCCTGTACGGATGGTTACGCAAAGATTTTGCCATTGTCATGGGACAATTCATTTCATATTATGTCTATTTATGGAATTTAAAAGAAAAAGGGATTTGGAAGGATGTTATGCCTGTATTCCGATGGTTTTTAGTATGGACACCCATTATTGCCATTGCATTTGTACTCCCCAATGCGAAACAATTTATTCAGAATTTTTTTAAAAATGAATCCATCCCTATGTGGTTGGTGATTTTTGGTTCGTTTGGACAAGTGTTGTTTACCTTCCGTTTTGTATACCAGCTGTGTTATTCCCGCCACAAAGGCGAATCCGTTTTGCCCGGCGGCTTTTGGTTTCTCAGTCTGATCGGTTCTATTTTCATTATCGTGTATGGCATCATACGCTCCGATGCGGTATTAATTATCGGCCAAGCCTTCGGAAGCATCGCCTATATGCGAAATTTATGGATCGGATCTCACAGTAAAACAAGCAAATCATGAAAAATTACCGAGTATATTTATATACCTTTTTGGCCATGCTCCCGATTCTCCTACTGAGAGATTATACCCCGGCCAATGAATTGCGTTATCTCAGCATTGCCGACGAAGCCTTGAGAAACGGAACCTTCCTGACCTTCTACAACCACGGCCAAATCTATGCAGACAAACCACCGCTTTATTTTTGGATCATCATGCTGGGGAAATGGATATTCGGAGCACATCACATGTGGTTTTTATCGCTTTTCTCACTACTCCCGGCGTTCATCATCTGCCGAACCATGGATCGCTGGATTGCTGAAGAAATCAAAGAAGAATATCGCCCTACCGGAGGCTGGCTTTTATTGACTTGCGGATTATTCATGGGTATGGCGATCTTCCTGCGCATGGACATGTTGATGTGCATGTTCATCACCCTCTCTCTGGCCACCTTTTACAAAATGGTTCAAGGGCAAGGGAATCCACATAGGAATAGTGTTCTCTTTCCGCTCTACATTTTTCTCGCTCTATTCAGCAAAGGACCGATCGGATTATTGATTCCGCTGACGGTCAGCATTACTTTTCTGGGACTGACCGGCCGGATTCGCTCCATCGGACGTTACTGGGGCTGGAAAACTGGGGTAATTCTGATAGGTTGTGCCGCACTCTGGTTTGGAGGAGTCTACTATGAAGGAGGCCAAACATATCTTCACAACCTGCTTTTTCATCAGACCATCGACCGCGCCGTCAATTCATTCCACCACGAAGCCCCATTTTATTATTACTTCATTTCAATTTGGTACTCGTTGATTCCCTGGTCTTTATTTTTAATCGGCATTATTTGTTATGCTATTTGCAAAAGACGACTGCACAGCGAAATACAAAAATTCTTTTTGACCACCATCGGGGTAAGTTTTCTCCTGTTGTCTTTAATCAGTTCCAAAATAGAAGTTTATCTGCTTCCGGTATTCCCCTTTATCGTATACCTGGCTCTGACTGTCCTTCCATTGTTCAAATGGAATCATTGGCTCGCTTTGTCTCTGGCCATCCCTGCAAGCATTTTTGCACTCGCCCTTCCAGGCTGGATTATCGTTCAAACAGCAACCGACCTTATTCCCTATCAAGAAAATACGCTGTTTTATGCAGCCGCAGGTCTTTTGAGCAGCAGCGGACTCTATGCCCTCTATGAACTTTACCGCCGGAAACAAATCAAACGCACCATTCACACGCTGGCTTACGGATTATTAAGCGCCATTTTTATCGGCGGCTGGAACCTGCCCGAAATGAACAAGACTTTGGGATACGGTCATTTATGTGAAAAAGGACAACAAATAGCCCAAAAATACCAATTAAAAAATTATTATGTCTGGAAAATATACCGTTCAGAAAATATGGATGTCTATCTGCAGCAAGAAGTACAAGCAGTATCTCCCGAAGAAATAAACAGTTTGGAAGATGGTATTCTGCTACTGCCGACCAAACGGTTGAACGAGTTACCACAGCAACTGTTGAACAAAGAGAGATACCAAACAGGCACATATACCATTATCGTCATCCGGTAATCCATTTAATCGAAGAAATCACTATACGAAAGCAGATATTGCAAGAAGAAAATATACCTTTGTCGATAAATTAACACAATATGGATTTCAAATATACCACAGAGATCTGGGCCGATCCGGAAGAAGTATTTGCCGCATTGACCAATCCGTTTCAGATTGAACTATGGACCGGCTATCCCGCCGATATGAAAGCCGAAGCCGGCTATGTATTCTCACTCTGGGACGGAGACATCACCGGGGTCAATCTGGAAGTCATTCCCAACAAATCCCTGACCCAGGAATGGTTTTTCGGTGAACAGGAAGAGCCCTCCATCGTTCGGATCCTGTTAAAAAAAGAAGGTTCGAAAACCCGTATCGAAATGAACCATTCCCACATCCCGGACGACGTATACGAAGAAATTACCGAAGGCTGGAGAGAATATTATTGGGGTGCCATCAAAGGCATGCTCGAAATGTATTGACCGCGTTCAAACCACCTGAATGGTTTGTCCCATGACCTCAATGGTTTCTCCTTCCCGGATTTTGGCCCGTTTCCGACTTTCCGGCTGACCGTTTCGAATGACTTTTCCAGCCTCCACCAAGGCTTTCGCCATGGCTCCACTATCTGCTATCTGCAAGGCTTTCAAAAGCTTATACAACTCTATATATTCTTCCCCATTCAATTCAAATTTCAACATATCTGCATAATTTTTTTACAAAAATATCATTTTCTATCCGAACTTATTCCCTCCAGAGATTTTTTGCTTTTATATCCGGGATTTTTTACTTTTGGAAATATTCACCAAACTCCCTGCAAAAAATGAAACCTGCGTCTTTCATCCAAATATCGCTTTGTCTTTGGGCCTTGTATACGATCTGCTCCTGTCAGTCCAGTCCGGAACTGAAATTGTGGTACCGCACTCCGGCATCGACCTGGGAAGAGACGCTTCCTTTAGGGAACGGACGTATCGGAATGATGCCGGACGGCGGCATCAATCAGGAAACCGTCGTACTCAACGACATCACCATGTGGTCTGGAAGCTACGATGACACCCGGCAGCCCGAAGCGTTGAAATATTTACCGCAAATCCGACAACTGCTGTTGGAAGGGAAAAACGATCAGGCTCAACAGTTGATGTATGCACACTTTACCTGTGGTGGGCAAGGCTCTGCACACGGCCGGGGAGCAGAGGCCCCCTACGGATCCTTTCAGATATTGGGAAATCTGCATTTGCGATATTTTTTCCCGGACAGCCGTACAGATACCCATTCAGCCTATCAAAGAGCCCTCTCCCTCGAGCGGGCTCTTGCCTGGACAACTTTCCAAAAAGAAAACGTTACCTATCGGCGGGAATACTTTGTTTCCCAGACGGAAGACGTGATGATCATCAAATTGACAGCCGACCAAAAAGGAAAATTGAATTTCGATGCCAGCTTAGATCGTCCGGAAAATTATACCTGCTATTCCAATGACGGAGTAGTCCACATGGAAGGGAAATTAAGCGACGGACGAGGAGGTAAGGGTACGGAATACCAGGTATTGATGAAAATATTAAACGAAGACGGGCAACAAATTGCCGACTCGGCCTGTATCCATATTAAAAATGCGACAACTGCCTACATTTTCATTTCTGCTGGAACAAGCCTCTGGCAGAGCGATTATCAGCAACAGATTCAAACACTGCTGGACCAGGCGATACAACAAGATTATGATTATCTTCAAGAAAGGCATTATTCCGCCTGGCAATACAAATTCGATCGGGTTGAACTGAACTTAGGTGAAGCAAACGACACCCTTCCCACAGATCAACGTCTGGTCCGTTTCCAAAGCGAATCGGATCCGGACTTTGCAGCCTTATATTTCCAATACGGACGTTACCTGTTAATCAGTGGAACCCGGGAAAACTCATTGCCTTTGAACCTACAAGGCATGTGGACAAATACGGTTCAGACTCCCTGGAACGGAGATTACCATCTGAACATCAATTTACAGATGAATTACTGGCCGGTAGAAGTTACCCATCTACCCGAATTACACCTTCCCCTAATAAACCTGGTCAAGAATCTGACCGCATCTGGAGAGGTTTCAGCCCATTCATTTTACGGAGCCCAAGGCTGGGTCGCCCATATGATGACAAATCCCTGGCGATTTACAGCTCCAGGAGAAGAAGCCTCCTGGGGAGCAACCCATACAGGAGGAGCCTGGCTTTGTGAGCATCTATGGGAACACTATGCCTTCCATCCCGACCCCCAATATCTGGAGGAAATCTATCCGATCCTGCGAGGAGCCGCCCTTTTCTTCCTGAGTTCGATGATCCAAGAGCCCACTCATGGCTGGCTGGTCACGGCACCATCTTCTTCTCCGGAGAATGCATTCTATATGCCCAACAGTCACAAGGCAGTGCATGTCTGTATGGGCCCCACCATGGACAATCAATTGGTAAAAGAATTATTTACCAATACCATCCAGGCCGCCCGCCTATTGAATCGTGATTTATCCCTCGTGGATTCTTTGGAAAAAGCACTGACCCGCCTGCCACCCATGCAGATCAGTTCGCAAGGCGGTTATCTGCAGGAATGGTTGGAAGATTACGAAGAAGTAGAACCTCAGCATCGCCACATTTCCCATTTGTTTGGCTTGTATCCTTCCAACCAGATCTCCTGGTCGCAGACACCGGAATTGGCCCAGGCAGCCCAGCAGACCTTATTACGCAGAGGTGACGGAGGAACCGGCTGGTCAATGGCCTGGAAAATCAATTTTTGGGCCAGACTGCAAGATGGGAACAAGGCATTGACTTTACTGAGAAACTTACTGAAACCGGTTATTACAGACGGTCACATTGCTTATAACCAAGGAGGTACCTACCCCAATCTGCTTTGTGCCCATCCTCCTTTTCAGATTGATGGCAATCTGGGCGGGTGTGCAGGGATTGCAGAAATGTTGATTCAAAGCCAAGCGGGGTATATTGAAATACTTCCAGCCCTTCCGGATGAATGGGAATCCGGTCATTTCAAAGGATTATGCGTACGAGGCGGAGGAACCGTCGACGCTTACTGGGAAAAAGGACGTTTACAGAAAATGGTGCTAACAGCCAAGGTCAAAGCCGACTTCAAATTGAAACTACCGAAACACATCGAATGGGTAAAAGTAAACAATCAAATACAAAACCTCCAAGGGGAAATACTTTCCCTTTCCCTGCAACAAGGCGAAAAATGTCAGATCAAAATAGGTTATAAAGTTCGCAAAAACTGAAGAATTCCAGTTAAATCCTCTCTCACCGGTAATCCCAGTTCCAACAGCAACTCTGTAATCGCTTCCCGAATTTCCTGTTTCGGGAAATGATTCTCATGCACATAATTCAAATATTTCAATACCCGAAAAGCATTGAAATTATCAAAAAAACGTTTCACAAACTGTTCTTCAGATGCACAATTTGCATTGATTTCTGCAAACATGGCCTCCGCTTCCATCAACGACAAAAAACGTTGAAGTACTTCCGTCTGCCGAGCAAAACAGGCCTGCAATGTCATTTCATCCGCTTTATATAAAGCGGGAATCTCCTGAAAGAAAACTTTCAAATCCCGAAAAGCCTGCAAATTATACACCAGATATCTTCCTCCTTCTGCAACGATTTGCCGGACAGCCTGTCCAGTACCGAAAGGCGTACGTTCAGAAAAACGGGCAGAGGGATATACCCGGGTCGATTTTAAAGTGGCATATCTACCGGTAGCCATCAACTTTTGCAAAAAATAAAAATCCTCTCCGGCCTGTCTTTTATTCATACCGCCCTGCGCCACATAATCGATAGCCCGCACAGCAAAAGCCGATCCGATACAGGCATGAGCATAGGGATGCCCCAGATATTCAAGAGCCAAAGCATAATACCTCAAATATAACTCATATTTGACAATGGCATCACGCATTCCCGGAGTAATATCCTCTCCTTCCAAACGATGGGCATAAGCAATTGAAACTCCGGCTACCGGTTGCCGTTTAAAAAAACGCAGAACTTCATCCAGATAATTGCTCTCAACCCAAGTATCCGCATCCAGAGAAAGGATGGGTGCCATCGGTTTTTCCCAACGGTAAAAAGCGGCGGCCGCCGCATCCATGGCAATCTTGCGGGCCAAACCGACCCCGGCATGTTTTGCCGGTAAATCGAAAGCTTCCAACAACTCATAACGCAAACGATCCGTCTGCCGGTCCTGAATGTACTGCCGAATACGGGCAGCCAAACGAAGATTTGAACTTTTCTGCTCTTCCGGACATGCTTCACTATGATTTACAACGATCAGGACACCGATCTTTCCCTCATCAGTAGAACAAGCGTCCAACGAATCAATGGTAGAGAAAATATCCGGATCATTGAATACAGGGACCACTACGATCCCATCGGTCTCCCGAGGAAAAGACAAAAGGGTATTCACCCGATTCCGGCCGAAATAACGTTCAAATACTTTTAAAACCATTGTACGCGAAACAAATAAAAAAAGGCTGAAAATCAGCCTTTCTTTAAAACTTTCGTTTATTCCTTATTTTTGACTGTCGCTCTTCTGATAAGTTGCATTCAAACGATCCACAATATCATTGGTGATATCAAAACCATCTTCGGCATACAAAACATTGCCCCCCAACTGGGTACTCAAAACAATGTTAAATCCTTTTTCTTTATTGTATTCCCGCAGGAAACTTGTAATTTCATCGAATAACTGCTTGTTCAGTTCGCTTTGCTCCCTGGCAGCTTTGTCCAACATTTCCTGTTGCAAGCGCCGGAAATTTTCCTGTTTCACATACAACTGATCCCTTGCTTCAATTGCACGGGCTTCTGAAATAAAGCCGTTGTTCTGCAACTTGCGTTGAAATTCGGCGGCTTCCTGATCCAGACTTTTCGCCTTGATGTTCAACTCTGTTCTTCTTTCTTCCTGCTTTTTTAGAAAAGCCTCATTCAACTCTACAGCCAATTTATAGTTGTTCAAAAGAGTATCTGTGTTAATATAAACAATCTTCGTAGCACCCGTCAAATCGACAGCATCAGTTTTCGGTTGTATTTCCGAAGATTTCTGATTTGAAAAATGCAATACATAAAGCACAATCACTGCAACGAATAACACCACATTCAATACAATGGACAAATTCTTCATAAGATCAAAACTTTATTAATACTAAATCAATGTGCTCTGGTATTCTCTGACACCTACAGGAAACAACCACAGACTCCATTTCGAACTACAAAGATATATTTATCTTCTATCAATTATCGCTATTTTCCTTTTTTTTGAAATAATAAATCTTTCTTAACAGATTTATTTCTTCTGGTTGAAGCCACTCTTTCTGATCCGTCAGACGTCGTTTCATACGCAACAGGCGGAGAGCTGCAGCCGACTGAGTACCAACCCCAAAACCGACATCTACATGCCCTTTCATTTCCACCCGACGGGCATATTCATCTAACACCATGCGTTGATTCATATCCGCATCCATACGCTCGGGCATATAAGCCTGCCGCAACACCCCCCGCATATTGTTGCGGGCATTGATTAAATTTTGTCCCTGCACCTGCCCCCAGCGACGCAAGATTAATACTTCAGACAATTGCAAGGTATCTGGCGACAAAAAAATGCCGAGCATATAATGATCCCCGATTAAAGTATCGGGAAGAGACACCGTACAAGGTTTATAACCGACAAAAGTAAAACGGACAGAATCATTCCGGGCAATTTTCAGACAAAAACACCCTCTATCATCAGAGATCGTTACCCGATGTGAACCATAAACACAAGTAACATCCGGCATCACATTCGAATTAGTGGCATCGAACACCACCCCGGAAAAGAGTACACTGTCAGACAAGACAACATTTTGTCCACAAAGCCAAACTGTACCAAAGACAGTAAAAAAAAGGACCAGGCTAATTCTTACCGTGTTCATTGGCAATTTCCGTATGTTGCAAAATATTCAAAAGTAATTCTCTGGCCCGGAACAGCTGGGCTTTCACCGTTCCCAAGGGAATAGCCAAAGTTTCCGCGATCTCCTCGTACGAATATTCATCGAAATAACGCAATTCGATCAAACGACGATAGCGTCCTTTCAGAAGGGCAACCTTTTCCCGCATGAAATCAGCCTGTTGCTGACGAATAGCCTCTTCATCCGGAGTTCTTACGTCCGCCGGGATACTGTTGATGTACCCCCGGTCCTCCGGGTTGATGTCATCCACATCCAGCGAAACCGTCTGAGCTTTTCTTTTCCGAATAAAATCGATGGTATTGTTGGAAGCAATCTTAAATAACCAAGTACTAAAAGCAAACTGTGGAGAATAATAATTCAAACTGGTAAATGCCTTCTCAAATGCTTCGAACATCAAATCTTCCGCATCCGTACGGTTATTCACCATCTTTAAAATCATGAAATATACCGAATCCTTATAACGCTTAAAAAGCTCACCATAAGCTTTCTCATCCCCGGCAATCGCATTGCGAACTATCTTATAGTCGTATAAAGCTTTTTCGGATAAATTATTAGTTACCTCCATTTTTTTGCAGTAAATATTGAATAAATACTATAATACCATTTAAATAGAAAACCAATGGTATTTACAGCGAACGAAGTTAAGAATAATTTCTTTTGTCCCAGATGTTTTAACGCAATATTTATTACTATAAAATCTATTAAAAATGTTAATATTATGATTCCGAAACAATATTCACTTAATATACCTTTTATAACAAAATAGAAGGCAAGTAGATAAAATACAGTTTCCAAAATAAAATCCATGTTACTGACTAGCAACGCCCGGAAAGGCCATCTTTGCTTGGTTGCATAATAGTACGCATAATCGTCTTTCCAACGCCGTCCTTCTTCGCAGATAAACACACGGGTATCCGGCTCTTTTACCACCTTTATACTTCCTTTCCCTTTCAATTCTTTCACAATATCCGTATCATAACCGATATATTCCTGTGTATTTTTCGTAAAGCCACGGTTCTCAAGGTAATATCTTTTCCGATATCCCATGTTGGTTCCATTACCAACAACATAAATTCCTCCTCTATTCAAAAGCAAAGCTTTCCAAAACCACAAAAACCGGAAATATCCTTTTAGAATTCCCTTGCTCTGACAGGACGGATAATTGGAATAACCGATCACGGCAGCCGTATCAGGAGTAAAATAAGAAGCCATCGCATGCACCCAGCGGCTGGTTGCCGGGACACAATCGATCTCCGAAAACAACAACACATCGTAACGGGCAGCTAAAACTCCTATATTGATCGCCAGTTTTTTAGTTCTTCTAAATTTAGTTTCCGGGAAAATACGGGTCATCTTCAAATGAGGATATTTTTTCATCCAATCGGACAAAATCTCCTGCGTATCGTCTTCCGAACACTCATCGACCACAATCACTTCATATGCCGGGTAATCCTGTTCCAAAAATGCTTTCAAATTCTGTTCCAGCAATTCAGCTTTGTTCGAACAAGGGATAATTACGGACACCCCTTCGACAGGATCTATTGTTTTCGGCTTCTTTTTAGAAATAAGAACACGGCAGCGCAAGATCATCAAAATCAAGTGGGCCAAAAACAAACCAACCAACAATGCCAGCAAATACCCATTGTACCCCCAGGTCGTCCACCAATTAACAAAATCATTCATGCTCAAATTCAAAAAAACGTCCTAACAATACCCTTATTTTAAATACACTCAAAAAAAACGCACAAATATACTCACTTATTGACGATTTTTTTTGCAAGTCAGAATATATTTTATCACTTTTAGTGTGAATTTACTAACATTAATTTCAAATTACTATGAATCAAAAAGCAAAAGGAATTATCGGTATTTTAACCGGAGGTGGAGATGTACCAGGTTTGAATCCAGCCATCAGAGCAGTCACCATAAGAGCATTAAGAGAAGGATATAAAGTCATCGGTATCCGCAGAGGATGGAAGGGCCTGGTCGACGTTATCAGAGACAAAAAAGTAGATAATTCAAGCAACTTTTTCGAATTAACGGAAGAAATCGTCAATAAAGCCGGACGAACAGGAGGAACCTTTCTGCATTCTTCCCGGACAAGGGCTTCACATGTTCCCAAATCTGCCGTACCCGAACATCTGAAAGATAAATACAATGCAGAAATCAATGACCTGACCCCGGAAGTTCTCAAAAATCTGGAATTTATCGGTATCGACTATCTGATTCCAATCGGAGGAGATGATACCTTAAGTTATGCGGTACGTCTGAGTCAGGAAGGCGTGAAAGTCGTTGCCATCCCCAAAACCATGGACAATGACGTGCCAGGGACGGACTATTGCATCGGCTTCAGTACCTGTATTACTCGAACAATCGAATTGACCCATGATCTCCGTACCTGTGCCGGCTCACACGAACGTTTGCTGGTATTGGAAGTATTCGGCCGTTATGCCGGTTTCTCTGCCATGTTGCCGACCCTGGCAGGAGCCGCCAATCGTTGCGTAATTCCTGAATACCAATTCGATATCGAAAGATTGGCAGAATTACTCTGTCAAGACCGCTATACCAATCCGAGTAAATACTCAGTCGTACTGGTTTCCGAAGGCGCCAGCTACAGCGGAGGACAAATGATGTTCCAAAGCGAGGAAACAGATATGTTCGGCCACAAAAAATTAGGTGGTATCGGTGACTATGTTTCCAATGAATTGAAAAATCTTTCACCCAAATTCAACAAAGGAGAAACGATCAATGTCATCAATCAGAAATTGGGTTATCTGGTACGTTGCGGAAATCCGGATGCGATGGACTCAATCGTTCCCATGGCTTATGGAAACCTGGCCCTTGATCTGATCTCAAAGGGCATGCATGGGCGGTTGGTCATCTTGAGAAACGGCCGTTATGACAATGCTCCGATCGACATCGTCACAAGCAGTAAAAAACTGGTAGACATCAACAAATTCTACAACACCGAACGTTTGCGTCCTCAATACAACAGCTTCGAGTTCATGCCGCAAATGATTCTTTAAAAAATTCAGAGCCTGCCGTCTGGCAGGCTCTGTTCCGTCTTTACTTAGTGTTCTTAGGGGTGTTTTTTTGCTGTTTCATTGCAGTCGTATCAGGAGTAATACTGTCCACTTCGACAACAATAGTCTCCGATTCCATCACCATCTCAGAGTCGGCAGCCTGTTCCGTCTTCTGAGTTTTTGCCTGTTCTTTTTTCTTCTGAGAATTACCACAAGAGGTCATGAAGCATACAACAGCTACCAATGCGATCAAGACCCAGCCTGTTGAACCTTTTGTTTTCATCTTCTGTTTCATTTTATATTACACAGCAATTGTACGCATCTTCCCTCAAAAAAGTTCGCACAAAATAGCCCTTCACAGCCTAAAGAAACTGGAATTTTAATCCCAATGAAAGACTGAATATTTCAGAAACCCGAAGACTCTTATTGGTAAAAGCACTGATCAGATACAAATCGTTCGTTCCGAATTCATAAAAAAGAGTGATCCGTTCCGAGGATCCTTCCGGTTTTAGCCGGAAATCAATCCGTTGCCCAAAAGCGAGATTAAAACGCGTATTGGTAGCTAATCCATAATACCCATCCGGATATTTGTCCGGTTCCCGAGTCCAGAATTCATCACCGAAAATCTTATTCATGTATAGACTCATGGTAAATGGTTCTACTCGCCAGCGACTCCGCTTAATATTCAACTTCCAGGGAATATAATTCTGTTTCAAGGTAATCGTTAAATGTCCGTGATCTCCATCGAAACGGGGTAAATAACCGAACAGAAGATCGCTTTCCCACTGTTTATTCTTTCCATAATCCCAACCGATGCCCAAAGAAAACACGCCCATTGCCCCAGCGAATTGTAACTTTTGATACCGGGGGATCAAACGGTTCCAACTGTTCTGATAACGTTCCACCTTCTGCTCATAACGATCCTGTACGGCAAAAGCTGAAACAGGGGCAGAAAGCGCCAGCAGAAGCCCCAATACCTTCATCACCGTTCTAAAAATAAACAACTTCACACGAATAATCATCTTGAGTTACCTTAAACAACAAATAGTTTCTATGCTTCATACAATCCGCCCCATAATACATAATTCCATCTCCAAACATATCGCTTTTCTTCAGGCAATGTGCATGTGCATGAATACAAAAACGCAAATTTTTAAAATGTTTCAGATACTCATGAAAAATATCCTTCACATTATTATTGAATACCAAATCTCCGGGCTCGACATGCATCATGGCAATGGTCTGGTCGTAAGTCTGTTCCACCGTATCTTTCATTTCCTGACTCAAAAACTGAAAATCAGGTACAGGTGTTGCATAATCAAAATCCAGCGCATTGGTATTCAGACACAAAAACTTAATACCTCCATAAACAAATGAAAAGTTCAAATCTCCATACATCGCCTCATAAATCTCTCCACCACTACCCAGATGATCATGGTTTCCGATAATAGCAACGTAAGGGACATGCAGGCCACTCATAATGTCATGCACCCAACAGAATTCCTTTTTCATACCAAAATCACTGATATCCCCCCCATGTACGACAAAATCAATATCATTCCGCCGATTGATGTGTTCAACGCAAGCTTCCGTTTCATCATACCAACGCTGGGTATCCCCCACAAAAGCAAAACACACCGTATCGGAATGGGGAACAGTCGCCAACAGCCGGTCCAGATTTTTCTGATTGATCTGTTTATATTTCTCCTGCAAACGGACATCATACGGATGATATTCAAAACAGCCTCCCAACAATAAAATCCATCCGAAAATAGAAAAAGGATAAAACTTCATAGCACATTTCTTAAGTACGCAAATCATCTACACGAATTCATACCTCTCTTTGCAAATTGTGTGCCTAAAAGCACTATCTTTGCCTTAGATGTTCCTTGAAAAAGGAAGCTATTAGACCTATTAAAACATAAAAACGACCCATGAATATACATTTCATCGCCATCGGAGGAAGTGCCATGCACAATCTGGCATTGGAACTCCAGAAAAAAGGATATCAAGTAAGCGGTTCTGATGATGAGATTTTCGAACCTTCAAAATCCAGATTGCAGGCGGCAGGCCTGCTGCCGGAAAAATGGGGTTGGTATCCGGAACGCATTACTTCACAACTGGATGCCGTTATTTTGGGCATGCATGCCCGGGAAGATAATCCGGAATTACAGAAGGCCCAGGAATTGGGGTTACGGATATACAGCTATCCGGAATACCTGTATGAACAAACCAAAGACAAACTGCGGGTAATCGTCGGAGGTAGCCATGGAAAGACTACCACCACCTCCATGATCATGCACGTTCTCAAAAGTTGCGGCATCGAATTCGATTATATGGCAGGTGCCGCCCTGGCCGGTTTCGACACCATGGTACATCTCAGCGATCGCAGTAAAATCGCCGTATTCGAAGGCGATGAATACTTATCCTCTCCCATAGACAAACGCCCCAAATTCCATCATTACCATCCCAACATTGCAATTCTCACCGGTATTGCCTGGGATCACATGAATGTATTCCCTACGTTTGAAAATTACATCGAACAATTCGCTCTTTTTGCAGCCCAGATCCGCCCACACGGGAAATGCATCTATTACCAAAATGATCCTCATTTGTGCAAAATTGCAGCACATCTCCCGGATTCAGTAGAAGCCATTCCATATACAGCTTTCCCGCATGACATTCGGGACGGGATCACCTATTTAAAAGGAGAGCAACCAGTTCCCCTGCAGATTTTCGGCGAACACAACCTCCAAAACATCTCGGCAGCCTATCATGCATGCCGGGCACTGGGTATTCAGGAATCAGATTTCTTGCAAGCCATTTCCACCTATCAGGGAGCAGCCAAACGGCTCCAAAAAATAGCAGAGAAAAACAACTCGACAGTTTTTTTGGACTTTGCCCACTCACCATCCAAATTACAGGCAACCATCCAGGCCGTCCGGGCACAGTATCCTCAACGGAAACTGATCGCCTGTATGGAATTGCATACCTTCAGCAGCCTGAATGCCGCCTTTCTACCACAATACCGACACAGTATGGATCAGGCAGACGAAGCCATCGTATTCTTCAATCCGGAAGTAGTAAAACACAAACGACTGCCGGATATCACCCGGGAAGATGTACAACAAGGCTTTGCCAATCCCAACGTGAAAGTTTATACGGACAACCAATTGTTATTACAAGAATTAACAGCAAAGAATTACGAGAACAGCATATTATTGATCATGACCTCCGGTAATTTTTCCGGTATTGATATTCCGCAATTGGCCAAGCAATTAATCCAGTCATAAAATTATTCCATTCAAATTTGGAATTTTCAAAAAAACATTTTTATCTTTGTTCCGAACAATTCGCAAAATAGAATGATGACACAAAATCACATGACCCAGAATTGGTGGTGGCACCGGTTAAACTTCGTAATAAACGATGAGGTAATGTGATTCTATATACTATAAAAAAGAGCTAACGCCTGATGTTTATTACGGACATCAGGCGTTTTTCTTTTTCCCAAAACCATGCAGATTCATAACACACTAAAAAAAAAGAACATGAAAAAAGACAAAAAAATCACTCTGACTGAAAAGGAATTACCCACAAGCTGGTATAATATCGTAGCGGACATGACCAACAAACCGCTTCCACCCTTACACCCAGTCACCAAACAACCGGCCCGCAAAAGCGATTTTTTACCGATTTTCGCAGAAGAACTGGTGGATCAGGAATTCTCCCAGGAACGTTTTATCGAAATTCCGGAAGAGGTACAGGATCTGTATAAAATCTGGAGGCCCACCCCATTAGTCAGAGCCTACGGATTGGAAAAAGCCCTGGACACTCCGGCCAAAATCTATTTCAAAAACGAAAGTACCAGTATGGCCGGATCACATAAACCCAATACCGCCATACCGCAAGCATACTACAATTATAAACAGGGAATCAAACGCCTGACCACAGAAACCGGTGGCGGCCAGTGGGGATCCGCCCTGAGTTTTGCTGCCCGTTATTTCGGCATTGATCTGAAAGTATTTATGGTTAAAATCAGCTATGATCAGAAGCCTTATCGGAAATTAATGATGAATACATGGGGCGCAGATGTCATTCCTTCACCCAGCCAACTCACCGAAGCCGGCCGGAAAATATTGAAGGAGCATCCTCATTCTTCGGGCAGCCTGGGCATTGCCGTATCAGAAGCCGTAGAAATGGCCGCCCAGGATCCCTACACAAATTACACCATCGGCAGCGTATTGAACCACGTTTTAATGCACCAGACCATTATCGGCGAAGAAGCGATTCGCCAGATGGAGAAAGCCGATGCAGAACCGGATATTGTCATCGGCTGTTTTGGCGGAGGTTCTAATTTTGCCGGTATTGCATTTCCTTACCTGCGCAAAAACTTTACCGAAGGGAAGAAGATTCAGGTCATCGCTGTCGAACCACAATCCTGTCCCAAATTGACCCGAGGAAGCTTTCAATATGATTTCGGAGACACCGTCGGATTGACTCCGCTCATTCCAATGTATACCTTGGGGCACAACTTCGAACCAGCCGACATTCACGCCGGAGGTCTGCGCTATCATGGAGCAGGCGCGATTGTCAGTCAACTACTCAAAGACAAACTGATCGAAGCGGTCGACATACCTCAATTGGAAACTTTTGAGGCTGGCGTACTGTTCGCCCGTACCGAAGGAATCATTCCGGCTCCAGAGTCCACCCATGCCATTGCCCAGGCCATCCGGGAAGCCCAAAAAGCCAAAGTTGAAGGAAAAGCAAAAACCATCCTGTTCAATTTATCCGGCCATGGCATGATCGATCTATATGCCTATGAACAATACTTTGCCGGGAAATTGCAAAATTACACAGTGCCGGATAGCGAAATCACTGCTTCTTTGAAAGATCTATCCCCCATTCTGTAAACATAGAGTCAGGCAAAAACCTCATTCTTTCCGAACAGGAAACCCATATTTAACCCCAGGGCATGAAAACCCTGGGGTTAAATTGGAATTACGACTTCATCAATGATTTATTCTTCCTTGCAATAGCGTTTTATAATATTGTAGGCACTGATGATTCCAAGTTCTCCGGCTTTACTCAAATCAGCATTCGCCAAGGCTTTCTGACCGGTATATATATACAGCAGTCCTCGGTTAAAATAGGCTTCGGCAATGTCTTTGTCCAAGCGCAATACCTGATTGTAAGTCTCTATGGCCCGATCTATTTCTCCATTTTTCGTATACACATTGGCGATATTAAACAATGCGAACACAAAATCCGGATCCTTCTCCAAACATCTCTGATATCCTTCGAGTACCTGCGAATAGTCGATCGTATTTTGAACCTGCGACTGTTCACCAACCACTTTCGGCATTTTATCCTCTACCGATGCTATATAATCGTACATCAGCATACGGGCATTCGCTAAATTGAAAAGCGCCAAGAGATGATCGGGTTCCCGTTGTAAAATCACGGAAAAATCCTCTATCGCGTCAGTATATTCTTTTTGATTCAGAGAAATACACCCTCGTATGAAACAAGCATCCAGATCTCCGCTGCTGTCAATCTTTGCCTTCAATTCCTGCAAATACTCCTTGGTAAAATCTGCTGGATATACCAAGTCCTTATTACTGATTGTAATCGCTGGATTGTAATTATGTGCCTGATTGTAATCCATGATGTGCTTATTATAATACTGTACCTTGCCTGTCCGTAAAGAATCCAGACTCAAGTACTGCACATAAAAGACCCGCTGCAACTCAACAATCACCTTTTTATCCTGTACCCGTCCGTTAATCACGTCCCGCACCTCATCATTCCGGGCGTTAATATCAATCAGTTTCTGGAAATTAGCCGTCGTATCCACCAAGGCATTTTTATCTCCTTCTTTCATACGTTTGTAACGATCCATGATTTGCATCGCCATATAATGATCCTTCTCCGCCTCCTCCTCTTCATGCAGTTCATCATTGACTACGGCCCGAGCCAAATAAGCCTTGACAAAATCAGGATACAGATGAATACTTTCCGTAAAATCATCATAAGCACCATACCAGTCCCGAATTTCCATTTTCAACAAACCTCGGTTGAAATAAATCAGTATGTTGTCCGGATTCATCTCCACCACTTTGTCCAGATCCCGAATGGCAGCGTTGGGTTCTCCGATTTCTGCCCGCAACATGGCCCGGTTGTAATAAGCATAAATATAATTGCTGTCGATCCGGATCACCTCATCATAATCGGCAAAAACCTCCGGATAGCGTTTCATCTCATACCAGACCATCGCCCGACTCATCAAAATTCTGGTATTCTCGGGATTAGCCTTCAACGCCCGATTGAAATCCTCGATTGCATTGTGATAATCCTTGTGCTGGTACCAAAGATACCCCCTCAGTCCAAAAGCATCGTCCGAAAACATGTTTAAACGAATGGCCGATGTACAATCCGCCATCGCTCCGTCCCAATCATCCAGCTTTTCCCGAACCACAGCCCGGTTCAGATAAGCCCCCAGCAACTGATTATCGATCATCAAGGCTTTGGAATAATCTTTTTCCGCGGCGTCAAAATCCCCCATTTCAGCCTCGGTCATTCCCCGATTTGCATAAACATAGGCATTCCCCGGATCCAAAGCAATCGCCTGATCATAGTCGGCCATGGCCTCCTCATACCTTCGCAAATTATGAAAAGCGATACCCCGATACATGTATGCATGGAAATAATTGGGATTTAATTCAATAGCTTTTGTGTAATCCTGTATTGCCCCCTCATAATCATCCAAATTCAATTTTGCCAGCCCCCGAAAAAAATAGGGCTCCGATAAATAGGGTTTCACCCGAATAATATTATTGAAATTGTCGATAGCAGTCACATAATCATCAAAATAAATGGCATTCTGTCCCATCCGGAGGATATTGTTGGTATTCCATTGTGCATATCCGTTCCAGAAAGAAAAAATTCCCAACACCATTATAATAAATCGCTTCATCTTGTAGCAAATTAAAATCGACAACTCGCTAATATCGGACGTAAAGATACACAAAAAAATGGGATGCCATGGCATCCCATTCTATTTTATTCTATTCCAACTGTCGTTAATCGCCTGCAGCATAATCGTTATCATCATCTTCGTCAATACCCGGGGTAAATTTCCAAGTATCAGCATCCAGCGGAGATTGCAAAGAAGAACCTCCAGTCGTGATATAACCGTAATTATTCAAAGAGAAACCGACAGCATAGGAACGATTACTCATGGCAGAAGGCAATTCAGTCACTTCATCCCAACGGTCTTTGTTGATATCGTATTCCCAACAGGTTCCCGGATAAGAACCATTACCGGTTGCTATATATCCTTTTACGTCTCCACCGTCCAATGAAGAGGTAAAAGCCACCGCATAGGCACGGGGGATCTTATGATAATCATTGTCCCAACCGCGGCCATCCTG
Organism: uncultured Odoribacter sp.; assembly: GCA_944321165.1. Lineage (GTDB taxonomy): Bacteria > Bacteroidota > Bacteroidia > Bacteroidales > Marinifilaceae > Odoribacter. Next base: position 27,757 of record CALUKE010000004.1, read on the forward strand.
GTCATACAACGGTTCTTTGTTCGTCCAGTTCGTACCGTCGAAGGTAAAAACATCCCGACGATAATTCGAACCGGAAGAGGCGGCAGCACCCAGACATACGACTGCCTTGTCGCCAATCACAAAAGCAACGGCACCACAACGCGGTTCTCCATTGAAAGCGGTATTCGACCAGGCTGCATCACCAGACTTCGTCGGATCGAAACAATAAATATCGTTTACCACCATGCTACCGCTTACTACGCCGGTACCCACATATCCTTTGCCATTCAGGCTGAAAGCGATACCGAAAGCACGGCCGCCATCGGCCCGATCATTCGGTTTCGGCAGAGCAGTCACCGGCTCGGTACTCCAAGAAGTCCCATCAAAAGTATAAAAATCATCGTGATAAATTTCATTGCCCTCATATTCATAGTATCCGGTTCCCACATAAGCCACCTCACGACCATTTTGATTTACCACAAAAGCAACGGCACCCGATCTTCCCTTGGCCGGGAAATTGGCAACAGAGACCCATGACCGTCCGTTGAATTTCCAGAAATCAGTCAAATATTTATCCTTTTCTTCCACATTGTCATTTCTTCCCAAACCAACATACACTTCTCCGTTCAAAGTAAAAGTTACAGCACCTGTACGGGGTCTTCCGCTAAACGAATATCCCTTGGACCAGTCGCCCCAAGTATCATCGTCAGAATGGCAGGCAACCAAAAATAACCCCAGCACTATCAGGCATAAAAAATTCACTCTTTTCATAAATCGCTTTTTTATCTGATTTAAAATTTATAATTCCATCTATGTCTCAAAAATTATTCGGCAAAACTAAACAAATTTTGCATATAAATCCACTCAAATCAAAATATAATCATCCAAAAGAATAAAGATTTCAAATTTTTAACACACCCCAGACCAATAAAGAGATGTGTACGAATGATAAAGAGTATTTTCATTCGTTAAGCAAAAGGGGAATTCGAATAAAATATACAAGAGTGATGCCAAATTTTTAGAAAATAGTTTTACCTTCGCGTCGTAATAATAAAAACTCTTTATATGCGATTGATATTCCTTCTATCCATCATTACATTAGGATTATGTTCTTGCAACAACGACCTGACCACCATCGGACAGGTATTGATTGATAACGGGAACAACATTGAAGTGAACACCACCCTGCTGACAGAGACCAGCACCGTCAAAATAGACTCTTTCATCACATCGAGCGGAAGATACGGCTCGGCCATCACCAAAATGTTTGTCGGACGCTATGAGGATCAATACAGCGGAAAGACGACTGCTGCCACCTGTTTTCAGATCGTGCCGTCCTCTACGCCTTCGATCGATTACAAACAGACACTGGATTCTGTGACCTTTCATTTTAAAATAGGATCCGAAATTTGGGGAGATACTACGACCACCGCATTGCCACAGACACTGTCCCTCTACCGTTTGTCCCGCCTGCCGGAATTACGAACCGATCAGAATGACTATTTTTACAACCGGGATTCCATTCCCTGGGGAGACAAATTGGCATCCGTCACTTTCCAACCCAAAAGAAAAATCATGCAATATGTCTATTTCAAACTGCCGTTGGATACCTTGACCCGAGGATTGTTTGCCAAAATGCAAAGCAAAGACCTTATTTTCAAGCCGAGTTCAAACAGTCAGATCTCCTACTACCGATTCCTCAGTTATTTCAAAGGCCTGGCCATCCGGGGAGAAGGAACGAACAACTGTCTGTTCAGCCTTATCACCCAACCCGACAGTCTGTATATGCGCTTTCATTACCACAATGCGACGCAAAAATATACCTACGACCTGAAATTACTCAGTCAATCGAACGAATACCAATATTATACCGTTCAAAATATTCCATCCACAGAATACGGTTTTGATGCCCTCACCGAACAGACTCAGGAAGTCAAGTTTTCCGAACACGATGTTGCCGTCGTACAGGGATTGACGGGCTATATGGTAAAAATCATATTACCGGAACCGGATGTCCAAACCATGTACAAAACCGTTGTGAAAGCTGAAATCGAAATAAAACCGAAGGTATGGGCCTCTCCGGAAGTGGCCCTGCCGTCCAGCATCAGCGTATACTATACGAATAAACTGAACGAAATCAAAGATTTGGTATACAACAATTCCAAGAGTGCGGTCACTGGTAAATATGTAAAAACAGAAAATACCGAAGACGACCGCTACATATTCGACATCACCGATTACTACCAAACGATTTCGCGTTATTCTGATTCCAAGGATGCACGACAACTTTTATTGACCATCCCCAATCTGACTACTTCTTTCAACCGGATGATCATCAAAGAAGAGCCGATATTACGGGTATATTACGCGAATTATAAAGACTAAACGAAAATCATCTGCCGATATTAACCACTATGAAAAGAATACTTCTTATAACGTTTCTGTCTTTGTTCATCATCAAAACCTATGGACAGGATAACATCGGAACTCCTTATTCTGTATATGGAATCGGATTACAGGCTGAAAACACAGGACCTTACAATGCAATGGGAGGTGTCAGTGCAGCCATGCGGGACAATTTCAATGTCAATTACCTGAACCCGGCGTCCTATACGGCTTTAGACAGCAACCGTTTCTATTTTCAATTCGGAATCACGGGAGAATACGCCCATCTGTCTACCTACAAAGAGACGGCCAATTATCGGGTAGCGCAAAATGCCGCATTCACCATTGCTCTCCGGCTGTATAAAAATTTATATTTTTCCACAGGATTTACCGAAAAATCAGATATCGGATACGATTTGCTATACACCAATATCATTCCGGGAAGTAGCGATTCCTATTTCACCCAAAATATTCAGGGAGAAGGAGGGCTGAATGATTTCTACCTCGGTTTTGCCTGGAAATATAAAAACTTGTCTATCGGTTTAAATACCTCGCTTGTTTTCGGAAAAATAGAAAAACGTCAGACCCTGACTCCCATGTTAGAAGGTAGCAAAACCATCAAAACCAGTGAGAACAATCGGATTCACGATGTATTGTTTATACCGGGTATCCAATATGGCTTTGACCTTTCGCCCAAAGCTCACCTGACATTGGGAACAGCATTCAATTTTACGCAAAAATTAAGAGCGAAAACCGACTTTACAGCCTACAGCGTCAATCCGACCACCAGTACAACCGAAATGCTGGACGAACTGACCCTGAAAAGAGGGTATATCAAATACCCGCTTCGGGTATTAGGCGGTTTCGACTTGAAATACAACCGGAAATGGGAAGTGGCCGGAGATTATACATTCCAAAAAATGTCCGATTATGAGGAATTTACCGATAATCAAGAGTTGAACAATTACCACAAGGCTACCTTAGGACTATCCTGGACACCAGAACAGATGGGACGCTACTGGTGGCAACGCAACAGTTACATGATCGGAGGTTATTACATCCAGACCGGTATCAATGTAAAGAATGTAGATATCAGCACTTATGCCCTGACCTTCGGAGCCCAGATGCCATTCTACACAGCCCGCCAGGGTGTTCTTCTACTCGGCATCGCATTTGATCTGGGAGTCAGAGGGACGGAACAGAATGGTCTGATTCAGGAAAAATTCGCCAAAGTCCGTCTCAACATCAGCTTTAACGAATTCTGGTTCCTGAAGAGAAAGATTAACTAAATATTAACATGAGCAAACGATGCGAAATGCATCGTTTGTTGTTTTTATTCCTATATTTGTGATTGTTAATTTATATCACAAACTCATAAAATTATGAAGAATATTTTACTATCAGCAGCTGCCATCGCATTGACTTTGTCAGCTTGTGACAACACACCGAAGTATACCATCAACGGAACCATCACTGGCGGTGAACCTGCCAATGTTTACTTACTTGCCATGGAAGGCCGTAACATAGATACTTTAGCAAAAGCTCCCGTCACAAACGGCAAATTCCAGCTCACGGGTAGCATTGCAGAAGTGACTCCTGCTTTCATCGTTGCAGAAGGAGTACGAAATCGGGACCTGATCTTCGTTGAAAACAATGAATTTACAGCTAACTTAAACTTAGAGAATCCGGCTGAAAACAAAATAACAGGAACTCCCAATCAGGAAATTGTAGGTCAGTACATGGCTCTCGCCAACGAAACCAGTAAAGCGGCACAAGGCTTACAACAAGCTTACAGAACTGCTTATCAGGAAAAAGACGAAGCTAAAATCGCCGAATTACAACAACAGTATGAAAGTCTGATGCAAGAAAACAGTGCAAAGGAAAACGAAGTAACCAAAGCCAATGCTGACAGTTATGTAGCTGCTTATCTGTTATATACAAAACTTTACAACTATTCTTATGAAGAATTGGTTGAAAAATTCAACTTATTGGGAGAGAATGCAAAAGCAACGAAAGAAGGAAAACAGATCGCAGAAAGAATAAACAATCTATCCAAAACAGCCATTGGGCAGGTTGCACCGGACTTCACACTGAACACTCCGGAAGGAGAGCCATTATCCATGCATTCCATCAAAGGAAAAGTAAAAGTCATCGACTTCTGGGCATCTTGGTGCAGTCCTTGCCGCGGTGAAAACCCGAACGTAGTGAAAATGTACGAAAAATATCATCCGAAAGGTCTCGAAATCTTAAGCGTATCCCTGGATAATGATAAAGAAGCCTGGTTAAAAGCCATCAAAGAGGATAACCTGACCTGGAATCATGTTTCTGACTTAAAAGGATGGGAAAGTGCCGCTGCACAACTTTATTGCGTAAACGCTATACCTCATCTGGTTGTATTGGATGAAAACAATGTAATCGTAGCCAAAGATTTAAGAGGTGAAGAATTACAAAACAAAGTAGCTGAAATGTTGAAATAATTCAACACTTTTCTATAACATCAATCAACATATATTCCTTTCGGAATATATGTTGATTTTTTTATGCTTTCTTCTGACAATTCATACTTTTTCTTCCAAAAAGATTCTCTGTAAAAATCGGCACTTATACCAAATTATATTTTCTAACTTTGTCAACAGTTGAAAATCTCATTCCGATCCTGATGACCTCAATGAAGTAAAACAAGGCAGCGGTCAATAACCAATAATTTAGCTAAGAATTTATGAACAAACCTATTTTATGGCTGACAGCAACATGCTGGATACTGGGGACAATTTCTCTCCAGGCACAAAAGCCTTTGTATAAGCAGGCAGAAGCTCCGATTGAAGAACGAGTCAAAGATTTATTAGGACGTATGACTCTGGAAGAAAAGATCGGTCAGATCTGTTGCCCTCCCGGTTGGGAAATGTATACAAAAATAGGACAAGACAGTGTGACGATTTCCGAACGGTTTAAAAAACAGATGGACGAAACACCGGTCGGTTCATATTGGGCTGTATTACGTGCCGATCCCTGGACACAAAAAACCCTGGAAAGCGGTTTGAATCCAGAACTGGCTGCCCAAGCACTGAATGCCCTGCAAAAATATGCAATAGAAAATACCCGCTTAGGTATTCCGATACTTTTTGCCGAAGAGTGTCCGCATGGTCACATGGCCATTGGAGCCACCACATTTCCTACTTCCATCGGTCAGGCATCCACTTGGAACAAAGAACTGATCCACCGAATGGGAGAAGCGATCGCACTGGAAACCCGACTGCAGGGAGCCCATATCGGCTATGGCCCAGTATTAGACATTGCCCGCGAACCGAGATGGTCGCGTGTAGAAGAGACGTTTGGCGAAGATCCATATCTGACCGGTGTTTTAGGCACAGCCTTCGTACAAGGCATGCAGGGGAAAGATATTAAAGACGGACATCATGTTTATTCAACCCTGAAACACCTGGCAGCTTATGGGGTACCAAGAGGCGGGCATAACGGCAACCCGGCCGATATCAGTCTGCGCTCCCTGCTGGAAGAATATTTACCTGGCTTTCAGCGAGCCGTCGAAGAAGGAAAGGCCGCTACAATAATGACTTCTTACAACTCGATCGACGGTATTCCCTGCACCGGCAATCCTTATTTGTTGGACACCCTTTTACGTCAGCGTTGGGGATTCGATGGATTCGTCTTCTCCGACCTGGGCAGTATTGACGGCATGGCCGGCACCCATCGCGTAGCAGCGTCACTGGAAGAGGCGGCCATCCAAGCCATCGAAGCCGGAACAGACATGGATCTGGGGGCCAATGCTTACAGAAAACTGACAGAAGCCATCCGATGTGGAAAAGTAAGAGAATCCTACATTGACAGAGCCGTCGCAAATGTATTGCGTTTAAAATTCCAGATGGGCTTGTTCGAAAATCCATATGTCTCTCCGGAGCAGGCAAAGAAAATCGTCAACTCGGAAGCCCATAAACAAATCGCCCGTGAGATCGCCCGCGAAGGAACGGTACTGCTGAAGAACACAGGTATTCTTCCATTGAGTAAAGAATTGAAACAGGTGGCAGTAATTGGCCCCAATGCGGACGTTATGTACAACTACCTGGGTGATTATACCGCTCCCCAAAAACGGTCCAAAGTCGTGACCCTGCTCGATGCAATACGTCAACGTTTACCCCAAGCAAGCATTTATTACGAAAAAGGTTGTGCAATCCGCGACACCACAGCCAGCCAGATCTCCGCAGCAGTAGAGGCAGCCCAAAAAGCGGAAGTGGTCATTGTAGCCGTGGGAGGTTCCAGTGCACGCGATTTCAAAACCCAATACCTGGAAACAGGGGCTGCCACCATCTCTCCCGAAACACAGGAAATGGTTTCGGACATGGAATGTGGAGAAGGATTCGACCGTTCTACCTTACACCTGTTAGGAGATCAGGAGAAACTGATCCGGGCACTGGCAGCCACAGGCAAACCATTGGTAATTGTTTATATTGCCGGTCGCCCGTTGAACATGAACCTGGCTTCCAAGGTAAGTCAGGCCTTGCTGACGGCCTGGTATCCGGGAGAACAGGGAGGAAACGGCATCGCAGATGTGTTGTTTGGCGATTATAATCCCAGTGGCCGTCTGCCAATATCTGTCCCCCGTCAGGTCGGTCAGCTTCCTATCCATTATTCACAAGGCATTCAACAAGACTACATGGACGGTCCAGGCACTCCATTATACGCCTTCGGTTATGGCCTGAGCTATACGACTTTTACCTATAGCCATCTGACTCTAACTCCGGGTAACCGACAGGAGGTATTACAGAAAGTAACTTGTAGGGTTACCAACACAGGCAACTGCGATGGAGTGGAAATCGTCCAGCTATACCTCCACGATGCCGTCAGCTCCGTCGTCGTCCCACCCATCCGTTTGAAAGGCTTTCAGCGAATAGAGTTAAAGAAAGGAGAAAGTCGAACTGTCACGTTCGAACTGACAAAGCAAGATTTATCCATTTATGACCGGAATATGAATTTCGTAGTCGAACCGGGTAAGTTTCTGGTAATGATTGGAGGAGCCTCCGACAACCTGCCATTAAAAGGCAGCTTTGAAGTGAAATAAATCCATCGACTGATTTTCAGAAAAAACAGACCGACACAAGCAGGAAAAGACTCAAAAAAACGGCAACATGATCGCAGTGGGAGAAACTCTTTTTTATACTTTTGTAGAAAGATTTCTATCGTAGCAAGTAGCATTTCAGACATGAAAGAAAAAATATTTTTGTTTTTAACAGGCCTGGGGCTATGCCTGGGGCATTTCACTCCTGCCTGGGGGGAAGAGCCTGTTTGCTGGGCAGATTCCGTACTCCAGCGAATGAGTTTGGAAGAAAAGATCGGTCAGCTGTTTATGATTGCAGCCTATAGCAATCAAACCGAAAATTATGAAAACGAACTAGAAAAACAGATCCGCCAATACCGGGTTGGCGGATTGATTTTTTTCCAGGGAGAACCGATGAAACAGGTACAGCTCACCAACCGTTATCAAAATTCCTCTTCCTGTCCTTTACTGATCGGTATGGATGCGGAACACGGCGTTGGCTGGCGTTTAAAAACAGCCATGGAATTTCCCAAAATGCTGACTGCAGGAGCCGTACAAAACGACAGTTTAATATATGCCTTGGGGGCAACCATTGCCGAACATTGTCAGGAATTAGGCGTTCACGTCAATTTTGCTCCGGTGGTAGACATCAACAGCAATCCGCTGAATCCCATCATCGGCTTGCGTTCGTTCGGCGAAGATCCGGAAGAAGTTACCCAAAAAGCCCTACTGTATGCCTATGGTTCACTCAGCCGGGGGGTACTTCCGGTAATCAAACATTTTCCCGGTCACGGTGATACCGAAAGCGACTCGCATCACACTTTGCCAATGATCCGCCACTCCCGACAACGCCTCGATTCCATCGAACTATATCCTTACCGTTGCCTGATCGAAGCCGATATTCCGGCGGTCATGATTTCCCACCTGGCTGTCCACGCCTTGGACTCGACCGATACACCGGCCTCTCTTTCACCGACAATTATTCAAGGTTTGTTACGCCAGGAACTCGGTTTTAAAGGCCTGTGCTTCACCGATGCCATGAACATGAAAGGAGTCACCCAAAATACTCCGACCGGAGAAGCCGAACTCAAGGCATTATTGGCTGGCAATGACATTCTTCTGTTTCCTGCCGATCTGGGGAAAGCGGTACAAGCCATAAAAAAAGCCGTTGTCGAAGGAGTCATCGATGAAAAAACAATCGACGAAAAATGTCGGAAAATATTAGCAGTCAAACAAAAATACGTTCTTCCGAACATTCATCCGTCCGAAGCGACGGGTCTTTGGTCGCGCATCAATACCCCGGCCAATATGGCTCTGAAACAAGAATTGTATCGGGCAGCCATCACCCTGATAAAAAATACCGATTCACTGCTTCCACTCAAACGCCTGGATACCCTGCGCATAGCCAGCCTGAATTTCGGAGCCGCTGCTGTCAACTCTTTTCAGACAACCCTGGAACACTATGCACCAATTACCCATTTCACGACAGGAGCCCAACTTTCAAACGAAGAAATCCAGCACTGGCAGAAAAAACTGCAACCATTCAACTGCATCATTATTTACAACAGCCGTGCCAATAACACTGCTGCCAAAAATTTCGGCTATTCCTCCTCTTTGGCTACCCTACTCCAGCATCTACCCGGGAAACGTATCATTCTCTGTCATCCCGGAATTCCATACGGCCTAACTCCCTACACGGAGCTTCCCGGAGATGCCCTATTGCTCTCTTACGAGAATCACCTGTTCGCCCAACAATACGCCGCGCAGGCCATTTTCGGCGGCAACGCCATTAATGGCCGCCTGCCGGTAAGCATCAGTCCGACCTACCCGGTCGGAGCCGGTATCCGAACCCCCAAAACCCGTTTAGGCTATGTTACTCCGGAAATGTGTGGTCTGGATTCTAAACGCCTGAATGCCATCGACTCCATCTGTCAGGCAGCCATCAAAGCACAAGCCACTCCAGGCTGTCAGGTTTTAATCGCCAAGGATGGCAACATTCTGTACAACAAAGCGTTCGGGCATCATACCTATAAGAAAAAGACCGCAAACAAAACTACCGACATATACGACCTGGCTTCCGTTACCAAAATTGCAGCCACCCTTCCGGCCATCATAAAACTATACGATTCCCAACAACTCTCTTTAAGCGCTCCTTTATCCGATTATTATTCACCTTTAAAGGATACCGACAAAAAAGACATCACAGTGGAAGAAATCTTGTGCCACCATTCAGGCCTGAAACCATCTTTGGCTTTATTTCAGAACGCCATCGACCCACAATCACTCCCCGGACCGATGTTAACCACCAGACGTACAGCATACAATACCACCCGCTTGAAAGAACGCCTTTATGCCAATCTCAATTATCAATTCAAAGACAGTACACTCTCCAATACCCCGAAAAAAGATTACAAATTTTTAGAGCCGGGACTCTACATATTTCCATCCTATCAGGATTCCATCCTAAAACAAATTCTCCAATCCCCCTTGAATACTCCCAAAAAATACGCCTATAGCGATCTCGGTTTTATTCTGCTGAAATTTGCAGTCGAAGAGATTACCGCTATCCCTTTTGACCAATATTGCCAACAGACATTTTATCAGCAGTTAGGTATGTCACACACTGATTTTTCGGCTCACCAACGCCTGAATAAATCAAGAATCATACCTTCCAGTATCGATCAGCTCTATCGAAAAACTGAGCTTTCCGGCTATGTCCACGACCCGACAGCAGCCCTACTCGGTGGTGTGGCCGGACATGCCGGTTTGTTCTCAACCGCAGAAGACCTGGCTAAAATCATGCAATTATATCTCAATGAAGGAGAATATGGTGGAGAATACTATTTTTCCCCAGAAAGTATTCGATTGTTCTGTCGCAAAAATGATCTATTCCCTCAGAACCGACGAGCATTAGGCTTCGACAAGCCCGAACCGGATCCAAAGAAAAAAAGCCCCGTCAGCCACTACCTGCCTCTATCAAGCTACGGACATACCGGATTTACCGGCATTATGGCCTGGTGCGATCCGGAGAACCAACTGCTATACCTGTTTCTGTCCAACCGGACATATCCGAATGAATTCAATAACAAATTATCTCAGCTGGACGTACGAACTAAGATTCAGGATATTATTTACCAAACATTGGAAGAAAGTAAAAAAGAAGGCAAATAATTACGGAAAAAATTCTGAATTTAGAATCATTCTAATGAATTAAAATGAAGTAATGTCAGATAAAAAGGATACTTTTGCGAAGTTAAGGGAATTAAAACCAGTTATTAATAAATAAAACAAATTATGAGTAATTTTTTGACCTCTTCGATCGGTAAAAAAGTCATTATGAGTTTATCAGGACTTTTTCTGATTATGTTTCTTTGCGTCCACCTGGCGCTAAACTTACTGTTAATTTTTGATAACAGCGGGGCATTATTCAATCAAGGTGCTCATTTTATGGCAACGAACCCGATTATCAAAATCGTAGAACCCATCCTTGCCATCGGGTTTATCATTCACATTATCTGGGCTTCAGTCCTGACCCTTCAGAACCAGAAAGCCCGGCCAGTGAAATATGCCCTGAGAAACCAGAGTAAAAATGCGACATGGGCATCCCGCAACATGTACATTCTGGGAGCAATGGTGCTGATCTTCTTGGTAATCCACCTTTACAATTTCTGGTGGAATATCAAATTCCCTTCCTTGGGAACTCCTCTGGCAGCCATCACAGTTGGCGGAGTAGAAATGGAAGACACCTATACGTTGGTATCCGGACTGTTCAAATCCAGCATTGTTTACTGCCTGATTTACATCCTGGGAGGCGTATTGGTAGGTCTGCACATCACTCACGGTTTTTGGTCAGCTTTCCAAACCATCGGTTTCTCTAATGATATCTGGAGAAAACGGCTGGAATGCTTAGCCTATTTCTTTGCAGTAGTTTTCGCTGTCGGTTTCAGTATTATTCCGCTGTATTTCATTGCAGGTCTGGGCAACTAAAACCAAGCTAAATTGTAGTTAAAAACCACAACTGCAATTTAAAATCAGAAATGTCAAAATTAAAATTAATTTACTATGTCAGTATTAGATGCTAAAATACCTGCCGGACCTCTGAAAGACAAGTGGTCAAACCACAAAGCACATATCGGTGTTGTCAGCCCGGCAAACAAAAAGAAACTGGATGTAATCATTGTCGGTACCGGATTGGCCGGAGGTTCTGCAGCAGCCAGCCTGGCAGAATTGGGCTACAACGTAACCGCTTTCTGTTATCAGGATTCTCCCCGTCGGGCACACTCCATTGCTGCCCAGGGTGGTATCAATGCCGCAAAAAACTATCCAAACGACAACGACTCTGTATTCCGTCTGTTTTATGAAACCATTAAAGGAGGAGACTATCGTGCCCGCGAAGCCAATGTATATCGTTTGGCAGAAGTAAGTAATTCCATCATCGACCAATGTGTTGCTCAGGGAGTACCTTTTGCTCGGGAATACGGCGGTTTGCTGGCCAACCGTTCTTTTGGTGGGGCATTGGTAAGCCGTACGTTCTATGCCCGGGGACAAACCGGTCAGCAATTGTTGTTGGGTGCCTACGGAGCCATGAACCGTCAGATCCACGCCGGAAAAGTTAAAATGTACAACCGCCACGAGGTACTCGATGTCGTAATCATCGACGGCAAAGCACGTGGAGTAATTGCAAGGGATCTCGTTACCGGAAAAATCGAACGTTTTGGGGCACATGCAGTAGTATTGGCTACCGGTGGTTACGGTAACGTATTCTTCCTGTCTACCAATGCCATGGGATGCAACGGTAGTGCTGCCTGGCAGGCTTATAAACGCGGAGCCATGTTTGGAAATCCCTGTTTCGTTCAGATCCACCCGACTTGCATCCCGGTACATGGAGATCAGCAAAGCAAGCTGACATTGATGTCGGAATCCCTGCGTAACGACGGACGTGTATGGGTACCTAAAAAAATCGAAGATGCCAAGGCATTGCAGGCCGGAACCAAAACAGCCAACGATATTCCGGATGAAGACCGGGATTTCTACCTGGAACGCCGTTATCCGGCTTTCGGAAACCTGGTGCCGCGTGACGTTGCCTCTCGGGCTGCCAAAGAAAGATGCGACGCAGGATTCGGAGTAAACAATACCGGTAAGGCTGTATTCCTCGACTTCAAATATGCTATCGAACAGTTGGGCCGTGAAACCATCGAAAAACGTTATGGAAACCTCTTCCAGATGTATGAAAAAATCACTGCAGTAGATCCTTACAAAAACCCGATGATGATCTATCCGGCGATCCACTATTCCATGGGAGGTTTATGGGTTGACTATAACCTGATGACAACAATCCCGGGTCTGTATGCTATCGGCGAATGCAATTTCTCCGATCACGGAGCAAACCGCTTGGGGGCCTCTGCCCTGATGCAAGGACTGGCTGACGGATATTTCATCCTGCCGTATACCATCGGAGACTACCTGTCCAAAGAGATTCAAACTCCGAAAATCAATACGAATACGAAAGAGTTCGACGAAGCAGAAAAACATGTAACCGACCGTCTGCGTCGCCTGTATGACATCAAAGGAACCAAATCACCGGATCATTTCCACAAAGAATTAGGACACATCATGTGGGAATATATCGGTATGGCTCGCGATGCGGCAGGATTGAAAAAAGCAATCGAACTGATTGCCGCCCTGAAAAAAGAGTTCTACAAAGACCTGCGGATTACCGGAGAATTCACAGCCATGAACAATGAGTTGGAAAAAGCCGCACGTGTTGCCGACTTTATCGAACTTGCCGATTTGATGGCTCACGATGCGCTGAACCGGAATGAGTCATGCGGAGGACACCTGCGTGTAGAATCCATGACTGAAGAAGGAGAAGCCAAACGAGATGATGAACACTATCGATATGTTTCCGTATGGGAATACAAAGGAGAAGACAAAGCTCCCGAACTTCACAAGGAAGATTTAGTGTTTGAAAACATTCAACTTACTCAACGTTCTTATAAATAAAATAATTTACGATGCCCCATCCCCGGTTGCCGACCGCAGGAATGGACATCAAAAATCGATTTAGTTATGGCAGATAAAATATTAAAAGAACTGACACTGAAGATCTGGCGACAAAAAGACGCTAAATCCAAAGGCGAGTTTAAAACATATAAAGTTCACAATATTTCTACCGGTACTTCATTTCTCGAAATGTTAGACATTCTGAATGAGCAACTGGTGGAACAAAACGAAGAACCGGTAGCATTCGATCACGATTGCCGGGAAGGTATTTGCGGTACCTGCAGCCTATTCATCGACGGCCGTGCCCACGGACCAGACGACGATGTAACGACCTGCCAGCTTCACATGCGCCGTTTTCAGGACGGAGCAACCATTACGATCGAACCCTGGCGGTGCGGAGCTTTCCCTGTAATCAAAGACCTGATCGTTGATCGTAAAGCCTATGATAAAATCTTACAGGCAGGAGGTTATGTTTCTGTCAGCACCGGAGGTGTTCCCGACGCAAATGCAATTCCTATTCCCAACGACAAGGCAGAAGAAGCCATGGACGCAGCCGCTTGTATCGGTTGCGGAGCTTGTGCGGCAACTTGTAAAAACTCTTCAGCCATGTTGTTCGTAGCTGCCAAAGTTTCTCAATTGGCCCTGTTGCCTCAGGGAAAAATTGAAGCAGCCCGCCGGGCCAAAGCCATGGTGGCCAAAATGGACGAACTCGGATTCGGAAACTGTACAAATACCGGAGCATGCGAGATGGAATGTCCCAAAAGTATTTCCATTGCACACATCGCCCGCCTGAACCGGGAGTTCCTGAAAGCAAAATTAAAAGACTAATATTTGCAACAAATCGGAAGAGGCTGACCCCGACGGTCAGCCTCTTTTGCAAAATCAGGATATGGAATTATTTTATCGTGAAAAAGGCAAGCGTTCACTACCTCCCCTCATACTTCTGCACGGACTCTGGGGAGCCTCCGACAATTGGCTGCCGGTAGCAGATTTATTGTCCGAACATTTTCACGTTCTTCTACCAGATTTCCGAAACCATGGACACTCCCCTCATGCCCCGGAACATCATTACAAAATATTGAGCCAGGACATCGAAACCTGGATAACACAACAACACCTGAATACAAAACCCTTTCTGGTGGGTCATTCAATGGGAGGCAAAACCCTCATGTATTTATTATTGAAAAAACCGGAAATCGCCCGACGGGCTGCCATCATCGACATCTGTCCCCGCAGTTATCTTCCCCAAGACAACGATCTTCACCAAATCCTCCTGGAATATCTAAGCCGATTTCCACTGCATTCCTACTCCCGACGCGAGGAAATACACCAAGCCATCCTGGCCGATCTTTCCGACCCAACCCTTTGCCAGATTCTTTTCAAAAATATCCGTAAATCCCCCTCCGGATTTACCTGGAAAATCAATGTCGAAGCCATCCGTTCGCATCTAAATGAACTTTTAGACTGGCCACTCCATACCCCCACCCCCTATCCATGGCCTATTCTTTTCATCAAAGGAGAATTATCCGGATACCTGACCCAGGAAGATCTTCCCCGAATCCACAGCTATTTCCCGAAAGCCCAACTCATAATCATCCAGGGGGCCAGCCATTCCGTGCATACAGATGCCCCAAAAACACTGGCCAACACCCTAAGCACCTTTTTTCTCTCCCAAGTATAAATACGGACCCCACTCAAAATAATCTCTCATTTTCCCCCATAGCACACCAATTAAATTATATCTTTGCAACAGACAATTTTATATCCAAAAATTATGCTATATCCTCTTAAATTCAAACCCATTCTCAAACAAACCATTTGGGGAGGGGACCGGTTGGCCTATAAAAGCGAAGACCCGCAAATCACAGAATCCATAGGCGAAAGCTGGGAAATTTCAGGTGTACAAGACAACATATCCATCGTCTCCGAAGGTATCCTGGAAGGGAATTCACTGCAAGAACTGATCGAAGTTTACATGGGAGATCTGGTCGGTGACAAAATTTATGAAAAATTTGGTATCGAATTTCCACTGCTGATCAAATATATTGATGCCAGAGATAATCTTTCCATTCAAGTTCATCCGGATGATGCAACAGCCAAGACCCGTCACAACGCGTACGGCAAAACCGAAATGTGGTATATGGTCGACGCCAGTCCAAATGCAGAACTGATCTTGGGTTTTAATAAAGACTCGGACAAATCGGAATATCTTTCCGCCTTGTACAACCATACTTTACCGACTTTACTGAATACCGAACAAGTGAAAAAGGGTGACTGTTTCTTTATACCCGCCGGAACAGTACATGCCATCTGTAAGGGATGTTACATCGCAGAGATACAACAAACTTCTGATATCACCTATCGTATTTACGATTACGATCGCCGGGATAAAAATGGCAATCTACGGGAATTACATACCGAATTAGCCACCGATGTCATCCATTTCAATAAACAGAAAGATCACAGCATCCACTGTCCTTCCCATGAAAATCATACGGAAAAATTGGTCAGTTGCCAGTATTTCACCACCAATCATCTGAAATTCAACCGGGAAATCGAAAAAGATTATATAGACTTGGACTCTTTTGTCATCTACATGTGTCTGAACGGTCAATTCACCCTCGTGTATGATGTCGACAAAAGTATAACGGTCCACCCGGGAGAAACCGTCCTGATTCCGGCCGTATTGAAAAATCTGTTTCTGATTCCAGAACAAGAAGCCGAATTGTTAGAAATATACATCCAATAAAAACTGGCGAAATCATATAAAAAGAAGACCTGTCTTCGATAGATGTCGGACAGGTCTTCCTATTAAAAATAAATATTAAACGCAATACTTGCCCCCAAATTCAAACCGAGATTAAAATCTCTTTCTACCCTTTTATTATCATCGCTTTCCTTGGTTATTTCAGCCTGATAACTCAGATCTCCGGCATTGAATCTTAAACCGATGCAATCTGTCGGCCTGAATTCAAAACTCAACAAAGACAATCCCACATACAAAGAAGAAAGATCCTTTTCTTCAACTTCATTTTTAGCTACCTCCTGTTTATATTTACCAACTCCGGCCCCCAAATAAAAAGACGGAACAAAATAAAATTTATCGCTCAGAGAAACATAATAACTGACTTTCGGCTGAAAAAGGAACAATCCCTTTTTATTAAACAGCTGGTCATCACCGTCAGATCGGCCATTCGGCTCCTTTTCCAGCGAATATCCGAGTCCCAGTCCTACCGACAAACCGTCACAAACAAAATAATGAAACTCCGGCATAATCGAAAAACTACGGTCTCCCTTCGTTACAACAGAAGTTCCGTCCAATTTATTTTTAGTACTTTTCGAATTTAAAGAAAAAGAACCGGAAACCATCATATCCCCTTTTTCCTGTGCATACAAAGAAGAAGCAAAAACAAATAAGAATAAAAAAATCAATAACTTTTTCATATTTTCTACTTTTTAAATTACTAAATACAAATATAAACCTTTCACATCATGATTCATAAAATTTATCCTCTTTTAAATTTTGACGCATATTCATAAAATAAAAATATCCGGCTGAATAAACTTCAACCGGACACTTCCCATTCCTTGTGATGGATTAATTCATTTCCATATGTTCCTGATCAGTCAGTTTTTCACAATAATGACATTTCAGAACAATCGGAGAATCGTTGACAACCGTAAACTTCGTTCTTACCTTTTCGTGATTGGTGATACATTTGGGATTCATACATTTTACAATGCCTTCCACTCTTTCCGGAACATTGACTTTCTTTTTTTCAACCACATCGTAATCCCGAATGATATTAATTTTAGCAGAAGGAGCCACCAAAGCCAGTTTATTTACCTCATCATCTTCCAGAAACTTATCCCAGATTTTAATGATGGCTTTTTTCCCCAGCTTACTGCTTTTCAGATTCGTACCGAAAGTCATCGAATTTTCCATGTTACTGATACCCAAAACATTGATCACATCGAATAATTTATCTGCCGGAATATGATCGATCACGGTTCCATTTTCTATAGCGCTTACTTGTAATTCTTTCTTTGCCATAACAAATTTCATTTAAAATTCAAAACTATTTCAATCCCAACGCTTTGCAAATAATAGCCTGACGAGCAAACACGCCATTGCGAGCCTGTTCAAAATAATAGGCTTTCGGATTTTCATCGACATCCACGTCAATTTCATTCACACGAGGCAGCGGATGCAAGATACGCATCGTATCCTTGGCATTGGCCAGCATGGCATTGCGCAATATGTAAACATTCTTTACCTTTTCATATTCCAACGGATCGGCAAAACGTTCCCGCTGAACTCGGGTCATATACAGAATATCCGCCTTATCGATCACCTCATCCAATTCTGTATGTTCATAATAGGGAATATTCAGTTCCTTCAGATGCAATTTATACGCTTGTGGCATCTGCAAAGATTCAGGAGCAACAAAATGGAAGGTCGGATGGAAATGACTCATTGCCTGCAAAAGAGAATGTACCGTACGTCCATATTTCAAATCTCCTACCATACAGATGGTCAGATTTTCCAAAGTCCCCTGGGTTTTATAGATCGAATACAAATCGAGCATCGTTTGGGAAGGATGCTGATTGGCTCCATCACCGGCATTCACCACCGGATGGACAGCCACCTCACTGGCATAGCGTGCCGCCCCTTCTACCGGATGACGCATAACAATCAAATCCGCATAATTATCAACCATTTTAATGGTATCTTTCAGGGTCTCACCTTTCGTAACACTCGAAGAAGAAGCATCCGAAAAACCGATAATACGACCGCCCAGACGATTGATCGCTGTTTCAAAACTCAAACGCGTACGGGTAGAGGGTTCGAAAAACAAAGAAGCAACGACTTTTCCTTCCAGTAAACGCTGGTTCGGATTCGCTTCAAATTCGGAAGCCAGTTTCAGGACTTCCAAAATCTCTTCTTTACTGTAATCTTCAATGGATACTAAGCTGTGTGTGTTCATATCGCTATATTTAATGTTTGTGATATACGAACAAAAAAAAACCAACACGTCAAAGACAATGTTGGTTTAATAAATCTTTATCAATAAATCGAAGATTCTGTCTGAAATATCCGACAGTATGTCTAAGAATCCCGATATATAAATGTTCTGATTTCATATCAGAGTTCAAAAGTATACAAAATTTTCATATCTCTGAAATTTTTTCTCCCCAAATTTCAAAAAATATAAAAACAAATTGAATTTCAACAAATTACATTTCCCCATTTAAGGCAACAATCCGATCGACAATATCACTGGCAACCTCCCGCTTGCTTTTCAATGCATAGTGATACTGCCGCTCTTCCCGATCGATTAAAGTCACCTTATTGGTATCATATCCAAAACAGGCCTCCGGATCCCTCAAACTGTTCAAGACAATCAAATCAAGATTTTTTTTATGCAACTTCTGAAGGGCATTACAAGTTTCATCGTTTGTTTCCAAAGCAAAGCCCACCAGTATCTGTCCTTTCCGCTTGAGACGTCCCAATGCGGCAGCAATATCCTGAGTCGGCTTCAATTCCAATACCAGCCGGTCCTCTCCCCTTTTCAGTTTGGTTTCAGCTGTCCGATCTGGGGTAAAATCCGCTACAGCCGCGCAAGAAACAATCACATCACTCGTATCTGCATACTCCATCACTTGTTCATACATCTGGGCTGCGGATTCAACATCAACACGCCGGATGGCCGGATGTTCGGTTTTCAGATTGACCGGGCCTGCCACCAACACCACCTCTGCTCCCCGCTTCGCAAATTCTTCCGCCAAAGCAAATCCCATCTTACCGGAAGAATAGTTGCCAATAAAACGGACCGGATCGATTTTTTCATAAGTAGGACCGGCTGTCAACAAAACTTTCTTGCCAGAAAATTCATCTCTGCCAGTCAAATGACACTTGATAAAATCAACTATTTCCTCCGGCTCCGCCATCCGTCCTTTTCCAATCAATCCACTGGCCAATTCGCCGGCTACCGGTTCTATAATCAAATGACCGAATCCTCTCAGAATGTCCAGGTTGCGTTGAGTTGCCGGATGTTTGTACATATCCAGATCCATCGCCGGAGCGACCATCACCGGACACTTGGCCGACAAATAGGTCGTCAGCAACAAATTATCGGCAATGCCATGAGCCATTTTACCCAAGGTATTGGCCGTTGCCGGAGCTATCAGATATAAATCGGCCCACAGCCCCATGTCCACATGAGAATGCCAATCGCCGTTCTCAGGATTATAAAACTCCACCATTACCGGATGCTTGGATAAAGTAGCCATCGTCAAGGGAGTAATAAACTGTTTGGCCAATTCGGTCATCACCACCCTGACTTCCGCGCCTTCTTTGACTAACAGACGTACCAGCGCTGCTGCCTTATAAGCAGCAATACTTCCGGTAATTCCTACGATTATGTGTTTTCCTCGTAACATATCATCAGTTTTAACAAAATGTACCAATGTAACCGTCAAACCTGGTACATTGGTACATTTTCAAATCCGTTCCTCAGAACGACTAATGCAATTTCTTTTCTGCCGGTTTCTTTTCAGTGGCAGAATTCCGGAAATAGATCTGTCCATCTTCGAATTCCTGGGTAGCAATCAAAACCGGTTTGGGAATCCGCTCATAGAATTTGGAGATTTCAATCTGTTCACGATTTTCAAAAATCTCTTCCAGATTATCTGTATAAGAAGCGAATTCCTGCAACTTACGACTCAGTTCCTCTTTCATTTCTACAGCTATCTGATTGGATCTTTTGGCAATAATGGCCACCGCTTCATAAATATTATTATCCGCTTTGGCAGCCAATACGGCGGGATTCCGTGTAATGGTGTTATTAGGTGCTTTTACCTTTTTAAAATCTACCATGATTAAGTTTTGTATTAATATTGATTAATCTTCAAAATCATAATTTTTCAGAAAATTCTGAATATCATCATATTGCTTTTTCATCACAGAGGCATAACGACTTTCGGGATATTCATCCGTAAAATAGTAATATTCCTCCAGCGCATTGTTATAGCGTTCCACTTTCTTATCCTCGACACTATTCACCGCCATTTCATATTTGGAAGAAAACAACATGTACATGATTTCTTCCCGATACTTGGAACCGGGGTAATCTTTCAGACAATTCTGCAGACTGATTACCGCCGATTTATAATATTCCCGCAAATAATAGTTTTTGGCGCTCAGATAAGCCTTATAGGACAACTTATCGCGCATCTCATCCATATAGGTATTGATCTTCTCTTTACGCATACTGTTCGGGTAACGACTCAGGTAGAGCTGAAATTCACTGATGGCTTTTTCCGTCACCTGCTGATCTAGACGCGGTTTCGGAGAGGCCTTATAATCACAGAAACCGGTCATGAACAAACATTCCTCTGCAAAAGAACTTTCCGGATAAGTCTGAATAAACTGCCGGAACAAATTGGAAGCGACCTCATAATCCTTCATATTGTAAGAACAAAAAGCCCGATAATAGGCAATATTTTGAGCTTTGGCCTGCCCCACGAAAACCGAACGGATTCCATCCAACAAACTCAGGGCCCGTTGGTAATCCCCCTTATTATAGTACTCAATCGCCTTCTTATAAACGAAATTATAATCGTTACTTTTCAGCAATTGTTGATACTCCCCGCAAGACGTCGCAAGCACCAAGACCAATAAAAAACCCCAAATTTTCTTCATAAACGGAACGCTTTTTTTGCATCATGCAAAGATAGAGGAAAAAAGTAAAAAGTAAAGAGTAAAAAGTAAAAAGTTTTCGGTTCCTCCCATTTTCAACGATTTTTAATAGTTTCCGTCCACTTTTTACGACCGTTCTACCATCATTCGGCCTAAGTAATTATACGTATTATTAGATAACTTTTGCTTTTTGACTTTCACCTTTTACCTTTATTTATTACTTTTGCCCGATAAAAATACAGTATTCTATAAATTTTCAAAATATTATCGACGTGGACATTTTTGAAAGAGTAAAAAAACAAAGAGGTAATATTGGCCAGTATGCCAAAGAAGCACACGGCTATTTTGCATTTCCGAAACTGGAAGGAGAAATCGGTCCCCGGATGATGTTCCGCGGGAAGGAAGTATTGAACTGGAGTTTAAACAACTACATCGGTCTGGCAAACGATCCGGAAGTACGGAAAGTAGATGCGGAAGCCGCGGCCCAATGGGGACTGGCTTATCCGATGGGGGCACGTATGATGAGCGGACAGACCTCTCGTCACGAATACCTGGAATCCCAATTAGCTGATTTTGTCGGCAAACCGGATGCCTTTTTATTAAACTTCGGATACCAGGGAATGATTTCTATCATCGACACCCTGACATCCCGCTTCGACTGTATCGTTTATGATGCAGAATCTCATGCCTGCATCATGGATGGCCTCCGTTTGTCTCCGGCCAAACGGTATGTATACGTACACAACGACATGGCCAGTCTCCGCAAACAACTCGAACATGCCACTAAATACGTAGAAACAACGGGAGGTGGTATCCTGGTTGTAACAGAAGGTGTATTCGGTATGGCAGGAGACTTGGGAAAACTGGATGAGATCACCGCCCTGAAGTCGGAATTTAACTTCCGCCTGCTGGTAGACGATGCCCATGGCTTCGGAACCATGGGACCGACAGGAGCCGGAACCGGAGAGCATTTCGGAGTACAGGACAAAGTCGATCTTTATTTCGGTACCTTTGCAAAAGCCATGGCCGGATTCGGGGCTTTCGTCGCTACAGACGAAGAAGTATGCATGTCTCTTCGTTACAACATGCGTTCACAGATGTTTGCCAAATCACTGACCATGCCGATGGTAGAAGGAGCCATCAAACGCCTGGAAATGCTGAAAACCCAACCGGAAAGACGGGAAAAACTGTGGACCATCGCACACGCTCTGCAGGATGGCCTGAAAGCCGACGGCATGAACATCGGCATCACAAACTCTATGGTTACCCCCGTATACCTGTCCGGAAGTGTTGCAGAAGGTATGCAGGTTGTTTTCGATCTTCGCGAAAATTACAACATCTTCTGCTCTATCGTCGTATACCCGGTGATCCCGAAAGGACAATTATTACTCCGTCTGATTCCGACCGCCATGCATACGCTCGAAGATGTTAAATACACCATCAAGGCATTCAAGAACGTTGCCGACAAACTGGCAAAAGGCGAATACAACAAAGAATTGCTGATTGACGCCAGCAAACTATAAAAAGAAGGGGATTAAGATCCTGGTCTTAATCCCCCTTTTTCATTTTCGGCTATCCCTACTCTTATCATTTTCTGTACTTTAAAGCTTCCGGTATAAAAGCCTTTATTTGTTCCATTCGATGTGCATCCGAAGGATGAGTAGACATAAACTCCGGTATGCTTTGTCCGCCACTGGCAGCAGACATCCGATTCCAAAACAGGATCGCCTCTTCCGGATTATAACCGGCCATTACCATAAAAATCAATCCCAGACGATCTGCTTCCAATTCATGCTTGCGGGAAAAAGGCAATATCACCCCATAATTGGATCCCAAACCGATGGCACTTCCTAAAAGCGCCTGGGTCGTTTCTGACTTCTCTTTCAAAGCATAGGCTGCCGCCGTACTTCCCGCCTGAATCAAAATCTGCTGGCTCAAACGTTCATTACCATGCCGGGCGATGGCATGGGCGATTTCATGTCCCATAACAACTGCCAGTCCATCATCATTCTGACAAACCGGTAAAATACCCTCATACACCACGACTTTTCCCCCCGGCATACACCAGGCATTCAATTCCGAGCTTTGTACCAGTTTAAATTCCCACTGATATCCATCTATTTGAGACTCCAATCCCTGTGATTTCAAATAGGCTTCCACAGCTGCCGCTATTCGTTTTCCGACGTTTTCAACCCGTTGCCGATCCGAAGAACTGGCAGACAACTTATTCTCCTTCAGAAAATCTTGATAAGAAGTAAGACTCATCTGTACCATCTCACTCTCCGGCATCAGAAGCACCTGTTTACGACCGGTAATCGGCACAGAAGCGCATTGCACAAACGTCCCCAGCACCAGCAGCCAAACTGTCCATTTCAAAATCTTCATATTCCCGTCCTTCTTAAATAATCAACATGGCATCCCCATATGTTCCAAACTGATATTTTTCCTTCACGGCTGTATCATAGGCCTTCATTACCAAGTCATATCCTCCGAAAGCCGCCACCATCATCAGCAAAGTAGAATAAGGCAGATGGAAATTAGAGATAAAGGCATCTGCCACACTGAAATCATAGGGTGGAAAAATAAATTTATTCGTCCATCCATCATATTCCGTCAGACGTCCTTTGGTCGTCACACAACTCTCCAACGTCCGCACGACCGTAGTACCTACGGCACAAATCTTATGCCGTTCATCCTTCGCTTCATTTACAATCTTCACCGTTTCTGGCCCGACAATAATCTGTTCGGAATCCATTTTATGCTTGGTGAGATCCTCTACATCAACTTCCCGGAAATTTCCCAAACCGACGTGCAAGGTAATATAGGCAAAATCGATTCCTTTGATCTCCATGCGCTTCATCAGTTCCCGACTGAAATGCAAACCGGCTGTCGGAGCGGCAACCGCCCCTTCATGACGGGCAAAGATCGTCTGATAACGTTCCTCATCTTCCGGTTCCACCTTACGGGTAATCATCCGAGGCAGCGGAGTTTCTCCCAATCCGTACAGTAATTTCTTAAACTCATCGTATTCCCCGTCAAACAAAAAACGCAAAGTCCGCCCCCGGGAAGTCGTATTATCGATCACTTCAGCCACCAAACTGTCATCTTCTCCAAAATACAGTTTGTTACCGATTCGAATCTTTCGAGCAGGATCGACCAACACATCCCAAATCCGGAGATCCCGATTCAGTTCTCGCAGCAAAAATACTTCAATCTCTGCCCCGGTTTTCTCCTTGTTTCCATACAAACGAGCTGGAAATACCTTGGTATCATTAAAAACAAATACATCTTTCTCATCGAAATAATCGATCACATCCTTAAAAATTTTATGTTCGATCGTACCTGTTTTCCGATCTACCACCATCAAACGACATTCATCACGATTTGCTGAAGGATGTTGAGCAATTAATTCTGACGGCAGTTTATATCTGAACTTCGATAATTTCATCGCGAAATGATTTATATTACACTCACAAAGAGTTATTTAACATTCTGATCCATATCCATAAAAACAGTGGACTATTTCCATCTTTTCTCTGGAAATACCCCTTTCTCTAAACGGTGCAATTTATGATTTTGTTTGCAAAAACACAACTAAATCCTCCAGTTTATTTGCATCAGCCAATTGAAATTTTCCTATTTTGGTTCGCCTCAAAGCAGATAAATAAGCGCCACTACCACAAGCCATCCCGATATCATTCGCTAAAGAACGGATATAAGTTCCTTTTCCACATTCAATCCGTAACTTCAAATCCGGCAGACCATATTCCAGAATTTCCAGGGCATTCACGACTACCTCCCGAGATGGCATTTCTATGTCATTCCCTTTTCGTGCCTTCTTATAAGCCCGATCACCATCCACCCGAATCGCCGAATAAGCCGGAGGAATCTGACGAATCGTACCGGTAAAATTTTCGAGTACTTTTTCCAATAACGGCCGATCGATATGCTGATAGGGAAAATTTCCCTCCGGCAAAGTTTCCAGATCATAGGAAGGAGTAACCGCACCGAAACGAAGCGTCGCTATATATTCTTTTTCCTGGGCCATAAACTCCTCAATCCGTTTGGTCCACTTGCCGATACAAACAATCACCAAACCTGTAGCCAACGGATCCAACGTCCCGGCATGCCCGACTTTAATCTTCCCACAACTTGCTCTCAGACACCAGCGGATCTTGTTCACCACATCAAAAGAGGTCCATTTCAAAGGCTTATCCACCAACAAAAGAGCTCCTTCGTGAAAATTTCCCGCTTCATTATATACAATCTTACACACAATGATCAATTAAAACACAAAATACCAATGGCTACGACCAAACAATATACAGCAAACCAGATCAGTTTTCCCTTTTTCACCAGATTCAGCATCCAGTTACAAGCCACATATCCGGAAAGGAAAGCGGATACGAATCCTACCAACAAGGCTGTAGCAGAAATACTGCTTTCCGCCGGCGAGAAACCGCCTTTCAACAAATCCAGGAAAGTTTCACCCAAAATCGGCACCAATACCATCAAAAAAGAGAACTTCGCCACATTCTCCTTATTGTTTCCGAGCAATATTCCGGTAGCAATCGTCGATCCGGAACGGGACAATCCCGGCAATACGGCACAAGCCTGAGCTATACCGATCACAAAAGCATCCAGAAAAGAAATATTTGTTTTCAAACGCGGACGGGCATAATAGGCAAACGCCAGTAAACCGGCTGTAAGCAAAAGAGAAATTCCGACAACAAACAATCCAGAACCGAAAAGCACCTCCACATCTTCTTTAAAAAACACCCCTACCACAGCAACCGGAATCATCGATAAGACAATTTTAGCTATATATTCGGTTTCCGGATTCCAGGAAAAACGGAAAAGCCCCTTCAATAATGCCCAAATCTCCCCACGTAGAACCACAATCGTACTGCACACCGTCGCCGCATGTACAACCACTGCAAACGTCAGATTTTCCTCACCTTCGATTCCGAAAAAACTGCTGAAAATCTGTAAATGGCCGGAACTACTGACCGGCAAATATTCTGTTAAACCCTGTACCAGACCGAGAATCAACGCTTCTAACCAAGACATAACCTAAACTTATTTCATCTATTCCGCCAAAGCTCAATTCTCTTTCTCCATTTCTTTTTTCGGCTTGCGCATAATGGCCCAGAACACGAAACCAAAGCCAAAAAGCACAACAATCGGTGCCAAGGTAATCCGCCGAAAACTAAAAATATCATAATTGAATTCATCCGGACTGCTGGCCCCTCCTCCCATCATCAAAATAAATCCTAAGATAACAATGCCGAAACCGATCAGAATCATCTTATAACTGCTCACTGGAATCGGAAAATCGATCTTCTTATCCGTATTTTTCAAGTCATTCTTTGCCATATTTCAATATTTATTAATTATACAAATCATCCATATCCTTCTTCAAATAACGAGCCACTGACATCCAGGAAGAAATCAGAGACAACAATATTCCACAAAGCATCACAAAAACCACCATTACAATGATCAACTCCTTATTCATCAAATTAACGACTCCACCCACCTCTTTCTGCAAAAAGAAAATAGCAGTCAAAAGAATCAGATTGGCAATCATACTCCCAAAAAAACCGAACCAAATACCGTTTTGAATAAAGGGCTTACAAATAAAAAAAGACTTCGCACCCACCAATTGCATGGTTTTAATCAAAAAACGCTGTGCATACACTGACAGATGAATGGTATTCCGAATCAGGGTAAAGGAGATCAACATGAGAGCAGCCCCTGCAATCAACAGAATCACACTGATCTTTCGCACATTCTCATTGATCATGTGTACCAGGGATTTTTGGTAAGAAACTTCCTGCACCAGTTCATTTTTCAATAAATCCTTCTCGATCACCGCCAACGAATCGTTATTGGCATAAAGCGGATTCAATTTGATCTCTACCGAAGGTAACAAGGGGTTGTATCCCAATACTCCCTCAAAATCCTCTCCCAACTCCTCCTTGAACTCCCGGGCCGCATCCTCCTTGCTGATAAAAACTGAAGAGGCTACAAAAGATTTGGTATCCAATATCTTCTGCATCTTCTTGATCTCAGCCTCATTGACATTGTCTTTCACAATGATCGAAAAACCGATGTTCTGTTTCACATGATCAGAAATCAACCTTGCATTCAGCAAAATAAATGTCAAAATACCCACCACTACCAACACCAATGAAATACTGAGTGTTGACACAAAATAAGATCCTGCAATTCTCTTTTTTCTCTGACCGGTCATCGTAAAGTCTGCATTAAAAACAGGACAAATATAGCAATTATATCCAATTATTTTTTACAAAATGTTTGTACAAACTAAAAAACGCCTTATATTTGCACTCGCAAAATAAAAAAAGTTCTTTTTTTACTCCATGCGAAAATAGCTCAGTTGGTAGAGCACGACCTTGCCAAGGTCGGGGTCGCGGGTTCGAGTCCCGTTTTTCGCTCTCTCTATCAAGAGGATGCTCGAGTGGTGGAATCGGTAGACACGCAGGACTTAAAATCCTGTGGCCATTGCGGCCGTGCGGGTTCAATTCCCGCCTCGAGTACGAAATGAAATCGCAATCATTTGAATAGCAGATGATTGCGATTTTTATTTTATACACTTGCACCATATTTGCACCACTGAACTTAGGGATCAACAGATATTCGCTAGAATTCGGTAATCTTATAACCAGATTTCAGCAAAGAAGAAGAGTTTGGTGCTTACCAAAAGAGAAAGTGCAATGTTTTTTCTCCTTGCTGAAAAAGGACTTTACTTTAATAGACGTATATATGAATACGGAGTTAAAGTAAAATTAATTTGAATTTCACAGCAATTGGTTATCGACATGGTTCATATTTTATGTATATTATCTAATGTACCCATACTCAATGTCATTCTCGTTGATTCTACATATTTCAATCGTAGGATTAATAGCATTAATTAGCTTCTTATAAAATCTATAATCATCTTCAGACACTTTCAAACCAAATATTACTCGATAAATCTTGATATTTAAATATGAAGTTTTTCGAAAATATCGAACTTCTTTTTCATATTCCCATACTGTGGATTTATGAGATAATAATTCTTTGCCATCTTGCATATCATTTACAACAGGTATTTGTTCAATGTATCTAACGGATGTTGGCAACTCACGCTCGTTAACAGCACTTACCTCTATACAGCAACCCTTATGACTATCTGCATAATGAGACCAAAGCAGAGTATGTCTATAATCTTCCGACAATGAACAAATCCTTGTTTTGTATTTTTCCATTCTTAAAAGTCTGATAATGTTCCCATTTGAAGGATTTGTTAAATATACTCCCTCCATAGGGTCATTAAGCTCATCATATCTTGATGCATATAATCTATTATTCAGAATTATATCAATAAATCTTTTTAAATTCTGTAAACTCCTAAATTTATAATAATGCTCTGCCATATTATTTATCTATTAAAAGTTGAAGGTATCATATCCGTATCTATCTACATATCCATATTTCCCATAACGCTTAACTACTGCAAATCCTTCTGAAAAATCATTAGCTTGATCATAAATAAAAGGGATAACATTTTGATTGTTTTCGTTAATATAACCCATTTTCCCGTCTTTTTTTACAGGAATTACACCTTCTTTAAATGTCCAACTATCCATCTCGTAAATAATGGGTATTACAACTTCCCCTGTTTCTTTGCATGCCATTCCATATTTGCCATTAAGTCCAACTAATACATATTTATCATCAAAGCCATTTGCTATAAATGAATATTTACATGGAATAACAAATTCTCCTCTCGTATTAATTAAACCATACCAGCCTGTTTTATCCTGAATAACACTATATCCGTTTCTGAACTCTTGTATGTTTTGTATTTCAAAAAAATCAGAGACTAATTCTCCTTTTTTATTTATAAAAGCCGCCTCTAATGGAGCTTCATATATTTTAGGCAATCCGTTCTTGTCTTGAGATAAAGTTATTCCACCTCTACATCTTACTGATAATCCTGATGAAAATGGAACTCCTGTTAAACCGTCTTGGAAAGGTATTACAATTTTGCCGGTCTTATCAATATATCCCCATTTGTCATCAATAATCCCCGCATTTCCTCCGTTAATGCTTACCCCTACAAGTCCATCACAAAATCCATGGCTATTGTAAAGCCCTTCGTATTGACATGGAATTATAAGTTCTCCCTTTCTATTTATAAATCCATATAATCCGTCTTGACGAACTGCGGCAAGCCCCTCACTAAATCTTTCGCAATATTCATAATCAAAAGGAATTACAATATTCCCTTTAAAATCAATGAATCCGGACTTCTCGTTCAAATAAGCAACAGCCAAACTATCTTTTCCAAATGAATGTATAATATCATATTTACAAGGAATAACCATATTCCCATGTTGATCAATAGCTCCCGTTTTTTTGTCTTTAACAACAATAGAAACTCCTAATTCGAAGTCTTTAGCTTTATCGTATATACAAGGAATGATTTCATTCCCTAACTTATCTATAAAACCATATTTATCATTTTTACATACTTTTGCAAGCCCTTCATGAAAACTATGTAACTCATCATAACTATTAGTAGCTTCAGCTAATTCTCGTGAAACTTTATCAATAGTAATATCTGCAATCTGTTTTCTATTGAAAAGAAATACTATTAACCATATAATAAATAATAGCAATATACCAACAAGAAAAAAGAATAATACATTCTTTTTCAATTTACATTTTTGTAGTGGAAGATTTGTGTCATTAGTCTTTGGAGACTTTGTAGAATTTTCATTTAGACGCTTTCCACAATGGCTACAAAAAGAAGAATCTTTATCAATTAATGAACCACAATATTTACAATACATATTAATCTTTATGTTTATATGATTATGCTATATTAAAATATCTCAATCTTGATTAATGCAGACGAAGACATAATGCCTCTAATAAAGAAATCTTTCCACATCATAATACAAATTTAGTCGTTTTTTTGTGATAAATCCCTATATTATAGATTCTTTTGTTGACTATGATTAGGATTTTATACACATTTTTCTATTATCTTGAATTCCTTCATTTTTTTTCTGTAACTTCATATACGGTGAAACAATACTTAGAATATGCTGCATACTTGACTTGCACAGCTTATAGAGATTTAGCTTCGCTCTTATTTGTATATCTTTTTAAAGACGTACATTGTTGCTAATATCCCGATAGCAGCAATGGTCACACAATATAGAATGGTTTTCCACACCAATTCTGAGTGCAAAATCTCAGCGTTTTCCATTATCATGATGATGAAAAATGAGAAGAAGACAAGCAGCAGGACAATCAGGATATAGAAGGTAATGGGAGAGATGCAGATCAAGTTCTCTGCCTTGGCAATCATTTGTTCCGTCTCGGTGAATCTGGCATTTATCCTTTGGGCAAACCTTTCAAGAATTGCATCGCCGAATTTTTCAGCTTGATCTATTGTATTTTGGCTGACGGATAGCTTGTATTGTTCCAAGAACTTCAACATGTCTTTTATGTCATCATACAACAGATCTATACTCTTATTCAGATTGGCAATCCTTTGTGCGTTCTTTTCCAGCAACTGTTTTTCTTCCTCCAAAAAATCATTTTCAGGATTGTTTATGGTAACCTGCACTTCCTTCATTTCAGCGGTAAAATCAAATTTCTTTTTCATAAGCTCATCGTTTTAATCCAGTTTTCGGTTTCTTTCCTAAAGTACGAATGGCAGCACGGGCACATCTTTTTGCCCATAAGAGATCATCCTCATCCTTATCTCTCCATGGCAATTCGCTTTGTGAACCACCGCTACCTCCGGTTGGTGCATTGGGGACTTCCAGCAATCCGACAAATATTGCTACTGCCATATCGGTTAACTCCTGTGAATTGGAGACGAAACGATAATCAAATTCATCGTTAAAATGGTTGAGTACCTTTTCTGGAATGTAGAACCGATGTTCCTGACATTCGTGACTCAATGTATAGGGAACCGTATTCGGATTGTAGATCTTATATTTGGTATAATCAGCGGATGCCGATGGCTTCTGAATCTGTTTCGAATCAGTGTCTTTAGGTTTGTTGTTCGCTGCAATACCTGACCTATAATGAAGTTTCTCCCATGTGGCAGGAAGTTTTGAAACCATCAGGTTTCTACCAATACCCAGATCAGAAGCTTTGTATTTCGTCTTTCCTTTCATGATAGCATATCCGTGAAGAATACCATCATCGTCCTTTCGCTCATGTATGGTATATCCCTTCTTTGTCAATGCTGCTTTGTATTCATCCCATGACCATGATGACATGGATTTAAGGACATTCATACAATCCCGTGTAACCAATGGCATGTTGACATTTCTTACCTGTTTTGCAGTTGTCCATCCACGTTTCTTTGCCACTCTTTCTGCTGCCCACTGGGCACGAAGGTGTATATTGTGGTCGTTGTTAATCTTTCCGTCTTCATCCATCCTGCAGACAGCAGCATGAAGATGAGGAACTCCGCTATTGGATTCCATATGGAGCCAGACTGTGTATTTGCTGTTGGCCAGATTGGTCGGACTGTTTCGTACTTTCCCGTCCTTGTCTTTGAACACCAGTTTATCAAACTCTTTAGCGAAATCCTGCCAAAGTTTTTGCCAGTCTTCAATGGTGAAATCCTTGGTATGTTCGGGTGACGGACTAAGTTCAATCCTGATGACTGAGTTCTTCACCGGGCGGAAGCGGGAAAGAGTGAGTTGCATTGAATTCCATATACCCATTGCATCTGGTTCCGATGACATCATATTGTCCAATATCCGATAGATTTTTTCCGGATGTTTTTTATTATGTGATTCGCCGGTTATATAACGGATGTCGTTTATGCCATGCGATATTGCTTTAGCCTTTGCGATCATGATTCTTCAGTTTTATTATTGGTTGGAATACTGTTCGGCTCTTTTACGGAATTTAGGAACTGGCAGACATTTTCTGCCACATTGCCAAGCTCCTTCAGCCAGTTCACCATAAATGGAATCTGGTTGAACATCATATGCCGTTGGCTTGCACTCATACCATGAAGGGCTGATGTGTATTTCACCAGGTCAGCACGGCAGTTGTCCAGATTCTGCAGCAGTGCAGCTTCTTCTTTGGAGAGTCTTGCTTTTGGCTTATAATTATATGCCCGCGCAAGCAGATAATCGCTTACGGTCATTCCGCATTGTTCGGCCAGTGACTTGATATGTTCTTTCTGTCGGGGGCTGACTTTGGCCCCGATAAATACGGTTCTCCTGTTGTCCGGAGTCTCGTTCTGTTCTGTTTGTTTTATTATTTCTTTTTCCATGAAAATCTAATATTATAACGGGTTAAGGTGCGAGCCTGCGAGTACCGCACCGGCGAAGTGACTGAGCCGGCGAGAGCGCCAATGTACAACCATAACGGAGTGGAGGTTATACCTTGGCATATCTCGCAACAGATACCTGTTGAAACTGCACGGCAAGCCGTGTCGTATATACAAATGAAATAGGCATTTCTACTAGTACCATAAACGATATAAGTATTCTGGTTATCCAATAAAAGGGGAGAAGATGAATATTCCCTATAACGTCTTTATGACTTTGCTTTATTCTAATATGTACACCCTGCCAATAAAGTAAAGCCGGATTCAATAATGGCTGTCTGGGTTGATTTTATATTCCTTTCCCTCTTTTATGACCATCCTTTTGTTACTGAGGAAGGTGGCAACTTTAACTGCTTTGTTATGTCCCAGCTTAATGTCCTGCAGGGCATATCCTTCCTTCAGCCGTTCCAGATAATCGTCATAACTGGTAATACAGACGTTTGTAAAAGCTGCGTCCAGAGCTGCCCGATGCACGCTCTCGGAAATTTCCTTGTACGGATCAAACGGTTCTTTTGCAGGTCTTCCGATTTTCTTTTCCTGGGGCTGATAGGAATCCAGCAGTTCAGGTAAGACTTCATCGTTTATACGGAAAGCAAACGGTTCAAATTCCCGGTCACGGATATGAATGGCTTCTACTACACTTACTGTCCTGTCCATTTTGTCCACTTCTACCTGCATGACTGTTTCAGCCTTGTTATTCAGTTCCGTGCCGATGTGACCACGGGCATTCTCGTCATTCTTGTTCTGATGGAGAATGGTATGAATGTGAATCTGGCGGTCATCCGTCCATTGCATGAATCTGGAAATAATATCGGTCGCTTCACTGGGGGAATTGATATCATAAAGAAAGTCTCGGATGCCATCTATAATCACCAGTCCGAGATCGGGGATTGTGCCGATAGCCTGTTCGACTATAGCCAGACGTATCGGAGGGGCGTACTTGCGCAAAGCCAGCATAATCAGATTATCTGGATTCTTGTCCTCCGGGAGTCCGGCAAGGCGCAGGATTCTTTTCAATACTTTCTGGCAATGATGGCGTCCCTGTTCTGTATCAATGTACAGAACAGTTCGCTTATCCTCTGGAAATGATGAACGGTATTTCAGCACAGTACCGTTTTTCAATGCCGATGCTGCAATGGCTGTAACGTTAAAAGTTTTCTTGCTTTTGGCCTTGCCTATAGAGGCACTGAAGTTCCCCAGTGTACCGATTGCGGCATCATCTACCATCAATACAACCGGTGACTGTTCATAAGCTCCGTTTGCACTCACAGCAGATTCCTCCATATAAGCGATCAGTTCCTCATCGTTAGGTTTATTCATATTAGTTCTCCCTTTTGTATTCTTTCAACGTCAGATAATTTGTAGCGAACTTTGCTGCCGACTTTGTTGGCGACAAGATATCCTTCTTTATTCCAGCGCCACAGGGTGGAACGGTCTACTTTCAATCTTTTGGCAGTTTCTTCTGCTGTTAGAAAAACTTCAGGTTTGTTTTCTCTTTGTTCAAGCAGTTTGTCGATAGCGTTTTGGACAATACATTCCAAATCGTCTTTTGAGACAATCATTAGTGTTTGTGAGGTTCTATTATTAAAATCTTCCATATATTTAATAGGCAGGGGGATTGGCAGCCATCATTGGTGAAACATTCACCACTGCACCTGCAATTGTTTCAGCGTGTTACATGATGGAATAACAGCTTTGACACGTGCAAAGATATATCAATAAAATAGTGATGCAATAGCTTACAATATTGATTAACTTGTTGCTATTCAGGGGATTCTGTGCCTATTGCCCAGTGGGGGAATATTTGATTATACAAAGCTTTGTCCGGTCATTAACTCAATATATGAACATATTAATAGCCACTTATCGGATTTCTTATGTCATGTGTATTTGGTGAATATATAAAAGTTATGTTAGTTTTATGCCAATAAACTGTCCAAACGGTGAATTTACATATGCCGTTATTTTTGCCAGAGGTCAAATGATGATGTGTCCAAATAACACAAAAAACTGGGTTAACAATATTTAATGGTATTTTGTTAACCCAGTTTTATATTTAGTGCAAGGAATGTTTTTCAGATACAGTTCATGATAATGCTAACCATCATTTCTTTTTCCTCAGTTCTGGATTCGGCAATCATAATTGTAAGTGCAACAAGTGTATAATCTGCTATTCTCTTGTTGCCATTCTCATCGTATAGGATACCGTTCTTATCAAGGAAATATAGAAAAACCGTTGCCGCGATACGTTTGTTCCCGTCGCTGAAACTGTGGTTCTTAGTGACGAAGTATAGTAGATTTGCGGCTTTTTCTTCAAGGGAAGGGTACACGTCTTCTCCTCCAAAACTTTGGTATATATTACCGATGCTACCTTTGAAGGAGTCATCTTTTTCATGCCCAAACAAATCTGAGTCTGCGTTAAAACGCATCTGGTCTATCAGATTGCGGCACTCCTCGTAGCTTAAAACGTATGTTGCCTTACTTCCTTCTGGCCGTTTCATGCACTGGTGGTCATAATCATCAAGTAAGGTAAGTGCGGTGCTGTAATTCTCAATTACGCTGAGTACCTGTTTGGCATCGAGTTCATTTTGGGTACGTTTCATAATTCGTATCACCTCACCCAGTTGTTGTAATCGCTGGTCGTTGATGGCGTATCCTTTGATAAGATATTGTTTTAATATAGAAGTTGCCCAGATTCTGAATTGAGTAGCATTCTTTGAGTTTACCCTATAACCGACAGAAATAATCATGTCCAGATTATAATAAGGTATGGTTCTTCTGACTGTTCTTCCTCCCTCTTCTTGAACTTGTGCATTTTTTGCACAGGTTGCGTCTTCGCATAATTCTGCTGATTTATAGATGTTCCGAATGTGTCTTACAATTACAGTTCTATCTACTCCAAACAGATTAGACATTTGTGATTGCGTGAGCCACACCGTATCTTTTTCCAGTTTTACATTTAACTGTATATTACCATCTTTACTTTTGTAGAATATTAAAGAATCTTGTTTATCTGTAGCCATTTTTGTTTATTGTTTACTTATCCTATTACATTTAGTTCCTTGTCTACTTTATATAATGGTTGCTCATAAGCTGCGCACATCAGAATGAAACGGTCTTTCAGTGATAAGGATGAGTAGTGCTTTACCGCATTGCTTCCTTCTTTGTGATGACCTGAAATATACATGTTCACCTGAACTTTGGTCAGCATATCCAGATGCGTTTTGCGGCACAATTTACTGCTTCCCATTGTGTAAAGTGGTTTGTAGATGTTGCTTGCACTGTCTTTATCGAATATCTTCACATCTCTATCTATCTTGCAGTATTCAAGCAACTTCCTGATCTTTACGTTATATCCACTCTTTCCTGTAACATACTTTAGTATTGGAAACTTGAACTCCCATTTCTTGATAATCTCTAAGGCATACTTCATGATAGGAATTTCAATTTCTTCTTTATGCTCATTATTTTTCAGTGTTTTCTGAGGAAGATAATGAATATATGGAATACCATCTATATTCACCCCTATTTTATCCATATTCAGCGATTTGAAATCTTCTATACGGCTACCGAAGGCGCATTGGAGGAGAAATACATCTTTTGTTTCCTGCAAGGTCTCTGGTACCTCTGTCTTCATTACTGTCAGAAATTCGTCCTGTAATAAATAGATGGGTTGGTCATAACTCTCTTTCATGACTACTTTCCTTCTGTTCCGTCCGAGTTTCCGGAATGGTGAGACGTCTATTTCATCACGGTCTTCCAGTTCTGTATAGAAAGCTTGGAGCATTCTTAATTTAATGGCGACGGTGTTTTGCGCACGTTCTTTTGATGGAATGTAACGTTCTCTGATTTTCTCATAAAGCGACGGATATTTACTGACATACTTATATTCTTCAAACAGAAACATTCTAAGTTCCATCAAATCGTCTGCCGAGAAATTTTTGGGAAGGATACTCAACTGATGGTGAATAGTCAGATACCTTTTCAGCTCATTATATAATCCCTTAATTGCAGAACCCTCTTCTCAGCAAATGTACCATCTCTATATCCTTCTTTAATGAACCTGTCATACCTTTCCAATAGTGTCTCTTCTTTTGTCACAGCAATATAGTGTTCTGGATGAAGATGCTTGGTAATGGTTTCCTCAAAGAGTTTAGCAGTGATGAAGCTTTTATCCATTTTATCACATAGTTCGATGTATGCAGCTTCTATGGCGCCCATCTCACGGTCTATCTGTACTTTCAGTTCGGGGTTGCAAATTGAGACTTTGGGACGAAGACTACCGTCATCCTCAAATTTGGCCAGGTCTTTAAGGTCTGCTTTTATTTCGCTTTTATGATAGAGGTCGACATCACGACCATCTCTTAGGCGGAATCTCAGTTTGATCAGTCCTTCCGATTTGGTGGTTCTTCTGAACCATAAAATATGTAGACTTTTTTAGCTTTGCAAAAGCGGTTTGTACAGAGAAAAATTCACACCGGATGATAAAATTTACCTACCTTTGCAGAAATACTTATATTTACCGCCATGAAGAAACAAAAAATATGGATTCTGATCATCTCCTTTCTGATATTGGTATTGGCCTGTTCGGCTTTGTCCATGAGTGCCGTCGCCCGCGAATACCGTTTCACCTGGGTGGCCATGAATCCCTGGAACGGCGTGGAAGGCATTGCATTGACCATCGGGCACTTTTTCCATACCAAACCGACCACCAACCTACTGATTACCATCGGAATTCTGCTCATTATCTGGTGGCGGATCTATGCACTTATCTACCGGACATTTGTCAGGTAAAGCAAAGTGGACATTGATAAATTCATTTGTTTTGTGTAAGTTTGCACATGCAGGGAGTTACAACCAGCCTCCCCAATAAACAGTAATTTAGTACCTCATTATCATGAGAAAAGACGAAAGATATAACAAACGTGGTGTGTCTGCTTCCAAGGAAGATGTACACAATGCCATTAAGAACATCGACAAAGGTATATTCCCCCGGGCTTTTTGCAAAATAGTTCCGGACTATCTGGGCGGAGACGAAAACTATTGTAACATCATGCATGCCGACGGGGCCGGGACCAAATCCTCCTTGGCCTACCTGTATTGGAAAGAGACCGGAGACCTCTCCGTCTGGAAAGGGATTGCACAGGATGCGCTGATCATGAACATAGACGATCTGCTCTGCGTCGGAGCGGTCGACAACATTCTGTTGTCTTCGACAATCGGGCGGAATAAGAACCTGATTCCCGGAGAAGTGATTGCAGCCATCATCAACGGTACGGAGGAACTGCTGGAAACCTACCGGCAACTCGGGGTCAGCATTTATTCCACCGGAGGCGAAACCGCCGATGTCGGCGACCTGGTTCGGACGATCATCGTTGACTCCACCGTCACCTGCCGAATGAAACGCGAAGATGTTATCGATAATGCCAACATCCGTCCCGGTGACGTAATCGTGGGGCTGGCCTCTTACGGCCAAGCCACTTACGAAACCGAATACAACGGAGGCATGGGATCCAACGGTCTGACCTCCGCCCGCCACGACGTATTCGCCAAATACCTGGCCCGGAAATATCCCGAAAGCTATGACCAGCTGGTACCGGAAGAACTGGTATATGCCGGACAGTGCCAACTGACCGACAGCGTGGAAGGAGTCGGGCTGAATGCAGGGAAACTGGTCCTGTCACCGACCCGTACATATGCCCCGGTCATCAAAAAAATACTGGACAAATATCGTCGTCAAATTCACGGTATGATCCACTGTTCGGGAGGTGCGCAGACCAAAGTGATGAATTTCGTCGAAAACATGCACATCGTGAAAGATCATCTCTTCCCGGTCCCCCCCCTGTTCCGGTTGATTCAGGAACAATCCGGCACGCCGTGGGAAGAAATGTACAAAGTATTCAACATGGGACACCGGATGGAAATTTATGTCAATGAAGAAATTGCAGAAGACATCATCTCCATATCCAATAGTTTCAATATCGATGCCCAAATCATCGGACGCTGCTACGACCACGATGAGGACGAAGGCAACAAACTCACCATCATCAGTGAATTTGGAAAATTTATCTATTGAATTTGCACATGAAATAAAAGAGGATGGCTTTGACATGCACCCCGAAAGTTAGACAAAAAACTTTCGGGGTGCATGTCAAATGCTATATTTCAAAAATCAGTTATAAACCACTTCAACGCCGGCAGGGAAGGCATTTTCAGAGACTCTTGTTCCCTGAGGAACATAAACTTTCTTCAAATCAGGACACCCATCCACAGCATAACTTTCAATCTCTTCCGTACCCTTAAAATGAATTTCCTCCACTACATTCTGCTCATTGAGATTATCTCCAGATACCAATCCTTTGGCCACCTTCTTTATGGATTTCAATTTGACGACTTTCATCCCGGCCGGAATACAATAAGGGAAAGAGGCATTGAAGTCTTTCCGATAAATGATTCCTTCTTCTGTCTGATACGACTTGTTGGATTCAGCGATATAAATAGCAGACACATTCAGAGTAAACTGTTTTAATGCATCGGCTTTGCTTCCTCCAAAATTGCTAACAGCACTGCCAAAATATAATTCCTGCACATTATTAGGCAAATTGGTTGTCAAGACAAATCCCGTAACCTTGATTTTCTTATATGAATTAGGAATTGTCAATTTCGGTTCATTTTTCTTCACTTCGCAAATCGCCAGGCCCTGATTATAAATATAGGAAAAATCATCTTCGACAAACAACGGTATATCTGTAGAAACCACCACCAACATATCTTTATAATCCACAATATCATCAATGGCATAAAAAAGATTGTTCAAAGCATCACAAACATACCAGTTTCCGTCGTAATATGCATACAGCCAAGCATGTCCCTGTCCTTGCAACCACCCATTCACCCCAATCGCAGGAATTTTTGCCGCCAGACATAAAGCACGCAACAAATTTGCATAGCCCTGACAAACCGCTAAAACAGAATAATCTTTATCTCGCCAGGCCTTGAATAACTTATAGGGATTCAGTTCTGCCATATCACCCGGATTGGAAGCACTGTGCTTATAATTATCAAATACCCAATTAAAAATCGTTTTCAGATGGTTGTCAGAATTTTTCAGCAGCACTTCTGAAACATATTGTTCCATTTCTTCAAATTCCGCGGTTGAAATATTCAATACCTTACTGTCCAGGAATTGATTCGGATCAGCTTTCAGCAAAACACTACGGAATTTTTCGACGTCCTCCCCTTCTAAAAATTGACTGCCATCATTCTCTTCCGGAAAATACGACTCTGAAACCTCCTCTTCCGTAGGTGGAGCGGCAGGAGGATTATCTGTCTTTTGACAACTGTATAAACCAACTAATGTCAAACACAATATATAATATATATACCTCATATCAATTCAATTTTTCACTAACAAATGCTCTTAATACTTCCCCTCTCATCTGCTTCCCTAAAATACGGTTATTTTCATCCAAAACCCAGATATAAGGGACTGCATCCACTTCATAACGTTTCACCACCTCACACTTCCATCCTTTCAGGGAGGAGACATGAACCCAAGGCAATCCGTCCGCCTCAATAGCCTTCAACCATTTGGCCTTGTCGGTATCCAAAGAAACGCTGACAATCGCAAGTCCTTTATCTTTATAATCATTATACAATTTCACCATATTGGGATTTTCCAGTCGGCAAGGTCCGCACCAAGATGCCCAAAAATCCAATAATTTGATCTTGCCTTTGATGTCTGACAAACGGACCTCCTTGCCATTTACATCCTGCAACACAAAATCCGGAGCTTCCTGTCCTACCTGTAAACTCTTCAAAATAGAAATCTGTTTAGCCAACAATGTCGCCGGAGTCAATTGCTTTACCGACTCCGACAAATCACTATAAACTTTTTCCATGACCTCCACATTACCGGTATTACGGGCCGTCAGACAGGAAATATACACTCCTAAAAGATTTTCCTTATTCAGCTGAATAAACTCATCGATTTTTTTTGCATTCTTTTGTGTCAATTCATCCAGTTGTTTATTCAATTCTGATACAGTCCGGAAATGCCTGGCTTTCGACTCTTCTTCGATTTTTCCTTTCAATTCTTGAAGTTCTTTATTCAAACTTGCCACCAATGCCTGATAATCGGTATAAGCAGTCTGCAGCTTGCCGCCCTTAATTTCTGAAAAATTCTGACGCAAAACCATCGTATAAGGGGCATCACTGTCTAAAAAAAACAAAAATCCCCCTTCATAACCTTCAACGGCAATGAGGGCAACCTCCGGCTGCGCGACAGTCCCCTCCAAAACAAATTTACCATCATGCAGCGGCGCCCTGCCTATCGTATCTCTACCTGATGCCCGCTCAACAATCAATAAAATAGTACCCTCCTTGATCTCAACATCACCGGAAATTTTATAATTTCCGGCAATGCTTTGAAAACAAGTAAGAATACACCATGCCATTAATAATATTTTACCCATATCTATTAAAATGTTCTTGCAACTCTATACATATATGCCATATCCACCACCTTGCCAAATCCTGTATATTTTTCAATCCGCTCAATATCTCCGGACACAGAAAACATATACTCATGTATTTCCCCTTTTCCATCCGCCGTATCGAATGCAATTGCCAAAATACGGTTCGTCGGATAAGGGAAACCCGTATTTGACATTGCTGAAGTCCTAAATTTCATCACAACAGGAGTAAGTCCTTTGTCAAAAGTAGCTAATTCGATGATATCTTTCGTATCAGAAGAATTCAAATACACATACAATTTCCCATTAGAAGTATAAAACAATTGATTTACATAAGCATCACTTGCTGCAAAAAGAGAATGTTCATCCAACACAATATCATCATTCATATTCTCTACCAATGCACCTATTTCAGAGCCTTGTCCTTCACCTTTCTTATCCCCCTTATCACTTCCTTGCCCAAAAGATAAATGTAATAATGAAAATTTACCAGTCGTTTCATCTTTCACTACAGAAGTAGCATAAGATGACCTACCATCCCCCAAATCTCTAATCCCTCTCCCCAACCAAAGCAAAGAGCAACTCTTTAAGTTCAAATTACTCAAACCGCTTGTTGATTCAGGGACCAATCGTAACACATTAGTTCCCCACATTGTTGCCTCTCCTCGAATACCGTTTCGATAATCAGCCAAACAATAATAAAACTCTTTCTTAGCATCATTCCACATCAGGTTGTATTTATCGCCATTCTCTAATACAAAAGCTTTATCTATCTGATAATCATTAGAAACTTCTGGTGATAAAGTTATTCCGCCATTAACGTTTCCTGTAGACCCATTCATATAATATTTCCCATCCGTTCCAATCAAGGCACTTTGAACAAACTGAGCATCAGGAGCCCCATAATTATAAGATAATCCTTTAATCCCAGGATAATTATACCACATTGTAACAGTATTCATAGTTTGCTGCATTTCATAAGGATTCAATACCCAACAGGAATCTGAAGCATAAATATGCAACCTGTCATATTCTGGCATTATACCTGCAGCAAATGCCAGGAAACCTGCATTCTGAAACCGTCTGGTTCCATGTTGTGCTTCATAAGCATCCGTTTGAATTCGTGTCATATCCACATAGTTCGTCGCATCATCAAACTCAACTGCTCCCAAATGACGATCGCCAGCTTCACCATGCAATACTGCCCAACTATATAAATAAGGCTGCCTGGTTTTGATTACAAAATCCTTATAATATTCTATTTGTGTATAACGATTCTTTACCACTAAACGAACATTATATATAGTATCCCTACGCGGATAAAAAATAAAACGGCAGGAATCATCATGACTTACCGAAAAACCATCTTCTTCTGTTCCAACGCGCCAAGTATATTCCATGTTAGCAGCATTTTCATCTAACTTCTGTGAAACTACTGCACGAAAAGTCTGATAGGTAGGATCTTCTCCAAAAGTCTTATATACCCAAAACGTAGAAGTTACCGTATCCGAAAGGGCAGGTTCCAACTCTACGGAAAAACTGTTGATTTCGTGGTAATCATAATTTCCTTGATCTTTAAAGCAGGAAGAAAACAATGCCAGCGACAGCCCCCCTGCAAATACTATTTGATATATTTTCTTCATAATTTCCATTTTTACTTATAAAACATCATTATTCTTCATATGGTGGGAAAGTAAAAGGCTTTGGATTGTCAGGATTTGCTGCATTATATTCCTCCAAGGTTTCAACCAACGGAGTATGAATATTCCTTTTTACAAATCCCCTGTTCCAATCCTGAGTAAAAAGCATTTCCAAATTAGAGGTATATCGTAAATGAGTTACAGTCTGGAAAAAAGCATATTTTTCCTGTGAATATTCACCCAAAACATCCTCATTCCACGTTACTCCCTGATCCAATGCATACTCATTCTTGACAATATAAAGTTGTAACCTATTTTCCGTTATTCCATGCACAACATTATCTATCGAATCCACCACTACATTGAATCTGAATTCTCCGAATGTTTCCGGTTTTTTCAAAACAATTCTTACCGTATCATACACAGCACCTCCTTCAAAAAAGAACCGATTCTTACCATTTTGTACCGTATCCCACAAAAAATCCATCGGCGACATCTCATAATCCTCCACAGCCTGCTGTCTCAATGAATAGAAAAAACCGTTCTCCTGTAGCGTCCCGGAATACGT
Organism: uncultured Odoribacter sp.; assembly: GCA_944321165.1. GTDB lineage: Bacteria > Bacteroidota > Bacteroidia > Bacteroidales > Marinifilaceae > Odoribacter. Next base: position 70,944 of record CALUKE010000004.1, read on the forward strand.
TACAACCAAAGGAAGAGTATCCGTCACATGCGTAGAAGAATCTCCAAAAGCATAAATAGGCACATATTGATTATCCATATATATGAATGAATTCATATTCCATTCCCAACCATACTCAGGATCCTCGATACTTTTTTGCCACCAATAATCCCTAACCCATGATCCATAAACAGGATCATTACCTGTAACCACATGCTCTCCATAACTACGTGAAATTCCTGTAGCCTCTTCTGCCGTTTGAACAAAATGCAAAGCGATATTCCCGTCATCTTCCCAAACATCTATATTCGTCTGCTGACATGCAGTCAACAGGAAAAAGCAGCAAATACTTAATAATACATTCTTCATAATCTACAATTTATCAGGTTTATTCTTCGATACCAGGAACATTTCCCCATTCTTTCTCTCCATCCGGAATAACAAATTCATAATACTGATCCAACATCGGATTCACCGGCCAAAGCGTCCAGGATTCAAACGAACGAATCTGATGACGTTTCAGAAAAAAGAAGTATTGACCCTCTCCCAAAAAATCTTTCGCATATTCTTTTCTCAACTCTTCAACCATCTGTTCTTTCGATGCAAATCCTTGAATATCGTTACGTTTAGAAATTCCGCGAGTATTTCTGATTTTATTGAAATAATCCGTTGCTTCCGTACCACTTAATGTCTCTGCCAAAATATAATACATCTCAGACAAACGTATCAGAGGCAGTTTATTTTTATAGTCTGCATTGTCATCAGCAAGAAATTTCTTCGACATACATACTCCTGAAGCTGTATTGAATCCTTGCGTAAAACGGATATCATTAGTACCCACTGTAGATACCTCGTACAAAGAACGTACAGTATTTTCATTTAGAAGTTTTTGCGATGAACTATTCTTATCTATCACTTCCTCAAAAATACCCTCATAACTTGATTCCATATTATAATAGTCCAAAGCAAACAAAGTCTCTCCAAACATCGCCTGGTCTTTTGTCAAAGTTCCCACCAACTCTAAACCACAACTGTCAATCACACTTTTAGCTTTTACAGCAGCTTTCTCCGGTTGGTTAGTATACAAATAGAAACGTGCCATCAACGCTTTCAACGCCCATTTGTTCATCCGATGCTGACGGTCTGAAAAAAACGGGATTTCCGTATTGTTTGCAGCTATATCAAAATCATCTACCTCCAACAAAACTTCTGCATCCAGCAAATCTTTTTCTATCATCAAAGTTAAGGAATCTGCCGACATCGGAGCAATTTGCTCATAGCCTACCTTGGTCCGAAAAGGAACAACAGGACGCGAACCATTAGTTGCCATATCGGCAGGTCCCCACATACGCAACAAATCCAAATAATGGAAAGCCCTTAATCCCAATGCCTCCCCCTTGATAATTTCAAACATCCGGGGGGTATGAATCACCTCTCTGCCCGTTTCATCCAAATGAGCCAATAAATTGTTTATGTTCACTATATCCCGGTACATTCCATTCCAAATATTATTCAAATAAGTTTTTGAACAGAAACCGGAATATTCGTTCACATAATCAAAATACTTGGCCCTCGTTTCGGCATCTGTCGCACGGCTACCCGCATCATAACGCATCGCCAGCTCTTCCATAAAATCAAACATGAGGTCTTTGCTGTAAAGAGTGCTGTATTCATTTCCCAGCATCAAAGTGTACACACCTGTCAAAGCACTCTTGAATCCGCTCTCGTCATTGAAGAACTCATCAGCCTCTATTTCCGTACTCGGATGAACATCCAACCAATCCTGGCAGGAAAAGGAGAGGAATGAAAATAATAAAAATATACTGATATACAATGTTTTCATACTGCAAGACATTTTTAATTAAACAAAACAGACAAGGATAGATTAAACATTCTTGCAAACGGATAATCCGTACCTCTCTCTTCTTTCACTGTGGATATTCTTCCCAAATCCTCAAAAGCCGTACTTACATTGATGGATGCTATATTCAATTTATTCAACAGCTTATACTTATCCGCCTCAAAACGGTAATCGATAGACAGACTCGCGAATTTGAATTCATGGAATTTTTCTATAAAACGGTCACTGGCAGGAGTGTTTGCCGAATTATAGGAAATCTTCTTGTATTTGGCAATATCTCCCGGTTTTTCCCAACGATCTTCAAAAGCTCTCTTATCCACATTATAAGCAACAGGCGCATTCTCAATTTTATCTACCAAGGTGTTATTATAGCGATCTGCCCCGAATTGGTAAGTACATCCCAATGCAATGGATAAATTCTTCCAGATAAAGGAAGTGGACAACGACCCCTGAAGTTTAGGTTGGGTATCGCCACAATCCACTTTATCCACCGGATCCCATATAAACGTCCTTGTACCGTCTTTCTTCAGGAAAATTTCCTGTCCTGTCATCGGATCAATTCCCAAAGAACGCACGGCAAACAGGGTAGAAGTTGATTTCCCTTCCTGATAGATAGGTTCGGGGGCTGTACTCTTATTCATATTTGCTTTGTTCAATTCCTCCAGTTCATTGGATATCTTCTTAATGATATTCCGATTGTAGGATCCGTTTAGCGACACCATCCATTGGATATTCCGTTCATAATCGTTGATCGGAGTCACACTCAACATCACTTCATATCCCTCGTTCAACACCGATCCGACGTTATTCATTACCGTAGTAAATCCGGAAGACGGAGCAATGTTATAATCCAGCAACAGTTCATCCGTATAATTGTTATAATAAGAGAATGAACCACTGAAACGGTTTTGCCAGAGACCGAACTCCAATGCCACACTCCGGTTCTGCGTTGTCGACCATCCCAAATTCGGATTTCCCAATGCCATCAGCTGAGCACCTAATACATCGCTGGATGTATAAGGGAACAATAAACCGGCAAACGAATAAGTTTCCTTAGACATGTAGGGAGAATAATTCTGAGAACCTGTAGTTCCAAGGTTTGCCCGAAGCACCAGATTGGAAATGATGGAACCTTCCAGGAAACTCTCTCGGTGTATATTCCAACGTACACCAAACGACCAGAAAGGAGCCATTCCGGTATTCGAACCGAATTGAGACGACAAATCCCCACGGATAGAGGCATCCATGGCATAACGGTAATCATACATATAACTCAATGACGCGATTACGCCCAAACTCCGCGACTTTGCTTCTTCTCCCACATTGATTTGCCCTTCTCTCTTGGTGATATCATAGGCGAACATCAGATCTGTCATATTATCATTCGGGAAACCTTTGGCAGAAATATTCACGCCGTTGCTGATGGATTCCGAAATATTATAACGGCCCATAAAACTCAGACTATGCTCATCTCTCACCCAGTTATAACTGACTTGGGCATTGGCAGTCCAACTGAATCCGTTGGCCCAACTTTTGTTGTACGAACCTCTTTCTGCCAAGGGTGTCTTCTGGATTTCAAAATCCGTATGATTGGACGATTTGAACCGATCCGATTCACCAGACGTCTTGGTAAATGAAACATCAGCGGAAACTCGCAGATTCTCCAATATGGCACATTCGATGGCAAAATTGTTGGTTAATGTAAAATTCTTGGAATTGTCCTTAAATGCAAATTGTGTATTGTATAAAGGGTTAGCAATTTCTTCATAAGAACTGCCTATGAACTTCCGTTCGATTACCTTCTGGTAATTACCGTCCTCATCCGTTTTCCGGTAATATGGATTCAACGCAGCATAAGTTGAGAATGAACCATAGGGACTGTTGTTGGATTTTGTCTGCTGCATGGAAAACGAATTGCGCACATTCCATTTCTTGCGGCGGTAGCTCAAAGCGATGTCCATTCCCACATTCGTACGGTCTGACCCTTTCATCACTCCGTTTTCTCCATTGTAATTCAGCGACAGATTATAGCGGAATGCATCGTCACCACCTTCTGCCGATAAATGCTGGCGATGAGAGAAACCGACGCGGACAGGTTCCGACAGCCAGTAAGTATCCACCCCTCGCAGGATTTCCTCCCGTTTCTGGTTATAATAATTCAACAACTCCGGACGATCGCCGAACAGCCCGGAAGCCTTCTCATATTCCAGTTTCTCTTCTGCTCCCATCAGGTTATAATCGGTCAAGTCAGGCGCCTGCAAGGAATAGTTGGATGAATAAAAGATATTCAACGCCCCGGGCAACGGCTTTTTAGTCTCAAAGACAACCACACCGTTTGCAGCCCGAGAACCGTAAATTGCGGTTGCAGAAGCGTCCTTCAAAATAGTGATGGATTCCACTCTTTCCGGGTCCAAATCCATGATACGCTGCAATGTCGATTCGAATCCATCCAGAATAAACAAGGGCATATTGGGACTGTTGGAATAATTTCCCAGCAACATATTCATAGAAGAACTGCTGAAGCTACCTAATTGGGCATCTCCACGCAATTGGAATTCAGGCATCGTATTGGGGTCGGATCCCATCTTATTATTCTCCACGATACGGAAACTCGGATCAAACAATTGCAAGGCCTTCAACAAATTACCGGGACTTAATTTTTTCAACTCTTCCCCCTTCACTGAAACGTAACCTCCTGTAAATCCTTCCACTTTACGGGGAGCCATACCTGTTACCACCACTGCATCCATTTCGGTTGTCATCTGAGACATTTTCACAACAACATCCTTATTCAGGTCAAGTTGCTGCAAAGCCAACGTTTCCGTTTGATAGCCGATAAAACTGATTTCCAAAGCTGTTGAGCCTTGCGGAACTTCTATCTCGAAATTACCGTCAAGATCGGCGACAACTCCCATCATTTTATTGTCCACAAGCACAACAGTTGCACCGACCAAGGGTTCTCCAGTCGTAAGATCCACGACCTTTCCTTTTATTTTCAATGCAGGAATCCCTTCCACCCGTTTCATGGCAGGTTTCAAAACAATGGTCCTGTTCAGCTCAAAACTCACTTCAAGATCCAGACCTGCCACCAGACCCTTGACAACCTCTTCCAGCATTTTATTGTCGGCATTGACAGACACTTTCTTATCAACAGGCACTTGCGAATGATTATAGAAGAAATGGATATTGGCCACCTGTGCCAAAGTGTCCAAAACATTCTTCAATGGACGATCGTTTACATGTAATGTAACGGGAGTTCTACGATAAGCGGTTCCTCCTTGAGCACAGGCATCTTCCCAAGGGGACAGAAGCAATAGGGCAAATACCCATAAAAATGTACAAATAATTCTGTTCCTCATAAGTCTAAATTTAAAAACATTACTGCATTACTTCTAACAACATCCGTTTATATGTCTTATTCTTGTTGTATTTTTTCAAATATTCGGCTGTCAATTTATCTATCACGTTAAAATCCATACCGGCGGCGGCTGCATTATACAAATAAACACACAGGGCCGCATCCCGTAAGTTTTTATCATAAAAATCCACCAGATATTCAAAACCCTCCTCCAAAGAATATGGTTTTTCTTCATAGGGATTCATACCTTTTCTAATCATATCGCGTTTACGGACATAATCGGAATAAGGCAATAAAAAGCCGGCATAATTGCTACTGAGTAAAGAGCCGGCATCACTGCGCACGGTATAATTGTCCAGAACATTCCAATACCCTTCCGGTAAAATATCCTCCACCGCTTTCCCGTCATAAGATGCCCGCAATGCTGGGTAAGTGATCAGATTGCTTAAAAAAATAGCCTCGTGTTCAGAAAGTAAGAAATAATACATCTTTTCTGGCATATATCCCTTCGCTTGATTGAGAATCTCTGTCTCTTTTTTCCATTCTTCCAGACACATCGCATGATATTTATCTGCCGGAACCAAGGTGATCATCGCAGCTTTCGGATCCATTTTATAACGGTTTTCGATACGAAGCATCCGCATGTCGCGCAATGCATTGTTTACAGCAACGACATCCTCGGCTCCACGGAATTCTGCCGCTTTATATGTTTTCTTTTCATACTGCAGATCTACCGTAATGGAATCGCCCGGTTTCAAACAAATCCAAATCCAGGCATTGATCTTCAACATCGTAATGTCGTTCAATTCCACCTCAAAAGATATGGTCTCTCCCTCCCGATAAGTGTACTCGGTATTGATTTCCGGCTGTTGCATAAAATCAAAATACATCATTTCACCGGAATATCCTGTTGTCGTTACCGTGATAAGAGATTTTTTCTTGGCATAAATACACTGACAAACAGCTGTCATTAAACAAATTAACAATAACCGCTTCATATTATTTCTTCTTTATATATTTAGCAACTTCTTCCACCAATCCTGCCCCTCGCAAATCAATGGCGACAACTTTCCCTTGAGGATCAATCAATACGGTCCGGGGTATTGCCTGCACGTTATATTTCTTACAAACGATGCTGTTCCATTCTTTCAAATCACAACATTGCACCCAATTCATTTTATTCTCCTTTACAGCAGCTTTCCACTTCTCTTCATCACGGTCTACTGAGATACCTATAACCTCTACCTCTTTCTTATATTTTTTATACAACTGTGCCACATAAGGAATTTCTCTACGGCAGGGGCCACACCAAGATGCCCAGAAGTCAAGGAATACATATTTACCGGCATAATCCTTTAATGAAATCTGCGTTCCGTCGATCGTCGGCAAAGTGAAATCATATGCCTGTACCCCCTCCTTAAAAGACTGGGCTTCTATGAACTCATCCAACGCTTTTGTATAAGGATGTTCATTCAAAGAAGGTGAAAGATTGGCACGCAAAGCCTTTATATCTTCCAGATTCATGTCCCCAATCATTTCTGTATATATCAAGAAGGGAGCAAATACCTGATCAGAGTATTTGGTTACCATTCCCCGTTGCACGTCCAAATTACGCTGTGCAATCAACTTGGTTCTCCGATCATACTCTTTACTTTCAGTCTCCATGTCTTTACGTCCGTAAAGATTCCAGTCAAGAACTGCCGCCTTGGTCACGCTGTCCTGAATATAACGGACCTGATACTTGTAAAAATCACGCAAATCATTCGTAGCCGTACCTGTCACTGTTCCCCAATAAAAATTGCTGGCTTTACAGGTAGCCTTGATTCTTCCATTTTCCAGAAACAAGGGTAGTAACTGTCCATCCTGGCTTTTTATAAAATGCACCATCACAGTTTCAACCCGATCTCCTTTGAACTCATATTTCCCGTCAACAACTTCACAACTGTCTATCACAACCTGTTTCCCCTTCCACGCCTCTTCTCTCACCAGATATACTTTCCCGGAATAATCTTCCAGAATCGTACCCTCAATGATATATCCCGACATCGCCTTGTCGGCTTCCGCCCATAATTGTCCAAAAACAAGGCAATTAGAAAACAAAATTGCCAACATCAAATAAATTTTCTTCATAACTGATAATTTAATTTACTATTTTACAAATAACTGATTTCCAGACAAAACAAAATGAATTCTCGACGTATGGAATAATTGTTTCAAAAACTTTTCCAAACCGATATTCTTATCCAATACTCCGGTAAACAATTCATTCCTTACATGTTCGTTTAAAAAAACCACCTGAATATCATACCAACGTTCAAGAGCCTGGGCGATATCCTCCAATTTTTTCTCATGAAATACAAACATTCCATAGCGCCAGGCCGAAAAATCTTCAACATTCACTTTATTTATTACCCCTTCTCCATTAGTAACTGTCAACTGCATACCGGGAGTCAGATTCCAGTTTCTATGTTCCATATCCTCGACTTGCACCCGACCGGTGGCAAGAGTAACCTGTACATCCTGATAAGTATTGACATTGAATGAGGTACCCAAAACCTTTACTTTCATTCCATTATTCAGCACCACATAAAAAGGGCGGGAAGCATCTTTGGCCACTTCCAGATATATTTCGCCATCCGCATAGACAACACGTTCATTCTTTGGGAAAGTCACCGGATAACGTATCGAAGAGACTGCATTCAGCCAGACTTTTGTTCCGTCCGACAGGATAAACGAATAATCACACTGTTTCGGCACTTCCAATGTATTATAGATTGTCTGGTTATTTATGGAATCAGATGCACGGTAACGCATTCCGGATTGCTCATTCATCTGTATTCTCGTCCCGTCCTTTTCTCTCCATTCCAAATTACCGGAAGACAAAATCATCCTCTCCCCGTCCGAAAATGTCAGTACGGGCTTATTCACGGACGAATCTGCCAGCTGTTGCACCATTTCAACAGGCGCAACAGGCTGCTTACGTACAAAATACAATAAGGCGACAGCCAATGGCAGAAGCAATATTGCCGCATAACGCACAACGAGACGGAATACACGTCTCCGACGTTCGAGATACAAACGTTTTCGTAAGAAAGAATCGAATGCCTCCTGCACATTGCTTCCCTGATAAATTTTTATATGCGAGGCTATCGTTTCTTCAGATGTAATCTGATTATATAATTCCCGATTCTGCTCCGAATAGTCCATCCACCGTTGCAATTCTTCCAACTCTTCCTCAGAAGCTGTCTCTGAAAATTTTTTAAAAATCAAATCGGATATATCCGAAAATTCTTTCTTTTCCATGACAATAATTTATTTTATTAATAAAACGCACACCCCACCCAAAGGTGGGGTATGCGTTTAAAAAAAATTTTTATTATTTTATAAACAAAGGATATTTATGAGCAATACGTACTCACAATCTTTCAATTGGGCCGCCAATTTCTTTTTGCCTTTAGCCTTATGCTCTTTCACTGTATCCAAAGAAATATTCAACTTTTGAGCTATTTCCGCACTTGTCAATCCATTCATAACCAACTTCATCACAATCTTACAGCGAGGAGACAAGGTTTCTATCGCATTCATCAGACGGGCATAGACATCTTCCGTCAAAGCTTTTTTCCAAAAATGTTCTTCCTCATAATACACCTGCGAAATCTTCTCTACATTTTTATCCCGCACTTTTTGCTTTCTGAAATGACTTATGCATCTGTTTTTCAAAGAAGTATACAGAAAATATTTTATATCGTTCTCTGTTCTGAAATTATAATTACTTTCCAACATGGACATAAATACATCCTGCACCAGATCTTCAGCGACATGCAAGTCTTTCACATAAAGATTGGCAAGCTCCCGCAATGCTGTATAATAACATTGGTACAAATGACGATAAGCACGGTTGTCCTTGTTTTTCAACAATTCCAACAAAACATCCTGTTCAAGTAAATTTTCCATAATATGTTCAAAACAAGACTTATCCTCACATATTTGTTCTCATTCAGCCACTTTATCATCCCTATTTAATTCCATCCCAGACATTACGGATTTTATTTCCCAGATTCAATTGGCCGATGTCTATCCCGGTTCGATGCGAAGGCATGAAAACATCCTTGTATTTCGCTTGGGCAATACGGAATTTCAGATTGTCCAGATGCCCTGAAATTACAAGCATATGGAAAAACCGACAACTCTAATATATCAGATATCTCTCCCTCATTTGACAAAAACGTTGCAACTCCATCTCCCAACCCTGCCGGATTTCCTCTTCATTCTTACCCGCTTCTATATCACGACGCAACTGTTCCGTACCGGCCAGTTTCTCAAAAAAAGAGGTGAAAAAAGGGGCCTTTCCGACATAATGCCGATAAGCCGTCAACAGCCACTCCAAACGCAAGCGCCTGCCGGTTTTTACCGTTTCATACTGATCGCGAAGGTCCAGGCCATAACACTTCTGCCCCAGACATTTCGGATCCTTACTCATACCCGATATGCTGCGCGGAATAAAGGAAAAGGGCATTCCGTCCAAAGAGGGATGACCGAACACCTGAAACGGGGTATCGGTGCCCCGGCCTTCACTGACCACCGTCCCTTCAAACAGACAAACCGAAGGGTACAACATGACGGAAACTTTATCCGGCAGATTGGGAGAGGGCCTGCGGGGCAAATCCACCGTCATCTCCCGGGTCCAGTCCAAACAGGGAATCACCGTCAATTCACACGTCATACCTCCCGCCAGCCAACCTTCCCCATTGATCATTTGGGCATATTCGCCGATCGTCATACCATATACAATCGGCACCGGATGCATTCCGACAAAAGAACGGTATTTTTCCTCCAGGATCGGTCCGTCGACATAAAAGGCATTGGGATTGGGGCGATCCATCACAATCAAAGGCACCTGATTTTCCGCACAGGCCTCCATCACATAGTGCAAGGTCGATAAATAGGTATAAAAACGGACACCGACATCCTGTATATCGAAAATCAACACATCCAATCCCTGCAAATCTTCCGGAGTCGGCTTTTTTTTCTTCCCATACAAAGAAATAACAGGCAAACCGGTTTTCGGATCCCGATAATCCCCTACGATTTCCCCGGCATCGGCATCTCCTCGAAATCCATGTTCCGGACAAAAGATCCGCTCCAGACAGATCCCCTGTTCCCGTAAAAAATCGACCGCATGCAACCCATCTCCGGACCAACCATCTTCCGAATATCGACACAATATCGAAGTCTGATTCGCCACGATTCCGACCGTCTTTCCTTCCAATAAAGAACGGTAAGCATCGAAATTCCCGATTCCCGGTGTCACTGCCTTACACACACTTCCCAGCAGACTGCAGCACACCATTAGCCCCAAAGACCATTTCATAGGTTATTCTTTCTTTTTTTCTTCTTCCGGATAATCGATCTGCATGGTATTCAGAATACTTTCCACCTGACGCAACATATTCCGCTTCTTCCCTTCCGGTGCATATACATATCCCATCAGGTAAATGATCCGATTGTTCTTCTCATCCAAAACCACATTCAACACGAACGGTCCTCCCATAAAATCATTCACCACCGTCCACAATCCCTTGATCAGAATAGCATAATGCTTCCCGTCATACTGGTAATTGGCGGCAGTCATGGGAGTATTCACATCCAGGCCCATCCAGGTACTGTCCAAGGGGCCCGGAATAAATTTTTTCAATTCTTCATTCACTCGGTCCAGTATCACCTGAAAATCCAGCTGGCTCTGGTGCTCATAATTCTCCTGGAAAAAGATCACCCCTTTGCTGTCGACGTAGGTCTCTGCAGAAATCCAGACAAAATCGGCCGAATCTTTATTGACGATATATCCACCCGGAAAATACATCAACATCTGATACTTGTTTTTAAACAAATTGAAAATCTTCGTTTCCGGATTTTTCTTGTATATCTCGACCAGACGATCCTGCTCCGCCTTCAGGTAAACCCCGAGCATTTTATCCCTGTTTTCATTGAAAATCCTGTAAAATTCCTCGGTGTTGGGAGCGGAAATGCTGAAAATCTTCTGAGTACGGGCCCACGGACTTTCATAAAACACCATGGAAGTCGAATCCACGGAGTTTTTAATCGACACGATCAGAATATTCCGGTGAAACCGTACATTCTTTTCAAAATTGGCAGGCGGCAAATTGATCATATCAAACAAGGGTTCAGCCTGAGGCAACCCCAGTTGAGGCTGACCGAAAAACTCCTTGATCGTATCTCCGACACTTCCCTGCCACAATTCTTTGGGCATAACCACCAACAACTCATTGGTCGCCCCTGAAACAGCCGGCAATGCCGCTCTTCGTCCCTTTTCTCCCTCTTTGCAGGAAAAAATGGAACACGCCAGCAACAGCGCAAATAAACCTATCGATATTCGAGTTTTCATTATACAACCATTTTAAGAGATTATTCTATTTTGTATATGTACCATATTTACTGGCCGAACGATCCAATATTCCCTTCACCGATCCCACCAGAATCTTCGCTTCCACCATGACCGGAAGACGGTATTCGTCTTTACTCACCCAGATTTTCATATTTTCTCCGCCCTTAAATACCTCACCTTCCACCAACAGAGGAGAAAATACATAACATTCCTGCTTTTTCCCCGCAATCTTACTTTTCACAACCCCCAGATAACGAATATACAAATCGTATATCTTACTATCGATCAGAATCCGAATCGGAATCAAGTCATTTTCCCGATAGCTGTCAAAATCCAACTCCCGGGTCAACCAGGCGACAGAAAGCATATCGTACGTCTGAGGCATCAATTTCACCGTATCAGTCCGTCGGAAACGGCCCACCCGGTGGATATCCCCCAACACAATCGAATCCTGATAGTGAAAGGTATAATCAAAAGTCTTGTGATAATTCCCCTCATGGGCTTTCCGCGAAAATTCATAGGGCATAAAAGTATCTTTGTCAAAATGTGAAATCAAGGTATCTCTCACCATAAAAATCCAGTCCCAGGAAGGCAAAGAGTAACCGACAGCCTTCAGACATTCGGCATGGGGATATTTCTCGGAAGGAGCCAAAGAAAATTCGACCCGTCCGGCTTTTACCCACAGGAATCCCCAATTGTAATACCCTGTATATACCAATTCCTCTATCGGCTGGTATTTCGTCTGGGCATCCAGAGACAAGCCCGCCACCAACAGGCATATCACGATCCAAATTTTTTTCATACACATTTCATTTATCACTTTCTACGGCTTCTTCTACTTCATACGTTTTCAGCAAATCAAATTCCTGTTCAATATCAAAATTTTGTTTGACACTGATTTCCACCGGCAAATACACGATCTCTTCGGGCTGCTGTTTCTTCAGATATAAACCGGTGTCCCAGACCCCATTGCCATTGGCATCCAGAATCGCCCGGAACTTGTATTTCCCTTCCGGAATCAAGGGAAATACGACCTGCCCGTCTTGAGTTGTCGTTTTCTGCTGTACGACAGTATATGAACGCTTCCCGTTTTCGGATTTGCTGTTTTCGGATTTGTACAGTTGCAAAATCACCGGGCAACGGACACCCTTGACATTCAGCATAATTTTCCCATAATAATCTTCCGTTCGGACCTTGAATTTCTTCTCCAATTTATCATTGTGCCGACCATATATATCATACACGGCAGCAGAATCCAACAACAGCTGATATTCTCCGCCCGCTTTCCAAGGGGCATCTATATAAATCCGACGGATCTTCAGACTGTCCTCCTCCACTGAAAATGCAAGCGGCTGATAAAGAGAATCCACCATCTCCAGCACACGCAAACTGTCCAAGCCCGCTTTATGTATCGGACGGTTGAATTCCAACCACAAACGGGTGCCCAAATCCAAATCGCCACCGGCATTGGATTGAATCGTCAGGAATTCAATGGCCGGAGCCTTTTCTGCATCCGATTTTCCCTTTTTCGGTTCCGCCTTCTTTTTCTCTTTGAAAGTATAACGACTGGTATCGGCGTAAGTCACCCATTGTTTGGTACTGTCTGTCCGGAGATAAGTCATGATCACATTCAGGGTATCTTTCTGATAAACGGCGGAATCTTTTATCCACAAACTGATCGTATCATTCCCGACCGAATGTTCCGCTATATACCAATCCTCCGGGAGCGGTTCCGTTGCCAGCGTATCCCACAAGCGGGCCTTGAATTGATTATCGCCTGGAATGCTGAAAACGAATTCCAGCCGTTCCCGTTCCTTGCGTTCATCATCGGTCATATACAATTGCGTCAATTTCTCCTGAAAAAGGCGTAGATACAGATTGCTCGGTCCAAACGCCAGATATTCATTGGTAACGATACTGTCCCGCAGGGTTGTATCCTGTCCGACGATCTGATCGATCACCCGAAAAGTATCCACCCGCACCATCGGCATCACGATGGGACGCACCAAAGTATCCAGGTAAGCAAACATTTCAGACTCGGGAGTATATTTATAGTCCCGGCTGTCATCCTGGATCGCCACTACCCGATAAAGGGTGTCTCGCAGATTCGTCAATCGGAAAGTTCCGGAACTATCCGTGCGGGCCACATAATCCGGAACTTCCAGCAAAGGGACAGAATCCGCCAAATTGGAATACAGTTCCACATATACATTCAAAACGGGTTCTCCCGATTCGGCATTGACCACCGTTCCGCCCAACTCCAGCGAATCGATCTCATTGCCGGTCGAAAAAACATAACGGTAGAAGCCCAGGGGATTGCCTTCATTGTTATCCGAAATAGCATCCGCAAAATCCAGGGAATAAGTCGTATTCGGCTTTAAGGAGTCCGTAAATTCGACCTGTACGTATTTTCCTTTCAGACGAGGGGTCGGTTTTTTCTTCAAAGGAGGGGAGATGATGAATTTTTCACTGATATCCTTCAATTGAACAAACTCATCGAAATAAATATTCACCCGCTTTTTATTGAAGTTTTTCGTATAGGAGACCGGATCTTCCAGAATCACCTGCGGAGGAGTCGTATCTTTGGGTCCCCCTTCCGGATATCCTCGATTGGCACAAGCATAAATCAGCAGGGCCACCATCATTACCCCCAGCCATTCCCAACGGCAAACTCTATCATCGTCTCTTTTCATTCCTGATCAATTATATACTTTACTATATCTCAGTCTACAAAGATAATTCATCTCCCATAAATGGGGAAGTCTTCATCGTAAAAAAATATATAAGAAAACTCAAAGCGTCTGCGCCAGACATCCCAAACTGAAACGGACCTTCCCGGCCCCGCTCAACACCCGCAGACAGGCGCCCACCGTCGCGCCCGTCGTAATCACATCATCGACAAGCAGTACATGTCGTCCCCGGATCTTCTGAGGCTGGCGCAATTCGAAAATATTCGCCACATTTTTTAAACGTTCACTTGCATTCTTCCCTGTCTGAGAGGCATTGTTCTGTATCCGGCCAATCACATCGTCGTATACCGGAATCTCCAATACATCAGCCAGGCCACAAGCGATTTCCCGGGCTTGGTTGAAACCTCTCGCCTTCTCCCGTTTCGGATGCAAAGGTACCGGCACAATACAATCGGCCGTACATTTCCCGCGTATTTTCTGTCCCAACATACGACCCAAGTAACGGCCCAGCATTTTATGAGAATCATATTTGATCTGATAGATCAAATTCTTGTAGGGACTGAATTTATTGTAATAATACAAGGCATACAACTTCTCCGGCCTGCAGGCCGAATCCCAACAGCTCCCCATTTCCGGCTGCCAACCGAAATCCTCGTCAGCAAACGGGAAATCCGCCAGGCAGGCCGTACACATATATTCTTCCCCCCGCACCAATCCTTCTCCACAGACACAGCAGACCCGCGGATAGAACAAGCCGGCAACCGCCTTGCCCGATGCAGACAAAACACCCTTAAGAAATGCCCCGAATCGCCATAATCCCGTATGCTTCATAGGCTGTATCGATAAAATTCCCCACCTCCGTCATTGTTTTACAAAATGATAGGTAATCGTTCCTTTTTGCAAGGCCGGAGCATCGGGCTTCGCATTGAAACGGGAACGCTTGGCCGCATCCTCCGCCACCCGCCACAAACAATCGTCCGACTGAGACTGACTCTCGACGACAGTAGCTTTCTGCACCACTCCCTTGGGATTCACCAGAATTTCCACGACAACCGTCCCTCCGAACTCACACTTAAATACCGGAATCGGCAGAAAACGGGCATAGCGGTCTTTCAAATTATACGTAACACTGCTTTCTCCCGCATAAAAAGTCGACTTCAAAGAATCCAGTTCCTGTTCCCGCTGATCCCGGTCATACTGCAGACTATCCTGATGATAGTTCTTATCTCTCTGCACCTTGTAACGGTCGGCATATCCTTCTTCGGACAACTCTTCCATAATCTCATCCACATACGCCTGGATATTCGTCTCCGCATTTTTTCGCGTTTCCGTCACATTCTCATTGACAGCGATGGAACGCAGCATCCGTTCCACTTCCTCCTGGGAGGTTTTTTGCAATATCTCCTCTTTCCGTTGCTGCTCTTCCTCTTTTTCCCGCACTTCTTCCGGAGTCGGTGTTTCCATCACGATTTCCATCTCGGTATGCACTTGCATCCGCGAGATCTCCATGCTCAACAAGGAAATGGCCAGCAACAGATGGAAAATCAGTGTTCCCATCAAGCCCCGTCGATGCGGGATAATCCATTTTTCAATGTATGCTCTTAACTCCATAAATTCCCCCTATGATCTTACTCAAACTGTATCGCCTTGATCGGACGGATTTTGGCAATCAACAAGGTCGGAACGATCAGCATCAAACTCGACACCACCCATACTCCGATATCCAACAAGACAATATATACCCAATTAAAATGAATGGGCACCGTATCCATATAATAAGTGGCAGGATCCAACCGAAATATGGAGAAACATGCCTGTAAAGCAGCCAGCAAAAGAGCCAGTACATTTCCCCAGAACAGTCCCTTGCCGATCAGACCGGCTGCAATATACAAAAAAAGCCGTCTCAAACGAATACTTCGATACCCCAATGCCTTCATGATCCCGATAAAAGAGGTCTTGTCGAGAATCAGGATCAACAGCCCCGAAACCATGTTGAAACCGGCCACCACGACAATCAGGATCAGAATAATCCATACATTCATGTTCAGCAGATTCAGCCAATCGAAAACCTGCGGGGCATTTTCCCGCAAGGTCGTGATCCGATAGACCTCATCCTTCGCTTTCTGCGACAAACGATCTTTCATTTCGATTTCAAGCGCAGGAATACGCTGCATATCGAACAATTCCACAGCCACCCCGGAAACTTCCCGAGCGGTCCATCCATTCAATTTCTGCAGAAGCCTCCGGTCGCAAATTGCCAACATCTCGTCATATTCCCGGAAGCCGGTGTCGTATATTCCCTTCACCACCAAGGGTCTTGCCCTCGGAGGTTCCTGCACGAAATGGGCGACGACCTTATCCCCCACCGACACTCCCAGGACCGAAGCCACCGCGGCAGAAATCAACAAATCCGAAGATGGTTCAAGCGTCCGGAAATCGGGGTATTCTCCCTCCTTCAGGTGCTTTTCATAAAACGAGGCATCAAACAGAGAATCCACCCCCCGCAAAACAATCCCGTGAATCTCATCCCCGCTTTTCAGAATCGCCGGTTTATTCACATAAGCATACACTTGTTTGATCTCCGGGAAAGCCTGCAATGCCGTCCACAACGAATCATCCAACACCATCTCACTCCCGGCATAGGAATCATCACAATCATAAGCCGTAATATTCAAATGAGCCATAAACCCCGACAATTTGGTGGTAATCTCATTTTTAAAACCGGTAATGATCAGGATCGACAGCAACATCACGCAAACCCCCAGAGCGATTCCCACCAGAGCCACTCTCACAATCGGAACGGATACGGCTTTTTTCTGCTTTCTCTGCAACAATCTTCTCGCTATGAACAATTCTAAATTCACAGATCCTTTTTTTAGTTTTCCCGACAAATTTAACGGAAAAAACGTTTATTCCCTTCTTTCAAATCGGTTTATTCGGCCTTTCTCTCCAAGAACAATTTCCCATCCAATGGGCGCACGCTTTTCCTATGACACAATATTTATATGCAAACGATGTAAATTTGATTAATTATAAGTTAAAATCACAGAATCATTGCACTTTTTCAATTAATTTTTGTATTATTGTTTCAAAATGTAAGAAATAAATAAAATCCAAATCATGCAAAATAATCTGATTGACAAACAACTCGTTGACACTATTATGACGCAGTGCGGAGTAAGCAATCTGGATGATGCATCCATTCGGGACACGGTAAAAATAGTCAACCTTTTGGAAAAGGCTACCGGTGAAAAATTCATCCGAATGGAAATGGGTGTTCCGGGCCTGGCCCCCTCCCGCATCGGAACAGAGGCTGAAGTCGAAGCCTTGAAACAAGGAGTCGCTCAATTTTATCCAATGCTGGAAGGTTATCCGGAACTTTCCCGGGAAGCTTCTCGCTTTGTAAAAAATTTCATGGACATCGACATCCGTCCGGAAGGCATTATTCCGACCGTAGGAGCCATGCAAGCGTCTTATGTAGCTTTTATGGCCTTAACCGAATGTCACCAAGGGAAAGATACGATTCTGTTCATCGACCCGGGATTCCCTGTACAGAAAACCCAGCTGGAAGTCATCGGCAAACCGTATGAAACCTTCGATATTTACGAATACCGGGGAGAAAAGCTGGAAGGCAAATTGCGGGAATACCTGGACAAAGGCAACATCGCCGGCATCGTATACAGCAACCCCAACAATCCGTCCTGGGTATGCTTAACTGCCCAGGAATTGCAGATCATCGGGAAATTGGCAACCGAATACGATACGATCATTCTGGAAGACCTCGCCTATTTTGCCATGGATTTCCGGAAAGACCTTTCGCATCCCGGAGAAGCGCCTTTTCAACCGACCGTAGCGAAATACACGGACAATTACATCTTCATGATATCCAGCTCCAAACTATTCAGCTATGCCGGTCAACGCTTGGGCCTGCTCTGCATCTCGGATGCCCTGTTCAACAAACAATACGCACACCTGAAAGAACGGTACAATGCTGATAAATTGGGGTATACCATCACCTACAAACTGATATACACCCAAACATCGGGAACTGCCCACTCGCCGCAATACGCCGTAGCCGCCATTCTAAAAGCGGCCAACGACGGCCAGCTCAACATCCTGACCGATGTCAAAGAATACGGACAACGGGCAGAAATCATGAAGACGCTCTACAAAAACGCCGGCTTTAAAGTAGTTTACGAAAAGGACGGCGAAGAAGAGGTAGCGGACGGCTTCTATTTCACCATCTACTATCCCGGCATGAGCGGGGCGGAATTGGCCAAAGAACTGCTCTATTACGGCATTTCTTCCATCACACTGAAAGGATGCGGCAGTACAAGAGAAGGTTTGAGAGCCTGTGTATCCCAGGTGGGATTGGATAAAATGGATATCCTGAAAGAACGGATCGATCGGTTTGCCAAAGATCACGCCTAAAAACAGTGCACATTTTACAATCTCATGCGCAAAAAAAGTGGACATATTTTCTCACTCTGTGTGCAGATGTGAAACTTTCGGCTAAAATTGAAAATAATTTATTCTTTTTTTGCTGTTTTGATTTTAAAATGTAATTTTATACCCGCATTCTATTACAAAGCGTAATAAAACAATACAAATATTTGATAAATTATAATTCTTTAAGATTATGGCAAAATTCAGAGGAGCAGTTGTCGTTGACACCGAACATTGCAAAGGGTGCAGTTTGTGTGTCGTAGCATGTCCGACCAAGGTGCTCGATCTCCATCCGAACGTAAACGGGAAAGGGTATCACTATGCGTACATGAAAAATCCGGAAGCTTGCATTGGCTGTGCGAGCTGTGGGTTGGTATGTCCCGATTCTGTAATCACTGTCTATAAAAAAAATGTAGAATAACATAAAACTACCGAAAGATGGCAGAAGTAAAATTAATGAAGGGGAATGAAGTAATTGCAGAAACGGCTATCCGTTGCGGATGCGACGGCTATTTTGGTTACCCCATCACCCCACAATCCGAAGTCATGGAAACGCTGATGTTGCGTAAACCGTGGGAAGAAACAGGTATGGTAGTATTGCAGGCTGAAAGCGAATTGGCTGCAATCAATATGGTATATGGCGGGGCATCCTGCGGGAAAAAAGTAATGACCTCCTCTTCAAGTCCTGGTATCAGTTTGAAGCAAGAAGGAATCACCTATATCGCAGGAGCAGAACTACCTTGTCTGGTAGTCGATGTCATGCGTGGAGGTCCCGGTCTGGGAACCATCCAGCCCTCTCAGAGTGATTATTTCCAAGCCACCAAGGGAGGCGGACACGGAGACTACCACCTGATTGTACTGGCTCCGGCATCCGTACAGGAAATGAGCGATTTTGTCGTATTGGGATTCGAACTGGCATTCAAATACCGCAATCCGGCCATGGTATTGGCAGACGGAGTGATCGGCCAGATGATGGAAAAAGTCGTACTGCCGGACTATACCCCCCGTTGGACCGAAGAGGAAATCGAAAAAATGTCCGGCGACTGGGCTTTAACCGGCAAGAAAAACCGTCAGCACCACATCATCACCTCTCTGGAACTGGAAGCTCCCCGGCAGGAAGTATTCAATGAAAAATTGCAGCGGAAATACCGGGAAATCGAAGCCAATGAAGTACGCTATGAAGCCCTTTACTGCGAGGATGCCGACTACATTTTTGTAGCATACGGTTCTTGTGCCCGTATCTGTCAGAAATCCATTCAACTGGCCCGCGAGGAAGGCATCAAGGTAGGATTGTTGCGTCCGATCACCCTGTATCCTTTCCCGACCCAACCCATCTCAGACCTCTGCTCAAAAGTCAAAGGTTTCCTTTCAGTAGAAATGAGTGCCGGTCAGATGGTGGAAGATGTACGTCTCGCAGTGGACGGAAGAGTAAAAGTTGATTTCTACGGCCGCATGGGTGGTGTTGTACCGACTCCCGAAGAAATCGTAGTA
This sequence comes from uncultured Odoribacter sp., assembly GCA_944321165.1. Taxonomy (GTDB): domain Bacteria; phylum Bacteroidota; class Bacteroidia; order Bacteroidales; family Marinifilaceae; genus Odoribacter. Next base: position 91,172 of record CALUKE010000004.1, read on the forward strand.
GCCCTGAAAAATAAATTTAAGATTTAAGAGGAACGACAAGATGGAATTAACAGACATTATAAAAGAGGAGAACCTCGTACTTAAGAAGAGTAAACTTCTCACCGACAACGTTATGCACTATTGTCCGGGTTGTACGCACGGTGTGGTTCACAAATTGATTGCCGAAGTAATCGAAGAGCTGAACATACAGGACCAGACCATCGGCGTTTCTCCGGTAGGCTGTAGTGTATTTGCCTACAATTATATCGATATCGACTGGGCAGAAGCCGCTCACGGACGGGCACCAGCAGTAGCCACCGCCATCAGCCGTCTGCACCCCGAAAAATATGTATTCACCTATCAGGGCGACGGCGACCTGGCCTCCATCGGATGTGCCGAAATCATGCATGCCTGCAACCGGGGAGAAAACATCGTAGTGGTATTCATCAACAACGCCATTTACGGTATGACCGGCGGTCAGATGGCTCCGACCACCCTGCTGGGACAGGTGACCTCCACCACTCCTTACGGACGGGATGCCAAACTGAACGGTTTCCCGATGAAAATCACCGAATTGCTGGCCCAGTTGGACGGCACCTGCTACGTCACCCGTCAGAGCGCCGACACTCCGGCAGCCGTTCGGAAAACCAAAAATGCGCTCAAAAAGGCGTTCCAGAATACCCGTCGGCAAAAGGGAGTCTCTTTTGTGGAAGTGGTCGGAACCTGTAACTCCGGATGGAAAATGAGCCCCGTAGATGCCAACAAATGGATGAGAGAACACATGTTCGAAAAATATCCGCTCGGCGACATCAAGGATATCTAATTATACATTGAAATTGTAAATTTTATCTTATGACAGAAGAAATAATTATAGCCGGATTCGGAGGACAAGGAGTGCTTTCCATGGGAAAAATCCTGGCCTATTCCGGAATCATGCAAGATCAGGAAGTATCCTGGATGCCTTCCTACGGACCCGAAATGCGCGGAGGTACGGCCAATGTAACCGTGATTATCAGCGACGAACGGATCAGCTCACCGGTACTGAACGCCTTCGACTCTGCCATCGTGCTCAACCAGCAATCCATGGACAAATTCGAACCGCTCGTAAAACCGGGAGGAACGTTGATTTACGATCCGAACGGCATCACCCACCATCCGACGCGGACAGACATCAGCATCTATCAGATCGAAGGTGCCCGTTTAGCCGCAGAAGGCGGGAATCCCAAAATCTTCAACATGATCATTCTGGGAGGTTTCCTGAAAGTGAAACCGATCATCAATCTGGATAATCTGGAAAAAGGACTGAAGAAATCTCTTCCGGCCCGTCACCACAATCTGATACCGATGAATATCGAAGCGGTACAAACCGGTATGAAAGAATTAAAGGTTATCCATCAACTATAAACCTTTCTCACCTTACTAATAAAGGGGCTTTTCCAAATGTCTGGATAGCCCCTTTACTATTTCTCAGTCATGACAGGCCGCTATCGTCCTGCACTCAGCCGGTTTTTGGTTTTCAAGGCTTCGAGAACCAACCGAGGATTTTCATCGGCAGTCAGGAGCTTTTCACAGGCTTCGATAATCAAGGTCCGTTTTACAGCATGATCATACCAGCCCAAAGCCTCTGCGGTCAGGATGCGCAAATCCATCTCCCGGGAAGGATCCAACAGAAATTCAATCAGGGGCTCCACCGAACGGGCATAGGTCTGATTGCGATGGCGGGTAATCTCGAAACGTTTGTCCTTGACAGAAGAGGCCGTATCCAAAATCACGGCGATGTTCTTTTCCCAGGCTGTTTTTCCCCGTAAAATCGAGGTCCGCAACTTTTCCAGCAGGGCATCCTCATCCACCCAATAAGCGCCGTCGGAGAGCTGTTTCTGGAGTTCCGTCAACAATTTCTCCGGGTCCAGCAAACCGGCAGCTTCCCGGGCCTGATAATTCACTCTTGCCGACAAACGGTCGTTCAGCAGGGAGTGTACCACGGCCGGGATGGCCTCGTCGGCACCCGTTTTTCCGGCATAGATAACCGCAAAACGGCGCACCAGCTCATAACTGTCATCCACAGCCAACGGCAAGATTTCCAATAACTGCGGACTTCTCAGTTCATACAGCAGCTTCAGACACTCCATCCGCACCACCCCATAAGAAGTGGTCTCAAAGGTAGTCTTCAACAAAGCATCCAGATTTTCTGCCCGGTTTTCGTACAATTGCCGCAAAGCCAGGGCCTGCACATCCGCAGCCGGATGTTGCAACAAACGCAGCCAACAGCCGACATGGGTCTTTTCCCTCACCAGACAGCGGTTCAAATCCAGCTCCGGATCCACGGTATTGTCAAAACGATAAGTCGGATCCCCGAAGATATGCGTCTCCAGAAAATGCACCTGTCTGGCCCATTGCCCGATTCTAACGCCACAAGCCAATATACCGAGGTACTCGTCCGGCCATTTGTCCTGAATGGTATTCACCGAATTTCCCTGGGCCACCACGGTATGGCCCTCACCGAATATATAAGCATTGGCCACACAATCCTCCAGATGGAAGGAGCCGTTAAAACAGGCATCCAACATCACAAAACGGGCATTGGGGCGAAGCGCATGTATATCGCTCAAATGAATATCCATCTCCGCATTAAAAACAGAATCCTGTGCCATCACCTCCGGATCGAGCGCATCCGCCATCCAGGCGGCAGGTACTCCCAGCGACTCGATATACCCCTGTTTGACCTGCTCTACCTCCTTTTTCCGTTCATAAGCCGCAACGACCTTGCTGCGCAGGTAACGCTTCACATTGTCGATCGAAAGATTCACCCCGCTCCCTTCCGGATAACCGTTCAGGTACTGGGTATCTTCCGCACCATGGTGATGGAACAGCACCACATCGGCCGATTCCCGCTGAGTTGCCGACAAGTAGGCCCATTTGGCCGGATACTGCATATCGAAATCATAAAAACGGACATAACTGCCCGCCCGGAATAAATCCGGCAACTGTTCCCGAAGGGCCAACTGTTCGCCCGCCCAGGCCTCCCGTGCTTCTGAATTGTATCCGTGTCCCCGGGCCATCGTCAGATCGTTCAAGGGATTCCGCTCGGCCTTGAGACGTACGACTTTCCGCAGATAACGCTCCAACACGGAATAGCGATCCATGCCTTCCCGAGCCATCGGCTTGATCCGGGCAGAATAGATCTCCGACCGGATCTGCATCACGGAATGCGGGTTCAGACTGTAATAAAAATACAAGGGCTGTAAAGAATCCCGTTTCAAAAAATCAAATTGCAAGTCAAAATCATCGTAATAACGGTCCGAAGGGATACTCGACTGATCCCAGGGCCGCTTCTGGTCCATTTTAAAGGCCGAAGAGAGAAACTGGGCATCCCGGATCATCGGGACGGGAATATCCCCCACCAAAACCGTTCCCTCCAAAGGCATCTTCCGATCCTCATACAAACGCTTCAAACAAGCCCGAATCTCGGCCGGATCGTTCCATGTATCCACCAGGATATAGGTAGCCAATCCGTCCTTTTCGATCGCATCCCGATAGGCCTCCAGCGCCGGACGCACTTTTTCATAACTCTGCCGATCGACCACAATGGCAAAAGCCGTCGGAGTTTTCGTTTTCGGCCGGATCACCTCCGGCTTGGCCCACCCCCACAGGGGCCAACATAAAAAGAAACAAATCCACGTTTTCATCTCTCTATTTCAATCGGTTGATGGTTTGACATATTTCCAGGCGAACAGCTTCCGGCAAAGAAATATCTTTCAGCAGCTGTTCCAAAGCGGTCCGGATCTCCTGTTTCCGATATGAATACTGAAACCATCCCAACGCTTCCGCCACATTGACCCGCACCTCCGGATCATAGCGTCGGTCTTTCAAAATCTCCAGGTAAGCCTCCACCTGGAAATGGAAGGGATTGTTGCGAACATAACGAATCCGGGCAATCTGTTGCTTCAAGGGCATTGTAGCCTCCGGAATTTCCCGATAGCTCAATAAACCGTTCGTCTCGGTATCGGTAAGCATTTCGATCAGATCGGCGATCTGTCGCTGTCGAACGGCATAGAAAGTATCCGTTCGATCATACTGTTTTTTCAAAGTTTCCAATGCCTGTACGACCGAATCGACGGGGAAAAGAGGAAGGGCATTCTGCAAAAGTTCATGCACCCGTTTCGATTCGGGAGCCTCCGCCCAGGCATGGACAAGCTCGGCGACCAAACGGGGATCCCCGCATTTACCCGCATAGATGGCGGCATTCCGCCGAATCAGTTCATACGAATCGTTCAATCCCAAGCCGATGGCTGTCACAAAATCATCGTTGGCATAACGGCTCAACAGCTTCAGCGCTTCCATGCGAACCGTACAGTAGGGGGATTCCCGAAACAACTGCAACAAACGGGGAGAAAGCTGTTGCTGTACATCCAGATCCGCCAACATCCGCCAGGCCAGCGCCTGCACATTCGGATTCGCCGTCCGGCAATATTTCTCCCAAAGCGACCTCTGTCCACGATTCTTAACGATATCCAGGGCCAGGTTCTCCGATTCGGTCGAAATGAAACGGAAGGTAGGATCTCCGATAATATGCCCTTCCAGAGTGGCTGTCAGACAGTTCCATTGTCCGACTCGAATTCCCTGCGACAAAAGTCCGATCAGCTCGATCGACCACTTGTCCTGAAGGACATTGCGGCTATTCGCCTGCACCACCTGAGTACGCCCTTCGTTGAAAATATAATAGCCTGCCACATAGGCCGGCAAATGGAAAGAACCGTTGTAACAGGCATCCAACAACACCACCCGGGGATAAGTACGCAGCGGCAGGAGATCTTCCAGCAAAATTTCGGTACGGGCCCGTGCCAACGAATCCGCCTCCTGCCACCCGGGCTGATCCAGGGCGTCAAAAAAATGAGGATCCAGCCGATAATGCTCGATAAAATAATCACGGATCTCTTCCGGAGTTCCCCGTCCCTTTTCGATCTCCCGACGGACCTCCGCATATAAGGCAGCCTTGATTCCCTGAACATATTCAGCCATCCCCGACGGGGCCGGTTCCTCACCAATATACTGTCGGTCCGGAGCCCCGTGTTCATGCAACAACAGCAGGTCCAACTCCTCCTGCTGCAATTCGTCGAGCAGATAAAGTTTCATGTCATCGGACATCCGAAAATTCAGGAAGTGAGCCTTCCGACTATCTCCAACGGCCAAAGGGAAATTTTCTTCCAACGCCAGACGTTCGTCCATCCAGGCCAAGAGACATTCCGAATGATAGGCATTCCCGGTAAACGAGGTAAAACAGTCCAGCACATTCTGCTGTCGTTTTTCCCGGACCACCTTTTCCAGATAACGGGCCATGGCCTCATACGGATCGCCACCGCGATCCTCCGGATACTTGATCCGCCCGGAATACAGCCCCGGATTCAACTGTTGCGGACTGTCCTCCCGCAGTTTATAATAAAAATAATTGGCATGCACCGAATCCTGGCAGATAAAATCAAATGTCAGATTCAGGTCGTCATAAAAACGGTCGGAAGGCACCGATGAGTCGATAAAAGGGAATGCCTTCTCATCCATTTTAAAGGCCGTGGTCATATGCTGGGCATTGCGAATCATGACTACCGGGATGTCCCCGATCAACACAAATCCCTCCAGAAGCGGCTTCCGCTTGACGAGCATCCGGATCGCCTGCCGCACCTGTTCCGGCGATTCCCAACGGTCACTGACAATATAAGTGGACAATCCATCCGCCTCCAGAGCATCCCGATAGGCCTCCACCGCTTCCGGTATTTTGCCATAAGTCACGGCATCCACCACAATGGCAAAAGCCGTCGGATGTTTTACCGTCGGTCTCTGAATTTTTGCTTTCCCGAATCCGGGCAGGCCGATAACCGACAGTACAAATATAAGAATCCAATGCTTCATAAAGTACCTCCTTTCAAACGATGACAAGTCCGCTGCAATTCCTCCCGAAACTCAGCATCCAGAGCAGGATCCTGCAACAGTTCCTTACATACTGCGACAATCTCCTCCCGGTAGACCGACAAGCGGAACCAAGCCAAAGATTCCACCAACGCCCGACGTAATGCAGGGGAAACCGAGGAATCGCGCAGCATTGACAAATAGGTCGGAACTCCCGGATGATAATTTAAATTTTTCAGATAACGGATATAAAACAGTTTTTCTTTTTCTGATTCCGCCGGATTCGGCATTCGTTCTGTTACTTGCCAGAGCCGATCATCTCCCAAACGTTCCTGCAAACACTTCCGGATCCGCTCTTTATCCAGACAGGAAGAAACGGCCAAGGCCTTTTCAAGCGTCTCCTTCACCTCTTCCCAACGATAATGTTGCAACGCAAACAGAGCATTGAAGTTCACCCGCGCTGACAATTCATCCTGTAGATAGGTATCGACTATCTCCGGCAAAAACTCAACCGCCCCGATCTGCCCCATCCGATGGATGGCAATCCGCCGGATAAATTCATACGGATCGGTTACCGCCTGTTTCAACACTTCCCGGAAATTCCGATCGTTCAGTTTTTCCAACAGGGTCATGCAGTGATAGCGTACCACCGCATAGGGAGAACGGCAGAAATAAGCCCGCAATGTGTCCGAGATACCGGGAGAATGCTGCTGATACAATTTCAACAAAGCCATATTCTGTAAATCGGCTTCCGGCGCTTTTTGCAGCATCGACCACCAGAAATCCGACGGCATGTCAGCCGTCAGCCAGGTATTACAGAGCAGTTCCGGACGCTGGGAACGAAAATAAAAAGTCGGATCTCCGATCACATGAGATTCCAATATATGCAAATAACGGGCCCACAATCCGATCCGTGTCCCGAATCCCAGCCAACCGAACAGATCATTGACCGATTTGTCTTGCAGTACATTGACCGAATTGGCAAATGCAACGACACATTTTCCCCGAGAAAAAATATACCGTCCGGCGATATAATCTTTTTCCCGGAAATCTCCATTATAACAGGCATCAAAAATGACGAAACGGGCATTCGGCGCCACATGCGGCACATCCGCCAGCACAATGCCCGTCCGAACATCCGCCAGCGAATCTTCCCGTCTCCACTCCGGATCCAGTGCACCGCTAAACCAAGCCGTATCCAGCTGATACAACTCTTTCCATTTCATTTGCTGCTCCGCCATATTTTTCCCCTGCTCCGCCAATGTCCGCAGTTTCGAACGAAATTCCCGCTTCAGGAAATCGGCATACACCTTCGGATCATGAGTTTCAGGCGTTGCAGAAATATACTGCCGGTCAGGCATGCCATGCTCATGAAAAATCATCATATCCAGATCCTCCCGTTGCAAAGCGGCAATCACCTCTTCCTTGGGATAATCCCACATGTGATAACGCATAAAACGAGCATTGTTCTTCCGGTCAAAAACTCCCGGCAGCTGTTCCCGCAAAAGCATTTGCTCCATCCGCCAGGCTGTCAGAGAATTAGAAAAAGACCCCTCGCCGGTATACGAAACGAACTGATCCAATATATTCTCTTCCTCGTGCGCCGCAACGACTTTATGCAAATAATCCCGGATCTGCTGATACGGATCGCTTCCATCCTCCAACGGCTTGATCCGACCGGTATAGATCTCACAACGCAGGTATTGGGGAGAATCTGCCGCCAGGTTGTAATAGAAAAACAAACGGGAAGTCGTATCCCGACCGAGAAAATCGAACTTCAAGTCAAAATCATCATAAAAGCGGTCGGAAGGAACCGACGACTCGACCCAGGGAAATTTCTCCTCATCCATCTTGAAAGCCGATGTCAGGTGTTGGGCTTTCCGGATCATCGGAATCGGAATCTCTCCGATAAAAACAGCCCCCTCCAAATGCGCCTCCCGATACAAACGCTGCAAGATCTCCCGAATGGGTTCGGGATGTTCCCAGGCATCCACCACGATAAATGCCGGCAATTGTTCTTTTTGAAGCACCTCCCGGTAACTTTCAATAGCCTCCCGACACTTTTCCCAGGTCATCGAATCCGTGACAATGGCAAAAGATGTTTTTTCCGGTGCTTGCAAGGGAGGCAGAATGGTCTGTCCCTGCGATAAAAAACCGACAGACACAGCCATCCATAACAACAGCAATGCAACAACTCTCATCATTTGTTTTATTGATTATATAGCCGATTATTTAAAAATTACATCCAACACTCAAACACATGATCATCCGGTGATCAAAATCAGAACTGTTTGTCTTTAAATAACGCCAATCCACTTTAGCAAACAGATTCGCCGTACTCCGAATGCAAAGCTGCTGCGAATAAACAGCCGAAAGATGCAGATCCGAATAATCAGCCCCCAGATAACGGGTATCTCCTGCCATCAGATCAGTGACAATCCGATATTCCGGATAATTCCCGCCATACACATAGTCTGCCTGATGATTGATATTGTATCCCCATTCCAACCCCACTAACAAGCGCCTCAAATTACGATCAGAAAGGAACATATTCTTTTTCATATTCAAACCGATCTTGGTATTTTCCACATTTCGGGATGAAACAGGAAGCAAATAACGTTCTTCCTCCAAACGGTACCTCACATCCAACCCCCATTTCCAAGAATACTCATTCCCCCGGGAAATGGCATATTGATAGGCCAACTTCATTTGCCGGGTCAGGTAAGTCGAACGGATACTCTTGTAATAAATCTTGTATTCACCATCTTCTCCATCAGCCTCCCATTTTTGCAAATATTCAATACCATCAATATCCCGGTTCTCCCCGCTAAGTGTCACCAAATGCATATGTTGTCCGGCAGTCGGGATATTAACGATCAACTGTCCGCTCCAAAGCGACTCCTTGGTCGTACCGAGATATTGCGGAGAAGTCGGGGTCGTAATGGCATCTTCCACCTTTTTGGCATACCCCAAATCCAGCAACAGATTCAGAGAACCCGCATAATTATATTGAAAACCGCCGCCCACCTGATTGCCGTTATAAGTCATAAAACGCTGGATACCGGAAGTCTCCGTCGCCATCCCCAGTCCGGAAAGCAGGTAATAGGTTTGAGGCACATAACTGTTCACCGCTTTCATCTCCAGATCTTCCCGGATACTGGCATATTCAAAATTCAAACCGAAACGATGCTTGTCGTTGACAGCCAGGACAACCCCCGGTCGTACCACAATGGTATAAAACACCGATTTGGTTCGCATATCCCGCTGTTTCGCCCCGACAGAATTCTGATAATATCCATCCAGCCCCAAAGAAAGAAAATTCCAGAACTGAGGGGTTGCCACCCTCATTTTCAGCTTATAATGCTGATTGTTCCAATTACTGGCATTAGTATCCGCCGTATAATAGGGCATTCCCCGATAGGGATCAATAATAGAAGAATTAAAATTTACTCCCTTAATCTTATCCCGTGAATAATGGAAACTGCCCCAGGCAAAGAAATTCTTTATTTTTCCACCGCCTTCAGTATCAAAAACCATTTGATTGCCGCTACCTCCCTGTTGAGGTCGATGAAAATTCCCGTCATAAAATTGGTATCCCAGATCGACCGAAGCATAGCGAAACGATCCGTCCCACAAAGCACCAGCAGCATTCTTGCTCTGAGACCACAATCCCTGCATCTTCATCATTTCCAAAGCAGCCGGAGTATGCTGCCGATCAGCAGTTTTTTCCTGAGCAAACACAGCAGTCATCACTACACTCATTCCCAGAGAACAGCAGACATATTTTATCGTATTGTGCATATTCTTTACCATATCATTCTCATTTAAAAACATTAAATCTATTCTCCCAATTAATGACTGTAGCTCCAGGCCGGCACCTTCGTCTCGTACCGTCTTAGCTGCGGGGTTTCCTGAATTTCGAAATCCTGTGTACTATTGTTGGTATCCTGAAAAACAGGCGATCCATCCGAACGATTCCCGATCATCTTGCGCGCCACACTCTTCCCCGCATAGGTATTTCCCACCCAGGTCATGCCGGCATCCAAAAAACCAGGCACACGCTTGGCGGTAATATCATTCTGGTTTTCTCCGCATTCCACCGCATCCAAAATATAATCAACCGGGATTCGGGCATAAAGGGTATTGTATGAACTGGACAAATCTACCGTCTGCCACTGATCTCCGATCCACGGACGATAATCCACTTCCTCCGGCACTTGAAAGATTACATAAGCCCCACCGAATACCGAAGTCAGGTAAAAAGGCAAAGAGATCGAATTTTGTCCGTCACAATAAAACGGAATCATATTGACGGCCGGTTGATCGGGCGTCAAGGCAAAACCGTTATAAAACTCGAATTCCGCACTGGAACAGTCCACCGGGCTTTTGGGATTAAAGAGGGCCTGCTGATGGTTCAAAGCAGCTTGCGCCAAAATACAGGATTCGCCCGGCTGCAAGGGATAATCCGTTCCACTTCCGGGGAATTGCCAGATTTTATCCGCATAAACAAAATTATCCCCGTCCTCTTCCGGCCAAACCGGCAGTTTGGTCGTCGGGGCATTCGGAGTCAGGTTGGCAAAATAAAGCTTGTCCAGATAAATCACCTCCTCCGTATTGTTATACAATTCATAAAACTGATCCCGGAAATAATAGCCACCGCTGGCCGTCTTGGAACCGCTGTAATAGACTTCCTTAAAAATCAACTTCCCAGCCACGAGGGCCCGAACAGAAATCTCCAAAGTCTTGTTTTTATCGACAATCGGGTAATTCACCGCACTCCCGTTCAGATAGTAATCCGATCCGTCTTCTGCCGAAGTTTTCCCATCAATATTGATACTGTATATGCCGGGAATAACACCTGAAATTTCAGCTTTCCCCTCCGCATCCATTTCTCCTTTCAAAGAAAGGTTCTCCGAATAATTGTCCAAACGGACCGTCAGATATTCCGGATCGGGCAAATCGGAAATGTTGACATTCGCCTGCACGGTAATGGTCATTTTTTTGATTTCAGCAGCCTCATTGGCATTCTCAAACTGATCGACACACGCAGTCGCCAAGCAGACTGTCCCCACAAGGGAAAGCGCTATATATATTGCTTTTCGTCTCATATTGCTGTCTATTATAAAGTTAATTTCACGAAACACTAATTGATGATTGCCGATAATTCCAAGCCGAAGAACAAGGGTATGTTTCTTCTGTCATAAGAACCGATCGAGCGTTTTTGCTTATACAGAGGACGACTGTTGAACATATTGTTGGCGAAGAAAGACACCCGCAAATAATCTTTGATCTCTTTGGTCAGGTGCAGATTGATACACAAGGTCGGAGGCATCGATTCCCGGATCCGGTCCTTCTGATTCACCGTCCGCATGATCGTAGCAAATTCTGCCTCTTCTTTCTGGGCCGGATCGAAAGGATACATTTGTCCGTCTTCTTTCGAAATATAGGCAATCGGAATCGAGTCATTCCCGAAACGACTCCAGTTAGCCTCTTTCCACAACACCTGGGCCCCCAGGGTCACCACAAATCCGATATCGGGAATATTATGCGTAATCCGGAAAGTAGTCGCCATCCGCTCGTAATAGTTCTTCTGCATGGCCGCCTCATAAATTCCTACATGGGACGCCTTTGCCGGATCATCGGGACCATTCTCATAATAGGTATATCCATTATTATAACGTTCCGTTCTCAACCAGGCTCCATTTACCGACAAAGCGGTCCGAATCGCGTCAATCCGGCCGAAATTCAAATCGAATTCCAGCCCCCGGGTATGGATGGTGATATTATTCTGCGGTGTCAGGTATTTCAAAAGCACCTTGTAAGTAGCTTTCTCCGTCAGTGTGGGTAATGTGACTCCATCTTCCGGCAGATCCCCGCTGGTATATTGCTTGTTTTCGACCGATTTGAATGTAGTCGGCAAATAAGCCATCGAATATCCGTTATCCATTTTCTCCTGAAAAGCAGTCACGGACAAATGAGTTCCTTTAACCGTCAAATCCAATCCCAATTCTGTCTTACGATTTTTGGCTATTTCCAAAGCGTGATTTTCCGTATCAAAAACCCGGGTCGTCGTCATCATCAAACGCTGAGCTTCCGGGATCTTATCATTCGTCAGGCTCAAGAAATTGACGATTTCAAAATAAGCCTTTTCCGGATATAAATAGAGAACCGTAGGCATTTTCGCCGTCTCTCCATAACCGCCCCGAAGAGTCAACACTTTCGGTAACAGATCCAGAGAAGCGTTTATACGTGGCGTCCAGATATCCTGATGTCCCCATAGCTTATCATAACGGATACCTAACTGCAACTGAAGATTCCGTTCGGCAAAAGTCCAGCGGAAATTCTCTTCTGCAAACAATCCCAGCTGATTGACAAAGGGAATATCGCTATACTTCCGCGGACGGAAAGAAGAATATAAACTGGTATTTACCCGATAAGGCGGAGTGGCCGGATCGAAAGTTTTTCCGTCCCCTTTATTCCCATCGCTTTTAAAATCGGCCCCGATCATAATCCGGTTATTAATCCGTTCTCCCTGTTTTACAAAATTAGCCATCAGTTTGGCAAATACATTTATCTCTTTCCCTTCTATATCATAACGGGTCAGGTAATCATTCGGCAGCATATTGGCATAGAGCTGTTCTTCTCCTGCCGGAATATTGGTCAACTTATTCCCTTGATCATCGTACAGATCCACTCCCGGACGATTGCTCAGAATCGCCCCGTCCGTTTCCGTCATCGAATATTGGTAGGTTGCATTGGTCAATAACTTCTGTTCATAACTTTTTTTATGCATATAATTCACCGCCACGGTATAGCGCAAATTTCTCCACCAGCCACAATCGATATCGAAAATACCGTTGGTATTGAAAGAGACCCCTAAATCCTGTCCCCGGCTTTTCAGCTGAGTATGTTCATCATCCGGATTTTGTTTCCGGGTATTATTCCCATAGATCAATTCCAATGAGGTATTCGAGTGCAATTTTTCATTCAACAAGATATTCGAATACATTACTTTGGCCGCCGCCCGCTGGTAATACAAATAAGACTGCATCGGATCGGTCACATTGTAAGCATAATCACCGCTGATATTCATGCTTCCCTTTTTCCCGCCGAGATTGAATCCCTTACCGGCAGACAGCTGGTAAATATTTTCGTTGGTTTTAAATCGCAGGCGGAAAGGCTCCTGTCCGGCTTTGGAATTGATAATCACGGCTCCGGAGGTCAAATCGCCATATTCCACGGAAGGGATTCCCCGGATGATTTCAACCGACTCGATATTATCCGTTGAAATCGAACGGACATCGATTCCACCTGCCGGCGAAGCGGTACCTCCCAAAGCCGTAGAGGCCCCGGTAATGGCCGGACTGATCGTCTGCAGATTGGCATTGTTCGAAATCGGGGCTCCATCGCGCACAATCAAAGTCCCCAAACTGTTCATATTGGCAGCATCCTCCTTGCCACCATCTCCCAAGCCCGGCAGACCGGAAGCTTCCGTAGCGATCATCCGGAGATTCAACTGATCGGCATACCCCAGATTCGGATTAGTCGCCAACCCTCCCGGCAAAAGCTGCATCAAATCTCCCAAACTCGTTACCTGCATGTGATCCATAGCCAATCGGGAAATCTTCGAAGAAGTAGCCTGTCCGACCTTGTTGTTCTCAGCCGTCACATTCACCTCATTCAGTCTGAAATTCTCTTCCTGTAAATAAAAACAAAGATTCGTAATCGGTCGATCCACCAAAATCAACGTATCCTGTGAAATTCGTCCCATACAACGCACAGCCAGACGTAATTTTCCCGGCTGAACACGATTCAAAACAAAAGAACCATCCTCGCGAGTCGAAGTTCCCAATAACAAATCCGGCATATAAACCGTAGCAAACGGTATCGGTCGGCGGGTTTCTGCTTCATACACATACCCAGAAATAGTGATGTCAGCAACGGTATGTTGCTTAGAATACTTCACCCCTTGATTCACCTGATGATTCTCCTCAACGAATGCCCGGGAATACCCCGGATAACACACAAACGGCAATAGTAATATCATAATCTTCTGCCTAAAATAACACCTAACATCCATGTCCTCTATTCTTATTAATGACTAGCTTATAAAAAAATTGTTGTTTGAGGCACCAAAGATAGCGGGTCATCGATTGCAGAAAAATCCCCATTGTTAGGTATATTTCAAACAAATAATGGTTCAGCATAAACAAAAAAAAGAGACGACATTTGAATGTCGATCTCTTTTCCATTAAACTATGTTTTTCCGTTTTTATCCCACCATCACTACCAAATATTTTGTTTGTTTCCAGAAACTGTTCTCATCACTGATCTTCAGAATCATATTGCCATCTTCTCCAGTTTCCAGCGTATAGGATTCTGCCGGATGCACGGAAAGCAGTTTGGCTTTTTTATTGTTCAAGGGAATTTCTTTCGTTTCCCGAATATCCACATCGATGAAATTTGCTTTCTGAGCCTGGGAAGAAACAATCGGCGGACAGAAAATTCCCTGACGGGAGATGACTTCCGAATCCCGCAATTCTTTCCGGGAACCGATCAGATAATGTCCCTGATGAATCGTCATATCCTGTTCATTAATTGTCATCTGTTGGCTCTTATTCGTCTTATCCAATGCCTCCACATTTTCTGTCAGATGAGCCACCTCTTCCGTCTTGGCTGCCAGCAATTGATTCTTTTCTCCCAATTGTTTGGTAATTTCATCGATCTTCTGTGCCCGCAAATCCAACTCAGCATTCAGACTGGCAATCAATCTTTTAAATTCTGCAGACTGGGTCTTGTTTTTACTTTCGAGCTTGGAAATCTGCTCTTTATAACTGGCAATCGCTTCCGTAATAGCCTTCACATCTTTTTTCAGCTGGTTCAATTGCTGTTTCGACTTGTTGTTCGCTTTATTTTCATTCGCAGCTTCCAAAGTCAACAGATGTTCTGCATCCCGCAACGATTGCATTCCAGCAGAAATATCATTCAAATCGGCCAGCATACTCTCCATTTCCGCATTTTGGGCGACCTGAACGGCACTCAATGAATCCAGACGTGCCTGTAAAGATTTATATTTCTGAGATTTTTCTACGCATCCATTCAAAAAGAACAAAGAGGCACCTATTCCTAAAATGATCAACTTTTTCATAATATTCAATTTTAAAATTCGATTTTGCCTATCCAAAGGACAAATCCGGTGCCACAACGGAATATTATAAATAAAAAAACTATATATCAATACATTATAAAAATTTCCATTGGATTTTGTGAATGGGGAAAGTGGGGAATATATACAAAAATGCTGGGGAAATATTCCCCAGCACCTTATTTCCGATAATCATAAAAACCGATTCCGGTTTTACGGCCCAATAAATTGGCCCGTACCATCTTCCGCAATAAAGGATGAGGACGATACTTGGAATCTCCGAACTCTTTATAAAGCACTTCCATGATTGCCAGACAAACGTCCAAACCGATCAGATCCCCCAGTTCCAGCGGTCCCATCGGATGATTGGCCCCCAATTTCATGGCAGCATCGATCTCTTCCTTTTTCGCCACCCCATCGGCCAAAATACCGATTCCCTCATTCACCAAGGGTATCAAAATCCGATTTACGACAAAACCCGGAGCTTCCTCTACACTGACCGGTACTTTACCGATCTCCTGCGACAGGGCGAACACCCGGTCATGTACCGCTGCAGCCGTCAGTTGTCCTTTGATGATTTCCACCAGTTTCATGGCAGGTACCGGATTGAAAAAATGCATTCCGATTACCTGTTCCGGCCGCCGGGTTACGGCTGCCACCTCCGTAATCGAAAGCGAAGAAGTGTTGGTTGCCAGAATCGTTTCCGGCTTACAAATCTCATCCAATAATTTAAATATCTCCTGTTTCACTGCCATGTCCTCGGCAATCGCCTCAATCACCAGATCCGCATCGGCGCAATCCTCGTAACGGAGAGTATCGGTGATCCGTCCCAGAATCTGCTCTTTGGCGGCAGCCTCCAGTTTACCTTTCTCCACCATGCGGGAAAGATTCTTATCCATTGCCTTGTGGGCTTTTGCCAAAGAAGCCTCTGAACGGCCTTTCAGCAACACCTCATGCCCTGCCTGGGCAAATACCTGGGCAATGCCATGCCCCATGGTTCCTGTTCCGACAACGCTTATTTTCATACATCTGTTTCTATAAAAATTTATAAATCCTTTTTAAATGCAGGCTTCCGTTTTGCCAGGAATGCCTCCATTCCCTCTTTCTGATCGTCGGTAGCAAAACACAAACCGAACAAACCGTTTTCCAGGGCAATGCCGGTTGTCATATCCGTTTCCATTCCCCGGTTGATGGCCTCTTTCGAATAACGGACCGCCAGCTGTGCCTTGGCAGCAATAATGCGAGCCACAGCCATACACTCGTCCATCAAAGCCTCCGGTTCGACCACTTTATTCACCAGACCGATCCGATACGCCTCCTCGGCATGTATCACCGCAGCCGTATAAATCAGCTCTTTGGCTCTTCCCATGCCCACCAGACGGGGTAAACGCTGAGTACCGGAAAAACCGGGCGTAATGCCCAGACCGACCTCCGGTTGTCCGAACTTGGCCTTTGCAGAAGCAATGCGGATATCGCAGGCCATCGCCAGTTCACAGCCACCGCCCAATGCAAAACCGTTTACGGCGGCAATCACCGGTTTGGGCAACAATTCGATCTTCCGGAATACGGCAGCTCCCAATTCCCCAAAACACCGGCCTTCCTCCGCATTCATCGCACTCATCTCCGAAATATCCGCACCCGCCACAAAAGCCCGTTCCTCTCCCGTCAATATCACTACATCGATCCCTGCATCCCGGGCAATGGCATCCATCGCCCGATCCAATTCCTGCAAAACAAGCGTATTCAAGGCATTCAACGCCTCCGGATGATTGATTTTCAAAACACAGATACGCTCCTGCTTTTCAATACACAATTTCTGATACTCCATACGACTCCGTTTCAACTCATCGGTCCAACAATCTATTTTTCTTCTTTCCGGATAGCAGCCAGACGCTCTGTCAACAAAGGAACGACTTTTTTCACATCCCCGACAATGCCCAAATCAGCCACTCCAAAAATCGGCGCATACTTGTCCTTGTTTACCGCAATGATAAATTCCGACTCTTCCATACCGGCCAAATGCTGAATGGCACCGGAAATACCCAGGGCAAAATACAGATCCGGACGCACCGTTTTACCGGTCTGTCCAACCTGCCGGTCATGCGGCATGACTCCGGCATCCACCATGGCACGGGAAGAGGAGACTTCGGCGTGTATTGTCTCCGCCAATTTTCCAAGCATCTCAAAACCTTCGGCATTACCGACCCCCCGACCTCCGGAAACCAATACTTTCGCTTCCGTAATATCAATCCGGTTCTTCTGTTCTTTCACCGTTTTCAATATCCGTACCTTAAACTTCGAAGCATCGAAACGTATCTCTATGTTTTCTACCTTACCGTCACGGCCTTCCTCTCTGGGTTTTGCCCGCATGACTCCCGGACGTACGGTAGACATCTGCGGCCGATGCTGCTTACACATGATCGTCGCCATCAGATTCCCCCCGAAAGCCGGACGGGTCATCAACAGATCCCGCTCTTCCGAAATGGCCAGACCGGTACAATCCGCCGTCAGACCAGTTTCCAAACGGGCGGACAAACGAGGTCCCAAATCCCGACCGATGGTCGTTGCACCGATCAAGACAATACTCGGCTTGCGTTCCCGGACAATCTGCGTAATCGCCTGTGCATAGGGTTCCGTATTGTATTCTTCCAATTCCGGTGCATCCGCACACAATACTACATCCGCACCATAGGCAATCAACTCCTGAGCCTGCCCGGCAACACCATGTCCCAGCAGCATGGCTACCACCTGTTCCTGCAAACTGTCCGCCAGTTCCCGGGCTTTTCCCAATAATTCGAGAGCAACCTTCTGAATGACACCTTCCCGTTGTTCTACGAATACATAAACATCCTTATATTGAGATTTATCCATATTTTACTGCTATTTTTACAAAACGATCCGAGAGATGATTCATCGATTTGCTCACCTCCCGACCATCCCTCAAATTATAAATTTTTCCTTCAATTTTTCAACAATAATATCTACCGCCTCTGCCGGTTCCACTTCATATAAAGTACCGGCCGCCTTCGCCCCTTTTGTAAAAGATTTCCAAACCCGCGTCGGAGAACCGTTCAATCCCAGCTTTGCTTCATCCACACGAATATTGTTAAAATTCCAAACTTCCACCTCCCGGTCATAGGCCTCCACAATCCCGCGTACAGACATGTAACGGGCTTTATTGGCCGAAGCCAAAACCGTTACGACACAAGGAGCCTCCACCTGTACCATCTGATACCCTTCTTCCATGGATTTCCGGATCGTAAACGTCTTATTCCCGTCAAATTCCAGATCTTCGACATAAGTCACCTGCGGTAAATCGAGGTGTTCGGCAATCTGCGGACCGACCTGGGCGGTATCTCCATCGATGGCCTGACGTCCAGTAATCACCAGATCGTATTCAAGCATCCGCAAAGCACCGGCAATGGCATTCGAGGTTGCCAGCGTATCGGCTCCGGCAAATTTCCGATCGCTCAGATGAATCGCCCGGTCCGCCCCCATTGCCAACGCCTCCCGTAAGATATCGTCCGCCTGAGGAGGTCCCATGGTAATCACCGTTACCTCTGCCCCATATTTATCCTTTAATGTCAGCGCCACTTCCAATCCCCCCTTGTCATCGGGATTCATAATGCTGGGAACCCCGTCCCGGATCATCGTTCCTGTTACCGGATCCAATTTTATTTCCGTCGTATCCGGTACCTGTTTGATACAAACCACTATTTTCATATCATTATCGTTTTTTCTTATACAATCCCATCATTTAAGCAAAGCGGCAGCTATTACCATCCGCTGAACTTCAGAGGTTCCTTCATAAATTTCAGTAATCTTTGCATCCCGCATCATCCGCTCCACCGGATACTCACGGGTATATCCATATCCACCGTGGAATTGTACCGCTTTGGTGGTCATCTCCATGGCCGTCTCCGCTGCAAACAATTTGGCACGGGCAGAATCAGCCGAATACGGCATTTTCCGATCCTTTTTCCAGGCAGCCATCCGTACCAGTAAACGAGCAGCCTCTATTTTTGTATCCAGATCTGCCAGTTGGAACTGGGTATTCTGGAACTGTCCGATTGCCTTTCCGAACTGCTTTCTCTCTTTCACATATTTTACCGTCTCGTCCATGGCTCCCTGCGCAATTCCCAATGCCTGAGAAGCGATTCCCATACGTCCGCCATCCAGGGTTTTCATCGCAATCTTAAATCCTTCGCCCGGTTTTCCCAACAGATTTTCTTTCGGGACAAGACAATTCTCAAAAATCAGTTCGCAGGTGGCTGATCCCCGGATTCCCATCTTCTTCTCTTTCTTGCCGATGGAAAATCCCGGGAAATCCCGCTCTACGATAAAAGCGGAAATGCCTCGTGTCCCCTGTGACTTGTCGGTCATGGCCATCACAATATACACGTTTGCATAAGCCGCATTGGTAATGAAAATCTTCGAACCGTTCAACACATAATGATCATCTTCCAGCACCGCCATGGTCTGCTGCGCCGAGGCATCCGTACCGGCATTGGGTTCCGTCAATCCGAAAGCACCGATCCATTCTCCGGAACACAGTTTCGGCAAATATTTTTTCTTTTGCTCTTCCGTTCCGAATTCATAAATCGGAGAAGCACACAAGGAGGTATGAGCCGATACGATCACTCCGGTCGTTGCACATACCCGGGACAACTCTTCTACAGCCATCGAATACAATACATTGTCACCACCTGCACCGCCGTATTCCACCGGGAAAGGAATCCCCATGATCCCCAACTTCGCCATTTTCTCCACCGTTTCAAGCGGAAATCTTTCTTCCTCGTCCACCTCTGCAGCCAGCGGTTTCACCTCTTTTTCTGCAAATGCTCTGATCATCTGCAAAAACAATATCTCTTTTTTTGATAATGAAAAATCCATAAGTTCTCTATTTCAGATGTATAATTTCAGCTATCTAAAATCAGCACATTTTTTTCAGATCGGGAGCAATGATCAGGGTCGCTTCCGTAGCCGCCTGCACCTGTTCCACAGAAAATTCCGGATGTATCTCTTTCAAGACA
Source organism: uncultured Odoribacter sp. (assembly GCA_944321165.1). Classification (GTDB taxonomy): domain Bacteria; phylum Bacteroidota; class Bacteroidia; order Bacteroidales; family Marinifilaceae; genus Odoribacter. The sequence continues at coordinate 111,230 of CALUKE010000004.1, forward strand.
ATTCCCTCCGGAGTAATCTCCATCACCCCCATTTCAGTAACGATCATATTCACCTGACCTTTGGCAGTCAAAGGCAAAGTGCATTTTTTCAATATTTTTGGATTCCCTTTCGCCGTATGCTCCATGGCCAGAATCACTTTACCGGCCCCCATCAATAAATCCATGGCACCGCCCATACCGGGAGTCTTTTTGCCGGGAATCATCCAATTGGCCAAATCTCCGTGCTCATCCACCTGCAAGGCCCCCAAAATACTGACATCTACATGCCCGCCCCGAATAATGCCAAAAGAGGTAGCACTGTCAAAACTGGCAGCCCCCGGCAAGGCCGTAATTGCCCCGCCACCGGCATTGATCAGATCCGGATCTTCCTCCCCCGGAGCCGGCGTCGGTCCCATCCCGATCAATCCGTTTTCCGTCTGCAAGATTACCTCCACACCTTCCGGCAGATAATTCGGAACCAATGTCGGTAATCCGATCCCCAGATTCACCACATCTCCATCCCGGAGTTCCATTGCCACTCTTCTGGCAATCACCTCCCTGATTTGTTCTTTTTCCATAATTCGTATGTTTTAATGATTCATTCTTCTATCCAATTCCTGGGCAATGAACGAAGCCACGTCATCGGCATAAGTATTCATGCCAAATCCGGCATCGTACCCCAATTCTTTTGCCAGCTCATGAGAAATCCGGGGACCGCCGCAAGCCAATATCACCTTGTCGCGCAATCCTTCGGCCTCCAACATCTCTACCAGCTCCGTCAGATTCTTGATATGAATATCCTTCTGAGTCACTGTCTGGGAGACCAACAGGGCATCCGCCTTCAGCTCGATCGCTTTGGCAATAAACTCTTCGTTGCTCACCTGACTACCCATATTCAATGCCTCAAACATCTCATAACGCTCCAAACCGTAATGTCCGGCAAATCCCTTCATATTCATGATCGCATCGATACCTACCGTATGGGCATCCGTACCGGTACTGGCACCGATCACGACAATCTTGCGACCGATATGCTCCCGGATAAACTGATCGGTTTCTCCCATATCCCATTTGGTTGACTCTACCTTCGGTACATAGATATTCGTATAATCCACCGTATGTACACAACTGCCATAACAATTGAAAAAAGTATATCCCTCCGTCAATTCCTTGTGAAACACCACCTGCGGATTTTCAAATCCCATCTTCTTCAACAACTGCTTGGCAGCCTCTATGGCTTCCTCTCCGGCAGGTACCGGCAAGGTGAAACTCAGTTGAGTCTTCCCGTCATTCATGGTATCCCCGTAGGGTTTTATTTTTTTCAGGTCGAGGGTCTGATTGAAATCCCGGCCTTCTGTCGAATATAAACCTCCGCTCATATATATAATTATTATCTATTCAACATCATTTCCACAAACGGATTCTCATAATTCTTTCCTTTCGGACTTACGCCGTCCAAACCTTTTCCACCATTCTTCGGCCGTTTGATATCAGCAAATATTCCTTTTTCCAAAGCCGTAAAAAGTCCTTCCCGCTCGATCTTTTCCAAAAGAACCGTCGCTTTATCCAACACCTCTTTGGCACGGCGCTGGATAATACCGTCCTGTTTGAAAACGACCTCATCGCCGATGCTCCGCATATTATTGAAAATATAACGGGCATTCTCGATGGAAAGATAACGGTCCGACATAAAAGGCGTATGTATCGCTTCGGTCGGCATACCAAGCAACTGAATACCCTGCGACGTCCAGATACCGATCATATTGAACAGAGCGTCCTGTATATGACCCCGGAAAATATTTCCGGTCATAAACTTGGTAGGCGGCATGTATTTCAAAGTCGCTTTGGGAAAGATTTCCCGCGTCATCTGGGCCTGAGCCAATTCATACAGGAAACCGTTTTCCAGCATCGGATCCATTTCAAAGGCATGTCCCAATCCCATCTGCTCTTCCGGCAGACCGGCCAGCAAAGCCAGCTGCTCATTGATCAGGTCGGAAGCCAGCACGGTATGAGCCTCCTCGACCGCATCGGCCGTAGTCAAATAATTATCTTCTCCCGTATTGATAATAACTCCGGCAAATCCATTGATCACCCGCGACATGAACTGATCGACCAGTGTACGCTGCATGTTGATGTCCCGGAACAGGATGCCATACAAGGCATCGTTCAGCATCACATCCAGCCCCTCGAGGGCTCCCATGACCGCAATCTCCGGCATGCAGAGGCCTGAACAGTAATTGCATAAACGGATATAACGGCCGACCTCTTCCCCGACCTCATCAAGCGCTTTCCGCATGATCCGGAAATTCTCCTGGGTAGCGAAAGTACCCCCGAAACCTTCCGTAGTCGCCCCATAGGGGACATAATCCAGCAAACTCTGACCGGTGGTACGGATCACGGCAATGATATCGGCACCTTGCCGGGCCGCTGCCTGAGCCTGTACCACGTCTTCATAAATATTACCGGTCGCCACAATCACATACAGATAGGGTTTCGTCCCTTCCCCGATGGTGGCGATGTAGTTTTCTCTCCGTTTCCGGTTCGCCACAATCCGACGGATACTGGCTTCCATATAGGGTTGTAAAGCTTTCATGCGCTGCTCACGGCTGCCAAAATGTCCTCGGGTAATATCCCAATTGCCGACAGCCACCATCTCTGCAATTTCCTGGGGAGAGAGGCCGGTTTCCACGACGGCACTTCCCAAGAAAAACAAAACCCCTTCACCCAGCAAGTTTTTTTCTTTCAGTTGATCCACCAGAATATTCGGCAGCGGAACAGCATTCGCATCCACCCCGTCAATACCCAACAGACGGCACAAAGTCCTCTCGACAGCCACCGTTGTATAACCGTTTACAAAATCCTGAACCTGGTCAGCGATTTTGCGAGCGATCCCCCGGGCATATTCGACCTTATTAAAATCTATTCCTAATTTACTTTCCATATATTTTCTTTCTACTGTACTGTCTTTTTCAAACAGGAGTTTCCTTCCTCCTCCTGTAAATAATTTTCCACCCGTTCCAGCAACTCCCGGTCGATTCCCAACATCCAGGCAATCCGGATTGCCTCATGAGGAACATCTTCCCGATCATCTGCTTCCAGGGAGTAATCCATAAATTCATTGATATTGTTCAGAGTCATTTCACCTTTGAAGCGGTTTTCCACGACACCCCTCACCCGCCATTTCCGACAGGCGGCTGTAATTCCACCATAATGAGTCGTCACCATCGCCATCACCCGATGAGACGACAAAAAGTCCACCATTCCATTGACAATGGCCCGTCCTTCCTGTGGATTGGTCGTACGGGCCAGTTCATCGATCAACACCAGCACCCGCTGATGCTGGCTTATTGCGTCGACAATATCATTCATTACCAGCATTTCTGCCGCAAACGAAGACAGACCGTTCAATTCATCCTGTTCATCACCTATGCTTGTCAATACCCGCTCAACCAACGGTACAACCGCTTTCCGGGCAGGGACATAAAACCCGAACTGCGTCAGATACTGCACCAATTGCACACTCTTCAGCAGAACCGTTTTTCCGGCCATATTGGCTCCGGTAATCACCGCAGCCTCCCGACTCAAACAAATATCCACGGCCTGAAAAACTTTTCCTTCCCGGTTCAAAACAGCCTGCACCTGAGGATGAAAAAGCCCCTCCAGCACCAAATCGCCCTCTTCCTGAACCGTCGGACAAACCAATTGCCACTGCCGGGTCAGCTTGGCCTTTGCCAGAATCATATCCACCATTCCTATCCCCTCCAACGCCTGCTGGAGTCTGGCATGCCACGCCCTCAAACGGACAGACAAATCTTCCCGGACCCGGTTTTCCACAGCCATCTCCTGCTCGTACAAACCCGCCAGCTCCTCTTCCGAATCTCCCTGCTGCGACCTTTGTCGGATCATCGACCGAATCTCCGCCAGCTCCGGATCATAGGCATCATACACATAAAAATGAGGCAAACGGTTTCCCTCCGGATCCAAAACACCGACCAACTCCTTCAAATCCGGCAATTCAACCCACGGCCACATCCGGACCATTTCCCGGATATCCTCCACCAAAAGGGCGAAATGCTTCAATTCAAACAATTCGAGATCATCCAGGACAGAGGCAGTAGCCGTCCGTTTCACCGTACCCCGAATATCCCGTACCTGCATCAGTTTCACTTCCACCCCTTCGAGGACCGCAGCAGAAGCCGGCTGTTCCCCCAACGCACACACCTGCCGAATACGCTCGAATTCCATTTCCAGCGCCCCTTTCGAATCCATCCAGGGGGAATCATACAGGCATCTCCGTCCCACCGGCGAACAAAGTTCCAATTGTTCGACCACATAACGAAATCCTTTTACCCGCTGTAATGCATCTCGCAAAATCATAGGCCCAATTTTATCAAATATCCTTTTCTCTTCGTACATCCAATACCGGCACCGACAAACTCTTCTCCATCGCTTCCTGCAGATACCCGGAGTCCAGCAACAGACCGCTGGGAGCCAGCGGATTGATCGTCACCGCCAAAAGTCTGCTGCGGTGCAACACCCGGACCCGACCGCCTTTCCGCACAAAAGCATAATACGATGCCGGCTGGGCAAACACCCGGGTAAAATCGCGAACAATCAATTCCACCTTCTCTTTCTGAACCTGTAGAAATTGGAACAAACGGTCACTAACAGCCCCGGCGACAAACAGACGCGGTCCGTAACGCAAGAGATCAACCCCTTGCTTATCCAGCATAAACACCGACGGCAATTGCAAATCCATACATTCCCCTTTCTCATCTATCGCCCATACCCCCCGGTCGATTGTATCCAACTTTGCCTGAAGCGCATGTTCCACCTCTTCCAGTTCGATCAAATCACACACATAACGGGTTCGCCTCACCAATTCCGGAACATTTCCCGAAACGGCAGCCCCTGTTGCCAGAATCATCGCCTCCGTGACTGCTGGCGAGGCCAGGCTTAAACGAGAAAGAGCTCCGTCAACCAAAGTCGTCCGGATTCCCATTTCTTGCAAACGCCCGAGCAAACGTTTCAAAGCAGTCGTATCAGAGGGACCGGAAAGCAATACTTTTCCCTCGGTAACCGCCCGAGCTACCACCAGGCGCCCCAAAGCAGTACGTTCAGAAGAGATTTCCAAAATCTCTGATACGACCCTTTTCTCTCGATAGTGTTTTTCCGAGGTGACGAACACCATCCCTTCGGGAACGGTAATCTCCGGTTTCGGAGTCTGACAGACCTGATCCCGGTTCTCACCGTCTATACCGACCGAAGTCAATGCCCATCGGTCAGCCGAATCCCTCGCTTGCCGCAGGATATAATTCAGGCATTCCGTTTTCCCTGTATTCTTTTCCAGACCGACAATCGACAAACTCCGAAAATCCGATATGCGTTCGATCAACCTCATCTTTAAATTCTCCTATCCTTTGGCCAAAAGATTTCGCGTCTTCCGATCCAGATCCGCCGGTTCAATGGAAAGACGCTCTCCGCTCAACAGCTCTGCCACCCCTTCTGTCTTACGCCGCTTTTCACACTCCTCACAATGACATTCATCCTTATAATCCGTCGGTTCGGTATAAGTAGTCACGACTCCCTCGAAATTACGTAAAACAACCCGATTCGGCCCCTGCGAAATCAGATAAGTCGGCATTACCGGAATCTTCCCGCCACCGCCAGGCGCATCCACCACAAAAGTCGGCACCGCATATCCCGAAGTATGCCCCCGTAAATTTTCAATGATCTCGATTCCCTTGGATACCGGCGTACGGAAATGCCCGATGCCCACAGAAAGGTCGCAGATATAAATATAATACGGGCGTACACGGATTTTTACCAATTCATGTACCAGCTTCTTCATCACATGAGTACAGTCATTCACCCCTCTCAACAATACAGACTGATTGCCCAAAGGAATTCCGGCATCGGCCAAACGTGCACAGGCGGCAGCCGATTCCGGTGTAATTTCATTGGGATGGTTGAAATGCGTATTCAACCAGATCGGATGATATTTCCGGAGCATATTCACCAGTTCGGGCGTAATCCGCTGCGGCAGCACCACCGGAGTCCGGGAACCGATTCGGATAATCTCCACATGGGGGATCTCCCGCAAACGTTTGATGATATATTCCAAACGTTCATCGCTCACCAGCAGAGCATCCCCGCCGGATAAAAGGACATCCCTCACCTGTGGGGTATGGGCGATATACTCTATACATTTTTCTATGCGCTCCAGCGGAGTGGCACAATCGTGATGTCCGGCAAAACGCCTGCGGGTGCAGTGCCGACAATACATCGAACACATATCCGTAATCAGGAACAGCACCCGGTCGGGATAGCGATGCGTCAGCCCCGGAACCGGCGAATCACCGTCCTCATGCAAAGGATCTTCCAGATCAGCCGGAGAACGGTGCAGTTCCTCTATCGTCGGCACCGATTGTCTGCGAATGGGACAGTACGGATTATCCGGATCGATCAGACTCAGATAATAAGGAGTAATCGCCATACGCAAAGTCTTCAATGATTCACGGATTCCTTCTTCCTCTTCGGCAGTCAAACAAAGATATTTCTTCAGCTGTTCCAAAGTTTCAATCCGATTTTTCACCTGCCAATGCCAATCGTTCCATTGTTCATCGGTTACTTCCGGAAAAAACTCTTTTCTTCTGCTTACCATATTTTTCAATTTACCGTTTGCCGATGTACAGACAGGATTTCCCTCCATACATCGGCCTGTTATTTAAGCATACAATTCTGTAAATATTTTCCGCAGAGCTTCGCATTCACGCAGTTCCTGCAGGGTAATCTCCGCATGTCCCTTGGTATAACCGTTCCCGACGATCATCGTTACATCACTGCCAACTCCTTCTGCACCCAAAGCGGCCTTTGTAAAACTGGTTGCCATGGAGAAGAAGTAAACCAATCCGTCGTTCTTCGTACACAATATACTGGTCATTTCGGTATCGGTAATATTGACATTGTTAATGGTAATATCACACATTTCTCCATTTGTCAGTTCTGCGATTTTTTCCATCACCGGAACCGGCTGTGTTGCATCTGCAGAGAATACATAATCACAGAATCCCAATTTTTGCAAACGCTCGGTGCTCTTCTGGCTGTGACACAAACCGATTACCTTACCGGTAATCCCGGCCCGTTTCTTGGCTTCGTAACAACACAGCATACCCGATTTTCCACCAGCTCCGATAATCAATACCGTATCTCCCGGTTTTACCAACTTGGCCGTCTGAGCCGGAGCACCAGCTACATCCAAAGCCGACAGAGCCAACTTTTCCGGTAAATCAGCAGGTATTTTTGCATAAATTCCGCTTTCAAACAAAATGGCCTTCCCGTCGATGTCCACTTGATCGACATCTGCCCGAATTTCTTTGATCTTATCGATGCGAAGTGGTGTCAGAGACAGAGACACCAGAGTAGCAATTTTATCGCCCACCTTCAAGTCTGTCTTTCCAATCAAAGCATCTCCGATTTTTTCTACAGTTCCCAGCAGCATACCGCCCGAACCGGTCACCGGATTCCGGTGTTTTCCCTGTTTCTCCACAATTCCCAACATGATTTCAGCAATTTTTGCCTTGTCACCGCCGGCCTGTTCTTCGATCTGAGTAAAACTGGCCGAGTCGATATTCAACGTCTGTACATCGATCAGAATCTCATTGTCATAGATCTCGTCCATGTTATTATCCAACTTGTCTGCCGGTTGTGGTAAAACTCCCTTCGGTGCAATCACTCTGTGTGTTCCGTATTTATTTCCTTTTTTCTGCATAATATTAAGATTTTAAAATTTGTAATCATTCATTTTATTTCAACGGCTTCAGTCCCAGGATTTCTCTCGCCTCCGCAGATGTAGCCACTCCACGTCCCAGTTCTTGCGCCATGCGTACAACTTTTGCCACCAATTCACCATTGGATTTGGCCAATACTCCTTTTTCAAGATACAGATTGTCTTCAAAACCGACCCGTACATGTCCTCCCATGACAATCGCAGGTGCTGCCATCGAAAAAGCATGTCGCCCGATACCGGTAGCCGTCCAGGTCGAACCGGCCGGAATCGCATTCACCAGCCAGCAAAGATTCGGCACCGTAGCCGGCGTACAGCCAGGCACTCCCAAAACAAAATTAAACTGCATGGGAGCTCCGGGGACCAATCCTTTTTTTGCCATATTCAAAATCGTATCGAGATGGCCCATCTCAAAACATTCATATTCCGGTTTGATATGGTTCTCCAGCATACGTTTGCCGAAATCCCTCATCATCGGCATCGTATTTTCAAATACATCATCTCCGAAATTACAGGTCCCGCAATCCAGCGTCGCCATCTCCGGGAAAAGTTCGGTCGGCTGCAAGCGTTCCTCGGCAGTCATTCCAACAGCACCGCCCGTCGAAGGAATCAGAATCACTTCCGGACACACCGCATAAATCGCATCGATACATTCTTTAAAACGTGCTTTACTTTGAGTCGGCGTACCGTCATCCTCTCGCACATGCAGATGAACGATAGCAGCCCCGGCATCTACCGCCGACTTGGCTTCCCTGACAATCTCCTCGACAGTATAGGGAACTGCGGGATTCTGTTCTTTCGTTACTTCCGCGCCGCAAATGGCCGCTGTTATAATCAGTTTTTCCATAATCGTCTATTTTCTTTGATCCTCTTTCTTGACAACACAGGTACCGCTGGCACGGCACACCAAAATCGGTTCTTCCAATACATCGGCAGCCGAAGGAGAGATATCCGGTCGGGCAGCAATCACTTTTTTCGCTTCAAAAACCATTTTCCGGGAAGAATTGCCTACTTTCACGATCTCTCCGGTTGCCTCGATATAATCCCCGGCATAAACAGGAGCCAGGAACTCCACATTATCATATGCCACAAACAACCCTTCGTCGCCATCGTGCATAATCAATAATTCCGTTGCTACATCTCCAAACAAATGTACCATGTGAGCGCCATCGACCAGGTTTCCGCCATAATGGGCATCCTTTGCGCTCATCCGTAGTCTGATCATTGATTTTTCCATGTTTTCCAATTTATATATACACCTTAAGCTTTTACCATATAATCCACAAAAATTCCCGGCGTCTTGATCAGTTCCGGATACAATTCACCGGTTTCAACCAATTCCTGCACTTCGGCTATGACCAGATCAGCGGCCGTTGCCATCAGAGGGTTGAAATTCTGGGTAGTTCCCTTATACACCAGATTTCCGGCCTCATCACCGACACTGGCTCCGATCAAGGCAATATCCGCCCGCAACGGCTTCTCCAACAAATACTCCCTGCCATCGACCTGTATGACCTGCTTCCCTTCCGCTACCAAAGTACCGATTCCTGTCGGCGTCAATACACCTCCCAAACCGGCACCGCCGGAACGAATTCTTTCTGCCAGCGTTCCCTGAGGGCTGAACTCGATCTCCAGCTCTCCACTGTTCATTTGCTCACTGGTACAGGGATTGGTTCCAATATGAGACACAATCACCTTTTTCACTTGTTTATTGGCAATCAATTGGCCACATCCTTTATCCGGATAGGCAGTATCATTCACAATCAAAATCAGGTCCTTCACGCCGGATTTTGCCAAAGCGTCAACGATTGCATTCGGAGTTCCATTGGCCAAGAACCCGCCAATCATGACCGTCATTCCATCTTTCACTTTTGCAACCGCCTCTTCTACTGAAATAAGCTTCTTCATAAGTATATGGTTTTTGTTTAAAATTATACATTTTAGCTCAACTGTGTCAAATTTACACAATTCAAATCCAAAAAAGAATGATTTTATACAGATTTTTTCTTTATTTTGCTATTTGGAATAATTCTAAGTTCACAAAAAATAGGTCGCCTTTTGTTTATTGACACATGAATTCCTAAAAGTTAACAAAATCGAAACAACTTATTCATCAGCCCGTAATGAATCAGCCCGATCTTTGGAGCGAGAAAAACACAAGGATTATATTCAAAATTTCAAAGACATGAAAATTATCATTTTGCTTTTAACATTGATCATTGCAGACTTTACAGTAAAAGCACAATCCATCGTTCTGGCCGACAATTCTCCCCGCAAAGAGAATCCCAGAAACATTTCAAGAACAGACAAGGCCCCCTTGTTCGTATTCAACAATTACGGCATTGACTTAAGGCACGAGGATTTAAAAGAATATCCGCAACATGTATTGGGAGATCAGGTCGCCCGTAAAATGTATGCCACTCAAAAAGTATATGTCAGAAAGCATTCCACCGATATCAGTTTTATGGAGAACACCGTAGAAATCTACAAACCGGCCATTTACAACTCCATTCTGAAATTGGACAACTATTTCAAGAAAGCAGTTCGTCGTCAAGAAATGGACACTCAAAAAGCCTGCGACGAATTATCCGAATGCTTAGATATCGCTTATCTCGCTTATTATGAGGAAAAAACAGAAGAACTGGAAAAAACATTGAAAAAAGCCAAATCACCGGAAGAATTGTTAGCCGTTTTCCATTCCATTTCGATCAAAGAATAAACAGTCACAAAAATCATATATATTGACAGCATTTCCAGGGTTCAGAAATGCTGTTTTTCATTATTTTTCAGCCATCTTGATCCGTTCATTGATCAAATCCCGATATTCCCAATAAGCCTCTTCCAACAGAGGCATTTTCTCTGCGAAAAAAGCATAAATCCGCTCCCAGTCATCCGGACGATAAAGACTGACTTCCGGCAACTCGAAATAAATCACACTCAAGGGACGTTCTCCCATTCCCAAATAATCCTCTTCCCATTTCAGATCTTCCCCACAATCAGTCGCCATCAATTTACGGTATGACTGAAAACATTCATAAATCTCATAACGCCTCAAATCATTTTTGTGATCAATCTGAAACAAAACCAAAGCTTTCTGTTCATCAGCATAAAACTTCAACTGTGTAGACTTGATTTTCACTCCGGTCAACACCCATTTCCGATATATTTTATGCTTGGAACAGTAACGTTTAAATCCATTCCAAAAATGAACCCGTAACTCTTTTGCTTCTTCCTTGGACCACATAATGATTAAAATTAAACATTAAAATCGAATTGTTTTATCAAAGATAGATATAAAAGCCGACATAGAAAAATCCAAAGAAAATTAGTTAACTCAGCTTTTGAGAAAAAATTAACATTTTTTTCTTGCATATCCATTAAATTGTTCGTTATTTTGCGAACAACAAATAAAAAAATGAATAAAGATTATACGATCGATCAAGAACGACTTGCCCGTTTTGCCAAAGCCATGGGACATCCTGCAAGAATAGCGATTCTTAATTTTTTAGCACAACAAAACTGCTGTTTTTTCGGAGATATTCACGAGGTCTTACCGATTGCAAAAGCAACTGTATCACAACATCTGAAAGAATTGAAAGACGCCGGCCTGATTCAAGGCTCTATCGAACCGCCCAAAGTAAAATATTGTATAAACAAAGAAAATTGGATTATTGCTCAAAAATTATTTTCTGCTATTTTTAATCAGATCAATCTGGAGAAAGGGAATTGCTGTAATTAAACGGATTTTTACGATCCGATTGTTCGCAATTCGACAAACAACGAACATTTCATAAAAATTAATATATCAAAAAACAACACGATCATGAGAAACATAATTTTACTATTCACTTTTTGTATCGGTTTAGTTGCTTGCGGAAACAAAAATTCAAAAAGCACAACCACAGAAGAAGTAAACAACGAACAGGATCGAATTGAAGTCCTCTATTTTCACGGCAAACAACGATGTGCAACTTGCGAAGCCATCGAACAAAATACCCAGGAAGTTATCGAATCGCAATTTTCAAATGAAATGAAAGACGGCTCTATAATTCTACGCATAATTGACATATCCCAAGCAGAAAATGAAAAAATGGCAGACAAATACGAAGTAACCTGGTCTTCACTTATCCTCAGCAAATGGAAAAACGGTAAAGAATACTGGGAGAATATAACCGAATATGCCTTTGCCAATGCTTATTCTGCTCCGAAAACATTCAAAAAAGAATTAACAGAAAAAATCAAAGAGTTGCAAAAATAGCAAATCATGGAATGGTTACAATCTTTATTAGAGGACAGTACAACACCAGCCTTGACCGCCTTTTTACTGGGCCTGCTGACAGCCATTTCCCCCTGTCCCTTGGCAACCAATATTACAGCCATTGGTTTTATCAGTAAAGACATAGAAAATCAAAGTCGGATTTTCAAAAAAGGCTTGCTTTACACTTTTGGCCGTGTAGTAGCCTATACCATATTGGGAATTATATTAATTCTTATTCTGAGAAAAGGATCAAGCCTATTTGGTATTCAGAAATTTATCGGAACATACGGAGAAATAATTCTTGGTCCCGCATTATTGCTGATCGGTATATTCATGTTATTCGGCAACAAACTTCAATTACCTTCGTTCGGATTTAAGGGAAACGGAGAAAATTTAGCACGAAAGGGTAGTTGGGGGGCAATGTTGCTCGGCATATTATTCGCCTTGGCATTTTGTCCCACAAGTGGTGTTTTCTATTTTGGCATATTGATTCCTATGTCAGCGACCACTTCTGCCGGCTATTTGCTTCCGATACTTTTTGCCATAGCAACTGCACTACCTGTCTTGATAGTTGCCTGGATATTAGCGTTCAGTGTACAACGAATCGGTAGCATCTATGGGAAAATACAAACCTTGCAAAAATGGCTCAACTGGATGGTTGGAGGCCTATTCCTCTTCGTCGGTGTATATTATTGCATTATTCTATATTCTTAATCAAATTTAAAAATTAAAGTTATGGAAATCAAAGTTTTGGGAACAGGTTGTAGCAAATGTAAAGCCACTTATCAAATAATCGAAAAAGTGATAAAAGAAAATGCGCTTGACATAACACTTACAAAAGTGGAAGACATCGTGGAAATTCTGAACTCCGGAGTCATGTCTACCCCCGCAGTTCTGGTTGACGGTAAAGTTCGAATTAAAGGTCATGTACCCAGTGAAAGTGAAATAAAACAATTATTCGGTATATAACATTTCGATTATGGAGACAAAAAAAGAATGGAAAATCCTGTTTTGGATGATCGCTGTTTTCGCACTACTCTTTTTTATGCCACTCAATAGCAAACAATTTACAACAGCTATAAATGCGACTCTTGATTTAAGCCAGTGGTATGCACAAGAACATGTAGTATTATGCCTTCTTCCAGCCTTTTTCATTGCAGGAGTAATTGCTGTATTCATCAGTCAAGGCGCAGTACTCAAGTATTTCGGAGCTTGTGCAAAAAAATGGCTTTCTTATTCAGTAGCTGCTATTTCCGGAAGCATTTTGGCTGTATGCTCTTGCACCATTCTTCCCTTATTTTCAAGTATCTACAAACGAGGGGCAGGATTAGGGCCGGCAATTGCATTTCTTTATTCTGGACCGGCAATCAGTATCCTGTCGATCATTTTGACCACTCGAATTCTGGGAGTAGAAATGGGCTTGGCACGAATGATGGGAGCCATATTATTTTCCATCGTCATCGGTCTATTGATGTCATTTATCTTTCACAAAGAGGAAAAAGTCAAACAAGAAGAACAGATGCACATCGTTCCTCCTCCGGAAAAACGTCCGATGTGGCAAACAGCATTTCATTTTTTCTCCCTGATATTGATTCTCGTCTTTGCCAACTGGGGCGCTCCGGCAGATTCTGACAAAGGGTTGTGGTACGCTATTTTTACCTATAAATGGCAAATTACAGGATTTCTTGCTCTGGTATTCTGCTGGTCCCTCATACGAATTCTAAAACTCAGCGCCCGATGGGTATGCATCGGAGCAATAGCAACCATTCTCTCAATCGTCTTTGCGAATCACTTCATAATCCGCTCTCAATTTGTACCATTAATTCCTATGCTTGTTGGAATAACTTCACTTTCACTCATATTATTTTTTGACAAACGGAACGAAGAAAATCATGAATGGCTTCTGTCTGCCTGGGGATTTGCCAAACAAATACTGCCGCTACTGGTCATCGGAGTCTTAACTGCCGGATTTTTATTAGGATCAACCCATGACAATACATCTATCGCAGGCATCATTTCAAACGAATGGATCCAATGGGCCGTCGGTGGAAATTCTTTATTATCAAACTTTTTTGCCAGCTTTACGGGAGCATTCATGTACTTCGCCACCCTGACCGAAGTGCCGATCATTCAAGGTCTACTTGCTTCGGGCATGGGCAAAGGGCCTGCACTCGCATTGCTTTTGGCCGGTCCGTCGCTATCTCTGCCCAACATGTTAGTGATCCAAGGCGTCCTGGGAATGAAAAAAACCATCGTTTACGTAGCACTCGTTATCGTCATGGCCACCTTCTCGGGATTCGTTTTTGGAAATCTCTTTTAAACCATTTTATATGATATGACCATGCAAAAAAACAAAACATATATTCCGATCATATTTACTATTCTGTTATTTATCACCCTGGTTGTATGCAGAGATGATCTGTTAAATTACCTATCAAAAAATCAAATATCCCGAATGACTGAAAACAAAAAACAAGCCATAAATGATTCCATAATACAGTTGTACAATTATCAAAACAATAAACAGAACTTCGATTACACCTTTCTTGAGTTCGGATCCACCGGATGTCATAGCTGTCGTCAAATGGAACAAGTTATGGAAATCATCAGAGCAAGGTATCCGGGCAAAGTAAATGTCGTATTCATCCATGTTGCTGAAAAAGAAAATCAGGAGATGGTAAATTATTACGGCATTGCAACCATTCCGACTCAGATTTTATTGAACAAAAACGGCAAGGAATACTTCCGGCATCACGGTTACATTTCGGCAGACGAACTGTCCAAACACTTCGAATAAAACAGATCATACAAATCATTCCGGACATGACCGAAGCGTTATAAATAGAGAAAATCATTTAAATATGTGAGATAATCTGGTAAAAATAGTATATTTGCTATACTTCAAACGAAGGGATACCATTTTATTGTTTATGTTAGAGTTAAAATATGATTACAATTGCATAGAGGCCGGATGCGACGAAGCCGGAAGAGGTTGTCTGGCAGGTCCAGTATTCGCCGCAGCCGTCATTCTTCCGGACGATTTCTCAAATGATCTTTTGAACGACTCAAAACAGCTCAGTGAAAAACAACGGACTCAACTACGCCCTGTCATAGAGCGGGAAGCGATTGCCTGGGCAGTAGCCAGTGTCGACAATCACGAAATCGACAAAATCAATATTCTGAATGCCTCCATTCTGGCCATGCACCGAGCGATCGATCAATTGCAGGTCCGACCGGAACAATTACTGATCGACGGAAACCGGTTCAAACCATACAAACAAATTCCTCATCACTGTATCGTCAAAGGTGACGGGAAATACATGTCCATCGCCGCAGCTTCCATTTTAGCCAAAACACACCGGGATGAGTACATGGAAAAATTACACGAACGCTTCCCGTGGTACAACTGGAAAAAAAACAAAGGCTACCCGACCCGGGAGCACCGGAAAGGGATAGAAGAGGCCGGTATCAGTGAATTTCACCGTACCAGCTTCACCCTTTTGGACTCACAATTAAAAATTCAATTCTAAAATAAGTACTATTTTACTATTTGATTTTCATTTAATTTTTTCACAATGGCTTTTATCAATTCTATACTAAGTTTTTTCAACCAAAAACGTCTCGCCCAGATTGAGTTTTTCAAGAGCAATCCGATAAAAGTACAACGAGACATGCTACAGGAATTATTAAGCGCCGCCGTCGACACGGAATACGGTCAGCAATATCATTTCCATTCCATTTTAACCGCCGAACAATACCGGGAACGATTGCCTATCGTCCATTATGAAGACATCCAGCAACAGATCGCCCGGATCATGAACGGAGAAAACAATGTATTATGGCCGGAAGAGATCAAATGGTTTGCCAAGTCTTCCGGAACCACCAATGCCAAAAGCAAATTCATTCCTGTCAGTCCCACCGTATTGGAAGACTGTCATTTCAGAGGGGGAAAAGATGTGATCGCCATATTCAACAAACTTTATCCCAACTCTCAGGTTTTCAGTGGAAAGACATTAGCACTGGGAGGTAGCAGTGAAGTCAGCAAAACCAACAGCCAATGCCAGTACGGAGATCTGTCTGCCATCCTTATTTCAAACACCCCCTTCTGGGCCAACATGATGAAAACCCCGGATTCATCGATTATGCTGATGAGTAACTGGGAAGAAAAAATCGAAAAAATCTGTGAGACAACCATCAAAGAAGATGTCCGCTGTCTGGCCGGAGTCCCCTCCTGGTTTCTGACCGTCATTCATAAAATCCTGGAAAAAACAGGAAAAAGCAATCTCCACGAAGTATGGCCCAACCTGGAATTGTTCATTCACGGAGGTATTAGCTTTACACCTTACCGGGAACAGTACAAACGCCTGCTTCCCGATCCCAAAATGAAATACATGGAGACTTACAATGCCTCGGAAGGTTTTTTCGGCCTGCAGGATGATCCCAATGACTCCTCTATGCTGCTTATGTTGGATTATGGTATCTATTATGAATTCATGCCTACCAGCGAACTGGGGAAAACTCATCCCAAAACTCTATTGCTGGAAGAAGTCGAAACAGGAGTCAATTATGCATTGATCATCTCTACCAGCGGAGGTTTATGGCGATATATAATCGGAGATACCATCCAGTTCACATCGACTCGCCCCTACAAATTTAAGATCACAGGTCGGACAAAACTGTTTATCAATGCTTTCGGAGAAGAAGTTATCATCGACAATGCGACCGAAGCACTGAAACATGCCTGCGCCCAAACCGGTGCCGACGTCTATGAATTCACTGCCGCCCCGATATTTATGGAAGAAGGGAAAAAAGGTGCCCATGAATGGTTGATCGAATTCAATACTCCCCCCAGCGATCCGGAACGTTTTGCAGATATCCTCGACAGCGAACTTCAAAAACTGAATTCCGACTATGAAGCCAAACGTCTGCTCTCCTTGGAACGCCTGCGTCTGCATATCGCACGCCCCGGACTTTTCAACGAATGGCTGAAAGAAAAAGGGAAATTAGGCGGTCAACACAAAGTGCCGCGTCTGTGGAACGACCGGACACACATCGACGAACTATTAAAAATGAAGTAAACAGACAGCAGCCGTCTAAAAGGTCAAACTCCCCCCGAACAACGAGAGGAGTTTGATCATTGCAAAACATATCACCACTTTTACTTGAAAAACAGCAATTCCCGATATTTCGGCAAAGGCCAAATTTCATCATCGACCAACAATTCCAACTTATCGATATGATAACGGATCTTATCCAGATAAGGAAGTACGGTCTCCGAATAGACCTGAGCCCGCTCGACTTCATTCTCGATGGTATTGTTCGCCACCTTCCGGGCCTCTGTCATCTCATCCACCATGGTCCGGATTTCCTTGATATGTGAAGAAATCTCCTTGATTGCTTTCAGTTGTACCTCTCCAACCTCATCATATACATCCGGCAAAATCTCTTTCAAGCCCTTCACGTTCTCGATCAGGGTATTCTGATAAGTTATGGCAGTCGGAATAATGTGATTTAAAGCCAAATCACCCAACACACGCGATTCAATCTGCAATTTTTTCAGATAAGTCTCATTCTTGATCTCAAAACGGGCTTCCAGCTCCCGTTCCGTAAAAATACCGTTTTTCACAAACAGCCGCTTGGCTTTTGGAGAAAGATAAGCCTTCAACGCCCCCACACAATCGCTGTTGACAGAAAGTCCGCGCCGACGGGCCTCATCTCGCCATTCCTGGCTGTATCCGTTCCCTTCAAAGCGAATCTTCTTACAGGCAATGATGTATTTTCTCAAAATCTGAAAAATTGCTTCATCTTTTTTTACACCCTTATCAATCAAATAATCGACCTCTTTCTTAAAGGCTATCAGCTGTTCTGCCACCGCAGCATTCAATACAATCATGGCGGCCCCACAATTGGCGGAAGCTCCGACAGCCCTGAATTCAAAACGATTTCCGGTAAATGCAAAAGGAGATGTCCGGTTGCGGTCGGTATTATCCCGCATAATCTCCGGAATCTTGCCGACATTCAATTTCAATTCCGTCTTCTCATCGGGACTCATTTTCTTACTGCTCACCTTCTGTTCGATCTCATCCAGAATAGAATCCAACTGCTGTCCCAAAAATACCGACATAATCACGGGTGGAGCTTCATCTCCGCCCAGACGCCGTTCATTTCCGAGCGAAACGATACAGGCTTTGAACAAGGCCTCCTGTTCCAATACCGCCCGTGTCGTCGCCACCAGAAACACCAGAAACTGCATATTCGATTTGGGATTCTTCCCCGGCGACAGCAAATTCACTCCGGTATCTGTCAATAACGACCAATTATTATGTTTTCCCGACCCGTTGATCCCCTTATAAGGTTTTTCATGCAACAAAACCCGGAAACGATGGTGCTTGGCCACCCTTTTCATGGTCGACATCAGCAACTGATTATGATCAACCGATAAATTAGCCTCTTCAAAGATCGGCGCCAACTCAAATTGATTGGGAGCACATTCATTGTGACGGGTTTTAGCCGGAATTCCCAATCGATGACACTCATATTCCAATTCATCCATAAAAGCATTCACCCGCTCGGGAATGGCTCCGAAATAATGATCTTCCAACTGTTGATCCTTGGCCGCCGAATGTCCCATCAAAGTACGACCGCACAATTTCAAATCAGGCCGGGCATTGAAAAGAGCCTCATCCACCAAAAAATATTCCTGTTCCCAACCCAAAGTTGCAATTACTTTCTCAACATCCTTGTCAAAATACTGACAGATACCGACAGCGGCTTTGTCTATCAAGGCCAAAGCCTTCAACATCGGCGTCTTGTAATCCAGTGCTTCTCCGGTATAGGCAACGAAAACCGTCGGTATACACAAGGTATTGTGATTGATAAAGGCGGGAGATCCCGGGTCCCAGGCCGTATATCCACGTGCTTCAAAAGTATTCCGAATACCTCCATTAGGAAAACTCGAAGCATCCGGTTCCTGCTGCACCAACATCCGTCCGTCAAAAGCCTCAATAATACTGCCATTTTTTTGCAAATCGATAAAACCGTCATGCTTTTCTGCAGTAGCTCCATTCAAAGGATGGAACCAATGGGTATAATGGGTCGCCCCTTTTTCTACGGCCCAAGCCTTCATCGCCGCAGCAACCTGGTCCGCTAACCCCCGGTCGATCGTTCCACCTTCCGACATGATTTTTTCCAATTTCTTAAAAGCCTCGATAGACAAATACTGCCGCATTTTATCGATGGTAAGTACATCACATCCGAAAATTTCCGATACCCGAGGAGGCTTGGGCAAAACCAAAGGCTTCCGGTCGGCTAATTCTTTTAAAGCTGAGAATCTGATTTTCGCCATAACAAATGTTTAAAATGAATATTCTATGGACACAAAAGCAAAGGCAAATGTATAAAATTTTAGATAAAAAACAGATACACCCCCTATTTTTTATACATAAATAGACAAAAATATGATTATATTCTATCAATACCCCAATTTTACAAGCACCACATGCAAAAATTCATATATTTTCAATTTTCCACTTTATTTTTCAAATCATGCCGAATTTTCAGGAGTTCTATATATCTTTGTTTCAAAGTATCCATATGAAAAAAATTGCCGCAATACACGACTTATCCGGTTATGGGCGGGCATCTCTGACCGTTGCCATTCCCATTCTTTCTTACATGGGCTATCAGGTCTGCCCATTGCCGACAGCCATTCTGTCCGCCCATAGTGAATATAAAAATTTCCGCAGCTATGATCTGACAGCCCAAATGCAGGGGATCATTGATCATTGGAAAGAATTAGCGTTGCATTTCGATGCTTTGTATTCTGGATATCTGGCATCAGAGGAACAAATAAACATTGTCTCCCGTTTCTTCGACGATTTCAGTCAGACAGACAACTTTATCCTGGTCGACCCGGTACTGGGAGACCACGGTCAACTGTATCCGGGCATGGATGTTCGGATGATTGCCAGCATGCGTGAACTATGTAAAAAAGCAAATGTCATCACGCCCAATCTAACCGAAGCGGCTTTTTTATTAGGCGAGTCTCCCACTCCTCTTCCAAGCCCAGCAGAAACCATTCGCTGGTGTAAAGCCCTCAGCGAATCTGGACCCGAATACGTCATCATCACCTCAGCTCCCTCCGGCAATGGAAAAAAAATTGCCACGATTGCCCACAACCGGAACGACGGACGGACCTGGCGGGTATGCAGCGATTACATTGCAGCCAGTTATCCGGGCACAGGCGATGCATTTGCCAGCGTCATCACCGGTAGTCTGTTAAATGGCGACAGCTTACCGGAAGCACTCGAAAGAGCTGTACATTTCATCAACATGGGCATCAAAGCAACTTTCGGCTATGATCACAATCCCTTGGATGGCATGAATCAGGAAAAAGTCCTGCACTACCTGAATGAGTCCCTGCCTTATTTCACCTACGAACTGATTCCGGAATGATACAAGCCCTGATCAGCGATTTGGACGGAACCCTGCTTCCGCGAGGAGGCAGTATCAGCACCGCTACCCTGAAAGCGTTTCAAAAAGCCGGGGAAAAAGGTTGCTTGCGGATCATCGCCACCGGTCGGAATCTTTATTCCGCCCGTCAGATACTTTCTGCCGACTTCCCAATCGATTATTTAATTTTCTCCTCCGGAGCCGGTGTCTTTCGCTGGCACGACCAGCAACTGCTATCCGCCCATCATCTCAACCCGGCCGAAACCCGGGAAATTGCCGCCTATCTGTGGAATTACAATATCAATTTTACCATTCAAAAGGAAATTCCCGACAACCATCATTTTTACTATACCGATCTCTATCCGGTACATCCGGATTATCAAAAGAGGATTGCAACCTATCAACCTTTCGGTCAATTGATCGAAAGACCGGAAGAAATTCAGAGCAATGCCACCCAATTCGTCATGATTTTAGATGCCAAACAATTATATTTACTGGAAAAAATACGCCAGGATTTAAAGCGTTTTTCCGTGGTACGTTCCACCTCTCCCATCGACAACCGGGCCATCTGGCTGGAAATTTTTGCCCCTGGCATCAACAAGGGCAACACTTGTCAAGCACTTCTAAACCATCTGCACCTCCGCCTGACAGAGACGGCCGGCCTGGGCAACGATTACAACGATGTCGATTTCCTAGACATTTGTGCCGAAGCCTATCTGGTCGCCAATGCTCCCCAACGCCTGAAACCTTACTATAAATCCGTTGCCTCGGACCGAGACAACGGATTCAGTGAGTTTGTTTCTCTTATCTTGGATTAAATGATTCCCTTTGCCTGTAGCAAACGCTCCATATCCTTCTGCAACTTATAAGCCTCTTCCCGAGCCCGAACCGCAAAATTTTCTGTCCGATCGGCAAAAATAATTCCCCGGGACGAATTGACGATCAAACCACAATGAGCATTCATACCGTACTTCGCCACCTCTTCCAGACTTCCGCCCTGAGCACCGACCCCGGGCACCAGCAGGAAATGATCCGGAATCAAACGGCGGATACCTTCCAGCATCTCCGCCTTGGTCGCTCCCACCACATACATCATGTTCCGGGCATCTCCCCATTCCTGGGATTTCTCGAGTACTTTTTCATAAAGCTTCATGCCATCACTCTCAAAAAACTGGAAGTCAAAGGCTCCCTTATTGGAGGTCAATGCCAACAAGATCACCCATTTCCCTTCATATTGCAAAAAAGGCGTCACAGAATCTTCTCCCATATAGGGTGCGACTGTAATCGAATCGAAAGCCAAAGTTTCCAGAAAAGCCTTCGCATACATCTGGGAAGTGTTTCCGATATCTCCCCGTTTGGCATCCGCAATCGTAAAAATCGTCGGATAGTGGGTCCGAATATACGCCACTGTTTTCTCCAGACTTTTCCATCCAGCAACTCCCCGACTCTCATAAAAAGCGATGTTCGGCTTATAGGCGATAGCCACCTCCGCCGTAGCATCGATGATTGCTTTGTTAAACTCAAACACCGGATCTTCCAAAGACAGCAAATGCTGGGGTATTTTGGCTATATCCGAGTCCAAACCGACACAAAGGAAAGATTTTTTCTGCTTTATCTGTTCAAAAAGTTCAGTATAATTCATAATGTATTCTGTTTTTATAAACCGCTTTCTTTCAAGCGTTCGGTATTTTCTTCGATTTGCAATTTTTCAATAATCTCGTCTATCTCGCCATCCATCACCGCCTGCAGATTATACAGGGTAAAATTGATCCGGTGATCCGTCACCCGCCCCTGGGGATAATTATAGGTCCGGATTTTGGCCGAACGGTCACCGGTACTGACCATGGTTTTCCGTCGGGCAGAAATATCATCGATATATTTCTGATGTTCCTTATCATAAATAAAAGTACGCAGACGGGAAAGGGCCCGTTCCTTGTTCTTGGGCTGGTCCCGCGTTTCGGTACACTCAATCAGAATCTCTTCCGTCACTCCCGTATTCGGATTCTGCCACATATATCTCAAACGGACACCGGACTCCACCTTATTCACATTCTGTCCACCGGCACCGCCCGAACGGAAGGTATCCCATTTAATGGCCCCCTCATTGATCTCTACCTCAAAGGCTTCCGCCTCTGGCAATACGGCGACTGTAGCGGCAGAGGTATGTACCCGTCCCTGCGTCTCTGTCGCCGGCACCCGTTGCACCCGGTGCACTCCCGATTCGTATTTCAGAATACCATAAACACCCTTACCCGTAACACTGGCCACAATCTCCTTATATCCTCCGGAACTACCCTCATTGGCATTCGTTACCTCCACTTTCCAACCTTTCCGTTCACAAAATTTTGCATACATCCGAAACAGATCCCCGGCAAACAAACAAGCCTCATCCCCTCCAGTGCCACCCCGTATTTCCAAAATCACATTCTTTTCATCATCCGGATCAGCAGGCACCAACAACAATTTCAGGGCCTGTTCCATTCCCGGCAACCGATCTTCCAGCTCGCTGATTTCCATCTCAGCCATCTCCCGCAACTCCTTATCGTCCTCCTGCATCAAAATTTCTTTCGACTCCTCCAAACTCTTCAAAGCAGCCTGAAATTTATCTGCCGCAGCCGTAATTGCTTCCAATTCTTTGTACTCCTTTGTCAAACGCACATAACGTTCCATATCCTGAATCACTTCCGGATCCGTGATCAATTGCCCGATCTCTTTGAAACGAATATAATAAGTCTCTAATTTTTCTAATAACGGATGGTTCATTTATCCACATTTATGATTTGTAGGCAAAAATACGAAATAGTTCAGAAAGTATCTATTTTCGTTCCCACATTCTTTGTATATGGGCAAGAGTTTCCTCCAAAGAGGAAAAATGAAAGTCCAGATAAAGCCTCAACAGTTTTGCACTTGAATAATACGAACGGTGTTGTGATGTACGGGCCAACTCTCTGGTGAAAAGCGGTTTCGAACCGCACACCGCACTCCAGCCAGCCGCCAGCCGCCAGCCGCCAGAGGAATGCAGTCATCCAGGGCGTCAGTTTCCAACGAGGAGGCCGGATACCATGTACCTTGGCCACTGCCGAAAAAAATGTCCGATACGTATAATTCCCGCCATTCAAAACAAAACGTTCTCCCGAAACGGCAGGATCTTCGCACAAGCGTATCATCAAACGGCAAACATCCCGAACATCGACATAACCAGTCCCTCCTTCTGTATAAAAGGACATCCCTCGAATGGCAGTCAGAAAAAGACGGGCACTGCTCCGACCCCACATCCCGGCTCCCAGAATAACAGCAGGACAGACCAACACGGCATCCAATCCCCGTGCAACATATTTCCAAACAATCTGCTCCGCCGCAGCCTTGCTGTGAGAATAAACCGAATGCTCCCGCCCTTCGATGACCGGCGTCTCTTCATCAATCACCTCTCCAGGATACGAAGCATCTCCCAGAGCAGCAATCGAACTGACATAACAAAGCCTTTTCCGATGCTCCAGACAAAGCGAAGCAACATGCTCCGTTCCCTGAAGGTTGGTATCCGACAAACGTTCCCGATCTGCTCCGACAAAAGAAACCACCGCTGCACAATGATATACAACACGGGCATTACTGATACAAGCAGCCAAGCATTCCGGCTCCAACACATCCCCTTCTATCCAAGCAACGGCGTTCCAACATTCATCCCCGTCCGGATACTGCCGGAAAACCGCACGTACTTCCTCCAAACGGCTCTGTTTCCTCCGCAAAGCCAACACCTCATGCCCGGAGGCCGCTAAAAAATACAACAAATGACTTCCCAACAAACCGGTTGCTCCCGTAACAAAATCTCTCATATTTTTATTCTATTATCCACCAAAATCTGCCCCTTATTCGAATACCTGTATCGCCTCTTCGATATGCTGAATATGCATGTCCGTTCCAATCACCAGAACCAGGTCAAAACGTACTTCCAACGGACATCCACTCATTTTGACATAAGCATCGGCGGCCCGGCGAATATTCTGCCTTTTTCGAAAATCCAACAATTCATCCGGACGTTCAACCGGCAGCTCCCGAGTCTTCACTTCCACAACAACCAACCAACGATCTTTCTGACAGATCACATCCAATTCCCAGTGCTTCAAACGCCAATTGCGCTCCAAAATAACAAATCCCTTTTGGATCAAATACTCAACAGCCTTATCCTCGCCTTTTCTCCCCAAATCATTATGCTCTGCCATTTCTATTTATTTTTCTCAAAAATACATAAAAAAAACGATACAGCCTTCTCTTTCATTTCCAAAAGAGTACCCATTAATTTTCGCCAAACGCTTTTTTGAAATGTGAACAAAAATGACTACCTTTGTAATGTTTTTTGGGAAAATGAAATTATGGCGAAGAAAAAAATTCTTTTTATATCTCAAGAGATCACACCTTATTTACCTGATTCAGAAATGGCCCACATCGGTCGTTATCTGCCTCAAGGTATTCAGGAGAAGGGAAAGGAAATCAGAACGTTTATGCCTCGTTATGGATGCATCAATGAAAGACGCAACCAACTTCACGAAGTGATTCGCCTGTCGGGAATGAATCTAATCATCAATGACACCGACCATCCATTAATTATCAAAGTTGCATCGATACAGTCTGCCCGGATGCAGGTTTATTTTATCGACAACGAAGACTATTTTCAACGGAAACATGTCATTACGGACGAAAAAGGTACTTTCTTTCCGGACAATGATGAACGGGCCATCTTTTTCACAAGAGGCGTATTCGAAACTGTCAAAAAACTGAGATGGGCACCGGACATGATCTATTGCCAGGGATGGTTTACCGCCTTGGTACCGCTCTATCTGAAAAAAGAATACAACGAAGATCCCATGTTCGCCCAGACCAAAGTGGTTTATTCCACTTACAACGACCAATTTACAGGTACTTTAGATAAAAATTTCCAGAAAAAGGTGCTGAGCGAGAATATCACTCAGGACGATGTCCGCATCCTGAAAGAACCCACTCATACCAATATCAATAAATTGGCTTTCGATTATTCCGACGGTATCATTTTCAACAGTACCAATGTTGATGCCGAGTTGAGGAGTTATGCCGAACAAAGCGGCAAGCCGATAACAGCCTATACATCCCCGGAAGAATACATCGACAATTACGCTACCTTTTTCGATAAAATTTTGGAGAATTCACCCAAAAGCAAATAAATTCAAAGGTCACCTTTCCGGTGACCTTTATTCTTCTCATTTTTTCATCAATGCCTGCTGCCATCTCCAGGCATTGGCCAGCGTCTCCTCGATCGGGATCACCGCTTTCCATCCCAGATCCTGATTCGCCAGTGTCGTATCGGCCCATACTTTTTCGATATCTCCAGCCCGCCGACCGACAATCTTGTAATTTACCTTCTCTCCGGTAGCCTTTTCAAAGGCATGAATCAATTGCAATACCGAGAGCCCATTACCTGTCCCGATATTAAAATATTCGTAATTGTGCTTATTCTTTCCCTCCAGTAAACGCCGAATCGCTACCACATGAGCCTTGGCCAGATCAACCACATCGATATAATCCCGAATCGGCGATCCATCCGGTGTATTGTAATCATCTCCAAACACACTCAGTTGTGGACGAATTCCCGCAACGGTCTGTGTCAGATAAGGGATCAGGTTATTCGGAACCCCATTGGGCAACTCTCCGATCAAGGCGGAAGGATGAGCCCCAATCGGATTAAAGTAACGCAAAGCCAGCATATTCATACCGGATTCCACCTTGGCAACATCCCGCATGATATCCTCACACATCGCCTTGGTATTTCCATAAGGAGATTCCGCCTGTTTTCGGGGAGTCTTTTCCGTTACCGGCAAAACGTCTGCCTGCCCATAAACCGTACAGGAAGAAGAAAATACCAAATTCCGAATTCCGAATTCACGCATTCCAGCAATAACATTCATCAAGGAATTCAAATTATTCCTATAATATTCCAAAGGTTTCTGAACCGATTCACCCACTGCTTTCAAAGCGGCAAAATGAATAACAGCCTTCAGATCCTGATGCCGAACGAAGAAATCGTGTACCTTGGCCGTATCAGTTAAATCAATCTGCTCAAATTCTGGCCGAATACCTGTAATCTTTTCGATTCCATCCAGTACTTCGCGATTGGAGTTGCATAAATTGTCTACAATAACAACTTCATATCCACTCTGTTGTAATTCTACGACAGTATGAGAACCAATATAACCGGTTCCTCCTGTTACAAAAATCTTCATAAGGTTTATATTTATTGTTTTACTCCATAACTTTATGCAAAGTAAATAATAAATATGGAAATTACTT
The DNA here is from genome assembly GCA_944321165.1 of uncultured Odoribacter sp. Taxonomy (GTDB): domain Bacteria; phylum Bacteroidota; class Bacteroidia; order Bacteroidales; family Marinifilaceae; genus Odoribacter. Next base: position 138,022 of record CALUKE010000004.1, read on the forward strand.
CATCCGGAAAGATGAAATTAATTTTTCGAGTAGTTGGATCATATCCGATTTTTTTCATACTTTTGCGATATGCATAGATTCGTTGAATACATATCAGACCTGCTATATTTGCACGATTGCGTCATTATTCCCCGTTTCGGAGGTTTTATATGCAATTACAAAAGTGCTTATATTGATGAAACGAGTGGACTTATCTGTCCACCCACAAAAGAGATTTTATTCAATCGGAACCTGACTCACAACGACGGACTACTGGTAAATTGGATTGCGAACAAGGAAAACATCAGTTTTGAGAAGGCAACAAGCCAGCTATTGCTTTTCAGCGAAGAACTGAAAATCAAGCTCAACCAACGGCAGCAGGTCGTATTCGGAGAAATCGGCGTCTTCTCCACAGATCGCCGCTTCAACATCATTTTCGAAGCAGGGAAACAAAACTTTTATGCAGGTACTTTCGGCATGGAGCCGTTAAAAATCGCTCCGCTACCTTCCGGCAAAACACGATTTCCCGCATTCAAACCGGAACATGCGTCAACAGACTCCGCCATTCCCGCTTACATTCCCCTGGAGTCATCCGGGAACTTCCTTCACCGTCTGTTAAAATATGCCCTGGGAGCTACTGCCGTTGTCGGAATGGCCATCATTACCCAGATGGACCTGTTCCATACGGACACAGATCCCCTCAGGGAAATCAACAACACGGCCATCCATCCTCGGATAGCCAACAGAGCTGCCCGAACTTCCAACACTGTCGTTTACCAAAACGTCATTTCTCCGGCCTGCGATTACGTTACTTACGATCCACTCGAGGATTTGAAGGAATAAAACGTATTCCCCACGAAAGCAGAGCAAAAAGAATATAAAGAGGAATCACAAAAATAAGCATCGCTTTTCCCCAAAAAATTCCCCCCGCAATCAAAATAATAAAATAAAGATAACGAACTTTGTTCTCCGACCATCCAAAACCGGAAATCTTCAGGGAAAACATCGGAAGCTCGCTGATCAACAACCAGGACAGGAACAAAGCGCAAAGCGGCAATACCCATACATTCCCGAACAGTAATTCATACATTTCCGGCGTATAACGACTTCCCAAAACCAAACTCACCCAAAACAAAGCATTGGCAGGAGTCGGCATACCGATAAAAGAGGTCGACTGACGCACATCAAGATTAAATTTTGCCAGTCGATAAGCAGAAAAAGGAGGTATCAACAAAGGACAAACCAAGGCGATCTTCTCCCAACAGCTCCAAGTCGAGAAGTTAGCCAACTCCCCTCCAGGCAGTTCTCGCAATATCAACAAAAAAGCCAAAATCGCCGGAGCCAATCCGAAAGTAACCATATCGGCCAGAGAATCCAACTCTTTTCCCATTTCCGATTTCACATGCAGCAAACGGGCTGTCATTCCGTCAAAGAAATCAAACACCATACCGGTCAGAATCATGACCACAGCCAGCATCAACTGTTCGTGCATGGCAGCAAAAACAGCCAATGTACCGGAAATCACATTCATACAAGTAATCAAATTGGGAATTTGTTTTTTCATAATTGCTTATTTAATTGATATTTCCATAAAAACGCAATGTAAACTCCGGAGTAAAAGGATCATTGCAAATAACGCTGATCAGACAGTTCACCCGACCACGTTCTGCCATCGGCCGCGTCCTCACGATCAGTTCCGTCGATTCTCCCGATTCCAGTTCCTGACGAGCCATCTCCACAAGTACCCGTTCGTCATTGGTATACACCCGACGAATCTTCAACGGAGACAGCCCGACATTCTTCAAACAATACGTATATTCCAACGGCTGAAGAGAGCCGATTTCTCCAAAGTGATAATACCTTTTATCTGCTTCTATTTTCGGTGCCGTCTGTAAATCCACCCCACTCATATCCTCCTCAATAAATATCGATACCGGCAAAGAATAAGGCTTCCCGTCAACAAGCATGGTAACCCGCTCTTTATTCAAGCCATATTCCCCATGCAATGCCGTATTGTAAAGCACTTCGATCACAGCCGTTTTCTGGTCATCGACCGTCTGTGGCGCCACATTCATCTGAATATGCGGAGGCAAGTCCACAAACGACAAAAAAAGTTGTTTCCCGGCATGATTCAAAACCTCAAATACCATATTTTTCATCTCCCCCTTGAACACTTTCATCAGTGCAATATGCCCCATCCGTGCATACAAGCCATTTGCCAATTCATACGGATAATCGTCTTCCTGTGTCCGAAGACGCTTCTCCACCATCCCCCGGATTTTCAATTCAACTTCAGCAGGATCTGCATTCGAATGTACCCGAATCGTCTTATAAAAAGTTCCCGGACGATTCAGAGGATCAAAGACCACTTTTATCAGTCCTTTCTGACCGGGCAGCACCGGTTGTTTACTCCATTCCACCGACGCACATCCGCAAGAAGATTCGACTTCCTTTAACAATATCGGGAGCTGTCCTTTATTTACAAATTCAAAATCACAGGCCACCAAACCGTCAACTTCCTTAATAATCCCGAAATCATGAATTTGTCGGCTAAAATGAATCGTAGCCTGAGCCCAGGAGAACACCGTACTAAATCCCAAAACAATCGATAAAAGCACTTTCATTTCGCCCGATTTATTCCAGACGAAAATAATCTTTTTACAGAAGATTTCCGCATTTCGGAAATAAATTTTAATTTCGTACATAAAATAAAAATTCGTTATGAAACAGTTATTCAAACCAACATGGCGAAAGCAAATTTAACATTCTATGGAGCCTAACAGTCACCCTATATCATTAGCGGCCGACCTGCTCGAACATGCACGACAACACTATATCTACCTGCATGAGCATCCCGAACTGAGCTTCGAAGAAGACTTGACAACCGCTTATATCCGGGAAGTTCTGCAACAGCTACAAATATCCTATACAGAAATCGGGCGAACAGGTCTCATCGGCTTTTTACCCGGCAAAGATACTTCTCGAACCGTTGCCTTACGGGCAGACATCGATGCGCTTCCCATCCAGGAGAACAAGAGTCATCCGTGTGTTTCCGGCATTCCCGGAAAAATGCATGCCTGCGGCCACGATTTGCACACCGCCATTCTGCTGGGTGCAGCGGAATATCTCGTCCAGCAAACGCTTCCCTTCAACCTGATGCTGATCTTCCAACCTGGCGAAGAAGTGTTGCCAGGAGGAGCTCAAGCAGTTCTTCAACAGGCCTTTTTCCAGACCCACCAACCGGAATGGATCATTGCCTTGCATGCCGAACCGGAACTGCCAGTCGGACAACTGGGCCTTTGTCCCGGACAATACATGGCGTCGGGAGACGAAATTTACATCACCCTGCGGGGACCGGGAGGACATGCAGCTCTTCCGGATCAATCCGTAGACCTCATCGTTATCGCCTCTCACATCATCATTGCCCTGCAGCAGGTCACCAGCCGCAAAGCATCGCCTTTCACTCCGACAGTACTCACTTTCGGAAATATCCGCTGCAACAGCGTCATGAACGTCATTCCCCGCGAAATCTGTCTGGAAGGAACTTTTCGCACTTTCAACGAAAGTTGGCGTTCAAAAGCTAAAAAACAAATCCGACAAATAGCTATCGCCATGGCAGAAAGCATGGGCGCCCACCCAGAGATAAACATTGTCGAAGGCTATCCCTGTCTTTACAACAATCCGGAGAAAGTCCAGGAAACCCTGCATATCCTCCGGCAAGAATTCGGAGAAGAGGCCATCATCCGACTGGGCCAACGCATGACAACGGAGGACTTTGCCCGCTACAGCCAGATCATTCCAGCCACTTTCCTCCGACTGGGGGTAAAAGACCATTCCCAATCTATCGGGAAATTACACACTCCGGACTTTTTCCCTCATCCGGAGGCCCTCGCCATCGGCATCCGGACTTTTTGTTCTTTAATCCTTAATCACGAACCATCATGCCAAAATTCTTAATCATCCGTTTCAGTTCCATCGGAGACATCATCCAATGCATGGGAATCATCAGCGGTATCCGGGCACATTTCCCGGATGCCCAAATACACTGGATTACCCGTAAAGACATGGCCACCATTCTAACCATAGACAGCCGCATCGACAAAATCTGGGCATTCGACAAAACCACCGGTCTGAAAGGGTTGTTACAAATGGCCGAACAGTTGCGCCAGGAACATTACGATTATATTTACGATGCCCACAGCAACATCCGATCCTATATTCTACGATTCAAACTGCTTCGCTGGTGGGGGAGAACCCATTTCACCCGACGCAGCAAAGAACGTTGGAAAAGATTCTTGCTGTTCAAATTCGGTATCAACCGTTTCCCCTGGCCTTTTCGAGGTACAGTTTCTTACCAGCGTCCTCTGGCCAAATGGGGAATCACCAACTTCCCCGACACCGATCAACATTGGCGTTTCCCGGAAGACTTTCCCGAAAAACTGGATCATTACCTGTCTCCTCAAACCGTGACCATTATTCCCTCTGCCAACTGGCCGATGAAAAGATGGCCCGTCGAAAGCTGGCGAGAACTTATTTCCGATTTACATAATTACAACTTCTTGATTTTAGCGGGTCCAGAGGATACTTTTTGCAAGTTTATCCAGCATGCGGCTCCCAAACGGGTGACCAACCTGGCCGGGAAAACCAGTCTGTTGGAATCCTGCTACCTGGTCAGCCGCTCCAAGGTCGTCGTCAGTGCAGATACCGGCTTAATGCATGCCGCCGACCTGTTCCGCGTCCCGACCTTCGCCCTCATCGGACCGACCGCTTTCGGTTTTCCCTCCGGACCGACTGCCGAGATCTGCGAAGTAGCCCTTCCTTGCAGGCCCTGTACCAAAGACGGCCGCGGGAAGTGCAAAAGAGTCATTTACCAGCAATGTATGATCTACATCCTTCCGGAAGACATCGCTGAAAAAATTCAAAGACTCCTGCCCCAAAGCTGACAGGAGTCTTTGAAAGCATAAACGCCATGCCGACTTAATCTTCCACGACATCCAACCAAATAAAAAATTCAGTACCCTCACCCACGGTACTCTCAAATCCGATCTCACCCCCCAAATTCTCGATAATCCGCTTGCAAATAGCCAATCCCAATCCCATACCGCTGGATTTCGTCGTAAAGTTCGGCTGAAAAATCTTTTCCCGTAAATTCTCTGAAATTCCCACTCCGTTGTCGCAAACCCAGATTTCCACCCGTCCCGCTTGTCGACGGACAACAATACGCACTTTCCCCGGACGTTCTTCCGGAATACTCTGCTCCGCATTTTTCAATAAATTGATCAATACCCGCCGCAACTGTTCCTTATCGGCCCAAATACGGATACCATCCTCTATCTCATATGCCAGTTCATGAATATCATTCTTGAAAAGCATCGAACAATTGTGTACCAATTCACTCACATCAAAAACCTCATTATGAGCTTCCGACATCTTGGCAAAATCCGAAAAGGCAGAAGCAATTGCAGCCATATTATCAATTTGCTCGATCAACATCTCCGAAATGGCTTTGAAACGCTCCTTGAATTTCTCGGTATCCTCAATCTGCAAAGAACGCAACATGAATTGAATATTCAACTTCATCGGTGTCAACGGATTCTTGATCTCATGAGCAATCTGTCTGGCCATCTCCCGCCAGGCGGTCTCCCGCTCCGACTGGGCCAATTGCTTGACACTTTCATCCAACTTATCTACCATATTGTTGTATTCCGCCACCAGATGCCCCACCTCATCCTGATGAGCATAGACAATCTTCTCATTTTTTCCACCAACCCGCATTTTTCTCAGTTTATCATTGATCATCTGCAGAGGACGAGTCACCCGATCTGCCACCAAACCGGAAAGGATAAAAGCCAGCACCATCATCACTACCGCAATATTGACCGCAATGATGACCATAATGACAATATCTACATTCAGTTCATCATTCTGGGTAAAATACGGAATATTCAACATATAAGACTTCCCGTTATCCAGAACCAAAGGCATGTAAGCAGACATACAGGTGAGCTCGCCCACCTTCTCATTGACAATATAACTCGCTGCCCCCACCTCTTCGATCTGCTTCCATGCCTTCGGGTTCACCAGTGTCGCCGCAAAACCGTATTCAAAGATTTCCGGACGAGATGTCGCCACCAATTTCCCCCGATCCGAATAAATATTGATATCGACCAGCAACAATTCCGACATATTCGACAAAAGTGTCATCACCTCCGGGCATTCCCGAGCATCCACACAAGGCAGACGTTCCAGTTCCTTATTTACATACTTCAGCAACTCGATAGCCTTTGCATTGTGTCTTCCTTTAAAACTCATCGTATTCATATAAATGCTCAACGCCGTCAAAATGACAAAAAGAATAAAAATCAAAGAAACGATGTTGTTCTTTATGCGGGCCCTCAAAGAACCTCGACGGAAATTGACATTCCCGCCAGCATTGAAAAACAGACTGTATGATGAAATCAATATACAGACAAAGAAAGCATACAAGACATTCATGTAGTACAGAGAAAAGGTATTTTCATGCAAACTGATGACCAAAGTATTATCGTGATCAACGGGTATCATCATGTGAGAAAAATGATCCTTCTCAAAAAGATTAAAATTACGGGTATCCTGACCAAAAGCCGACAACTTCTTTGAATACACATAATTTCCGGAAGAAGCCACCAACTCCCCGTGTCGATATTTGGCATAAGAATACAAATAGGCATTATCCCTTTCATCCGTAAATTTACGGGACAAAATCTGAGGGTAACCGATCCCTTCATCATCTTTTTCTGCATCAAAACGCAAATACAAATTCGTATCTCCCAGGCGATAACGTCCAATGTATGTAACATACCCGTCAAACACTCCGATTGAATAAAATCCGGAGTCACCGATTCGATGGCCATGCCGATGTATTACCTGTTCAAAATATTCCCGACAGTTCCATTGTTCCCGAACATCCGAAAACCAAAGACTATCTTCAGGACGACAAAAAGTAATCTCAGTCGCATAATTATATCCTCTCAAATCCAACAGCTCTTTGCTCAGCAAAACTTCCGCACCTTGTTCATCACCGATCTCCACCAACAGCCGCAATAAATCGGAAGCCGAAATTGCCCGATCGATTTCTCCCAAACGTTCTTCAAAATTATAATCCCGCTCCTCCAGCAATTCCGTTGCATAATTCATCCGTTGCCGCTGTTCTTTATAACTTTCATACCGTTTGGTAACCATCACCACATAAATAGATAACAGAAAGAGTATCAAAATATAAATGCTTCGCTGTATATCCTGCTTCAACAAATAGCGATTGATCGCAAACAAAACAAAAATAATCCAAAGGAAAAGACAGTCCCAGATATCCGTATACAAACCGAAAAGATAGCTGATCACACACAAAAGCACACACATGTAAGTAATGACCCGAACCACAGTTCGAAAAGACATCATGTGTCGAAAAATCGAAATTGCCCCATAAGTGGTAAGTACAATCACCATCCCTCCCATACTGATCGCAACAAACGAAACGAGCGAAGGGATACCGATATGTACCAACTGAGCGATATTCAAATGAATATCCATATTCTCCACCACTAAATCAATCGAAAAATTAAAAAAATCAATGTACAGAAAAATGAAAAAAATAATGGCTCCGGCCAACGGATAACGAAAACGGCGCCATTTGATAATCTGATAGGTAATCTTAATATTGGTCAGTGTAATATAACAAACCTCGAAAACACAAAAAGTCGTCAACAACAAATCTCCGATCGATGAAATAAAGATTTTCCGGGAAATGGTTCCATCAAAAATCGGAATCCGATAAACAACCGGAGGTAGTTGAAAGTGAAGCATAAAATAACGTAGCCCTACCAGAAACAAAACAAACCCCAACAGATAAACCAACTGCTGACGCAAAGAGCGTGCACCTTTCAACAAACAACCGTACACATAAAACAGACTCAGAAAAACCAACAAATAAAGAGAAATGAGCAGATAATTGAACGAATGTTCTTGATAATGACTCCCATACACAATATAAAACAACGCCCGTCCCTCCTTGCTGGCGATCAAATGCCCCCCTTCCACTCCAACCGTGGAAATCGTCACCTGATCCACATTTTCTTCCGTAACATGCAGATATTTTCCGAATTTATCCTTTACATACTTATTCGAATAAGGATAGTCGTCCTGAATACGCAACAGGGCAAAATAAACAGTATCCTCATATTTCTTCCGTCGGATCTCATAATAGGTGTTCCCGATTTTAGCAAACTTCTGTCCACTTTTCAACACATCCACCAAATGATCATCATCTATAATCTCATGCGTCCAGAAAAAAATCCGCCCATCCCGTATCCCCACAAAAATCAGATCTTCATTCCATTTTCGAGTTTCAAAATCTACACTGTCCTTAAAAGTCTCCAAAATATCATCCGCTCTCTGCTCCTGCTTGTGCAAACGGTATTCAAAACGTTCCACCCAGGCAGTCTCATTCTGACGATAAAACAGATACTCCGTTAAACCAGTCACCGCCAGCAATACCAGTGCCCCCAGCAACACGATCAAAACTTTTCCCTTCATAGTGATTCTTAATTTTCCAACTTACTCATGATGATACGGTTCCCCTTTCATAATAGTCATCGCCCGATATATCTGCTCGACAAAAATCAGGCGGACCATCTGATGCGAAAAAGTCATCCTGGACAAAGAAACCAACGCATTGGCCCGTCTGTATACCTCCTCTGAAAAACCATAGGGTCCTCCGATTACAAAAACGACCCGTTTTACTCCACTCAACATCTTCTGTGCCAAAAAAGCGGAAAATTCCGTAGAGGCATACTGTTTTCCCCGTTCATCCAGCAAAATCACTTCATCGGTCGGCAACAACTGTTCCAACAATAAAGCACCCTCCTTCTCCTTTTGTATTGCCTCACTCATATGCTTGGTATTCTTCACGTCCGGCAACACCTTCATCTCATACCCGATATAACGCCGCAACCTTTTTTCATATTCCTGAATTCCGGTCTGAATATAATCGGCATCCGTTTTCCCGATCACCCATAGACAAATTTTCATAATTCTCCAGATATAACAGACTATTCCATTCTACGAAAATAACATTTTTTTCCTACATCCTTTGTAAAAAACAGAAATTTATCCCTATATTTGCACCCGTCAAAAGACTTTTATAGCCTGAAGCACTTCAAGTGCAGGTCCCATAGCTCAGTTGGTTAGAGCACCTGACTCATAATCAGGGAGTCCTTGGTTCAAGCCCAAGTGGGACCACGAAAGAGACTGTTTAACAAAAAAGGTTATTCAGTCTCTTTTCTTTTGTTGAAATTCATTCCATGATAACACACAATACCAGGCAAGATCATCTGGAAAAATGCTATTTTTTAATTTATTTGTTTTATTTTGCAATTAAAATTCACACACTGATCGAAGAACATTATTAAGATTTTAATGAAGACACCGTCCACCGTTGATATTGAAGGTTTGGCTGCCGGAGATCGTCGAACTTACCAACATGTTTTCGACCTATTCTATGATTCTCTGTGCTGTTTTGCCAACCGTTACATAAAAGACCTGGCAGGCTGTGAAGACTGTGTGCAAAAAACTTTTATCGCTTTATGGGATCACCGGACAAGCATCAGCTCAGAAGTCCATTTAAAATCCTTTCTCTACCAAGTGTGTCACAACAATGCATTGAATCATTTGAAACACGAACAGGTGAAAGAGCAATACCTGTCCGAAATGAAATATGAAACAGAAGATCAAACCTGCTTTATCAACGAGGTGCTGGAAGAAGAAGTAGAACGCATATTGCGACAAACAGAACAAGATTTACCGCCCAAATGCAGGGAGATTTTCATACTGGCCATGCAAGGGAGAAGTACAGAAGAAATTGCCATACAACTTGGTGTGACAGAAAATACTATCAAAACACAAAAAAAAATTGCCTATAAACAATTGAAAAAACATGTGAAAGACTTATATCTGCTGGTGATTCTCCTGACTCAATAATTTTTTTCTCTTTTTTCACCCGGATGCCTTCCTGAATTGTATTTAGGGTAGAAAGTGAAAAAACATGAAAAAACTGGACGATTATATGCATATTCCTCGCTTAATTGTGAAAAGCATGGCAGAGGAATTAAATCAGGAAGAACAGAGTTTATTGGAAGCCTGGTTGCATGAAAATAATGAAAATCAACTTCTTTATCAAAGAATCCGATCCCGATCACATCGAGATGAAAAAAAACAATTTATCTCTCAGTTAAATAAAAAAGCCCATTGGCAAAAACTCAAGCGTCTCACCCAAGCGTCTCACCGAATCCCGTCTTGGAACAAAATCAAAATAGCCGCGACAGTCCTTCTGCTATTGGGTTTCGGTCTCCTGGCTCATTTACGAAACTCTTCCCTAGAAGAAAATTCAATAAAAGAAACTCCCAGGACAAGCCTTCTTCAAGCAAAAGCGGGTTGTTCGCAAGTAGCCCTGATCACTCCAAGAGGAGACTCCATCTATTTATCCACTCAGGAAAAAAAAGAAATCAATATTCATAAAAATATACAGGTAACAAACGGTGATAGCGGGATCGTTTATTCCCTATTAGAATCTCCGGTAGAAAAAGAAGAAATAAACATATTGCGCACTCCCAGAGGAGGTGAATACCAGATCACCTTGTCAGACGGTAGCAAAATTTACTTAAACGCAGCCACAGAACTGCATTTCCCCATCGTTTTCAATAGCGAGAAACGCGAGGTATTTCTTTCTGGAGAAGCCTATTTCGAAGTGGCCAAAGACAGTACACGACCATTTTATGTCAATACCGCCGTAGCACGTTTAAAAGTTTACGGAACCTCATTCAATGTAAAATCTTACGCATCCGAAAGCATGAAAACCATTCTCATAAAAGGGAAAGTCGGTATATGTGGACATGCGGATACGACAGAACATCTGTTAGCGCCTTACGAACTTTTATCCGTAGACTCACTGGGGAGATTCGAGCGGATTGAAAAAGTCAATCCCTCTCTGGCAGTCGCATGGCATTTGGGACGTTTTGTCTTTGAAAACGAAAACCTGGAAGAAATATTATCAACTCTGTCCCGGTGGTATAATGTCGATTTCATATATAAAAACGAACAGGTAAAATCATTGCATTTTACAGCCTATATGGAAAGATATGAAGATTTATCATTCATCTTGAATACGATCACAGCCATGGTGGGTGTCAAATTCAGCGAACAGGAAGGAATCATCCTAGTAGAATAAAAACAGAGGATGTTTTCCATCCCCTGCTAAAATCAAATCATGCGATCTGCCGTTCTGGAGAAACGACCGATCACAATATTATTAACTTATCAACAACAAATGTATGAAAAGAATGCGACTTTGCCCATATTCGGGTAAGTTTAAAAAGAAGAAAAAAATGTTTGCAGCAAGATGTTATTCCTTGCTACTGTGCGTATTGTTTGTTAACCTACCTGCATTTTCCCAACAACAACCCGTCAATTTGGATCTGAAAAATCAGGGTATCGATGTGCTGTTCGGAGAAATTCAACGGCAGACAGGTCTGTATTTCGTGTACAATATGGAACAAATGAAAAAGAAGTTCGAAACAATTTCAGTTCAGGCAAAAGGGAAAAGTGTAGAAAATGTATTGAAGAAGCTATTGAAGGGAAGCGGTTTGACCTTCAAATTCGAACGCAACCTGATCACAATTCTGCCGGAGAACTTAAGCACCCAACCGCAATGGTCCATTCGAGGCACCGTTAAAGATGAAAAAGGGCAACCTTTACCGGGGGTTACGATTTTGGTAAAAGGGACGACATCGGGAATCGTTTCTGATATAAACGGCTATTTTCAGTTGAATTTGGCCTCACAAACTGCCCCTGTACTGGTATTCTCTTTCATCGGTTTTGAAACAAAAGAAATAACCGTAAATAGCCAGGAGCCACTGACCGTCAACATGAAAGAAACAGTTTCAGAACTGGATGAAGCCATCGTAATCGGATACGGTACAACTGCCAAAAAAGACCTGACCGGGGCAGTGGCTCGTTTCGATTCAAAAATCATTGAAGAGTCCACGGCGACCAATGTAGCCCACATGATGCAAGGACAGATTTCTGGTCTGAGTATTCTGGCCGGCGATGGGGCGCCAGGTTCACCGGCCAGATTGGAAATACGAGGAGTACCATCGTTGAACGGGTCCACTTCCCCCTTAATTGTCGTAGATAATGTCCCCATGCCGTCAGATTTCGATATCAACGAAATCAATCCGCAGATCATTGCGAATATCGATATATTGAAAGGAGCCTCTTCCGCAGCCATCTATGGTTCAAGAGCTGCCTCCGGCGTTATTTTAATCACCACGAAATCAGGAAATCTGAATCAGAAAACAGAAATACGCTATAACTACGATTGTGGTTTATCGACCCTGGTTTCCAAAATCAATACCCTGACTGCTGACGAATTCAAGGTACTTTTAATGGAAGCAGTCCGGAATGAAGCAGCCGCAGCAGGCTATAAAGACATTACAGAATACAGCAGGTACAAACTGTTCACTTCTCCGGACTTTTTCGGAGAAGCCAATACTCCGTGGATGAAATACATCATGCGAAACGGCATCAAGCAACAACACAACCTCCTCATTACAGGAGGCGGGAAAGAGATGACCTTTAATGTGGCTTTCAATTATTCGGATGAAAAAGGTGAAATGAAGATGACGGATTTCAAAAGATACACATTAGACGCCAACCTGATGACTAAAATCAATTCCTGGTTGAAATTCGATCTAAAAGTAAACGGAAACATTTCCAACCGATTATCCACAGGAGCCAGAATTTCAACTGCAGCAACAGGACGACCGGATATAAAAGCCTATAACGAAGACGGTTCCCTGTACATCCACTCATACACAAATGGATCGAGAATAGATTATGTACCCAACCCGATTCTGGAAATGGAAGGGAATAAAATAACAAACGACGGTACCAACTTCCGGGTTTCTGGAAGCTTTGAGGCACAACCGTTGAAAAACATGTTATTTTCTTCCCGCTACACTTACCAGCACAGACAGGAAGAACAATACACCTACAATTCCAGTCAAACGGAAACCGGCAGCGACCGTTGGAAAGACCAAAAAGGCTATGGACGATATGCAACCAGCAAAGGAATATATCATGAACTAGAATTACGGCTTTCTTACAATACTCTCATTAAAAACAAACATCGAATAGCTGCAGTAACCGCTTTTTCATATACCAAAGATCACAGTAACAGCATGTCATTGGCCATGACAGATTTCTCGGACGACGATATCCAGAATGCCATTTGGCAAGGAGCCAATCCATATCAATATAACTTTCTCGACGGAAGCGACAAAGGAGCAACATTGGTATCATTCATCGCTCGCGTAGAATACAAATACAACGATCGCTATCTACTCACCAGTACCATTCGTTCCGACGGTTCCTCCAAATTTGCCCCCAAATACCGTTGGGGAAATTTTCCCTCCTTAGCGGTTGCCTGGATCCTGAGCGAAGAAAAATTTCTAAAAGAACAGCAAGTATTGTCATTTCTCAAATTAAGAGCCGGTTGGGGAAAAAGTGGAAATGCGGATGTCGGCGAATATGGCTGGCGGACACTATATGAAGCAGGAGATTACCAAAATCTTCCGACCATCATCCCCAGTCAGGTCGGTAACGATCTGTTGAAATGGGAAGCGACAGAACAATATGATATCGGACTGGATTTCGGTTTCTTTAAACAAAGGATCTCGGGCTCATTGGGTGTCTATCTGAAAAAAACGGACGGTTTGCTGTATCCGTTCACCTTAGCTCCAAGTACAGGAATGAAAACAAGCAATGTAAATTTTGCCAATATCGAAAATAAAGGAATTGAATTCGATATCACAGCCAGAGTCATAGAAAACGACAATTGGAAATGGAATGTCAGTTTCAATATCGGAAAAAATATCAACCTGATTAAAAATTTGGACGCCCGCTACGTATCCGTTCCCGGACAGTCCTATCTGACCAATACCATCCTGCAGGAAGGGAAATCCATGGGGTTATTATTCGGCTACCAGACAGACGGGGTATTCCGTTCTCAAGAAGAAATCAATTATTATGAATCCCTGAATGCAGAACATCAATATCAGGAACAATATTCACACATCAAAACAATACCGGGCGATTTAAAGCTTGTAGATCAAAATGGAGATGGATATGTCAACCGAGTCAGCGGAAATTATGAAGACATGGTCGTTTTAGGGTGTTCACGTCCTGATTTTGAAGGAGGATTCAACACACGCATATCCTGGAAAGGTTTTACGTTAAGCTTGCAAGGCACTTTCAGCGTCGGAGCCCAAAAAGCATGGATTGCCCAGGAGCAACAATTTTCATTTGCCTCTTCTTCAACCGGAAACGTCCTGGACGTAGCCTTAAAAAGATGGAATGCTGAAAATCCGGATTCCCGTTACCCCTCCTTGCGTTTGGATTATTACCGCAATGCATTGACGGATTTTGCGGTTCACGACGCTTCCTATTTCAAATGCCAGAACATCAACCTAGAATACAAATTCCCGGAAAAAATATTACAAGCCACTAAATTATTCCAAGAGGTACGTCTGTTTACTTCTGTAAATAACGTCTTCACCATCACCTCCTATCCGGGTCCCTCTCCAGAATCCTGGAGTCGTAACACCATTCAGGGAGCGTCACTGGACACCGAAGCCTATCCCAGAACACGCATGTTTAATTTTGGCTTAAAAGTAACATTAAAATAATTACATATGAAATATATCATTTTTTGTATCCTGCTTGCAATACTCTCCGGAGGTTGCGACACCTGGCTAGATAATGAAATGCCCAAGCACAATCTGATCGCCGAAAATGCGATCACCAACGAAAGAACGGCAGAAACTGCCTTGAACGGCATTTATTCCTTTCTGCACGGTTTCGGTGCACTGAGCGCCTACTACATATCCGACAACGAATTCCGCTGTGGCTTGCTGTATGACCAATACAACGGCACTTTCGAAGTGGAAGACCTCAGCATGCTGCGTCAACGGGAAGAAGAGACAAGGATTTATACCCCCTGGTTTCAAATGTATCAGATGATAAATGCCGCCAACAATTTTATTTACAATGTAGAAAAACTCCCGGAAGATGTATTCGCCGCTGGCCGAAAAGAAGAACTTCTGGCAGAAGCCAGATGTATGCGAGGTTTCGCACTGGGATTTTTATTACGCCGTTACGGTTATTTCTGGGATTTAAACAGTGATTTGGGTATTCCGTTAAGACTGGAGCCAGCCTCTCTCTCCAATAATTTCATGGGAAGATCCTCCGTAAAAGAATGCTACAAACAAATTTTTGAAGATTTCGACTATGCCATCCAATTCGGTCCCCGCTATTATTCCAAATTTCGGACCTGTGCAACGACTGCGAAAGCCTTCAAAGCAGATCTGTTGCTCAGTCGTGGAGAAACAGCCGATTATGAGGAAGTTGTTCGTCTGTGTGATGAAATCTTAGCATCGGATGAATTTCAATTGGAAAAAACATACGGAGACATCTTCAGCAGAGGCTACAATTCCACCGAACTCATGTTCACCCGACATATCAAAACATTGCCGGAATTGGATGATAACAATCCTTCCCTGCTACGTCTGTTTGGTACAGGAATCTATAAACCCAGCGATATGTTCCTGGAAATCTTTAACAAAGAAGATGCCCGTTTTGCCTTTACATTAGACACGGTCAAAATCATGCACGGCATTTCGGAAGTAGAAAAGGAAGCCTGGGTAAAACACTATGTAGCGGACGGAAATTGCCCCATGTATTACATGAGATTGGGACAAGTACTGTTAATGAAAGCAGAAGCCATGGCCCGTCTGTCCTACCCGATAAAAGACATATTAGTTCCATTGAATACTTTGCGGGAACGTGCTGGAAATCTACCCTTACACGAAGAAAATTACTGGGACCATTCCGATCTATTGCTCGAAATATTTAATGAAAATGTAAAAGAATTGAGTATGGAAAATGGAGCGATTTACTTTTTGGCAATCCGTATAAAAAGCGGCAATGTTCGTAAACTGAAAGAATTAAATCCCTATTACGAAGATGACAGTCAATTGTGTTTCCCCATTCCCAAAATGGAACTGGATTTTAATCCGAATGTTGTGCAAAAACCACTATAAGATATTGAATATATGAAGCAAATCTATATTATTATTTATGTTGCCATGACATTGGCAGCCTGTTCGATAGATGAGGTATTGAAACCATCCAATCAAATCAATATCTCTTTGATGGAAACGGTCGATACGGTAAAAGCGGTACCGGGAGCTGATATTCAGTTCAAATTTATCGCTTCGACAAATTTCGGCAAAATTATTCGAATTGAAGTGGATGAAAAAAGCCATCCATTTGAAATATCTCTGGATTCGATAAACTTTACTTTGGTTGATCAGAGTTTAGGGCTCTCTTTGGATTCATCCGGCTTTTTGTCCAGACCTGTATCGACAGTCATGGTACTGCTCCCGATGACAGTACCCTTGGAAGAAGAATATGTCGGAGAAACCCTAAGCATGCGCTTTAAAGTCAGCGATGATCAAGGCAATACCGCCAGCGTACGCCCCTGTTTCAAAATCGTCAACATCAAAAGCAATGATTGGCTGTATTTATATATGACCTATGCGGGCAGAGCCTCGTTTTATGCTTTCGACTCCAACGGCAAACACGCCAAGTATCTCACTTTTTCAGGAGAAGAAGAATCCATCGAAATCATTACGGCTACCGATGCAGACAAAAAAACCTATGCCTTTAATCCGCATGCATCTGCCACTGAAGAATTTATGATTACAACTACTTCCTACAAAACCTATAAAAGCGAATCGATGCGCAATACGGTCTTCATGAAATTAGAAGCCTGTGATTTTGACCGAATAGACGACACTTTTGTCGAACAGCTGGATTTTTCTCAGGCAGTCGACCGTTTGGAAATAAATCACAAGGATGTCTTCGCATTCAAAAATCAGGATGGGAAAAAAGGAATCATTCAGGCACAACTTCAATATAACCAACTTTCACTTCGAAGTTTAATCCAAATTGTTGCCAAATAGTGATCCAGAATCGGAGTGATTTTGCTACCGAAAAAAGTTCAAAATCACTCCGAAATCCATTATATTCCCATAAAAAAGCGCTCCTCTTGTCTCTGGACAAACCAATTATAATTACATTTTTAAAAGAGGCAAGAAAAAAAAATCTCTATCTTTGCTCCCATTAAACAGGTTTATATCCAGCAATCGGATTATTCTGATAAAAGATGTCTGCAGAATTCACAGAATACCATATACAATTGCTCGGAGAAGGGGATAGCAACGCCTATCGGCTTTTATACAAGCATTTCTTCTCCGCGCTCTGTATTTTTGCCCGAAAACTGGGGTTAAGCAAAGAAGAATCAGAAGACATCGTTCAAGAAATTTTTTGTCACATTTATCACGAGAAATTGCTGCCCAACCACCTGAGTGCTTTTAAAACTTACCTGTATGCAGCAGTCCGCAACCGCTGTCTAAACCACATCCGCGACACACAACGCCGTAAAAACAACGAACAAATTTACAACGACACCTTGTCGGAAAACAATTTCTGGGATCAAATTATCGCCAATGAAGTGTATCGGGAACTACAACTGCTTCTGAACGAACTTCCCCCTCAATGCCGAAACATCTTTCAACGATCGCTCAACGGCGACACCTCTGAAAAAATAGCGGCAGATTTGAATTTATCCGTAGAAACAGTGAAAACCCAACGAAAAAAAGCCAAAAAGCTGCTCCGCGAGAAATATCGCACGTTATACGATATTTTCGGAATCATGTTATGATTTTTTTACGGAAATACCCACTTTTTTATTCGGTGGTGTCTATAAAGAAAAAATCATTCCATGAAAACAGAAGATCCTTATCGAATTGTTTCTTATATCCTGGCAAAACTCACCGCGACGTCTTCGCCTGCCGACGAGGCACAGCTGGAAAAATGGCTACAGGAATCCGAAACCCACCGCGAAATATTCAACAAATTGCTTCAAAAAGAAAATTTTGAACAATATCAAAGCATGTTTGAAGAACATCCGGACGAATATCATTATCTTCAAATGCAGAAACATATAAAAAAAGAAAAACGAATCCGCCTATTCAAACGTGTGGGATATGCGGCAGCCATTTTAATTCTCTTTGTCTTTAGCGCCTTATTATGGCCGCAATCGACACAAGAAGAACCCTCCCGCATTTCGGATACAAGCACAAGCATTCGTCCCGGAAGTCCATTTGCAATTTTAACGCTCCCTGGCGGCACCACCATCCAATTAGACTCCACAACACGTCGAAGTCCAATACTACAAACAGGCATTATCTCCCAACAGGACACACTAGTATACCAAAGATCAAACAATGTTAAAGGAGAATACCACACTTTATTCATCCCTCGCGGAGGCGAATACATATTAAAATTATCCGATGGCACCAAGATATGGTTGAATGCAGAAAGTGAATTGAAATACCCGGTACAGTTTGAAGCTACCCAACGCAAAGTATATCTAAAAGGAGAAGCCTATTTTGAAGTAGCCAAAAATGAACACAGCCCTTTTATTGTCATCACTGGCGAACAGACAACGACGGTCCTGGGGACCTCTTTCAATTTGCGGGCTTATCCGGAAGAGGCTCAAATCCTGACGACCCTTGAAAAAGGATCGGTACAAATCAGCACTTCCCAAGGGAATACCATCCTGAAACCGGGCGAACAGGCCCGGACTCTTTCCAATAGCCAGACAATCGAGAAAACGCAGGTAAACACATCGCTTTACACAGCCTGGCATCTGGGAAAATACATCTTCATCGATCAGCCCTTAGAAGAAATTCTCCATACCTTAGCCCGCTGGTATAATATGAATATCTGGTACGACCATCCGGATTTGAAAAAAATCCAATTTACCGGAGAATTACGGAAATACGATGATATTCAGGAATTTCTCGAAAAAATAGAACATCTTGAAAAAGTGCATTTCCAAATACAGGATCAGACCGTTTCTGTATTCAGATATTAAAAACGGGAGATATTCGCCGCATCCCCCGTCATTAGCAACACTTGATAAATCAAGTATTTACAAACTTAATGTATTACAAAATTATGAAAAAAAAACGATTAACCCCTCCACTGTCGGAGAAAATCAAAAAAATTGTATTTATGCATTTTCTCACTGCTCTTTTTTTAGTGATGTTGCTTCCGGGTATGGCGATTTCGCATGCCCAGAACAAAATCAGCGTAGATGTACGAAAAGAAAACCTGAAAAAAGTATTTAGCGACATTCAGGCCCAATGTGAGTATCGTTTTCTGTATTCTTCCGAAGATGTCAATCACATCACAGTCTCCAACATCAAATTGGAAAATGCAGAACTCCACGAAGTTCTCTATTCCCTGCTACAAGGAACAAATTTAACTTATGAAATAAAAGAAGACCTTATTTTCATAAAAAAAGCACCCGTTCCCGATCAAAAACGCGAACTGCATCTGACAGGTCAAGTGAAAGACAGTCAAGGAGAACCTTTACCAGGAGTTACCGTACTCATTAAAGGGACTACCATCGGGACCTCTACCGACGACCAGGGAATGTTCCAATTGGACATCGTCTTTAGCGATAATCTTTATTTGGCATTCTCATTTATCGGCATGGAAAATATCGAACTTCCCATTACCCTTGACCGAACTGTTTACAATGTTACTCTTCAAGAAACGCAAACAGCCCTTGAAGATGTAGTCGTCACTGGTTTCTTTTCCAAGAACAGGAACAGTTTCACCGGCTCCGTCAAAACACTCAAGGGCGAAGATATCAAAACCGTATCCAACACAAACCTGATATCCGCCTTAGCCATGTTAACTCCCGGACTTAAAATTGTCGAAAACAACCAGAGCGGATCCAATCCCAACCACCTTCCCGAAATCGTCATCCGAGGCACCTCTTCTCTCACCACGGAAGCAGATGTCAACCCCAACCAACCAATCATCATATTGGATGGACTCGAAATCACTCTCCGCGATTTATACGATTTAGATATCAACGAAATCGAACGGGTCGATGTTCTGAAGGATGCGTCTGCCGCTGCTTTGTATGGGGAAAAAGCCGCAAACGGCGTAATTGTGATTGAACGGAAAAAGATCCTGCATGAAAAATTACGTCTTTCTTACAATCTAGACGGTAGCATTGACCTCCCAGACTTAACAACCTACGACTATTTAAATGCCGCCGATAAACTCGAATTCGAGAGAAGAGCCAATCTATATGACTTCGAAAAGAAAACAGATTTAGAAGAATACAATCGCAAAAAATTACTGATATCCAAAGGCATGAACACCAATTGGATGGCAAAACCCTTGCGGACAGGACATACGATTGGCCATTCTGTCGGAATCAGCGGTAAAGGCAACAACATGACCTACCGCATCAACGCCAATATCCGGAACGTCTCAGGTGTCATGAAGGATGACTATCGCAATACTTACGGCGTCAGCATATTTCTTGCCTATCACATTGCCAACAAAGTCACGGTTTCCTACCAAAGCAACTACTCCGGAGTAAACTCAAAAGATAGCCCTTATGGTACTTTTTCAAACTATGTTGCTTTAAATCCATACGACAGTCCCTATGAAGAGACCGGCGTTCTACAGAAAAAATTATCCTGGGAAGTCAATAATCCTTTATATGAAGCCCAATGCGGCAGTTACAACAAAACGTCCAGTCACTCTTTTACAAATACAGTCAATATCCGCTGGGATATCATAAAAGGCCTGTATTTAACTGCCAATGGTTCCATTGTCAGCGGACAATCCAGCCAGGAAGCCTTCTCTTCTCCAACATCAGCCGTTTATCTTCAGGAAGAAGACCTTCAAAAGAGAGGCCAGTTAATTGAAAACCAAAACAAGACACTCAATCTCAGCGGAAATTTCGTACTCAGCTATAATCAACACATTGGTGAAAACAGTTTACTTACTCTAAATGTCGGTGGCGACATATATAAAGACGATGCCAAATCATCCAGTTTCACCGGAACCGGATTTTTAAAACCGGAACTTCATTCGCCTCAATATGCTGCCACTTATCAGGAGAATTCACATCCGGGTGGGAGCCAAGATCTCAAAACAAGGGCCGGTTTTTTTGCCTATCTGAACTTCATTCTCCAAAATAAATATTTCGTAGACGGGACCATCCGGCGTTCCGGTTCCTCACAATTCGGAGCCAACAACCGCTATGCCCCTTTCTGGGCAATCGGAGCCGGCTGGAATCTGCACAATGAATCTTTCTTACAAAAAGAATGGTTGAATACCCTGAGATTCCGTTATTCTTATGGAATCACCGGGAACATATCTTTCCCATCTTATCAGGCAATTACTACTTATACCTATAATCAGAGTAATTATTACTTACACGGAATGGGTGCCATTCCCAAACAAATGGGAAACGAAAACCTCACCTGGCAATCGACCAAAACCCATAATTTCGGTTTAAATGCCGATTTCCTGAACAACCGTATCAGTCTGACATTAGACTATTACATAAAAACCACGGATGACCTGTTGATCGATCAAACCCTTCCGCCTTCCATCGGAGAAACAACAGTCAAAAGCAATTTGGGAAAACAACGGAACAAAGGTATTGAATTCGACCTCTCAGCTGTTTTTGTACAAAATAAGGATTGGAGATTTTTGCTGAAAATAAATGGGGCGCACAACAAAAACAAAATTCTAGCCATCAGTAACGCATTGGCCGCCGCCAACGAATTAGCCAATCAGTCAAGCATCGGGAAACCCAAAGTACTTTATAAAGAAGGGCAATCAACAACGGCCATATATGCAGTAAGATCTGCAGGTATTAATCCGGCAAACGGTCAAGAAGTATTCATCAATAAAAACGGAGAATATACCTTAAGATACAGTACCAATGACAAAGTCGTTGTTGGAGATGAATCACCCAAATTGGAAGGTTCCATTTTCCCGATGTTATCTTTCCGAAACTGGTCACTAAATATCAGCATGAGCTACAAATTCGGCGGCCAAATTTATAATACAACTCGAGCAGACAATGTAGAAAATGTCGATCCTCGCAAAAACGTCGATCAAAGGGCATTCGATGAAAGATGGAAACAGGTCAACGATCTTTTCCCTTATTTGGATATTGCCAACACAGAATCAAGAACCAGCTATCAAAGCAGCCGATTTGTCGAAGACGAAAATACCTTAGAGATAAACCGAATAGAGCTAGCATATGAATTCCGTGCCAACTGGTTAAAACAGCTCGGTCTTAAACGCCTTCGTCTGTCTGCCGGCATGAACGATATCGCTCGATTGTCTACAGTAAAATACGAAAGAGGAACTTCCTACCCATTCAGTCGGGGATTCTCCTTTACAATCAGTCCAACCTTTTAAAATCAAAAACCATGAAAAAACTAAAATACGGATACCTTATATGTTGTTTTACCCTTCTCTGTTCATGCAACGACTTTTTAGACGTTCGTCCCGAAGGGGAAGTTGTAAACAACGAACTCTTCAAAAACGCCCAGGGATTTGAAGATGCCTTATACGGTGTATACTCCACCCTGGCCAGCCCATCCTTCTATGGACGAACCATGACTTACTATTTCAACGACATATTATCACAATATTTCTTTCATGATTATCCTGGCGACATCACTTTAAAAATCTGTAATTTCGAATACAAGGATTCCCAAGTACGTCCAACCATTGACAATCTTTGGGCAGGGATGTATAAAAATATTTCCTATGTCAATAACATTCTGGAAAATCTGGCCAAATATCCTGAAACAGCCTTCCCATTATATCATGTATACAAAGCCGAAAGCTTGGCATTGAGAGGTTTCCTACACTTCGAAGTGCTCCGCTTGTTCAGTGAAAATATTGTAAACAACAAATCGGCTCAGGGTATTCCTTACGTAAACAAATACAAACTGGAAGTCAGTCCGTTTTTAAGTGCAGCAGCCACCTATGAGAAAATCATCGAAGATTTAAAAACGGCAGAAGAGATCATGCTGAAAAACGGAGAATATTTCCAAAATACGGATCAACAAAGCAATGAATTTTTAAAAGACCGGCAAATTCATTTAAATCTATACGCCATACAAGGATTGTTGGCCCGAGTATATTGGACAAAGGGAGAATTGAAAACAGCCGCCGAATACGCACAAAAAGTTTTAACATGCGGATATTTCGAACTGGCAGATAAATCTGAAATCGAAAATCTGATAAACGGAGTACTTTCTCCGAAAGAAACCATCTGGGGATTATTCAGTCAGAATTTCTATACCAATGTCAGAAATGATCTATATCTGTCAGGAGGAAGTTCTTCTCTATTTTTAAAAGCAGATCATGATGATACCTATCAGACCGATAAAACAGGTACAGATTATCGTTATGAAAAATGGTTTAAAAATTACAGTGGCATAGAGGCCAATGGCTTACGTTTCGTCAAGATACTTGATACATACGAGTTAAGCTACACAACACGACCGGAAGCCCGCATCAAAGGAATCAACCTGTTACGCCTTCCTGAGTTATACTATATTATTACAGAATATTATCTAAGCATACAAGATCAAAGTACAGCTATCAGCTACTTCGATCAGGTTTTAGTTTCAAGAGGATTAACAGGTTACGCCAATCGACCTGGGGCAACACTGACCCTTGAACAGGTTATTCGGGAAAGAAGAAAAGAGTTTATAGGTGAAGGACAATATTTCTTCACTCAAAAAAGATATAATCAAAATATTTACGAAGCGAAAAGCGGCAAAACCTATCAGGCATCCAATGACATTTATGTGTTCCCTATTCCTGAAAATGAAACAGAGTACAGATATTAATCCGATACAATCATGAAAAAAAAATCCATATACTTATTCGTTATTTACAGTATTCTCTCTTTGCTTTCATGTGAGAATACCGATTATAAGATTTACAACAAAAATGACAAGGATAAACTGTTCTTTACCAAGGATACCATTCGATTCACTTATGGACTGAAACGGGATCTAGAGGTCGATTTAAACATTCAAGTTCAGTTGATCGGTTTTGTCAATCAATCAGAGGATCAAACCTTCCAAATCGAAATTGTAAAAGAAAAAACCACTGCCATCAACGGAGAACATTACCACCTGACAGAAACAAATATCATGGCAAAAGATTCATTGATAGCTTATATCCCAGTAGATTTTCACAAACTACAACTCGAAAAGAATAAGGAATATCAATTGACTTTACAATTATTAGAGAACGACAGGTATGCCCCGACAGACATCAAAGAATGTGTCATTCTGTTCGACAACAAAGATATCGAAGCCCCAGTCTGGTGGCGCGCAGAAAAAGTAGGAGAATATAATCAGGAAAAATTTATTTTACTGGTCGACTATTTTCACCAAAGCGAAGAAAAAAGTCCGGTTCTCTTCAATGCCATTAAATCCAAGTGGGGAGAAAATCTTGACCAAGGGACAGAAACCAATTTATTGACCATTTATCAGTATCAAGGATTTCTAAACCGTTACATACTCACCCCCATGTACGAATACTATTTAGAAACCAATGATCCCATGTACCAAATTCCGAATCCTAATAATTAAGCCATGAAAAAATTCACAATTATATCCCTTTTAATGATACCCTTTTTATTCAATGGTTGTTACCAGGATGATTCTACCTTGGATATAAAGGACATCCCAGTAATTCAGATAACAGGCAATGCCCATGACAGCATCAATCTATATCTGGGAGACAATATCTCCATACAAAACCAGTATTCTTACGAAGGAGACGACATCCGTTGGCAATGGAGTTTGGGGAAATACACAGAAAACGCCATCAGCCACGAAATTACGACCACCTTTAAGGAAATCAGTACGGAAGCAAACCTGGAGTACAAAACAACAGAGCTGGGACATTTTTATCTGCGCTTAGTCGCCAGCAACCAATATGGAAGTACCATCAAATATTATCACATATTCGTCAATTCAGAATTTGAAGAAGGTCTGTTGATACTCGGGAAAAGAGAAGACGGGAAAGGCAGCCTGGCCTTCATGAAGACTCTAACCCCGGAAGAAATCGCCCAAGGTCTGCAACCGCAATTCCGGCAGAATCTGTTTGCTTACACCAATGACGGAGAAGAATTGGGAGAAGATCCGATCGACTGCGATAAAGTATACAATAAACTTTATATCATGTGCGGAAAGGAACAAAAAATGTATCAATTGGATGCGAAATCGTTCCAATTAACCCATGTATTCGATTTCTCCATGTACGACAGTAATTTCATTCCGCAGGACATGATTTCCTACGATTCCCGGTATTGCAGCGAAATTTACATGACCTCCCCCAATGGAGGAGTAGCCAAGGTTCAGATCGCTGATTTGGAAATTTTTCCATATACCGATCTTCCTCAAAATGTCAAATTCAGTAGGACCTATGATCGTCCAAATGAATTTTCATCACAAGTAATCGCCTTTATTGACGATGAAAACAGTAAGATATATGCCAATGGTCTTAATCCGGCAGATTTCAGTTTCAGTTATTTCCCGTGTCATAATTATTTCGATGGACGCAAAATCATTCAGGTCTTTTTCGATGTAGATGGGAATTTAATTGTCTATAGCCTCCATGAGAATCAATATCTAATTACAAAAATAGGTTCATACCTGACAAGTTTTGAAACCATGGGATTGGATATCTTATATGAAAAAGAATGTACCACCAATACAAACATATTTACTGAGAATTCGGTCATTCAGGTCAATGATCCCAACAGTTGTCTATATTTCAGCCATCAAAACAAGGTTTACAAATGGTCATACAATCAATCCGACATTCCGTCGACTCCTTTTATCACCCTGCCTGCAGACGAAACCATAAAATGCATGAACCAATCCATCGATCAAAAACAGCTATACATCGCCACCTATAACAGTAAACGGGAAGGTTTAAAAGGATCACTCTACATTTATGATGGAGACAGTGGCGCAGCCATCGGAACTCCTTACATCGGTATTGCAGATGAACCAGTCAAAGTAATGTATAAAGAAAAATAAAAACATGTACAAAATTTTACTACTTATCATATGTGTAGTCGGATTTATTCCGACTACCTTACTTGCTAAGGTCGAAAAAGTAACACTGAAAGGTTCCATTCGAGGATTGGGAAACCAGGAATTATTATTGCTAAACAGCGATCAAAAAGAAATTAGCAGAACAACCACCCGGAACGATCACTTCACTATCGCGGCAGAAGTGGAAACCGGAGATTTACGTTATTATACACTTTATGCTCCATCTGTCGGACCTTTAGGTCCTTCCATGAGTATTCCCACCATCAACCTGTTCATCGATTCCCCCCAAATAAAAATAAAGGCAGAACTCAAAGATAGCAAAATGAAATTACTGAAAGTATGCGGTTCCCCTGGGAAAAAAGAATATGACAGAATTGTTCATTCTCTTCCATCTACACAAAAAAGCCGAGAAATATACACCCGTTATAATCAAGCCTTTCATGAATACAACGAGATCAGTCAAACTGCTGAAAATCTGACTAAACTCAAACAAGCCAGTCAGGAATTAAAAAGATGGGAAACACAAAGACGCCAGGAAATATTTGCCCTCCTGCCCACCCATACTTCCAGTATGCCTTTTGCTGTACTTATTTCACCCTATTTAGGAACAGAAAATATCAGCGAAACAGAAAACGTATGGCAACAATTCGATCCTTCCATCCGAAATTGCCATGCATTAAAACAATTAGAAGATCTTATTCTCCGCAATAAAAACTGTGCGATCGGACATGAAGCGCCAGATTTTGAACTCTCCACTCCCAGCGGAGAAAAAGTAAAACTTTCCTCTCTGCGTGGCAAATATGTATTGATCGATTTCTGGGCCTCCTGGTGTGGTCCCTGTCGAAAAGAAATACCCAACCTACAGAAAATCCATTCTCTTTTCAAAGACAAGGGGCTGCAAGTCATCGGAGTTTCCATTGATCGTTCTGAACAAGCTTGGCGAAAAGCATTGCAGGAAGAAAAAATGGATTATCTTCAACTCATCGACTCACAAAACACGACCACAAAACTTTATAGTTACAACGGTATTCCTTTTATTATTCTAATCTCCCCCGAGGGCATTATACTCGAAAAAAATTTGAGGGGGGAACACATGCGTCAGAAACTGACAGAATACCTGAATCAATCGCTGTAAATATGAAAGACCATTTACTCTATCTGCTGCTCTTGACAGGTCTGATGGCCTGTCAAGAAGAAAACGGTTTCAAACTGACCGGAAAAGTATCCGAACCTTTAATCGGAGAAAGCATCCGCTTGAAATATCCAATAAGCCCGAAAGATTCATTTTTTCTCACAACGACTGTAGACAACAGTGGTCATTTTTGCTTGTCCGGAAGCATTATCCCCCAAAAGATGGCATTTCTTCAATTTGGTTACCATCGTCTTCCGATATATATGGAAAATCAACATTACCAAGTTATTCCAGAGAATGATCACTACTACATCCTATCCAATACCCGAAACTCACTCCAAAATCGGTATGTACAATTCTTGAAACAAATATATACCTTGGATTCAGCTTATCATCAATTAGGAAAAGGATACGATACCATCACAGACATCGGACAAAAAACAGCGCTATCCGCACGTATGAAAAAAAGTTTTTCCTTTCGAAACGAACAAATACTTCGAGGAATTCAAGAATTTGCAGGAACAGAAATCGCCCTGAATATACTTTATGAATCCCTGTACCTTTGCGAAGTCGATTATCGCTTTTTTAACCAGGCTATGGATGCATTAGGTGACAACATCCCGGAAAGTGACCTTAAAACAGAAATTTTAGCCGCATACCAAAAAGCAAAAGACTCTCAATTGAGCGGTCCTGCACCCGCTTTCTGTCTAC
Organism: uncultured Odoribacter sp.; assembly: GCA_944321165.1. Taxonomy (GTDB): domain Bacteria; phylum Bacteroidota; class Bacteroidia; order Bacteroidales; family Marinifilaceae; genus Odoribacter. Next base: position 165,988 of record CALUKE010000004.1, read on the forward strand.
CGGATACCCTGAATCAAATGCACTCATTAAAAGAATTTCAAGGCAAATATCTACTGATCGATTTCTGGGCCTCCTGGTGTGCCCCCTGTCGGGTTAAAAACAAAGAATTAAATAAACACTGGGACGAACTAAAAAAAATGAATTTAAACATCGTTTCCATTTCAATGGACAGCCATCGGCAAGAATGGCTGACTGCAGTCCGGGAAGACAAAATCGCCTGGCTACAATTAATTGATCCCAAAGGTTTTAAAGACAGCGAGATCAGAACTGCCTATAAGGTCAAAAGCATTCCGGCTGTTTTCCTCATTGATCCTCAAGGGAAAGTATTAATGACCGATCCAAGCATTGATGACATCAAAAAATGGACACTGCCCTCACCATAGAGAGCAGTGCTCCATTTCATTCATCTACCGGTTAGAATCGGTTAACCGTTCCCAACGCTCCCGCTGGGAAGCATCAGTTTTTGCAAGTATCTTACTTAAATAATATGGTAAAAGCCGCCGTATACTAGGTTCTAATTTTTCATATTGCTTTTCGCATGCTTTAATGACACACTCGACATCATCAGTCTTGATCGCTTTCGCGATCGCCAATTTTGCCAACAATTCATCACCATGTAACAAATTCAACGAACGAATTGTTCTCTTCGCAACAGTTAATTGTTCATCTGAAACTTTTGCTCCTTCTCCTCGCAATATTTTCATAATCAGATCATCCCATTTCTTACCCAATCGTGTATCAACAGTCTCTCGTCCAATCTTTTCATTAAATCTTTCCCGATTCTTTAATAAGAAAAGAGCCATATCCGATCCCTGAGGACTAAAACGATCGTCTTCAAAAATAAACCAATAATCAGCTGATATTTTTTCTTCATCAGTTGTCATTGCCCATAACTCATTTATAACATCTTTCGCTTTTTCATCATAAGTATTCGCTAACACTTTCGCATAGTAAAGCAAAACCTCACAACTTTTATCTCCCAAACGATATTTCTCCGCTAATTTTCCCAATGCCCTATTTTCATCAAAAGCCTCTTTCACTCTGAGCACAAACTGTTCTGCATCACCACCCCCTATAAATTTATGACGTACAGATCCACACAAATCTAAAATCAAAAAAGTAGGATAAGCTTTTACATTATATTTCTTGGCCAATTCAGAACCTTCTTCTTTTTCCATATCATATTTGACGCAAACAAATTCCGAATTCATAAAATCTCCCACATTTTTTTCTTGAAACACGACATCTGCCATATACTTACAAGGTAAACACCAAGATGTATAACAATCCACAAATACCAATTTCTTTTCCTCTCTTGCTTTCAGCAAAGCTTCTTTAAGTGTCATTGATCTAAAATCAATACCCCCCTGTGAAAAAACGGCAACCTCCATCAACAAAAGGGAAATCAACACTACTATTTTTTTCATAACAATCGTTTTACAAGTCATCACACAATTTGTAACCTTGTGTATATATTTCTATTTACTGCACACGAAATTAATATGTTCTTATTTTTGTGCATCTCGACAACAACGAACATTTAACCAATTGGTTGTCATGGTACTTTCTCTGTATACACCCGGAGAATTATACGCAATTCTGCGGAAATAAACAAATCCGTCATTTTCATCATCCTCTGTAGAGGTCCAGAAAAAACCGTAAACACCCTTAAAACGCCAATGGTTCGTATAAGCAACTCTATAAACAGAGTAAAATCCACCAGCATCCAACTGCATGCCCAATCCTCCATCCCGCTGCTGAAGCAGATCCCCTTCATAAGTCCCTCTATCTCCTCGGCGATTAACTTCCTGTTCTGTCATCCCCAACGCTTGTTCCAAGTTTTTCCAATCATCATCTGTAGGAATTCGCCAACCTGCCGGAGCAATACTCATTGCTGCAGCATAATCATACCAATATCCAAAACGTTCAAACATATAATCTGTCATCGAACCTTCGCCAAGTTCTCCTTGATCCTTGTAAACTCCATACAAACCGACCTCCGGTACATAACGCATATTGGAAGTCATCCATTCCAAATCACCGACCTGAATCCATCCGTACTCCGTTCCATCCCGTTCATCGATGAAAACACCTTTATTCTGCGGAACATATTCCGGCACATTCTCTTGTTCCTTCTCGTTACAAGCCCACGTCATCACAAGTAACATCAGGAATCCATATAGTTTCGTTTTCATAATAACCATATCAATTTAATTGTAATCCTAAATCCAATAAAATCCGTTTCATTTCATTCCATTTCGCCACACAAGCCGGAAAAGCACCATTTTCCGCCATGAACTCTTCTTCTGTCATACCTAAAATTGCTTTTACATAACTGGTCTGATCTTCAACCTTTGAATACCATTGCCTTAAAAGCCCAGGACGATATCCTAAAAAACCAACAGATCTAATATCCTCTAGTGGAACCCAAAGAGCATACTGCTCATAATAACCGTCTGCCCATGAAAAAAAATCAACAAACTCCGATTCCTCTACCTGCGCAATCCCAGTCGAAACAATTTGCAATATCAACGCTGCAGCATACTCGTTTTTCTCTTCCTCCGTCATATGCAAAATATCCCGCAAAGAGATTGCAATTCCCTTCCAACCCGAAATATAATCCAGATCCTCCCCATTTAACACATATTCATCCTCGTCCCCATTTAATTGATAGGCATCAATTCTCTTCGCCAACAACAAAGAATAAGGATACAATTTTGAGCTGAAAGAGGAAAACACCCGCTGACATACAAAATCCACAGCAGCCTGCTGCTCCTCCAATTCTGTGAAATAATTAAAAAGATATTTTGAATCCAGCATATTGGTTAAATAATAACCATAATTCACGGTCTCAACAAAATAAACAGCCTCTCCATAACGATCTGTCCCCCGATACTCTTTCCGAAGCGTATCATTAAATAACAGATGTACACCCGTTTCTTCGTAAAAAGAACGTCTTAACATCGATTCCGGATCTGTCAATTCCCCAGACACTGCAAAATAATTATCTCTCAGATCCAATAAACTGAAATTATCATCCTCCGAACAACCACAAAAGTATCCCCAAAAACAAATGAACAAAATATATTTTACACTTTTCATAACCCTTAATTTACAAATTCCATCACATAATTTCTTTGCGGGTGCATGTTATCTGGCATACCCGTATGATATTCTAATACTTCAAAAGGAATAGGTAGCGTATAAGCCGGATCATTCTTTTCCAATTTATAAATACGCTTTTCCATTTTTTCCGTTGAATTTACATCTTTATAAACATAATAAATCTTCTCAATTTCTTTTGTATAAGGATATTTCTCACATACCGTATAACGTCGCAAATCAAACCAACGATGCCCTTCCAAGCACAACTCTCTTCTCCTTTCTTCCCGAATGTAATTCACCAGATCTTCACCGGTCAACGACAATACATGATATGCCTCCAAGTTCCACCGTCTCTCTCTCAGATATTCCAACAACTTTTCAGCGACATCTTCTTTCCCTAAATATGCAGCCGCTTCAGCCCCATTCAAATAAGCCTCCGCCGTTCGCAAAAGCCAATTATCTGAAATATCTGCTGGCTTAGCCTCATAAGCTAACGAATAGTGGTAATAATAATACTCAGGGTCATCCGGTTCCTTGTTCCAAGTTCCAAATTGTCCTTTCGCAACTTTCGTATAACCGATAAAATCACCGCAAGTCCAAAAGAAAACATCTTTTCGAAGGTCCCCAATATCAAAAGTATCATACAACTCCCGTGAAACCTGAAAGCTTTTATACTGATTTACCGTATTACACATAATCGAATTCCCTCCCATGGAAAAAATGGTTTCTATCGAAGATTTTGACAAGAATCCTCCGGAAAAACCATTCAGATCTACGAGTTCTGCTCGGGCTGCAACCACTTTCTGTGCATACGCCAAAGCCTGTACCCAATTTTGCATGTAAAGATAAACCCGGCTAAGCAACAAGTGGACCGCCGTACTATCTGCCTGATATATAGTCCCGGCAGAAGGCACCTTCCCCAAGCAATCTTCCGCCACATGCAAATCCGATAAGATCTGTTCATATACGGAAGCAACCGACTCTCGCTGAAAAATCACATCCTGAATCTCTCCGGTCAATTTCAAGGGAACTCCCAGATCCGTTTCCGAAGAAAGTTTATTATAAGGCTTACCGTAAAGATTCACCAAGGTAAAATAATAGGCTCCCCTCAAAAAGTAAGCTTCTCCTTTCACTCGCAAAGCCCCTTGACGTTTTTCTTCACTACCGGTAATATACTCATCTACGACATCAATAACACTATTTACAATATTAACATGATAATACAACTGTGTCCAATCTGCACTTTCATCCGCATAGGAAGTGCCGTCAGCACTCACTCCACAACGATCTTGCCAAGTATAATATCCGAAAATCGCATCCCTGCGATTATATGCACTTCCTCCCCAAGGACTCGTTTCACATTCGTCTGTCTCATCCTGCATGTAATGAATATACGGATAGTACGTATAACCGCCTTCCAATGGACGCGCATAGTTCGCATCCATATACCCTTCACCAAGAAGCAATTCTTCCAAATCTTCATACCCTCTCACATAAACCGTATCCTGTGAATATTCTTCCAAAAAATCACAGCTACACAAGAAAAACAACACTATATATAATATACTCTGTCTCATAACATCAATTTTAGAACGTAAGATTTAATCCGAATGAAATCGTCGGACGATCGGACAACTGTATCTGGGAAAATACACTTTGGGTCGGAGTCTGCCCTTTCAATTCTTTCGAACAGATCGTAAATAAATTAGTCGCGGACAAGGTCGCTTCCAGACGAGCATTGGGGGAAAGATTCTTGAGACACTTCTCTGGGAAAACATATGAAAATGAAACACTGCTGCATTTCAAATAATTCGCACTGACAACTCGGGCATCACAATAATCATACATATCCCAATAATTGTTAGCCAAAGCGACACCCTTGTAATCTGCACTTACCGACCAATGTGGACTATTATATACATAATAATCCGGATCCGAAACTCCTAGAATCGCCGGGATGATCGTCTTTTTCTCGTCGCCAGGCACCTTCCAGCGATTCAACAGATCCCGACTGGCATTATATTCGGAATAAATGGCCCGAGTCCCGGAAATATCCGTCAACAAGCGCGATAACCGCAACTTTGCACCTAAGCTATAGGCCAACACAATATTTGCACGGAAACGCTTATAGGAAATATTGTGATACAAATTACCGGATATCGAAGGATCACGTTTCCCCATTGGTTTTAATACCGTCGTATAAGCATCGTATTTATCCATATTTTTCAACAGATCGATGCGATCCGACCAATCATCGAATAACGGACCTCCGTTTAAAGGATGCAAACCGACAAAACGATAAGAATAAAACGTACTCACCGCCTGATTCTTGACCAAAGCCGTTCCATTCAAGAAATCGCTCAATTCATGCACTTCCGCATCCGGTCTTGTATTCAGTCTGTTTTTCGTTTTTGAAATCATCGTAGAAAACGACCATTTGAAATCACCGACCTTAACAGGGACCAGATTTAATGAAAAATTATAACCACTATTCAGAATTTCTCCCGAATTAATCACATAAGAATTCAAGCCGTTCACATTGGAAATCGGCTTATTCATAAAAGCATCCTTGGTCAATTTAGAATAATAATCACCGCTCAATTGTATCCGATTATCCAAAATGGACAATTCAAAACCAACATTAAAGGAACTCGTTTTTTCCCATCTCAAATCCGGATTAGGATAAGCAGCCACAGAAGAAGTAAATTTTCCGTAATAGGTATCCCGCGGATTATTTTGCAACAGCAATACGGGACTCTGCCCGTCCAGCATATTTCCCTGATATCCATAAGACAATTTAAGAGATAAAAAATTCAACCACTCTGCTGACAACGATTCTAATTCCGAAACATTGAAGGCTCCCGAGACAGACCACACCGGCAATAATTTTTCATTGCTCCGGCTGCCGAATTTATTCGAACCATCATAACGCGTATTGGCATTGATACTGAACAAGGACTTGTAACTATACGTCAAAGTTATGTAAGCACCGATCAAATTAGTCAAATTATCAGAAATTTCAGGTAAATTCCCCATCACCCACGTCGTATAGTTCGGATACTCGGAAGACGTCACATTGGCAAAATTCTTCCCCCGATCTGCATAATACCCTCGATCCACATATTTATATCCCTCATAACGGGACGATGACATCTCGTAACCCAAAGTTCCATTCAGATTATGCTGTTCATTCACACCGAAATATTTGTTGAGATTCAACTGACCCCGCAGCGTATAGGTCGTATTGCGCGTATTTTGTGTCGTCAATTCACCCCCATACGGCCATTCACTATCGGCAGGAGGTGTTTCATCATACTCTGACTTCCGGATGCAGGAAGCATGGTAAGTATTTTCTCCCCAATAGCTCTCTATGGTTGCATTCGATACGGAATAATTGAACAACACATTCAGATTCAAATAATCCGTAAATTTAAAATTCAATTGAGGAGTCAAGCTAAAACCGTTATTATCCTGAGCAGAATAACTGTTCTCCTTTTCATTCAAGATATTGTAATTATAAAGATATGAAGAGTTATATTTCTTCTTGTAAGAACTCAGTTCACCTTCTTCATCAAAAGGAGAAATCACCCGACTCGTTCTGTATGCGTAATCAATAGAACCGATCTCACTTTGCTCATAATTTCGGCTACTGATATTACCGTTAAAATCCATCGACATGGCAAGCCAATCACATAGATCAGCATCCAGACTCAAATTCCCCGTGTAACGGGAAATTCCCTGACCTTTTATCACATCGTTATCTTTAGAATAACCGACAGAAGAATAATAACGCAAATTTTCGCTACCACCAGAAATACTCAAGGTATGATTATGCGAAAACACATCTTGAGTCAAAATATCAAACCAGTCCGTATTGTTTTCTTCCAGTTTCTTTACTTCTGCCGCAAATTCATCGTCATCTATGTTCTTGGCATATAGCTGCTGCAATAGATATTCATATCCCACAATATTCATATTAGAAGGATATACATAAGACGCGGCAGCCAATTCCCGCGACAAATCAATCCGCTCTTTCGAATTCATCACATTTATTTTCCGGTCGGAATAACGGGGACGTCTTTTGTAAGTAGCCGTCACATTGTAACGAATCAAGGGCTTCCCGACATGTCCTTTCTTGGTAGTAATCACAATCACTCCATTCGCCGCTCTTGTTCCATACAAGGTCGTCGCGGCAGCATCTTTCAATACATCAATCCGCTCGATATCCTGTGAATTCAAACCGGCAATCGCATTCCCGATACGATTTACATAATCCGGATCATTCAGGACTTCCGAATCCAAGGGGACCGGATCATTGACAACCACACCATCCACCACCCACAAGGGTTCCCGGTTGCCGATCAACGTAGAAGTACCCCGAATCCGCAAACGAGGGACCACCCCTACTTCACCGGAATTTACCGTCAGCATCAAATCCGGGATACGCCCCTCCAACATCTGATCCAATGAGGTAGCCGATGGCACCATAATATCATCCATCTTAACCGATGTAATGGCACTCGTCAACTTCTTCCGATCGATCACCTGGTAACCGGTCACTACCACCTCATCCATTTCCATCACATCCACCTCCAAGACAACGGTAAGATCTGTCGAATGTTCATTGACAGTCACCTCCTTCGTCTGATATCCCACAAAAGAAAAAACCAAGGCCAAATCCCCCTGCCGAGGCAACAAAGCTGTAAATTTTCCATCCACATCGGCAACAAAACCCATCATAGTTCCTTTTACCCGGATCGTTACACCGGGAAGAGGCTGTCCGTTTTTATCTTTCACAACCCCCGAAACAGTTATTTTTTCCAACTCTTCCGTTTTTTCTTTCTCTGAAAGCACAATTGTCTCTCCCGTAGCAGTATATTTCAGATTTGTCCCCTTCAACGCCTCATCCAATACTTGCTCCACAGTCGAATCCTGCATTTTCAGAGTAATCCCTTTTATAGGCCTGACCAAATCTGTTTTAAAGAATACTTTATACCCCTTTTCTTGGAGTATATCCAATAACTGCTCCAGGGTCGCATTCTGAACACTAACTTCCATTTTTTTCAATTGTCCCAGCACAATCGGGGCCGTAGACAAAAAAAGCAAACAGAACAAAATTGCTTTTCTCAATTTTTTCATAACTTTGTTTAGATTAAATTTAACTGACAAACGGTTAATTCCAAGAAGTTAGGAGAACTTCCACACTCTTCCTAACTTCTTTTTTATTTGGGAATTACCTCTATTTTTTTATCTGGTTTCATGACAAACTCTATTTCTCCGGTTAAACGTAATATGTCTAAAATATGCGCAATCGTCACTTCTCGCGGAATAGTCCCTGAATAACGATAATCAGCCAGCTCCCCGGGAACAGAGAATTCCACATCATACCAACGCTCAATCTGAGTCAACACTGCGTTCAAAGGAAGATCTTTGAAAACGAATAAATGATTTTTCCAGGCCAACACCTCTCGTTCATCAAATTTCTGAATCACCGATTGTTCATTGGTCATATCCATACGCCATTCCAGAGAAGGGGACAAAGCTGCCAACATGACACTGTCTTTTTTCCGAACAATATTAACCTTTCCGGTCACCAAAGAGACACGTTGTTCCTGTTCATCCGGATAGGCTTTCACATTGAAAGAAGTTCCCAATACTTTCACCGCGATTCCATCCATCCAAACAAAAAATGGATGAGCCTCGTCCTTTGCCACTTCAAAATAGGCCTCCCCCTTCAAATAAACATGACGTTTTTCTCCATGAAATACATCCGGATAAATCAATTCCGACTGGGCATTCAGCCAGACCTTCGTTCCATCCGACAAAGCCAACGCATACATGGCCCCTTTCGTCGTAAATAAACGCAGCCAATGCTCTTCGCCCTCCAGGGAATCACGTTTCTGCACTGGAACATCTTCATTTAACAATTGAATCTCCTTAAAGACAGAAGAGTCCATACTTAATTCCTGCCACTGATTCTCATCCAATTCCAAATAAACCTTTCCAATTGCCTCTTCCTGCAAGGCAAATAAAACAGACGATTCTTCTCCCGCAACATCATCCATCTGGAAATAACGGTAAACACCTCCGATCATCAGCAGCAAAACAATGGCACAGGCACACCGGACAAACCACATACGACGATTTCGTAAACGAGCAGACAACACATGCCACGCCCGATCCGCATTGTAATGCCGAGCCAAACGATGCTCATCCAGCAAAACACTTACCGGAATCAGTTCTTTAAATTCATTCATTTTTTCAGGACAGGTTACCAATATCTCCTGTAATCGGAGCAATTCTTCTTCCGTTATTTTCTGTCCCCAAAAACAAACTAACAAATGTTCGTATTCCGCATCTATATCTTTCCGATTTTTCCGTTTCATTACTTTACGTTCTTATCTGCATGCATCCATACACACAGCAAGAAGCATAAATACTCATTCCAAAAACGTTAAAATATATTAAATACCACAAATTAATTCTCCGTCTTTACACAGGAATCCATCAAAAACAATAACAACAAACGATCAGAAGAAGAGGTAAGTCGTTCACGCAAATATTTCATTGCTCGGTAGATTTGATTTTCTACCGTACGGACAGATATTTTCAACTGTTCTGCTATTTCCTGAACCGTTTTTCCATAAAAACGATTTAATAAAAAAATATCATGCATCTGTTTCGGCATCAAAGAAATCAACTCCTCCAAATGCTGCAACAAAAATTCATGATCCTCTGTACGATTTTCTCCTCCCAGATCGATTTGTTCCCGAAACAAAAAATCATAAAAACAAAAACGTACACGTTCATTGCGGATATAATTAAAAGCAGCATTACGTACACTGCGAAAAAGATAAGCAGACAGATCATATGTCCAATCTATTTTACGACGATTTTCCCAAAGACGCACAAAAACTTGCTGTACAATCTCTTCCGCCTCATCCTCTTGATGAGTGATTCTTGCCGCATAGATGCACAAACGGGCATATGAGTCTCTAAACAATTTTTCATATACCTGCCTATAATATGCGTTATCGCCCATACTCTTTTATATCGTTTCGCTAATATTCGGACAAAATTTAAACAAAAATATACATTTCTCATAAAATTCATATCTTTCAAAAAAATAAATGAACATCTCATTTAAATACAAAATACACTTTTTCTCATCCACTGGCATTTTCCAAGAAGTCTTCGAAAATCCCCCCCTTTTTGCCTGGTTAGGTGTTTTCAGTAAAAAACACCATCATGAAACAGATTCTACTATTCTTTGTCTTATTACTGAGTTCAACGGTTCTTTACGCACAAGATATCACAGGCTTCTGGTACGGTTATCCGGATATGAAAACCCATCGTTTACGGATGAACATCGAAATAAAATCAAGCGATTCGCATTACACAGCTACGCTTAAGATGCCGGATATTTCAGAAAGAATCGTTACGACATCCGACATCAGTTTTAAAGACAGCCTGTTGAGCATCCGATTCTCAGAAATCCGCCTCTATTGTCAAGGCAGATATCAAAATGAAGAAATCGTGGGGACCATTACTCAAGGCGAATATACATTCGAATTAAAACTGACCAGACAACCGGTCGTGTTCAAGCGTCCCCAAACACCTCAGCCTCCGTTCCCGTACACAAGCGAAGAAATTCAGGTCCGTAATGAGGCCGCCAATATCACTTTGGCGGGTACCCTCACCCTGCCAAAGCAAAGCGGAAAATGCAAAGCAGTTCTGTTATTATCCGGTAGCGGTCCCCAAGATCGAGACAACACTTTTTTCGAACACAAAACCTTTTTAGTCATTGCAGACTATTTTGCCCGCCAGGGAATTGCCACTTTACGCATGGACGATCGGGGAACCGGAAGTTCTGAAGGCAATTTCGAAACGTCCGGATTGCCCGACTTTACGACCGATGCACAAGCTGCCTTACACTATCTCAAACAACGTCCGGAAATCGACACCAATTACATTGGTGTCATCGGACATAGCGAAGGTGCCTTTTCGGCCTTCAGCCTGGCAGCCCAACAGGAAACGGCGTTCATCATCACCATGGCCGGTGGCGGTGTCAACGGCAAAGAACTATTGCTCATGCAACGGGCAGCCCTTCTGAGAGAATCCGGAGCCCAGGAAGCACTGATCACCCAATATAATCACTACATGCGACAAGCCCAGGAAATTGTATTGCAAACAGGCAATCCAAGCGCCTGCGAAAAAAGACTGGCAGAGCTCTTCAACGGAACCCCATTAGCGGGTCAGGCTGCCGTTACGACCCGACAGCTCTACAACCCGAACAAAATAGAACTGCTGAAATACGATCCGGAAGATGATTTTGCCCGCATCAACTGCCCCGTATTAGCTTTAAACGGCACAAAAGACTGTCAGGTCCCTATCGAAAATTTAACTTACATACAGCAAGGAATCACGGCCAACGGCAACAAACAGGTCACCATCATTTCCTATCCGGACCTGAATCACATGTTTCAAACAGCTCAAAAAGGATTGCCGGTTGAATATGCCGACATCGAAGAAACCATTTATCCCCAGGTTTTGAAAGATATGACCACCTGGATCAAAGCCTTAAAATAAACCATTCGAACAAAGGAAAACCAAGGAAGCACCAAAACAATATTTTTAATCCAAGATAAATCACGGGACTCTCAAATTGTGGCACAGGATTTGCCCTATCAGGGAATAATCAGATTTTTACACCAAACATTGACAAAATGTCAGTCGTTATAAGGATAAAAATTCACAAACATTAAACAAGAGAGGACGATTCAATGAACAAAATAAACTTACAAGCAGTATTATTACAAAACATGGGAGAAGATTCAGCCGAATTCTTACCGATTCTCGGAGACGAGAAAGAATTGCTGAATGACAACATACAGCTTCCTGACACACTGCCAATATTACCGCTCCGCAACACGGTACTGTTCCCGGGCGTCATTATTCCGATCAACATCGGACGGGAAAAATCTTTAAAGTTAATCAAAGATTCATACCGGCAAAATACTTTCATCGGAGTCGTTGCCCAAAAAGACACCCATACGGAAAATCCCAGTATAAACGATTTATACCAAGTGGGGACGGTCGCCTCTATCCTGAAAATACTGGAAATGCCGGATGGCACCACCACTGCAATCATTCAGGGAAAACGCAGATTTTTACTGGAAGATATATTGTACGACGACCCATATCATTTTGGAAAAATCATACTGAAAAACGAAGAGCGGGCTCCAGAAAATGATCCGGAATACAACGCCATCGCCGAATCATTGAAAGACATGGCCTCCAAGATTGTCAAATACTCCAGCCACATCCCAAACGAAGCGGGATTTGCCTTGAAAAATATCGAAAGCATGCTGTTCCTCATCAACTTCATTTCATCAAATACGGATGTGGACTATCAGCATAAACAGGAATTACTGGAAATAGACGACCTGAAACAACGGGCCATCAAACTACTCGAGATTCTGAGCAAACAAGTCAGCTTACTGGAACTGAAAAACGATATTCAGAAAAAAGTCAAAATGGATATCGACAAACAGCAACGGGAATATTTTCTCCACCAGCAGATCAAAACCATTCAGGACGAACTGGGAGGCAATCCGGTAGACGAAGAAATACAGGAACTGGAAGAACAAGCAGACAAAAAAGAATGGAAGGAAGAGATACGAAAAATTTTCGACAAGGAATTGAACCGACTGAGACGACTGAATCCGTCGTCTCCGGACTATTCCGTACAATCCAATTACCTGCGAGAAATATTGGAACTTCCATGGAATCACTGTTCCGAAGACAACTTGGATTTGAATCATGCCCGAGAAGTACTCGACGCTGATCACTTCGGACTGGAAAAGGTAAAAGAACGAATTCTGGAATATTTGGCCGTACTGAAACTGAAAGCAGACATGAAATCTCCGATTCTATGCCTTTACGGTCCTCCGGGAGTAGGAAAAACCTCCTTGGGGAAATCCGTAGCAAAAGCCCTGAATCGGGAATTTGTCCGAATGTCTTTGGGCGGTTTGCACGATGAATCGGAAATCCGGGGACACCGGAAAACCTATATCGGGGCCATGCCCGGACGGATCCTCCAGAATATCAAAAAAGCGGGTACCTCCAATCCCGTTTTCATTCTGGATGAAATCGACAAGGTCGGCAATGACTTCCGGGGAGATCCGCAATCTGCCCTGTTGGAAGTACTCGACCCGGAACAAAACAACAGTTTCCACGATAATTTTCTGGACATCGACTACGATTTGTCCAAAGTCATGTTTATCGCCACTGCCAACGACCTGAGCACAATTGCCGGCCCGCTTCGGGACCGGATGGAAATCATCGAAGTCAGCGGCTATCTGATGGAAGAAAAACGGGAAATCGCCAAGCGCCACCTGATTCCGAAACAACTGGAGAATCATGGCATCACCGCTGAAAATGTATCCATTCCAGACGCCATCATCGAACTGATCATTGAAAAATATACCCGCGAATCGGGTGTACGAAGCCTGGACATGACCATTGCCAAAATCATGCGGCACATCGCCAGAAAGGTAGCAATGAATAAAAAATTCTCCATTACTTTGGATGAGGAAAAAGTAAAGGAATATCTGGGAAGTCCCATATTCTCACGCGAAGAATACCAGGGCAACGAACTGCCCGGAGTCGTCACCGGTTTGGCCTGGACAGCTGCCGGCGGTGAAATACTGTACATCGAATCCAGCTACTGCCAAGGAAAAGGAACACTCACGCTGACCGGAAACCTGGGAGATGTCATGAAAGAATCGGCTACCCTGGCACTCGAGTACATCAAATCGCATGCAAAAGAAATCGGGATAAACAACAAGATATTTGCCGAAAACGACATCCACATACACGTTCCGGCTGGAGCCGTGCCCAAAGACGGACCGTCAGCAGGTATCACCATGGTCACCGCCCTGGTCTCCGCCCTTACCGGCCGGAGAATAAAAAAAGCCATCGCCATGACCGGAGAAATCACCCTGCGGGGAAAAGTCCTGCCGGTAGGAGGCATCCGGGAAAAAATACTGGCAGCCAAACGCGCCGGTATCAAAGAAATCATTCTATGCAGTGAAAACAAAAAAGATATCGACGATATCAAAAAAGAATACTTGAAAGGACTGAAATTCCACTATGTGGACCAGATCCAGGAAGTATTGCAAATAGCCCTTTTAAAGGGATAAACATTAAACAAAACGCCTCGACTATCGAGGCGTTTTGTTTAATACTTCGGATCGCTTTCCTCCAGCATCTGCCGGGTCATCGGCTTTCGGGTCATCACCCGCCAGGCATACCAGATATAGGCAATGACCACCGGGATGACCAGAGAAACATAAAACATGACTTTCAACGTATAAAACGACGACGATGCATTATAAATCGTCAGGGAAGAATCCGGATCCACCGAAGAGGGATAAAAAGCAGTACGATTGAAACCGGCCAATACAAGCAAAGCGATGACGGCCAACACCGTCCCGCTGCCGGCAAACCAAATGCCCTTGCGCCAGAGAGGCGAGGAAAGCGTCCGGATAATCCCATAGAGGACACCGAACAGTCCAACGAGCAAAAGCCCTGTATTCACAGGCATCTCCAGCAAATTAAAGAAATATTTGTACCGTACCGGTTCTATACTTTCATCCGCCAGGACTGCATAGCCATCCCCCGTAAGTATAACCCCCAGAAAAAGCAGAAAAAACACAACAAACGGAACGGCATTGAACCACAATTGCCGGCGGCTGCGCACCCCAATATTGACATCATCGATTGTCAAGATGAAATACAACAGCGCCAAAGTCCTTGCCGCAAAAAATACTGCCAAAGCCAGGAAATAATTGGTAACAACCCCCAACGCATCCAGACCTCGCCAGGGAGTCATCCATTCCACATCACGCATGACACCCAACCGAAAAGGAGACCCGGTAAAAAAAGTAGCTACCGCTGCCCCTAACAGCAACGGAGCGGCATAACCGTTGATCATCAAAAAAACTTCGTAAGTCCGGGACCCCAGAAAATTATTCTTCTTATTCCGGTATTCATAAGACACCGCCTGCAACACAAAACAAAACAGAATTAACATCCAGACAAGATAAGCCCCTCCGAAGCTGGTCGAATAAAACAAAGGGAAACTGGCAAAAAATGCACCGCCAAAAACCACCAGGGTCGTAAAAGTATACTCCCACTTGTGACCGAGTGTATTGATAATCAAATCCCGTTCACCCTTCTCCTTTCCGATCGTATAGAGCAGACTCTGCCCCCCCTGAACGAACAATAAAAATACCAATACTCCACCCAAGATACAGACAAGTATCCACCAATAGTGTTGTAACATATTCAGATCCATGACATCCATATAAAGTTTCAATAAAAAATGACATTATTCTATTCCGCCCCTTTTACTCCTTTTCGAATTTGTGCAAACATAATTCCCAATTCTGCGATCAATAACAAAGTAAACAAAACGGCAAACATCCAGAAAGTAGTCACCACCCATCCAGACGCAATCCGGGTAATTGCAACCTGAGTCGGCATCAGGTGCTGCACCACCCAGGGCTGTCGACCGACTTCCGCGACAATCCACCCACATTGGGAGGCCACATAAGCCAAAGGCACACAAACAATAGCCAGATAGGGAATTAACCGGAAACAAGCGAATTTTCTTTTTTTCGCATACCAACCGGCCACCACAAACAGCAACAGAAACAAAAAACCCAAACCGACCATGATACGGAAGCTGTAAAACACCAAAGGAATCGGAGGGATCACCTCCTCCGGAGAAGAAAGATAACCGTAACCGAAATCCTGAAAATGAGTTCTCAATAGCTGCAACGCCTGAGCCGCTACGGCATCGTCTCCCTCGTCGACAGCCTTCCGGTAATCTTTCAGGGCTGCGATTGCCATCCGCCCGTTGGCCATCCGCTGCTCAACAGAAGGATATTCCGTTCCGTCAGAAGAAACATAACCATTCAAAATATCCTGCACTCCGGGGATATAGGCATCAAAATCATGATAACCCAAAAACGACAGCATATTCGGCAATGCAATGCCATACTTCACTCGATACATCCGGTCGGAAGGCAAAGCCGGATCGGTCACGGTCAAACCGATCAGGGTGAGATCCACACCCTTTCCTCCTTCGTTCAACCCTTCCATCGCGGCCAGCTTCATCGGTTGAGTCCGGGTAATATCCCGGGCACTGAGATCACCGGTAAACATCGTCGCCAAGATACTGCAAAAACCAAAAACCGAAGCTAACAAAATACTTTTCCGACAAAACTCGAGATGCCTTCGTTTCAAAATAAACCAGCCACTTACGCCAATAACAAAACAGGCCGACAGCGTATAAGCCGAAGTCACCGTATGAAAAAACTTACTCATCGCCGTCGGTGAAAAAAGCACCGCCCAAAAATCGACCATCTCATTTCTTGCCGTCAACGGATTGAATTCCATTCCCACCGGATTTTGCATCCAGGCATTTGCCACCAAAATCCACAAGGCAGAAATATTGGAGCCGATAAATACCATCCAGGTAGATAACAGATGAAAACGCCGGCTCACCCGCTCCCATCCGAAAAACATCACGGCAAAAAAAGTCGCCTCCAGGAAAAAGGCAAACAGCCCTTCGATGGCTAAAGGTGCTCCAAAAATATCTCCCACAAACCAAGAATAATTCGACCAGTTCGAGCCAAACTGAAACTCAAGAATCAATCCGGTCGCTATCCCAATGGCAAAATTGACCGCAAAAAGTTTCATCCAGAATTTAGCCGCATGCAACCATTCGACTTTTCCAGTCCGATACCACAGGGTCTCCATCATCGCCAGTAAAAACGACAAACCCAGCGTAAGAGGCACAAACATATAATGGTAAATGGCGGTCATGGCAAACTGCCAACGAGACCATTCCACAAGCGAAGTAGTTGTTAATTCCAATATCATACATCAAGGTTTTTGTATCAATTCATAAAATACATGCTCACTTTTCTCTTGTTCCGTCGTATAAGTTGTATTCAAATAATTCGGCATCAAAAAAGCTTTGAATACCACAAACAAAATAAACAATTTGAGTAAGACAATCACGACAAGCATCTTCCCCCATCCGGGTAGATGAGAAAAACCATCATAATAAATATGCCAAAGACGAACAAACATAAAACCATCCAATTATTCATTTCGAATTAAATTACGAATTAAAGATATAAAGGTTTTTAAGAATAAAATCTTTACAGATCATTTTTTTTATTTCAATTCAAAAAATAAGCTCACTTTTACAGAATATCGCGGGTTTTATTTAATTTTGAAAAATAAAGAGAGAAAAACAACTGAGAAAAGCCAAGAGTATGAATACATTCACAAAATATTTATTGGGATTTATCGCATTAGCGATCGCAGTCTTTTTTTCCTGGTATTTTTTTTCTGTCATCGTTTATGTGTTGGTAGCAGCCGTAATCTCATTCATCGGACGCCCCATCATAGACCTGCTCAACCGCTTCAAATTCCGAGGCCACCAATTGCCCGACGGCCTGAAAGCCGGCATTACAGTGATCTGTCTCTGGGGTTTTTTCATTCTGTTTTTCTGCACAATCATCCCGCTGGTCGTACACGAATTCCAATCCTTAGAAAATGTGAGCGTCAATAATATTGTAACGGAATTGAAAGGCCCCATCAACGATGCCGGAAATCTCATGAAACATTATGGATGGATGGATGAAGACGAGAATGTAGAAAAATACGTGACCGAAAACCTCAGTAAACTGTTCGATCTCGAACAGTTGAAATCCTGGTTCGGGATTGTCGCCGGTACAATGACCGATATCTTTGTCGCGCTGTTTTCAATTACATTCATTCTCTTCTTCTTCCTCAAGGACAGTCGTTTATTCACCGGCATGGTTCTGGCCATCATCCCTTCCCGCTACGAGGATCAGGCCCGGAATGCCTTGGATTCCATACAAAAGCTGTTGGTACGTTACTTCGTCGGACTACTCCTCGAAGTCATCGGAGTCATGACACTGAATACCGTCGGTCTCTCCATCGTCGGCCTGAGCTTCAGCAATGCCGTCGTCATCGGTCTGGTCACCGGTATCCTAAACGTCATCCCTTACATCGGCCCGATGATCGGCGTATTTTTCGGTTTGGCTGTCGGCATCGTCCTGAACCTGGACATGAATTTTTACCAGGAAATGCTCCCCTTGCTCATTTATATGACGCTGGCAATGCTGTTTACCCAACTGATCGACAACGTGGTCTTTCAGCCGTTCATATACGGCAACAGCGTACACGCCCACCCCTTGGAAATCTTTCTGGTCATTTTGATGGCAGGAAGCATGGCCGGTATTCTGGGCATGATTTTAGCAATCCCCTCCTACACGGTACTGCGGGTGGTATTAAAAGAATTTTTCAACAAATACAAGCTGGTAAAAAAACTGACCCAGAGTCTGAACGAATAGACTCCGGGCCGAAAGAAGTTATTGCATTCCCATAATAAACATACTGCCGATTGCCCCCCAAAAGAGTATACAAAGAATCAGGCCGATCAGTATAAAAATCAAAGATGCCTTTGCCCAATTGGCTTTACTGACAGGCGTACTTGCACTGAAGGCCCATACTAACAACAGAATAAAATTAACAATAGGAATACACATCAGGATCATCGTAATGATCCAATCACCGATCGTTACAACCGACTGATTCCGTACTACTTGCTGTTCTTGATTATCCATAACCTTATAATTAATAACATACAATTATACGTATTTCTATTACAAAACCCATATAAACAGCCGACTATTTTTTATGTTTTTTATATTTTTTCTACAATTTCCCTAACCTCGTTTTCAAATTCTCTTTTCGACAACAGCAAAAACAAAATTGTTTTTTTATCCAGACCGGGATAAAGCTGTCGAATCTTTTTCAAGGCATGAACCAGAAGCGTATTTACGGTGGAGACCGATATACCCAATTTTTGAGCGGTCTCCTTATAAGGCATCCCCTCCAAATAAACACACTGAATGATCTCCCGGCTTCGGGCTGGCAATTTCTCAATTTCCCCCTTTATCCGATTCAGCAATTCATCTTCGAGCATATCATACTCTTCCCAAGTCCGGTCCAACGTATGAAGCTGAGAAGCATTCCGGAGAGGATCTTTTTTTTCAATCCGATCGAGAGCCAGATTACGCACCGATGTATAAAGAAACGACCTGAAAGTCTGCGGCTGTAAAAAAGTCCTACGCTCTCTTTCCCACAAACGGATAAAAAAATCCTGCACCAGATCTTCTGCCTGCGGCAGACTGTGCAGAAACGAAGAGGACCACAACACCAAAGGCTTGTAATATCTCTCGAACAGATATTCCATTCCCTTCGTATCATGCCGGTTTAGCAAAGTACATATGGTCAAATCCTCTATTTGCATATTTTCTATTGAACGTTTTACCAGCTTCCACTTGCTCCGCCGCCACCAAAACCACCGCCGCCAAAACCGCCGAAACTGCCGCCGCCACTACTGAACGAACCGAAATCCCCACCCCGGCCACCGCCGAAACCACCAAAAAAGATCGGAGGAATTCCGCCGTTACCATGACTCCCGGTCGTATACCCCCTCCGACGACGGAACAACAGAATCGACAGAAAAAACAACAGCACAAAGAAAGAAAACAATCCACTTCCTCCTCCTTGTCGATCCTTTTTATGAACATACTGTTCTGCCGTAAATTCTCCGGCAGCCAACTGCATCAACACATCGGTAGCCCTGCACACCCCTTCAAAATAATGATTCTGCTGAAATTCCGGTATCATCTCATTCCGGATAATCCGCGAAGCGACAACGTCCGGGATGACTCCTTCCAGACCATATCCCACCGCAATCGCCACCTCTCCTCTTTCTGTCGAGGTCTTCGGTTTGACAAGCACCAATACCCCGTTGTCTTTGCCCCGCTGTCCCACGCCCCATTTCTCTGCCAACCGCTGCGCATAATCGCTCGGTTCATAACCATCCAGAGATGCCACCGTCACAACAGCGATCTGAGTCGAAGAGGTATCATTGAAATGCCTTAACTTTTCTTCCAACATCCGCTGCTGCTGAGGAGAGAACAACTGAGTGAAATCATTGACAATCCGCCGGGGACGCATGGGCTCCGGAAAATCCTGCGCCTGCAGACAAAGCGTCCAAAACAGAAATATATACGTAAACAACAGCTTCATGACTAATCTTTAAAAGAAATTTCATCCGGTAATTCATTCACATCATTCGCCTGATAAGGGAAAAAGGCCTTCAATTGCTGCCCGACAGCAGCAACCGCCTCACAAATCCCCTCACAGACCTGCCCGTTTTTAAATCGCTCAACCATTCCATTCTTGATCCGATCCCAAAAATGTTCCGGTACTTTTGCATGGATACCGGCATCACCCAAAATCGCCAATTTCTTGTCCTTCAGAGCAACATATATCAACACTCCGTTCCGCAAGGCAGTCTTGTGCATTTTCAGTTCGGCAAACACCTGAGCCGCTCGGTCCAATACCTCCTTTTTCGAATGATTCTCAATGTGGACACGGATTTCACCCGAAGTATTTTTTTCTGCCTGCTGAATGGCAGCCACGATCCGGCTTTTTTGTTCAGCCGTAAAATACTTTGAAGGATTCATGCATCACAGATTTTCAATAAGACAAAATACATGCTTCTCCATCAGAACTCAACTTTCGGAGCACTCTCGGCTCCTGCAGTCGCTTCAAAATAAGGCTTCGGCGTAAAACCGAACATACCGGCCACCAGATTCCGCGGGAATTGCCGCACAGAAGTATTATAAGCACGCGCCACCTCGTTGAACTTCCGACGTTCCACCGCAATCCGGTTTTCTGTTCCCTCAAGTTGCGCCTGCAAATCCAGAAAATTCTGATTGGCCTTCAGATCCGGATAATTTTCCGCCACCGCCATCAGACGGGACAAAGCCGAAGACAATTCTCCCTGAACCTGATTGAGTTGCTGAAGAGTCGCCTCATCCAGCTGATCAAGATTCAAACGAAGTTGCGTAGCCTTTGCCCGAGCCTCTACCACCTCTGTCAGGGTACTTTCCTCGTGTGCAGCATAGCCCTTTACCGTATTCACCAAATTCGGAATCAAGTCCAAACGCCTCTGATACTGGTTTTCGACATTCGACCACTGAGCCTCGACTCCTTCACGCATGGTTACCATACCATTATACGCTCCTTTAAACCAAAAGAAAATGCTGAGAACAATAACAGCAATAACAATAAGAACAATGTAACCTTTTTTCATGTATCCGATTTTTTAATATCTACAAAATTAAAGAATTCTATGTCAATGTACAATCAACCAAATGAGATAATACAAATATCCGATCAGAAATACGGCCCCTTCCCAACGGCTGATCCGACGCCCTTTGCCTGTGAAGACAAATATGAATAACAAAACCGATGCCATCATGTTCACCCAAATGTCTGGCAGACTGTCCTCCGGGACCTGCAAAGGCATAATGCTGGCAGATGCCCCTAAAATCAAAAACGTATTGAAAATATTCGAACCGACGACATTCCCGATCGCAATATCGGCATTCCTTTTCCGGGCAGCAATGAGCGACGTGGCCAGTTCCGGCAAAGAAGTGCCGATTGAAACAATCGTCAAGCCGATAATCCGCTCAGAAATCCCGGCCAGCTGAGCCAGTTGAACCGCTCCATTCACCAACAGACGACCGCCGCCAATCAAACCGATCAGTCCCAAAACAATAAACAGCAGAGATTTCCCCATTCCATACGGTTTTATGTCTACCTCCTCTGTCACTCCTCCCCGTTTGGCAATAAACAAGGTATAAGCAATAAAGACCACAAAAAAACAAAGCAGACAAAATCCCTCGGTCCGAGAAATCAAAGCATCCGGTTCCCCGATCGCCAATATCAAAATCAACACGGAAGCCAGGATAGTCAAGGGAATCTCTACCCATGTCGTAGAACGCTTGATCCCGATCGGCGCACACAGGGCCGTCACGCCCAATATAGCCAAAATATTAAAAATATTACTACCCAGAACATTTCCCAACGCCAGGGCAGAGTTCCCGTCCAGCGAAGAGATCATATTCACGACCAGTTCCGGAGTAGACGTTCCGAAAGCCACTACTGTCAACCCAATCACAATATTTGAAATCTTTAAACGGTGAGCCAGCGCAGCCCCTCCATCTACCAAGAAATTAGCCCCGTAGACCAAAATGACAAAACCGACGATCAAATAAATTATGGCAACCATCCAAAAACGAATAAAAAATGAAAATCATGCCTTCTCCCAGCATGCTCTCGGAGTAAAATCGAACAAATTGGCAATGACATTGGAAGGTGTCGAACGAACTTGACGGTTATAGACAGTCACCGCCATTTCATAATCCCTGCGGGCCATCTTCAACGGCTCCTCCGTCTCATTCCATACCCGCTGCAAACGCAGAAAACAATCCGTATCCGACCCAACCATTCCTTCTTTTGCCAATGTCTGCAAAAATTTCTCCACCTCTGTTGAGCAAGCATCAAAAGCGGCTTTCTCGGCTTCAGACAAATGGGCGTATTCCATCCCTTGCCATTCGCCGATTTCCGAAACAAGATCTTTCTTCCGCGCGGCATATGGCTGGAGAAGCGCTACCACCTCCGGCAATAAATCAAATCTTTTTTTCAAACATCCGTCAATCACCAGCAAGGCCTGATCCACCTTGTTTCGCTTATAAGACAATCTCTGATAAGCAACGATCGCATAGGAAAAAATAACCAGCAGAGCAAAAAGTGGGAACATGGACGATAAAATTTACAAATTCATCACTAATTTATGTCACAAAATTAATTTATTTTGCAGAGAAGCATTATTTTTAACCGGAAATTATTGGAAAAGGCATTGAAATGAATTTAGCAGGATTTATCAGCGCAGCCCTATTGCTGACCCTCATGCCGGGACCGGACATTCTTTTCGTCATCACACAGAGCATCACCCGGGGCCGGAAATCCGGCATCGTCTTTGTCGCCGGTTTGTGCACCGGCCTGGTCGTACATATCACCGCCGTCAGTCTCGGAGTTTCCGTATTGTTGATGAATTCACCCGTCGCCTTTACCCTGCTCAAGATGGCCGGTGCGGCCTATCTGCTCTACCTGAGTATCCGGGCCTTTCTCGGCCGGCATCAGAACCATTTCGAACTGCAGCCATCTGCCTCCGCCCAAGGCAAGCTTTACCGGAAAGGCATTCTAATGAACCTGCTGAATCCCAAGGTCATTCTGTTTTTCCTGGCCTTTTTCCCGCAATTCATCGACCCGGACATCGGACAACCGGTATTTCAAATGCTCTGCTTGGGATTGATTTTTATGGTTCAGGCCTTTCTGATCTTCTCCCTTGTCGCCATCCTGGCCGACCGGCTCGCCCGACGACTGATGCAGCATCCCCGCATCGCTTTGGGTGTCAATATTGCAGAATCCCTGATCTATGCCTTGATCGGTCTCAGCATCCTGTTCGTTCATTGACACGACACGCCGATTTTTCACATTCTGTAGAGAAACCTTTTCATAATCCCAAAAATTAGGTATATTTGAAGTGGTTTAACTAAAATTAGGTATACACTATGATGATCGTTTCTCAATTTCGTCCGTTGAATCTTTCGGTAATCAACGTCCGGACCTATCTATTTGCCACTCTTTTCATTGCCGGGAACATCGTTCTTCCCCAGTTGTGCCATCTGATACCGGAAGGAGGAAAAATCTTCCTGCCGATTTATTTTTTCACCCTGATCGCAGCTTACAAATTCGGGCTGAAAGTAGGTTTGCTGACCGCCGTACTTTCTCCCCTGTGCAATCATCTGCTGTTCGGCATGCCACCGGCAGGCATGTTGCCGGTGCTGCTGGTGAAATCCTCCCTGCTGGCCGTATGTGCCGCCTGGGTCGCCAAACAGAGCAAAGCAGTTTCGCTGCTCCACGTCGCTGTGGTCGTTCTGGCCTACCAACTGTTCGGAGGTGTGGCAGAATGGGCGCTGACCTCCCATTTCTCGGCAGCCATACAAGATTTCAAAATCGGTTTCCCGGGTATGCTGCTGCAGATCATCCTGGGCTGGGCCATTCTGAAGAAAATAGCCAACTACGCCTGACACGACACCACTGAACCCAAAAACATACAAACATGGACCGACGAGAATTTTTAAAAGCATTGGCCTTGACCGGAGCTGCCGTAACCATGAAATGGGACGGCGTCATGGACATCATGGCCCAGGAGAACCATACCTCCGGAACATATGATCTGGTAGCCGTCATGGGAGGCGAACCGGCAGAGATGTTCCGGAAAGCCATCGCGGAATTCGGAGGCATCGGCAAATTTGTCAAAGCTGGTCAGAAAGTGGTCGTCAAACCCAACATCGGCTGGGACAAAGTACCGGAACTGGCCGGAAATACCAACCCGGAACTGATTACGGAAATCATTCGGCAGTGTTTCGACGCCGGAGCCAAGGAAGTGGTGGTATTCGACCATACCTGCGATGACTGGCGCAAATGCTACCAGAACAGCGGCATCGAAGAGGCCGCCAAAGCAGCCGGCGCCAAAGTCATGCCGGCACACGAAGAATCATATTACCGGGAGATCGAACTTCCCCGGGCGAAGAACCTGAAAAAGGCCAAAGTACATACAGCCATCCTCGACTGCGACGTATGGATCAACGTCCCCATCCTGAAAAACCACGGTGGCGCAAAAATGACCATCTCCATGAAAAACCACATGGGCATCGTCTGGGACCGGGGCTTCTTCCATTCAAACGACCTGCAGCAATGCATTGCGGATATCTGCACCATCCATAAACCGGCCGTACTGAACGTAGTCGATGCCTATCGCATCCTGAAAACCAATGGTCCGCGAGGGAAATCAGAAGCCGACGTCGTTCTGACCAAGGGACTGTTCATGTCTCCGGACATCGTCGCCGTTGACACCGCCGCCACGAAATTTTTCAACCAGATCGAAAAAATGCCGCTGGAAGTGGTCGGCCACCTGGCCAAAGGCGAGGAGTTAAAAATCGGGACAATGGACATCGATCGTTTAAACATCAAACGGATAAAAATCTAACCAACACCTATGCTGAAAAAGATACGCCTCCTGCTCGCTCTCGTGATCGGTTTCACGATCACGTGCTGCTTTCTGGATTTTGCAGGCCTCACCGACGGCTGGCCCAACCTGGCCAGATGGCAATTTGTTCCGGCCCTGCTGGCCGGCAGCCTTGTCGTGGTCATCACGCTGCTTGTACTCACGCTGCTGTTCGGACGTATTTACTGTTCCGTCATTTGCCCGTTAGGCATTTTTCAGGATGTCATCGCCTGGATTTCCAAAAAAACAAACCGGAAAAAGAAATATGCCTTCAGCCGGGAGAAGCGTCTGCTGCGATACGGGATATTGGGAATCGTCATCCTGGCGTTCCTGCTGGGAGGCACAGTTTTGCTGAGTCTGCTCGATCCGTACAGTGCCTTCGGACGCATGACTGTCAATGTCTTCCGACCGGTCTACCAGGGAGCCAACAATCTGCTGGCCGGCGTATTCAACCACTTCGGCAATTATACCTTTTACCACGTCCAGATATACGTGCTGAGCACCGCCTCCCTGCTCATCGGCCTGCTGACCTTCGGGGCTGTCGGCTGGCTGGCCTGGAAACACGGGCGCACCTGGTGCAACACCCTCTGTCCGGTAGGTACCCTTTGGGGCTTCCTGTCCCGTTACTCCCTCTGGAAAGTAACGATCGACCGACAAAATTGCATCTCCTGCGGTTTATGCGAACGCAAATGCAAAGCCGCCTGCATCGACAGTCGGGAGGGACAGATCGACCACAGCCGGTGCGTGGACTGCTTCGACTGTCTATCAACCTGCCATAAACAGGCTATTCACTACCGTTTTCTCGGTAAAACCAAACCGACGGAAACTTCCCCCGACTCCTCCAAACGACAATTCGTCGCCACCCTCGCCGCCCTGTCCCTGAGTATTCCGGCCAAAGCCCTGACACAAGCCGCGCCGCTTTCCAACAGCAACAAAGCCTGGCACAAGCAACACCCGCTGAGTCCTCCCGGTTCCCGAAGCGCCGAACACCTGCTGGCTCACTGTACGGCCTGCCATCTCTGCATTGCCAAATGTCCCTCCCGGGTACTTAAACCGGCTCTGTTCGAATACGGCGCAGGAGGTATGATGCAGCCCAAAATGGACTTCGAGCACGGCTTCTGCAATTTCGACTGCACCGTATGTTCTGAGGTATGTCCCAACGGCGCCCTGTTGCCGTTGAGCAAGGAAGAAAAACACAAACTGCAAATGGGACGGGTGGTTTTTGTCATCGACAACTGCATCGTCCATACCGACGAAACCAGCTGCGGCGCCTGCTCGGAGCACTGTCCCACTCAGGCCGTCAGCATGGTTCCCTATAAAAATGGCCTGACAATTCCCTCGGTAAATCCCGACATCTGTGTCGGCTGCGGCGGCTGCGAATACGTCTGCCCCGTCCGTCCTTTCCGGGCTATTTACATCGAAGGGAATCCGGTTCACCAACAGGCCAAAGCATTCCAGGAAGCCGAACGCAAAGAGGTCATCCTCGACGATTTCGGATTCTAAAAACAGCGGCTGTCTTGAGACAGCCGCTGTTTTCACTCACTGCTTTTCAGCCAGGACCTCTCCCGCCCGTTTCAAGGCTTCGTGAATATCACTGCATATATTCTCCTCTCCGATTAGCCGGGAAAAGGAAGATTTCACCAACGTCTCCCGAACCCGTTCATTGACGCCGGAAAGTATGATTTGTATCCGCTCTTTGGAAGACAGACGGTAAAGACTCTCCAGGTTATGCAAACCGGTCGTATCCATAAAAGGTACCTTCCGCATCCGGATAATACGGATTTCCGGTTTGTCTCCGATGGTCTTCATACACTCATCGAATTTATTGGCCACTCCGAAAAAGAAAGGACCGTCGATTTCATACACTTCCACTCCTTTCGAAACGACCAATTTTTCCTCTTCATGATATATCTCTCCTTCCCGGGAAAGATCCAGCTGATCCTTCGACACAGTGATACGCGTCACCTCACTCATCCGTTTCATAAACAGCACCAGTGCCAACAGCAGACCGATCTCGATGGCAATCGTCAGATCGAAGATCACAGTCAAGAGAAAAGTAGTCAGCAATACCGCCACATCCGATTTCGAATTTTTCATCAACGACTTGAAAGTCCGCCACTCACTCATATTATAAGAAACGATGACCAGCACCCCGGCCAGACAGGCCATCGGAATATGCTTCGTCAAAGGACCGAGAAACAGCAGGATCAGCAACAGGACAACCGCATGGATCAAACCGGCTACCGGCGTTTTTCCGCCATTATTGATATTGGTCATGGTTCTGGCAATCGCTCCCGTAGCCGGAATACCGCCGAAAAAGGGCACCACGATATTGGCGGCTCCTTGAGCCATCAATTCGGTATTGGAATTGTGCTTGTGACCGGTCACCCCGTCGGCCACTGTCGCCGACAACAGAGATTCGATCGCCCCGAGTATGGCAATGGTAAAAGCGGCCGGCAACAATTGATTGATGGTTTCTATATTGAACAACAACTTGTTCGGTGTCGGCAGACTGGCATTGATTTCAAAGCGGTCTCCAATCGTCTCCAGACCGGTCACATTCCAATGGTGACGCAGAAGATAACTGACAACCGTCATTACAATAATCGCAATCAAAGAACCCGGTATCTTCTTCGAAAATTTCGGCGTAACCAAGATCAGCAATACACTGCCCACGCCAACCGCCAAAGCAAGCCAATTGGTAGTACCGAAACTCTGAAAATAAGCGATCCATTTAGAAATAAAATCAGCCGGCACTTCCGTCATCGTCAAACCGAACAGATCCTTGATCTGAGTCGTAAAAATCGTCAGCGCGATACCACTGGTAAATCCGACGACAATCGGATACGGAATAAAACGGATAATCGTTCCCAACTTGAAAGCCCCCATCAATACCAACATGATACCTGCCATAACCGTGGCAATCGCCAGACCTTCAATCCCGAATTGCTGGATAATCCCGTAAACAATCACGATAAAAGCTCCCGTAGGACCTCCGATCTGAACATGACTTCCTCCCAAAAAGGAGATGATAAAACCGGCAATAATCGCCGTAATCAATCCCTGTTCAGGACTGACGCCCGAAGCGATACCGAAAGCGATGGCCAATGGCAAAGCCACAATTCCCACAATAATCCCGGCCATCAGATCGGCCAAAAATTTTTCCTTGTTGTAATTTTTCAGGACATCGAACAATACAGGCTGAAAATCAAGATGTTTCATACTATTTTTCACTATTTGATAACAGCCGGCAAAATTATACAAAAAACTCAAAAAATTAAAAATTATCTGAAAAAGATCACGGACTTGCAACTTTTCCATTTAAAAAGAAAAGCAGAGAATGTCCTAAAAAATCACTTTTTTTATAATTTTGCCCTTTCTAATCAAATGACTACTATATGAGCGGATTTTTTGGTTGCGTATCACGCAAAGAATGTGTTGCCGATGTTTTCTACGGTACAGACTATCATTCCCACCTGGGAACAAAAAAGGCCGGTATGGCTTTCTACAACGGAGAAGATTTTGTTCGGTCGATTCACAGCATAGAAAGTGCTTACTTCCGGAATAAATTCGAACCCGACCTGGAACGCTTCATCGGCTCCTATTTAGGAATCGGGGTTATCAGCGACCTGGAATCGCAACCCATCACAGTCACCTCCCACCTGGGACGCTTCGCTGTCGTAAATGTAGGCCGCATCGACAATCTGGAAGAAATATCCGCCCAACTACTGAAAGAAAAGATCCATTTTGCAGAGATGTCCGGATCGGCCATCAATCCGACAGAAGTCATCAGCATTCTGATCAACCAGGGAGAGACTTTTAAGGAAGGTATCGAAAATGTCTACCGGACCGTCAAAGGTTCCTGTTCTTTCCTGATCCTGACCGACAGCTGCATCTATGCCGCCCGGGATAAATTCGGACGAACCCCCATCATCATCGGGAAAAACGAATTCGGCTATGTCGTAGCCAGCGAAAGCTCTTCATTCACCAATTTAGGCTACAACATCGTCCGGGACTTGGGTCCCCACGAAG
The DNA here is from genome assembly GCA_944321165.1 of uncultured Odoribacter sp. Taxonomy (GTDB): domain Bacteria; phylum Bacteroidota; class Bacteroidia; order Bacteroidales; family Marinifilaceae; genus Odoribacter. Next base: position 195,233 of record CALUKE010000004.1, read on the forward strand.
CCGTTCGGGTATCGAAAGACGGCATCACCCCGATTATCTCGGCCGGTTGCCGCAAACAGATCTGTTCCTTCCTGTGGGTATACTACGGTTATCCCTCCGCCTATTACGAAGGCATCAACGTCGAAGATGCCCGCTACCGTTGCGGAGCGGCCATGGCCCAGCGGGACGAACTGACCCCCGATTTTGCTGCCGGCATTCCGGATTCCGGCGTAGGACATGCCATCGGCTACGCCAACGAAAAGCATATCCCCTACAAAAGGCCTTTTGTAAAATATACCCCGACCTGGCCCCGCAGCTTCATGCCCCAAAACCAGAACATGCGGGATCTGGTGGCCAAAATGAAACTGCTGCCGAACGAGGCGTTCACCCGGGACGCTAAAATCGTATTCCTGGACGACTCCATCGTACGGGGCACTCAATTGAAAGACAACGTCGTAAAACTGCGGGAATGCGGAGTCAAAGAAGTTCACATCCGTATTGCCTGCCCGCCGCTGATCTATCCTTGCTGCTTCCTGAACTTCTCAACTTCCCGCTCGACTTTCGATCTGTTCGCCCGCCGGGTCATCCGGGATCTGGAAGGCACCTCCCAGCTGACCGAAGAAATATTGAAACCGTATTCCGATCCGGACTCCGAGAAATACAAGGAAATGGTGAAAGTGATGTGCCAGCATCTGCAACTGGACTCTCTCCAATTCCAGCGTTTGGACGATCTGGTAAAAGCCATCGGTTTACCGAAAGAACAACTTTGCACACACTGCTGGGATAATTCCAGTTATATGGAATAAATCTCCGGCCCGTACCTTTCTCTGACTCCATCAAAAAATTTCCTGATTGACAGGAACTGTAAATGATGGAGTTTTTTTTGGCCCTTTTTAAATCATTTTTTAACCATAGAAGTGTTAATTTTACTATTTTTGGACTGAAATTGTCGTGTTAAACAAATAAACCTATGAAAAAACTACTTTTATGTATAGGCCTAAGCCTTTCAATGACCACATTCGCACAGAAGAATGAATGGTTGAATCCGGAGGTGAATGCAATCAACCGCGCTCCGGCAAGAGCCGCTTTTTTCGCTTATCCCTCGCAAGAATTAGCAGAACAGGGCATCCGGGAAGAAGCGCCGAACTTTCTCTCTCTGAACGGCATGTGGAAGTTCAACTGGGTCAAAGACCAGACAGAACGTCCGGTCGATTTCTACCGGACAGATTTCGAAGACCAATATTGGGTAGATTTTCCCGTTCCCGGCATCTGGGAAATGAACGGTTACGGAGACCCGCTGTACCGGAATTCCGGATATGCCTGGTCTCATCAGTTTACCCCCAACCCGCCGATGATAGAAACAACCAACAACCACGTAGGTTCTTACAGACGTACCATCGAGCTGCCGGCTTCCTGGAAGGGGCAACAGGTATTCCTGCACGTCGGTTCCGCCACTTCCAACCTGTATGTCTGGGTAAACGGGAAATTTGTCGGATACAGTGAGGACAGCAAAATGGCGGCAGAATTCGATATCACTTCCTACGTACACCCCGGCAAAAACCTGATTGCCATGCAGATATACAGGTGGTGCGACGGCAGTTACCTGGAAGATCAGGATTTCTGGCGACTGTCCGGTATTGCCCGGGACGTCTATCTGTACGCCCGCCATCCGCAGCACCTGCAGGACATTTTCATCACTCCGGACCTCGATGCCGCTTACCAGAACGGAAGCCTGAACATCTCGGCCGAAGTTTCCCGCAACGGCGGCTCTGTCGAACTGGAACTGAAGGACCAGGCCGGCAACACTGTCGGAAAACAAAGCGTAAAACCCAACGGCAAAGGAACGATACAAACCAGCATGCAGGTGAACAATCCGAATAAATGGAGTGCCGAAGAGCCATATCTGTATACTTTATACCTGACTCTAAAGAATAATGCCGGGAAAGTACTGGAAGTCATCCCACAACGGGTCGGCTTCCGGAAAATAGAACTGAAAAAAGAATTGGGTCAGATCTGGATCAACGGACAACCGGTACTGTTCAAAGGAGCCGACCGGCACGAACTGGATCCGCTCACCGGCTATCAGGTTTCCAGAGAGAGAATGATCGAAGACATCCGGATTATGAAAGAAAACAACCTGAATGCTGTCCGTACCTGCCACTATCCCGATGCTCCGGAATGGTATGATCTCTGCGATGAATACGGGATTTATGTCATCTGCGAAGCCAACATCGAATCCCACGGCATGGGATATGGCGAACAGACCCTGGCCAAAGAACCGACTTATGCCAAAGCCCACTTGGAAAGGAACCGACGGATGGTCGAAAGTTTTAAAAACCATCCTTCCATCATCTTCTGGTCGCTGGGGAACGAAGCCGGCGACGGTCCGAATTTCGTCGCCTGCTACGACTGGATCAAACAGCGGGACAACAGCCGCCCAGTACAGTACGAACAGGCCGGCCGCAAAGAACATACGGACATCGTCTGCCCGATGTATGCCGACCTGAACTGGATGGAAAACTTTGCCAAAAGCGGAGATGCCCGTCCATTGATCCAGTGCGAATATGCCCATGCCATGGGTAACTCCCTGGGCGGTTTCAAAGAATATTGGGACCTGATCCGGAAATACCCCAATCTGCAGGGAGGATTCATCTGGGATTTCGTTGACCAGGGCTTGCGAAAATATACGGCCGACGGTTCCATGATTTACGCCTACGGCGGCGACTACAACCGCTATGATGCTTCAGACAACAACTTCAACTGCAACGGTCTGATCAACCCCGATCGCCAGCCGAATCCCCACATGTACGAAGTAAAAAAAATGTATCAATCCATCTGGACCACGCCGCAAGATCTTCGGAAAGGAATTGTCCAGGTATACAATGAAAACTTCTTTACAGACCTCAGCGGCTACTACCTCGAATGGCAACTGCTGCAAAACGGCGACCCCATCCGACAGGGCGTTGTGGCCGACTTGAAGATAGCTCCCCAGGAAACTCAGTCCATCACACTGGGATACAACGAATCGGATCTGCCAGACGATGGCGAAATACTGCTGAATGTAGCCTACCGTCTCAAACAGGCCCGCCAACTGCTGCCAGCCGGTTACACCGTGGCCGAAGACCAGCTGGAAATCGCTCCCTACCGGGCCTTCAGCGCCGAACTGACAGCCACCGATCAAAAGGCATCCCTGTATGAAGACCTGGTACATGCTGTCATCCGGGCCGGAGAAGTAGAAGTGACATTCGGGAAATGGAGCGGCTGGATCGAAGGCATCCGGCTGAACGGTTACGACATGATCGAATACGGCTATGCTCTCCGTCCGAATTTCTGGCGGGCTCCGACAGACAATGATTTCGGTGCCGGTCTCCAGCGCCGCTTTGCCGACTGGAAAAATCCGGAATTAAAACTGAAAAGTTTCCAGGCCGAAGAACAGGATAACAACATTCAGGTTGTCGTCAACTACGAACTGCCGAAAATGGCGGCACAACTGACCATGACCTATGTCATCAACGGAAAAGGAGAGATCCGCATCAGCGAACAGATGACCGTAGACAAGGAGAAAAAAGACATGCCTTACCTGTTCCGTTTCGGCATGCAACTGGTCATGCCGGGTCAATTCGACCGGATCGAGTATTACGGCCGGGGCCCCATCGAAAACTACGACGACCGGAATCAGAGCCAGAAACTCGGGCGCTACCGCCAATTGGTCAAAGACCAGTATTATCCTTACATCCGTCCGCAGGAATCCGGCACGAAATCAGACATCCGCTGGTGGAAAGTCACCGACATCGACGGGCGCGGACTGGCCTTTCGTTCGGACGTTCCGTTCTCAGCCTCTGCCCTGAACTACCTGCAGGAAGACCTGGATGACGGCTGGAACAAAGATCAGCGTCACTCCGGTGAATTAAAGCCACGCGACCTGACCACCGTATCTTTCGATCTGAAACAAATGGGACTCGGATGTATCAACAGCTGGGGAGCCTGGCCACTGCAACCCTATCTGCTACCCTATCAGGATTATCATTTCCAGGTAGTCATCACCCCTGTCCGACAAAAATAAAACAGACCGAAGCCAGGAACAGAGGAAACTCCGACGGAGTTTCCTCTGTTTTTATATCTGATTTTCAATGATTTTAAAAATATTCCTGATTTTTTTTGAAAAAAATTCTTTTCCCATTCAATGAAAAGCATCCTCTTTCCGTATTCGTAATAAAAGGAAACAGACATGCTGAATCATCAAGACATCGACTCCCTGTTATTAAAATACCTGTTGCAGGAAACCACACCGGCAGAAAACGAGTCTGTAGAAAAATGGCTCAAGGAACAACCGGAACATACCCATTATTTCAGGCAGTTCCAAAAATGCCACCTTCACCTGCAGGCAGCTCTGCAATCCGAACAAATCCAGGGCCGCTACCCGGAATTCGCCCGTAAAATGCACCGCAGGACAATCCTGCGCCGCCTGTCCCGCATCGCCGCCATTCTCCTGCTCATTTTAGGGAGTGGCCTCTGTCTCTATCTTTTACGTTCTCCCGAACAAACAGAAGCGCTTTCGCTGGCAGAAACCACCATCCATCCCGGTTCCTCACAGGCCATTCTGCACCTGTCTTCCGGACAAAGTATTCCCGTTCATACCACCTCCCGACAATTGCAGGAAGAGGATGGAACCATCATCCGGATCAGCGACCAGGGAAGCCTGAATTATTCACAAGCCGCCAATGAAACGGGATCTGATCTGATCAATCGCTTGGAGATTCCCCGAGGCGGAGAATTTAAAATCAGACTGGCCGACGGTACAGAAATCTGGCTGAACGCAGAAAGCGAATTGCAATACCCGACGGCCTTCTCAAGCGCCGAAAGAACAGTAAGACTCCGGGGAGAGGCCTATTTCAAGGTCGCCAAAGATCCCGACCGTCCCTTTCTGGTAGAAGTCGGAGCTATCAAAATCAAAGTCTACGGTACCCAGTTCAACATCAACACCCAATACCGGGACCACATCGAAACCGTATTGGTCAGCGGCAGTATCAGCATCGAGCACCAAGGCCAGGAAACCCGGTTGCAACCGTCCCAGAAAGCGGAATACCGTTCCTCCGGCGAACTCATCATCGAAGAGGTCAACCCGCTTCCTTACATCGCCTGGAAAGACGGCAACTTCCTGTTCCAGAACGAATCCCTGGAAACAATCATGGAAAAGCTCTCCCGCTGGTATGATCTGGAGGTATTTTATGCCAACGAAGAAGTGAAAAAAATCCGTTTATCCGGAATGTTGGAAAGATATAAAAACGCCGAAGAGCTTTTTCAACATTTTGAAAAAATCTCGAAAGCCCGTTTTAGCACCCGAGGAAATACGGTCACCGTACAGTAAGGCACCTAACACCAAACAGCCGGAGATGCACCACCATCCCCAGCTGTCACTCGATAAAAAGACAGCCTACAAGCAGCAGCTGTCCATTGTTTTACCTCAAAATACAAATTTATGGAATGTAAACGAATCTTTGTCCATTCGGACCTAAAAAGATTAAAAATTGTCAGAATCATGAAGCTGTTCTCCATTTTTATGCTGGTATTCACCTTAGGAAGTCACGCTTCCGTTTATTCACAAGACCAGTTAATTTCTTTAAACCTGAAGCAATGCGATATCAATACGCTGCTGCAAGAAATATGGAAACAAACCGGCCTGCGCTTCGTCTATAACGAACAGGACATCACCGGTCTGAAACAGCTGGATGTCCAAGCCGATCAACAGAAGGTAAAAGATGTTCTCGAACGGGTATTCAAAAACACTCCTTATCAATGCTCTTACGAAAACGATGTCATTTACATCCTCCCTCGTCCGGCAGCCACTCTTCCGCAAAGCAAAGAAGAACGGGTCATTCTTTCCGGGAAGATCACCGATAAAAACGGTCAGCCCCTCCCCGGAGTAACCGTCTTCCTTGGAAATTCAGACATCGGAACCTCTTCCGACATCGAAGGCAATTATCAATTGTCCATACCGAAAGGGACCGCCGTCGACATCATCTACTCCTTCATCGGCATGAAAAGAGTAAGCTATCACTTCCCGGCAACGGACAATGTCCATCACAATGTAGTATTGGAAGAAGACAACGTAAAACTGCAGGATGTCGTCGTTATCGGTTACGGCACAAAATCGAAACGCGATGTCACCAGCTCCGTTTCTTCCGTTTCGGCAGAAGACATGCAAAAATTCAACAACGGAGCCGCCTCCTTTGACAACCTGCTGGGTGGAGCCATCAAAGGTGTCCTGGTACAGCAAAGCTCCGGGAAACCGGGTTCTGCGTCCACCATCAATGTCCGGGGAATCACCTCTCCGGTATCCGGAAGTACGAACGAACCGCTGTACGTCATCGACGGAGTACCTTTCTTCGCCACCAAAAACGAAGATGCACTGAATCCTCTGTTGGGCATTTCCCCCAACGACATCGAAAGCATCGACATACTGAAAGATGCTGCCGCCACCTCCATTTACGGATCACGGGGTGCCAACGGAGTGATCATCGTCAATACCAAAAACGGGCAGCGGAATCAGAAAATGCGCATCAACGCCGGCTACACCCTGTCCATCGGTAATCCGGTAAAAACCTACAAACCGTTGAACCGCCAGGAATACCTGGACCTGCAGGACAACATCATCCGCAACACCCTCCAGGCAGTCAATCAGGGACAAATCGACCCCTACGAACTGGCCTACTCCGCTCCCGGTTTTATGGACCAGGCCACGGCTGAAATGTTCTACATGCCTTACGTCGATTTAGGTATCCGGCAAAGCTACGATGAATCCGGAAATCTGACCTTCCAGTACGACGGGCTGAACGAAAGCTATTTCGGCACTGCCGATACCGACTGGGTCAAGGAAACACAGAACAAAAATGCCCTTACCCACCAATACAACGTAGGTCTATATGGAGGTTCCGAACGGACGAATTACTCCTTCTCCTTCAATGCCATCAACCAGGACGGCACATACATCAATGAAAAACTGGAACGCTACGGAGCACGCCTTGCCCTGGATTCAGACATTTCAAACCGTTTCAAGGCCGGAGCATCCCTGAACTACACCTATAGCAAGCGCAAACTCGGCAGCGACCTCTCCTATATGGGCAGTACCAAAGAATGGATTTTCCGGCCGGACGTGCCGGTAAAAAATGAAGACGGATCCTGGTATGCCCCGGACGGAGCCATGCTCTATTATTCTTTCTGCACCCTGGCCAATCCGGTAGCAGCCCGTCAAAAACAAAACAAAAACCAGTCGCATCAATTCATCGGAAGCAGTTATCTGGAATATAAAATTCTGGAAGGGCTGAAAATCCGGGGAGACATCAACCTCTCTGTTTACAACGACCACGGCGACATGTTCTATCCCAGTTATACCATGGACGACATGTACAGTTTTTACGGAATGGACCCGCTGAATATGGGCATAGACAGCCGCAACCAGATTGCCAACAGCTCCATCAATTTCCGGGCGGACTACGAATTGAGGAAAAACAGACACCACGCCCAGTTCATGGTGGGATACGCCTGGGATCGCACCTTTACGGAAAATTCATTTTTCTCGTTCAGCAACTATCCGGACGACGAGGTACTGACCAATATCTCTTCTGCCGGCAATCTCGACACCTATTCCGGAAGCAAGAGCAGCAGCGGTCTGAACTCCGTATACGCACGTGCCAGCTACAATTATAATGACAAATACCTGGCAGAAGTGAATTTCCGTTCCGATGCCTCTTCCAAATTCGGTCCCGGCAACAAACGTGCCTATTTCCCGGCCCTTTCCTTAGGATGGCGGATGAGCGAAGAAAAATTCCTGAAAAACGCCGCTTTCCTGAGCGACCTGAAACTGCGTTTCAGCATCGGACAAACCGGGTCCACCAATGTAGACGATTTCACCTACCGTCAGTTCTTCACCCGCAGCAGCAGCGTCCTCTACGAAGGCACTCCGGGCATCATTCCCAGTACCACCTTCCCGAACAACGATATACGCTGGGAAATGACTACCGAATACAATGGAGGTCTCGACTTCTCATTCTTCGGATACCGGCTGTTCGGTAGCATCGACGCCTACTACCGTTTCACCGACGGAGCCCTGGCCCCCTCTCCGCTGCCATTGGAAACAGGAGCAACCACCTTCTACTCCAACCTCATCGACATGTCAAACCGAGGCATCGAATTCGAAATCGGCGGACACATCCTCCAGAACGACCAGGTAACGTGGACCTCGAAATTCAACCTCTCCTTCAACCGGAACAAAGTGGAAAAATTCAACAATGCCAACCTGAACGAATATCAGACCAAAGCCTACAAAGAGGGAGAACCGGCCGGTATCCTGCAAGGCTATGTCGTAGAAAAAATCTTCCAGGACGCCGAAGAAATCGCCAGACTGAACCAGAAAGCCCACGAACTGCATCCGGAAGTCGAATACTATCAAAATGCGACCACCGGTGTCGGCGATTACAAATACAAAGACCTGAACAACGACGGCATCATCACCAGCGAAGACCAGACGATCATCGCCACTCCCGAACCGAAATTCTTCGGCGGTTTTCTGAATACCGTCACTTACAAGAATTTCACGTTCACTGCCGCCTTCCAGTTCTCTCAGGGCACCAAGTCCTACCTCAGCCAGCTTTCCATGGATGCCTATGGCATGTTGGGACAAAATATCTACCGCGAACTGTACGGGAAAACCTGGTCTCCGTCGCACACCGATGCGAAATACGCCCGGCTGGTCGTCAACGATCCCAGCAATAACAGTCGGATTTCTGATAAATACGTATTCAACACATCCTATCTTCGGCTGAAAAACATCAGTCTTTCCTACTCGGTACCGCAGCGTATCCTGAACAAATTCAATATCCAGTCGGCCATGATCTTCGCTTCCATGAGCAACCTCTGGACATTGACGCAATGGCCGGGACTCGATCCGGAAATGTTGAACACCTCGGCCGGTTTAGCCGGATACACGACCAACGATGATCCTTATCCGCTGAGTAAAACATTCTCCGTAGGCATCAAACTGGAATTTTAAGTCAAACTTTTAAACAAGCATTCGTATGAAACTAATCCATATCATCGGTATCCTCCTGTTCACCAGTCTCTTTTCAGCCTGCGACCTGATAGGCGACATCGACAACATAAAACCCCAATATCAACTGGAGGAAGACAATTACGTCACCAATACCAAAAGTGCCGAACAAGCATTGAACGGCGTCTACCAAAGCTGGAGAGCCTGGGGCATTTCCCCCTTCCGGGTACATCTTTCGGTACTCTCCGGAGGCATCACCACGGTCGGCGAGATTTCCGGTATCTCCGGTTTTTCGACCAACGATGTCGAAATCGACAACATCGCCATACAGGATTTATACAGCAGTCTCTACAATACCATCAATTCGGCCAACTACCTGATCGAAGCATTGGAAGCCGGCCGCGCCATCGGTTTGGATCCGACCCGGAAAGACGAGATCATCGGAGAATGCAAATTCCACCGGGCCATGGCTCATTTCATGCTATTGCGTCAATTCGGACAATTCTACGACGAACAATCGGAATACGGCATCGTCCTGCGCAAAGAACCCTATCGTCCAGGCACTGCCATTGCCAAACGCGATAAGGTGGCAGACTGCTATGCTTTCATTCTACAGGATCTCTCCGATGCCAGCGACAAGGCACCCGAAGCGCTGACCGCCGGTTCCCGGATCACCCGTCTGACAGCCAAAGCCCTCAAGGCCCGGGTACTGCTTTATCAGAAAAATTACTCCCAGGCAGCCCAGCTGGCCCAGGAGGTAATCAACGAAGCCCCGAATTACGGATATGGTCTGGAAACAAACGACTGGTCGCAACTGTTTCTGTTGCACTACAATCATCCGGAAGTGCTGTTTGCCCCCTACACCTACGGGGCTGAAGAAAATTGTGCCATCAGCATCGAACGAACCATGACCAGTGCTTACACCAATACCCTCTCCTCCGAATGGGCCGCCCAATCGGGAGACCTGGAAGCCGATCCGAGATTTGCCGCCACTTTCCAGAACTCCAGTTCCAAAACCGGCAACGGGAAATATCCCTATGCGGCCAGTGACCGCAACTCTGTCGGAAACGGTTATATCTTCATCCGCCTGGGAGAAGTATACCTCATCCACGCAGAAGCGGAAGCCCGCCAGGGAAGCGCCCACTATGCAGAAGCCCGGGCCAGTCTGAAAACCGTCACCGACCGGGCCGGATATCCGGAAGACCTGGTCGACAACATCCCGGACAATAAACTGCTGGAAGCCATCCGTCAACACAAATGGCTCGAACTGGTGGCAGAAAATGGCGAAGAATGGTTCGACCTGGTCCGTTACACCCAATCCGGAGATTTAGCCTACGGAAGTGTCAAATCCTCGCTGACAAGCGAATGGCAGCTGATACTCCCCATCCCGGAAAAAGCCCGTTCAGGAAATAAACTTTTAACCCAAAATCCACAATATTAATTACATGAGAAAAATTATTTTATCATTCACTTGTTTGGCAGGACTCTGCGCCTGCCAAACCCAACACGACGGTTACACCATAAACGGTCGCATTGCCGGTAACAGCGAAGGCATGAAAGTACAATTGATGGATGAAACGGATTATCCGCCGACCGTCATCGACAGTACAGTCATCCGGCAAGGAAAATTCCAGCTGAAAGGCAAGATCGAACAGCCGGGCAGATACCTGTTGGCCATCGACAAAACCGGCGCAGGCGATCCGGCCGATATGCTGGCCAGCCGTTTCTACCTGGAAAATGCCGACATCAGCTATTCCGGTCATATCGACAGCCTGCGCACCTTCTATTGGAGCGATGAAAGTTTCCGCAAGGATCCGGTCATCCGGGGGTCCGCCTCCCAGGATCTGTTCATGCAATACCTGAACAGCACCGCCGCCCTGCGCAAAGAAAGCAGCGACATCAACCAGCAATATTACGAGAGTTACCTGCAACCGGCCCTGTCAGGACAATTCAACACCGAAGCCGGTATCGCTCTCATCAAGCGACAAAACGAAATCACCCGGCAAATCGAAGTCGCCCAATGGGAATTCATCGAAAAAAATCCCGGCACGATCGTGGGTTACGACCTGGCCCTGCAATTCCTGCAAGGGATGTACGTCAATCTGACGGCACCACAACTTTCCCGGCTCGCTGACATCATCTCCGGAGCCTGGAGCGCCCGGCCGGACATGGTCGAAAACTTTAAAGCCCTTGTCGAAAAAGCCAGGAAGATGGCCATCGGAGAAAAATACCAGGACATCGAACTGATGAATCCGGCAGGAGAAATGGTCAAACTCTCCGAACATGTACCCGCCGGCAAATACGTCATGTTGGAATTCTGGGCCTCCTGGTGCGGTCCCTGCCGGGGAGAAATTCCTCACCTCCGCCATGTTTACCAGGAATACCGGGACAAGGGCTTCGAGATCGTCAGCATCTCCGTGGACGAGAACAAGGCTGACTGGGAAAAAGCCATGAAAGAAGAAAAAATGGTCTGGCCGCAACTGTGCGATCCTCAGGGGCTCCAGGGAACCGTCACACAAACCTATAATATCACCGGCGTCCCGACCTGTCTCATCCTCGATCCCGAAGGTCGCATCTTTAAAACCGACATGCGGGGAGCAGCCCTGGACGAAGTATTACAGGAACTGTACCCATAAAGCAAAAACCTCCGGATTCCCGGAGGTTTTTGCTTTCCTTACATCGGCATCAATAAGAATAAACAGATCCCTTATAAGTGATCTGCAAAGAACGATTGTTGTCGGAAAGTACTTTCATCTCCGCTTTCACAATTTCTTCCTGTCGGGAAAAAGTATCCTTCAGCCTCAAATACAGCAGCCCCTTGTCGAACAGATACCTGCTGTCAGAAAAACGAATCAGGGACTCTGCGATTTCAAAATTCAGCAAACTCGCATCCTCGGCCAAACTCCGGCCTGCACCGGAAACCACCCAGTCTCCGTCATAAAAATTACGGGGAATCCCTTCACTGTTATAATCGATCTTCAACTGAGCATCAGACACCCAGTTCCGATTGATCACCGTTGCTACGGAAAAATTCCAGCTTCTCAGGTTCGAACAGACAATGGTCACCGTCCCCTCATAGGGAGGAGCATAACCGATGATTTTCCATTCTGCCGTCTCGGTCGTCAACGCCAGATCATCCGTGATGATCCGGAAAACGGTATCCTGTCCCTTCAGGCCCACCCATTCCTGATCGCTCATCCGGCAAAGATCATATTCCGGAAAAGTTTCTCTCATTTCCCCGCCGCACTTCTCCAAATCCGTCAAATAGGCATTCATCCGCAAGGCCAGATCCCAAAAAGACATCAGAGAAGCCATATTACTTTCCACATAATCGTAATTCTGCTTCCCGGTCTGATATCCCGTATGAGCATCGTAACCGTCCTCTTCCGAACAGGCGCTCGTCACTTCCACCAGCACAAACAACGACAACAAATAAAACAAAAACCTAATCATTTTTAAGCGCACAATATTTTGTGTAAAATTACAAAAAATATCCAAACAAACAAAATAAAAAATCAGGTCCGTTTTCCAAGATTGTGATTTTCAGAGAGTCACGACCATTTTCTGTAGGGACACCGGGCCAGACTGGCATTGTAATAGCGCCGATCACCGGTCACTTCCGGTCCTAACCACTCGGGGTGTTCGAAAGACTCATCCCCGCTTTTCAGTTCGACCTCCGCCACCACCAGGCCCTCGTTTTCGCCCAGAAACTCATCCACCTCGAAGAGATGAGTGCCGACCGGCACCAGGTGGCGAATCTTATCGATCACCCCCGGTTCGCACAGTGCCAGCAATTCCCGGGCTTCGCCGGCAGGGATCTCCTTTTCCCATTCATAGCGACTCAGCCCGGAAACATCGCTCTTTCCCTTGATCGTCAGATAGCCCTTCTCTCCCTTCAGGCGCACCCGTACCGTCCGTTCAGGCACCGAGGAAAGATATCCCTGTGTGATCCGCACAGACTGCCGGACCTGTGACTGAAAGGCGCCCCGTACCAAAAACTTTCTTTCAATTTCCTGTGCCATCGTTTTTTATTTTTTCTTTCCGCGCACCGCGGTTTTCTTTTCCTTTTCCACCTCCGCTACCGGATTCCGTTCTGCCTCCAGGAATCTCACCACCGCATACTTCGCCGCAGCAATTGTTTCCCGGTTCACCTTCTCGATCACACTGCCGCGGGCCACATCCTCCGTCGTCACATACCCCTCCATCAGCAGCAGCTGCACGATCATATTGTTGACATTCGTCTCCTCGCTATATCCTTCGGCTACATACAGCTTCTCCATATGCTCGGCAAACTCCCGGGCAAATTCGGGGTAGTTCGGCAGACTCATCAGCTCTTCGAACGTCTCGCTGAAACTGCTCAACTCGATATTCAGGTTCGGATTCACCAGCAGCGGACTGAATTCCTGCTTCGGATCTACCGGCCGGAAATTCACCAGATTGCCCATATCCACCTTTTTCGTAATATCGTCCATACGCCGGTAATCCGCCTTCTTCATGTTCTCCAGCTGATAGATAAAGAAATTATACCGCCACAGTTCCGAACTGTTCATCTCTCCTTTGAAAATATGGCGATACTTCTCGTTCAACAGCCGTTTCACCCGAATCTTCCCTTCGTTGATCTCCGGCCGGTTGATCCGTACCTCCTGGATCATCCGTTTCAGTTCCATCGCCGCCTTCTGCGGTCCGGTGATTTCCCGTCCCTTCTTGCCGATCTCCGTCGACAGCATGCCGCACTGGATATTCCGGGCTTTTCCCCGGCCGTCGGCCCCGCCCCGCATCACCCGCACCAGGTTCATCACCGATTCCAGCTGTCCCTCCTCGGCAACAAAAGGCTGTCCGCCGGGGGTACTGGCCAGCGAGTCGAAGATGGCGCTGAACATCCGGCGGTCGATCCGCATCTCCGTCGTTTCCCCTTCTCCATATGCCACCGTCGCGATGAAACGGTTCTGAATCATATCGAACGCCACCGTCCGGATCGTATACACCACTCCGTCCCGTTTGAACTGCTTGCCGTCGAAAATCAGATTCACCACCTCCGTCAGGTTGATCTTGTCCAGCAGCTTATACGAAGAGGCCAGGTAATACTGCTTCTCGCTCTCCACATAATCCCAGTCCAGGATATCGTCCAGGTAATTCCCGTGCCGGGCCATCACCTCCACGATGTGCTTATCCGCCGTATAGCGTTTCAACGTCCGCTGGAAATTCGGTCCGTCCTGACTGGTCGCCTTCTCCTTCCGTTCGCCGTGAGCATCCATATACAGCAAAAAATTCTCCGGATTATCCACCCGCGTAATTCCGGCCTCCTCCTTCGAATAATTGCCGGCACTCAGCATGATATCGATCTTGTACGGCATCGTAATGTCGCACATGCCGCTCACCGTACTCCGTGAGTTCAGGTCCTCCACATTGCTGTCGGCGCTGCTCTCGAACAGGTACTTATAATATTTGATATAATCCGGGTCGAAATCCGTCGTTCGCGAAAAATCGCCCACTTCCGTCCCGATGCCGTACAGATTGCCCTCGGCATCCTGGAATTCGTGGAACATATCCCCCGCAATCAGTTTCACGGAGCGCACCCCCTCCAGGTTATTCCTCAGCCATTTCAGGATAAAGGCCGCGATCATCTCTGACTTTCCAACCCCGCTGTCTCCGTTGATTTCCACGACAAAAATGCTGCCGTCGTTTTCCTCCACGGCAAACAGCGAGCCGTGCCGCGGATTGCCTCCGATCTCCTTGATCTTCTCGTTGATCACCGTCAGCCGGGGTTTCTTCACATCCCCGAAATAATCCACCTTCTGTTTCAACGGCGTCACAATCGTCTTGATATTCCCGTTCGGTCCCGGAATATCGAAATAACCGATCTGCGGGAAAGAAATCAACTTCTCCGGAGCCCCCAGAAAACTGATCACATCCGGTACGAAACGGGTGATATCCTCCAGCGAGATATCCTCCGTATAATTCAGGCGGTAATTATCCGTCAGGTACTTCAGATAGCCTTTCTGGAAAATCACCAGTTCCTTCACCATCCCGTGTTTCACCACCTTGCAGCGGTAATCGTCCGAATCCATATTACCGATAAAACGGGCCAGGCGGTGGATAAAAAATGCCGAATCCGGCCGCAGGTCCAGCAGCTTCAGATAATCATTCGGTCCTGCCTCCTCCGTCAGTTCCTTCGGCCGGGTCGTCAGGCGGTCCACCTTGTGGAAGGGATACTCCCGTTTCTTCGCATCCGTCACGATGCGGGTATGCTCCTGCACCGGCTGTTCCGACGAGATCACCCCGCACTTCTGCATCAGCTCATTGATCCATTTCATCCGACCGCCGTCGAAGGTCTCCAGCACCTTGTTCTCCATCTCGAATCCCTTGTAAATAGAGATGCCGTGTTGCACCATCTCGTTCACACTCGAATTCTGTTTCATAAACGCCGTTTCCACCAGCCGCACCAGGGTATGCGTATAGCGCTTGTAATAATCCGTCCCCTTCGTGCGCTTGATCATACTGATATAAAACAGCACCACTTTCCGGCTCACCCGGTGGATCTCCTTCTCCGCCACCTTGATATCCCGGCGGCGCATGATATAGTCATTCACATCCTTCAGTTGCGAAGGCATGATCTCCGTAATAAACTCCTCGGTAAACATCTTCACCTCCCCGTCCTCGCAGGCCTCGATCCGGTCGCTGAAATACTTCAGCTTGGCCGACACCAGACGGTAAAACGAGTGGTCGTTATGCAGCAGATAGAGGAACAGAATCTGGTCCGTCACCGCCATATGCTCCCGGTGGATTCCCGCCGCAATCGAATCCATGATATAGCCCATGCAGCGTTGTGCCAGCAGAGTCTCCCGGAACTCCGGCAGCGCCCGCAGGCGGTTGATAAACTCATCCACCCAGATCTGCAGGTTCAGATCGCTCAGCCGGATGCCGATGATCTCCTCGAACATCTCCCCGGCCACCCGCACGATCTCCTTCCTGCTGGGTTCCAGACTTTCCTTCTCAAACGGCAAGTTGAAATGCAGCAAGATCTCGCGGATATACTTCTTGAGGATCACATTGATTCCTTCCAGTTTCGACTTGTCCAGTTCGGGATGGCCCGTCGCGTCGATCGCCAGAATCTTCACCTTGCTGTCCGAAAACAGCAGGTGTTCCATCTCGATCAGGATCTCCCGCATCACATTCTTCTCCATCGGATCATCCAACACATTGTAATTCGGCTGGAACGTCTTCTTATTCGTGATATACTTCAAGATCACCGCCTTGCTGTACTTCGAGCTCACCGTATTGAAATCCAGGTCCGCAATCGCCGGTATCTGCTTATAGATCTGTGCCAGCAGATTCTCATACACCTTGGTAAAGGCCGAGCTGCGGATAAACTCAAACACATCCCGGCACGAACCGATCTTGTCGCCGTGCAGTTCGATCACCGAATTCACCGAGCGGTCGATGGTCGTAATACTCACCCCGCTGCGTTCCGGAGAGGCATGATACAGCGTCCGGATATCCCGGATCTGCAAAGACGGAGCCTTATCCTTCCGGTACTTCGCCGACAGCGGATAATCCGCGATCACCTCATCGATCAGCTCCTGCACCTTCGCACAGGCAAACAGCTCCTCCAGAATCACCTGGCTCTCCACCTCCTTATAGGCCGGATCCTGCCGTTTCGCCGCAAAGCGGGTCCAGTACTTCACAAAAATCGTAAACCCGTCCTCCAGTTCATACTTAAACACCTGCTTGCTCTCCTCCGTATCCGCCAGGAAACCGCCGATCGCAAAGCGCACCAGTCCCGTCGGGTAGGGTACTGCCGCAATTCCCCGGTGCAACGCCAGATACTGGCAGAAACAGAGCAGATCGGCATACGAGCATCCCTCTCCCACCCGGAAATTAAACAGATAAGAGCCGTCCGAGGGCAGGCAGGTCACCTCCGTCCCCTCAAACCGCGCCAACACCCGGGCCGCCACCTCCTTCGCCCAACTCATCCGCTGCAGCGACTC
This sequence comes from uncultured Odoribacter sp., assembly GCA_944321165.1. Classification (GTDB taxonomy): domain Bacteria; phylum Bacteroidota; class Bacteroidia; order Bacteroidales; family Marinifilaceae; genus Odoribacter. Next base: position 212,246 of record CALUKE010000004.1, read on the forward strand.
CGTACGGAAATTCTTATTCACCCGGAAGCGGTTCAGGTTCTCCACCAACCGTTTCTGATAATAGACAAAAAACGGTTCCTGGTGATACTTAAAATCATCCGGCAGCGCCAGAATATCCAGTTTATCCAGAGCCACCAGTTCATCCAGCAGAAACAGGTAGAGGGGACTGCCCTCAAAACCGGCCGTCTTGTGCAGCTGCCGGTTCGCCACGCTGTTGGCATTCGACTGCTCGGTCCGTCCGATCTGGTCATTGATAAAGCGCACCAGTGTCTCCTTGATCTTAAATCGGGAGGCATTCTTCGGCAACTCGCTTTCCAGGGTATCCTTGATTTTCTTCGCCACCTGGGCAATCTCCAGCAGGTTATTCAACATCAGCAGCGAATTGTTATTGCCGTGCGAGCTGGCGTTGTGCTGACGGACAAACTCCGCCACCGCAGCTGCCTGCGGTGTCACGGCCAGGGCCCCCAAGCGGTCGCCGGTGGCCGACAGATTCTTGGTCGTCGACAGCGACGACACCGCCCGGATATTCGACTGGGCGTTGATATTATTGATGATATAACGTGAAATCGTCCGCCATTTCGGCATTTGCTTATCCGTCACTTTCACACTGTCCGCATACGCCTCGTCCAGGAAAAGGGTGATCTTACAGGTATTCATCAGCTTCAGGAAAGCATTCAGCACCTCCGTATTGAAATCCGTATACCCCGTCGGATTGTTCGGATCATTGATCAGGATCGTCGTATTCTCGCAGAACAGATCCCACAGACTACCGCTGTCATCGAACAGCGACAGCGTCGACTTGATGCGCAACAGTTTGTCCGTCAAGCGCTCATACGCTAACCGTCCGTCCGGCAGGTTCTCGATCTCTATATCGAACGGATTGATATCGAAGGCATCGTCCGGCAGCAGGTCCTTATACTCCCAGGCCTGCATTGCATTGTATATAATATACGGTTTCGGTCTTCCGTTCGGGTTAAACAGCAGATCCCGGATAATCATCTGCACCGAATCGGACACCGACGTCTGCTCCAGATTACCCAGGGCCGACAGGAACTCCTTCACCACATTCTGGTCCGCCTCGGGCAGCGCCCGGTACTTCTCCCGGATGCCCAGGTCATTCAGGAAATTGTCATACCGTCCCTTGTTGTTCGCATCGTTATCCACCTTCGTGATATAGGCCTGATATTTCTCCAGAAACAGGTTGATGCCGAAATTCTTGTGGAAATGATTTTTCAGCGTCCGTTCATAATTACTGGGGATAATACCCAAAATCAGCTCACAGGCCTTATACACCTTCTCTTCCAGCCGGTGCAACGGTTTCTGCAACAGATAACTCCCAAAAGTGCGGATCTGGTTCCGTCCTCCCCCCTCCAGCACACTCAGCACCTGTATCTGCGGGCTGTCGGAATAAAAATACTGCCGGATGCGGCTTTCGAACTCATCGATCAGCTCGCGGGTCTGCACCTGCCGTTTCTCCTCCTTGTGGCAATTCTCCAGAAAATAGATAAAATCCCGCAGTTTCTCCAGCGAATACTTATCCTGCACGATCTTGCGCGAAAACATATCCAGTTTGAACACATTCAGGCGTTTCACGGCATCCTCCGTCGTTCCGATCTGTTCCGTCAGGATCTGCCGGATTTCCGCCTCATACTCCCGGATCTGCGCCTCGATCTTCTCCCGGAACTCCACTAAGAAAGAAGGGTTCACATTCTCCAGGATCAGCCGCAGATTCAGCTGCGTATTCGCCGGCGACCCCAGTTTCTTCGTATGCACCTTGTTCAATGTATTGATAATGCCGTTGTGGAAACAGAACACCAACGACGTATTCGAACTGCGCGATTCCCGCGAATCGTCCACGATCACCAGACGGGTCAGCAGCGGGAACCACTTCTCTCCGGAAAAGGGGTTCACCCGCATGTGACGGGCCTTCACCACAAACACCGAAGTCGTATCCACGCTCATCCGTTCGAACAGCTCCTCTGCCGACGGATTCTCCATCACCTGCACACTGTTTCGGCCAAACACATCACCCCGGATCAGGCTCACCGCCTTATCCGCATTTCCCGACACCACCGTCGTGATCATCCCGTTCAGTCCCTTGAAATTCACGGCCCAACGCATCCGGTTCAGAAAGTCCGCCTTCTCCGCTCCCGTCGTGTAGTGGGTACTCTGGCTGATCATCTGCTCAAGCGTATCCATCAGGTAATTCCAGTGGGCCTCATTCAGATCGCCCGTCACCCCAATCACATCGCGATACTTCCGCAGGTCGCGCACCTGGCCACCCAGCTGCACCTGCGAAATAAACTCGATGTGACTGCTGCGCACCGGGGGTATCCCCACCGAAAAATCATGTGTATCCTTGATATTCTTCAGGAGAATCTTCTCATCCGGATTCACCGTTTCCGTATCCAGGCACTCATTGATCTTCCTGACAAACTCTGCCCGCCGTCCGCTCAGTTCGAATGCCTTCGAATCATTATGCGGACAAAGCATCAGCGACACATCCGTATAGCCCGGAATATCCTCCCGGAACTTCAGCAGATAGCGGTTGATCTCCGACTGCTGTGCCGTCGGATCATCCGGTTCCTCAAAACAAAGCTTTACAAAACTGGTCAGGTTGTCATAAATATGCCGCGGCAGAAAAATCTCTGCCCGTTCCCCCAACGATTCATAAAGATTCAATAATTGCCGGGCCTCATTGCTCAGAAACGCCCTCGGTTCTCCTTTGATTTTCATTGTACGGTTTTAGTTTATCAATCAAAAAAAAAGCCCGCCTTTCAGCGAGCTTCCCTTATTCCTTCCCTTCTTTTATGCCAACAGAAGCCCGCAACGTAATTCTACGTTTAAAATTATCATTGCGTTTCATCATGGTTGACATCATAAGAATATCGTTTTCCTCAATTTTGGTACAATATTAAAAATTAATATGCTAAAAATGAAGCCCTTGTTAAAGAAAAGCAAACTTTTTGTTAGAAAACGTTTGAAAAAACCAGAAACATACAAGATGTATAATTTACAACATCCACTGGTTATATATTTCTACCAATATCAATGAAAACGTCAGTTTCATCCTATTTCTCATCCATCTCAATACTTTCTATTTCCTCCGCAGACAATTGCGTATACTTTGCTATCACCTCTACCGGTACTCCATCCGCCTTCATACGTTTTGCCATCTCCAGACGTTCTGTACTCCGTCCCTGTTCCATTCCTTGAGCCATGCCCTTTTCGATCCCTTGAGCCATGCCTTGAGCCATGCCCTGAGCCATGCCTTGAGCCATTCCCTGAGCCATTCCCTTTTCGATCCCCTGAGCCATACCCTTCCGTTCCGCCTCGCTGACAATCGTCTTCTCCACGCGTACTGCATCCCAGAACTCGTCATATCCCAGCAACTGTGCATCGCTGAAAGCCGATTCCTCAATCTGGTCCACCGCCTTCTTTATCTCCGGATTATCCATCAAATCCTGAGGGATCTGCCGTGTCTGTTCATCAATCTCCGTCAGATAGCGCAGCCACAACACCTGCATCTTCTTCTCATGGTAAGTATGCGCCTTGAACTTCGGCAACTCCACAAAAATGAAACGCAATCCTTCGATGATACGATCCGAATGCTCCATGCACACAATACGGTAATCATGATAATACTCCTCCACCTCCGGAGCAAAAATATCATTCACCAGGTTCAAGGAATAGACCGGCTGAAGCAGCTCATACTTCTCCTTACCGTCCAGCTGTCTCACATAAGCCTTTGAAGCATTGAACAGCACCCTTTGCATGAAAGCCGGTGACCACAGCATCTGCATCTCAACGATAAACTGTCGTCCTTTTCTGTCGCGGCACCTCACATCCACGATGCTGTTTTTCTTCAATGGTGTATCAGGCACCAGTTCCGCAGGCAAATACTCGATCTCTTCTATTTCCTCTTCAGGAGTTTCGAAAGGCAACAATGCATTCAGCAAGCTCCGAATCAAGTCCGGATGCTCACCAAACACCTTTTTGAAAGTCAGGTCGGCTTTGGGATTCAAGTATCTCATATCCAAGTTCCTTTATATTCGTTATACAAAAATAAAGATTAATCCCGACAAGCCCAAACAGATACCCAACAAAAAACGGGCGGAGCCGCCTCTCAGCCACTCCGCCCGCCTTTTTCACACCGAATGCCTCATCACTTCCCGTACATCGTCTCATAGTACTTCTGATAATCCCCACTCGTCACGTTATCCATCCATTCCTGATTCTCCAAATACCAGCGCACGGTCTTCTCTATGCCTTCCTCGAACTGCAGGCTCGGCTCCCAGCCCAGCTCCTGCTGAAGTTTCGTCGAGTCGATGGCATAGCGCATGTCGTGGCCCAGACGGTCGGTGACGTAGGTGATCAGATTCATATCCTCACCCTCTTTGCGTCCCAGCAGGCGGTCGACGGTGTTGATCACGACTTTGATGATGTCGATGTTTTTCCATTCGTTGAAGCCGCCGATGTTGTAGGTCTCAGCAATTTTACCGTTGTGGAAGATGACGTCGATGGCACGGGCATGGTCTTCTACATAGAGCCAGTCGCGGACGTTTTCTCCCTTACCGTAGACGGGCAGCGGCTTGCGGTGGCGGATGTTGTTGATGAAGAGCGGGATCAGTTTTTCGGGAAACTGGTAGGGACCGTAGTTGTTGGAGCAGTTGGTGATGATGGTGGGCATCCCGTAGGTGTCGTGATAGGCCCGTACGAAGTGGTCGCTGCTGGCTTTGCTGGCACTGTAGGGACTGTGCGGATTGTACTTTGTCGTCTCATAGAAGAATTCTTCGCCGTAGGCCAGGTGGTGTTTGCCCGAAGAGGCTTTTGTCGTAAACGGAGGTTCGATGCCCTCGGGATGAGTCATCTCCAGGGCCCCGTATACTTCGTCGGTGGAGATGTGGTAGAAGCGCTTGCCTTCGTATTTTTCCGGCAAGGATTCCCAGTAGAGCTTGGCTGCCTGCAACAGGCTCAGGGTGCCCATAACGTTGGTGCGGGCGAAGGTGAAGGGGTCTTTGATGGAGCGGTCGACGTGACTCTCTGCTGCCAGGTGGATGATGCCGTCTATCTGTTCTTCCTGCATCAATTTGTAGAAGGCGTCGAAGTCGCAGATGTCCATCTTGACGAATTTGTAATTGGGTTTATCCTCTACATCCTTGAGGTTGGCGAGGTTGCCCGCATAAGTGAGCTTGTCGAGGTTGATGATGCGGTAGTCGGGGTATTTGTTGACGAAGAGGCGAACGACGTGGCTGCCGATGAAACCGGCTCCGCCGGTGATGATGATATTTTTTGTCATTTTCATTATTATTAAATGAGATCTTTCTTTTCAAATTCATCCGCTCTCCTCATCAAATACTGTCCATATGGATTTTTCAACATCGACTGTGCCAATTCACGCATCTTTGCTGGGTTAATCCACCCTTGATTCAAGGCGATCCCTTCTAAACAAGCAATCTTCAATCCCTGCCGTTTCTCAATCACCTCCACAAAAGTCGATGCCTCACTCAAAGAATCATGTGTCCCTGTATCCAGCCAAGCAAACCCACGTCCCAACAGCTGCACCTTCAACTCCTGATCATGCAAAAACTGCTGATTCACCGTCGTAATTTCCAACTCACCTCGAGCAGAGGGTTTGATACTTTTGGCTACTTTTACTACCCTATTCGGATAAAAATACAATCCCACAACCGCATAATTTGATTTCGGCTGAATTGGTTTTTCTTCAATACTCAACACATTTCCATCTCGATCAAATTCAGCAACGCCATAACGTTCTGGATCGTCTACCCAATAACCAAATACAGTCGCTTTCCCCTCTATTTCTGCCCGTATTACAGCATCGTTTAACATTCGAGTAAAAAAACTTCCATAAAAAATATTATCACCCAATACTAAACAAACAGCATCCTCACCAATAAATGTCTCTCCTATAATAAATGCTTGTGCCAATCCATCTGGGCTCGGTTGTTCCGCATATTCAAAATGTACCCCATAATCCGAACCATCGCCCAATAGACGTTTAAAACCAGGCAAATCTTGCGGTGTCGAAATGATAAGAATTTCACGAATTCCTGCCAACATCAATACAGAGATAGGATAATAAATCATTGGCTTATCAAAAATAGGAAGTAATTGCTTGCTCACCCCCTTAGTGATCGGATACAAACGAGTCCCGCTACCTCCAGCTAATACTATACCTTTCATAATTTAAATCTTACATATTATATACAAAGGTTGAAAACTAATATTATAAAAATTGACAATATTCCCAAATTATATACTTACTAAAGACTAACTACACCTCCTATATCTCCAACTATCCAATTTATTTTTAAATATTTTCATAACATGATTAGGAAGAAAAAGGAAATAAAATATAACGTAACTTTTAAATTTTGAATATTTTAAATACTCTCTATAGATTTTAATATTATACTGAATTAAATTAAATTTATTAGAAGATAGTGAATTAGGCAATATTCTATACTTCCAAAGTGGTTTATTTATAGAATAGGCATACTTTGAATATCGAGATATTTGTAACCACATAGCCCAATCTTGTCGTTTTCGAATATTAGGCATATAAAGTTTCCCAATCCGTTTGGTATCATATATCACTCCTGGAGTACCAATGTTACAACCGATCTTCAGTTGATTGTGAGAAATACGTCTAGGTTTATACGACACCCCTGTCACATTGAGTTTTTCATCAGCATATTCAAAAGCTGTAAAAATAAACTCATAGTTATACTTACGAATAAAGTCCATCTGCATTTGCAATTTCTCAGGATACCACCAATCATCTCCATCCAAAAAAGCAATATATCGTCCTCTAGCTTCCATAATAGAATTATTTCGTGCAGCACCAGCCCCACGATTCTTTTCCTGACAAAACAATTTTATTCTATTATCCTTTTCACAATAAGATTTAATAATATCAACAGTATTATCTGTAGAGCAATCATCAGTTATCAAAAGCTCCCAATCTGTATATGTTTGGAATAGGACAGATTCTATTGTTTCAGCTATATACTTTTCTAAATTGTAAGAAGGAAGTATAATAGATACCAAATTATCTATTTCAGTCATATTATTAATCTAATTATAAACGTCCGTCTACCTCATCTCGGGCACATACCCCTTTTACATCATAAACGACCCCATCATTAGACTTCAAAAGTGCTCTTATATTCAATTCTTTAAATTCATTATGAGCCACAGCTAAGATAACAGCATCATATTTTTCTTCTGATAATTCGTTTATTATTTCAATACCATATTCATGTTTTACATTCTTAGCATCAGCCCAAGGATCATAAACAACAATATTTTGTGTATATTCTTGCAAGGTATTATAGATATCCACAACCTTTGTATTTCTAATATCAGGACAATTCTCCTTAAAAGTAATACCAAGAATCAATATCTTAGCATCTTTGACTAACACACCTTTCTTATTCATCAATTTGATAACTTGATTTCCCACATAATCACCCATACCGTCATTCAACCGACGAGCTGAAAACATTACACGAGGGAGTACACCATATACCTGTGCCTTTTGAATCAAATAATAAGGGTCTACACTAATACAATGTCCACCGACTAATCCAGGTTTTAATTTGATAAAGTTCCACTTAGAAGCAGCAGCATCTAATACATCATTAGTATCAATTCCCATCGCATTAAAGATTTTAGCTAATTCATTCATGAATGCAATATTAACGTCACGTTGAGAATTCTCTATAATCTTAGAAGCCTCAGCAACTTTAATAGAAGGAGCTTTGTGAGTACCATTTACCAATACTGAATTATACACACTATCTACTAAATCGGCTACTTCAGGAGTAGAACCAGAAGTTACTTTTTTTATCTTTTCTACGGTATGTTCTTTGTCCCCTGGATTAATTCGTTCAGGAGAATAACCAGCATAGAAATCAACATTAAACTTTAATCCACTTACACGCTCAACCACTGGCAAACATTCTTCTTCCGTCACTCCAGGATAAACAGTCGATTCATATACTACAACATCACCCTTAGAAATCACCTTTCCTACCGTCTCACTAGCTTCCCATAAAGGTCGCAAGTCCGGTCGATTGTTATGATCCACTGGAGTTGGAACAGCCACTACATAAAAATTGCAATTTCTAATTTTTTCCAAATCTGTAGTGCATATAAAGCTATACTTAGTAATGGCCTTTTGCAATAAATCATCAGTAACTTCCAAGGTCGTATCATGCCCAGCCATTAAAGCATCCACACGTGCCTGATTCATATCAAAACCTATCGTTTGATATTTAGTAGAGAAAAGTCGGGCCAAAGGTAGCCCTACGTAACCGAGACCAATTACGGCAATTTTAATCGAATCCATAATATTTAATCTAAAAAATGACAAATTTCTACAATGACATTACATATAAACCACGCTTTCCTGTTCGTGGAGAATCAAAACAAAGATATTTTCCAGAAGAAGAGACTCTTGGATGTAGATCACATGCTATATGGCATTTAAAATCCTTTGTTTGAAACTTTTTGGGTGAATAAGCACTCAGTAATAGTTCTGCCCTGTCTGTTTTTAAATCTATTTTATAAATCTTTGCCATTCTATACCGATCTGGATAAGTATCTGTAACAAACAATGTATCTGTTATAAATGATTGATGTCCATCAGAATTCAAAACATCCTTTGCTATAAAATGGTAATGTTTAACATCGTTCATATCAAACAATACATGGCTATTTCTTCCATCTAATATACAAGAAGCCAACAATTGATTACAATTATTCCAAACATAATGTGATCCAGATTCTTGAGATGGTAACTCTATCACTTTACAATTTTTCAGATCATATACCATTATCTTTGTTAACCGCTTCATATAATTCCCTTCAATAGGAATTCTTCTATACAAAAAAGAAATATATCGACCATCTTTAGAAAACTCTGTATGAGTAACAAAATGGAGATAACCATTCATATAACATTCATCAGAATATGTTGCTAGCTCCGCCAACGACAGCAACAACCTACGTTCTCCTGTTTTTAAATCCAATAAAAACAAACCTGTTTCTTTAGGGGCCACTTGGTCTATCAATCCACAATCCTCATAAGGATATCCATATCCAGGCATACACCGTTCCAGACGTTCATAACTAAAAGTAGTTGCTAATGTTTGAGTAGCATCTTTGTAAATTGCATCGATGGGATAATTTACAATACACTCCTCTTTTGAGTTAACATCTACAATCTTAGAGATAATACGATTATTTTCCATCGTATTATAAATTACTTTCGTATCGTCTAACCATTGTAAACGACAACCTTTATGAAAATTCCAAGCGTAAGAAATACCAATTTGATGAAAATCTCCTATTACTCCATCTTTGAAATCAAAATAACCAACTTCTATGCCTTCCCCTGTATACGGCATCCGTAAATCAAATAAATTATGACAAGCCAACAATTTAGTATCATCCGAGGAAAATGGGTTTACATCATGAAAACCAAAGAAATAATCTTCTTTATATTGATATTTGTTAAAGAAAAATTCTTTTTTTCTAGGAAGAAAATCGAAAAGATTTTGATACAAATTACGAACAAATTGTTTTAGCTTAGGATTCCTTCTAACGAAGTTATATACATATAATTCTATTTTATTCATTATTTTTTAATTAAAATACCAATATAGAACGATTTTAAAGCAGAAAAAAAAGATATTTTATTACAATAATCAGAATGTTTTTTTATCAAAAAATATAAGCCAGCTACAATAGCCAACGACCTTCCTCCACGTAATCTACGAGCAAAATATCCCCAATCTTCAAAATATTCTTTTGTAAAAATGAATTGGGACCATTGTGATGTTTCAAATGAAACAGTACCAATACAAATCGGATAATAAAAAATCGTTAAAGATTTTGCTAAACAATTGTGAAGAAATATTTTCTCTTCACCACCAGCCTTTGTCACTCCGGAGCCTATATTCTCATCAAAAAAAATTTTTCTTCTTTTTATCGAATCAAGATTAAATGCAATTTGTACACTAGAAATCTTAAGAGCTGTTTTATAATTAATTCTCATTGGAACTGACCAGAATTTCTTTTTAATATAAGCATTTGAAGCAAAAACTAATTTAAATGCAGCAATATCCAACTTTGAATTCTGCTCAAACACCTTAATTATTTTATCTTCATAATCATCCTCAAAATATTCATCATCATCACATATTAAGCAAATGTCACCAGAAGCATTACGAATAGCCATATTTCTACTACGTGACAAACCTCTTTCTGTTGTACTAATAAATTTCGCCTTACACCTTCTCCCTTTCTTATTATAAAATATAAATTCATCAACCTTATCTATATCACATTGATTAATTACTAACACATCACTCTGTATATTAGAACGTTTAATAATAGATGTATCAGTCTGATACATACACGAAAGTAAAACCTCCAATTTCATAATATATATTTTTACAGATTATTTAATTAGTATATTCATTTTAAGTTTCAAAATCAAGGCAATCTAATTAATCGTTCAATACGAGTATAATTATTTCCCACCATTCCAATCTCTCTAACACTTACAAACAACAAAAGCAATAAAAGCCCCCAAATATATCTTCGTTTTATCAGACTTCTTTGCATAGTCTTACTCCAGATTAATGTCATTATAAACATTCCAAACGCTAACAATCTATTATAAATAACATTTGTATCAAGTGGTAATAAAAATAAGAAAAAGGACACAAATACAATTCCTAATAAATATCGTATTAGAATAACCACATATCGATCATTATTATCATAAAATCGATATATAGTATATATTAAAAAAAGAAACTGGCAAAGGACGCTAAATAAAGCTATAAACTGGAAAATAATATGTCGATTATCGAACTCCCCTTCTTTTTCCGCATACCACTGTAAATATAATATTGATGAATATGTTGATGTTGAATTCAAAACGGCATAAAATAATATAGACAAAAATGGTATTAAGATCAGATACAACAACACATTCTTTTTATTGACAGGCATAATACAAAAAGGCAATAATGCAACAAAGATTATAGCTGATTTATGTATAAAAAGAGAGGAAAAAACACATACTAATCCAAATAAAAAACGCTTTTTACATAATAACAACAATCCCCATACGCATACGCTCATCGCTAAAGGTTGTCGAATCCAACACAAATGTGCCTGTAAACAAAACAATGTATAATATACAACAAAATATTTTGTATTTAATTTAGCAGATTTTGCAATTAATATAAATAAAATAGCTATAAAAGAAAAAGCAATAAAACGAAAATCATCTATATCTCCATGTACACAATTAGCAAGCCACACCCACAATGGTTCTATTGAAACATAAGCGAACGGATTCAAATAGGCTGTAGCTACAACTTCTTCATAAGGTTCATAATCATCCGTAAAATAGCCCCACGTTCCCAACGCAATAAATACACCAAACCAAAATAACACAAAAAAGCGATTACTCGATCGAGTAAAATCTAAGAATAGAGTTAAAAAGGCAAAAAAAAGAACAATTAAATAAATAAAATACATAACAAAAAGTTATAATCCACTTAAATACTTAACCCAAGCTTCCCAATTCGTCTCTTTCTCAGAAAATTGTAGATTATAATTCAATATACGATCCTCATCACTTAAAGGAATCAAAAAATCATCATCTAATGATGACAATTTAAAGACTCTAAATGATTTACTTATTATGTGATCAAAGTTTTTTCCTGTTATATAAATCTTTTTTCCAAGTATTAACATAGTATAGATAGCACCTAAACCTGATTGGTCCTTTCTACCACAAATATATACATCACATTTATTCATATATTGCAAATAAGATCTTTCATCCATGTAATTTACATCTGGATAAAAATCATCGCCAAATAAACACTTCCCATAATTTATCAAATCTTCTCGTTTTTTTTGTGAAGTAGTAGAACCATACTGCAACATGCAATGTATTTCAATTTTTCCAACAAATCGGCTCAGAATATTCAAAAGTTCAAAATAAGAATCTATGCAATTAGCACTATTCCCTAAGTATATCACAGGCTTATCGTTATCATAATGCAAAGCTCTTAGCTGATCATAGACATCACGTAACCGTTGACAATTCTCCGAATAATACGGCAATACAACTATATTCTTCAGTGCAAAATCACGTGTTAATGTTAATCTATCACCATCCAACAAAACAATAGTTGTTCGAAAATGATGATATATCCAACGTTTGAATGGTGTAAATATAACCGATTTCCAATTTCTATAATTGATACTTGACCCCTGCCCCCAACATACCCAATTAAGATTTTTAACACATAAACGAACAAATGAGAACATACATCCATAGGATACACCATGTAATAAATATGGTTCCACCTTATGAAAATCAACAAATTCTTTAAGTTCTTTTGGAGTTTCGACACATTTATATTCTAAATAGGACAAAGAATTTAACAAATCACAATATTTTTGTTTTATATTATTACTTATACTCCCATAAAAAAGAAAAAAAGGCTTTATCACATCTAATTTAGCTTCTTTATATAATACAACAAATGATCTTACTATACCTAAATTAAGTTGATATGCTTCTAAATTCAACTTGAATACATGTATAATCATATTATAGATTTTACGTTAATACTTAATAGATGATTGTTAAAATAAATTCAAAACAACTTCTGCAATTTCTATTTTTGATATACTTCATAAGAAAAGAAAGTTTCTTTTGAAAACCTTTCTATATAAAGCTCTCAAAAAAACAGACTTCATTTTTAAAATTTATTAGTATGGGTTACGTAAATATACATTATATTTTTTGAGGGGGACACTTATAGTTTGTCATTCTAACTATTAAAAGGTATAGCTAACACCTTTTCTTTAAAACGATAAAAAATCGTAGTATCATCACCAGTATTTTTATCTACAATCATACCAGCCTGTATTGTGTTTCGATTCCCAATTGTAATATTCGGAACAGTTGTAGATTTAACTCCCCAAAAATTATCATTCCCGACTTTTGTATGCCCACAAATAATTGACGTCGAAAAAAAATTACAATCACCAATAATAGAATCATGGCTTATAATAGTCTGTGACGTTAATAAATTAAAATCACCTAATATTACATTTGGACCTACCATGACATAAGGACCTATCAAATTTCCAATACCAATTTTCACTGTTCGGGCAATAATAGCTGTAGGATGTATCAAATTCAAAAATTTACCGTTTCGCGCACAAATATCTTGTATCAGAAATCTTTTAGCCTTGGGATTACTAAATGCTAAGACAAAATAATCATTTTCTTCTATCACATAATCTTTCCACACACCTAAAAAAGGCTTCTCAAATTTATAATTATTCCAACCTTCTATACCAGACTCGTCAGTAGTAATATATCCTTTTATCACAAGTTCTGCATCTTTTCCCCAATCACTATCTTCAATATAAGATGTATATTCCGCCGCTACTGCCCCAGTTCCAAAAAATACAATATTTTTCATTTTTCCATCATTTTCTTTAAATCGTAATTATCCAAATTAAACATTTCTCCATGGCCAGCACAAACTATATATTTTTTCCCTTTCAACCTCTCATATTGATTCATCGATAATACTAATGCCTCTTTTGACCCGGAATACAATTTAGTAACAGTCTTTATGTCACGTATCAATGTATCACCTGTAAACAACCATTGCCCTATAATAAAACTAATACTGGCATTCGTATGCCCATTAGAAGGAAATAATAAGATGCTATATCCTCCCCATGAAAATATTGTATTAGGAGCAGATACTTCCAATGCCAATTCACCATGCACAACAAATCCTTTTTGGTCTTGAAACATTGATAAATTTCGTTTGGCACTTTGAATATATTCAAAGCAAAGAGAGGAACAAATCAACTTAGCACGATATTTATTGATAAAAAAGTTGCACCCAGCAATATGGTCAAAATGTTCATGCGTCAAAATTATATATTCAGGTGATAATTTCTCTCCGTATAGCCAAGCTTCTATCTCAGAACAATCTCCACTTCCAGGATCAACTAAAAGACATCTATCACTTTCTGTTTTATCAAACAGAACATAGCAATTCGAAGATATGGGTTGATTAATAAATCTATGTAGTTGCAATGCCATTATTACCCTGTTATATCCACCGTTCTTCCGCCATCAATCACTAATTGTTGTCCTGTTATCCATCGTGCCTTTTCAGACAACAAGAAGTTCACACCGTCTGCAATATCCTGCGGATGACCGAATCCTAAGGGATAAGTAGCTTTCATACGTTCCTCCACTTCTTTATTGGCAAAAATATCCATTGTCATATCAGTAAAAACAGCGCCAGGTAAAATAGAATTAACCCGTACATTAGGGGCCAACTCTACAGCCATACTGCGCATAAACGCGTCAAGCGCCCCTTTGGAAGAAGCATAAACATTAAATGCTTTCGCTCCTCGATTGCTGATATTGCTGGAAATATAAACAATACTACGAAGCCCTCCCTTGTTCCACTTTTTAGATGAAAGAACTTTAGTAATCAGCATCGCCGATACAACATTGGTATTAAATGTTTCTTGAATATTAATGAGAGACTGGCTCCGAAGTGGAAGCATCTTCATCAACCCTGCACAATGAACATACCCTTCTATTATTACTTCATTTTCCAAAAGAAAATGTTGCAAATGTTCTTCCAGCTTTTCGACCTGTACTAAATCTTCCTGCCAAACCAAACATTTATTGTGAAGGGAGCAAATATTCTTTACTTCATTCAGACGATCTAAATTGCGCCCATGAAGAATGACTGGATAATTCTCTGACAAACTTATAGCTACAGATTTTCCTATACCTGAAGATGCTCCGGTAACCAATACATATTTTTCCATATCCATAAAATTTATCGCGCTGTAAAGCCACCGTCCACACTCAACAACTGTCCTTCATTCTTTCAAGCTTTCTTTGATTCAATCAAACTCCACAATCCCGCTATGGTATTGGCTCCATTAATTTCTGCAGCATTTAGAACCACGCCATAGTTTTCATTAGCCATTGCAATAATAGACAATATCGTCAAAGAATCCCAAGCCTCGAAAGACTTCAATTCATCAGCCTCATTCACTACATCTACCTCCAGCAATTCAGCTATTTGCTCCAAAAAATTTTCCATAATCATTTAAAAGTTTATTGTTTGACAAAAATCTAATTTTCCCATTCTCAACAGAAGTGCAGCCCAAGTAAGTCCGACTCCAAAACCGGACAAGCAAAGTTGCATCTCTTGTTTCTCCAGTTTTTCTCCTATATTAAATGTTATATTGGTTGGAATAGTTGCACCACTAGAATTACCAAAATTTTCCACAATGTTATTGGGCATTTTTTCCCGAGGAATTTCCAATTTATCTGCTAATTTCTGCAACATAAACCGATTGGGTTGATGGAACATATAATAATCCACTCTATTTTTTTCTACAGAGGCCCGCTCCAAAAGTTCATCTATCATAGGAGGAACTTCTACCTGAACGAAATTAAATACCTCATCACCTTTCATGACAAGATTGTCCAAACTACGGAAATTACCATTTATATCTTCATGCATTTCCGCCGTTTCAGATGTAGATGGTTGCCGAAAACCTCCGGCAGGTATCATCAATGCATCTGCACGACTACCATCCATCTTGATAGTCCCCCATATCGTACTATTTTCTTCAGTTCGTTCAACAATAGTAATGGAAGCACCGTCACCAATCAATGGATTGCTGTTACGATCTCGTTTGGAGACTTTACGACTCAACACATCGGCATTCAATAACACAACCTTACGAACAGTGGGTTGTTCAAGAAGCATAAAGGCTTGAATCAAACCTAACACAAAACCAGCGCAACCTTGGTTGATATCCATACAAATCATATCTTGTTTCAGCCCCATCTTACCTTGAATAACGTTACTCGTCGGTGGCATGAAATAATCAGGCGATTGCGTCACCAAAATCAAAGCATCGATATCCTCACGTTTCAATTTTCCTTGCTGAAACAAATGTTCCAAACCGTGGCAACACAAATCAGATACACAAACGCCTTCATCAACAATGCGATGTTTGTTATATCCCATAGCCATTTTCAACTTTAAAGATTTAGCCGTGGAAAAATTATAATTTCCCATTTCTTCTTCAAAATGGACTTCTCGGGAAGGCAACACCGTAAGTATACCAGTAATCTTCTTATTTTTGAATAGTAAATCCATTATTTCACTCCATTTTTTTGCAACAGACTGATAATATTATCTACCGAAGAAAAATTCTCAGGCAAAACATCTACGCCATCAATGGAAATGCCGAACTGAGAATCAAGTTCATTGACGAGATTAATCACATCAAATGAGTCAAGCATACCTTCTTCAATAAAATTAACCGGTTCATTAAAATCAAACTCCGGACGTAATTCATTCAGAATTGCAATGATTTTTTCTTTCATACTTTTTGTCCTTATCTTAATATTTACAAAGAATATAATTTAAAGTTAGCACTTTATAGCAGGTTTAACCAATACATAATCAAATAAATTTTCTGGATTAAAGCCATAGTGGCGATAACGTTTGATAGCATTTTCATTGTTGGCAATTACCCAAAACAGCTGACGTCTGGTAGCATGTCCAGCACGTAAAAATTCATTAAATAGTTTGGAACCGATTTTCTTATCTCGGCATTCTGGCAAAACGAACCAATAACGTAAATAAAGAGTCATACCGTTTACTTCAAAAATTATAAAACCGCAGATTTTACTACCTTCACGAAACACCAGTACACACTGATTAGATATAAAATCCATTATTTCTTCATAACATGGTAATTGTTCAGACAGTGGATTGAAAAAAGAATGAAGTAAATCTAATATAGATTGGCAGTCACTCTTTTCTGCAAAATCAACTCTCGTATCACTTAGTTCATCATATTCCACAATTCCTACACGACACATCCTATACAAAGTTTCATATTCGTTAAAACCATGTTCAAGAAAGAGTCTTTTTAGATTTACAATCGTCTCATCACCGACAATATCTACCACAAGTTGCTTGGGAAACATGGGAAGAAAAATCTTCAGACTATCAGCTAAACATTCTTTGGTTGCAGTAATAAAAAACAAACTATTTACTGTATCTGTAAGATGAAGAAGAAAATGACACCCCCAAAAAGACATAGAGAATAACTCCCCTTTTTGTATCCATATTGAATGTCTTTTCTTATCCAAAAAGAAATTAGTCAAATATCCCTTACGCAAAGAACGAATATCATTAACAAGGATATTTATCTTCTCAAAAGAATCTACCTTATCCATTGACTTGCTTATTATAGAACAAACGGTCAATCTTGCCATTTGTATTTCTCTGCAATTCATCTAAACGATGGTAAACAGTAGGTAACATGTATTTAGGTAACTCTTGCCCTATTCTTTTACGAAACTCTGCCGGAGAGATTTCTTCCGAAGACTCGTAAAACAAAGTTATTTCCTTTTTAGCAAAATTATAAACCACACAGCCGTTTTTCACCAATTTGAGTTTATTGATGATGATATGTTCTATCTCACCCAGTTCAGTACGGTATCCCATGTGTTTAATCAACGTATCTTTTCTACCTTTAAAAACAATCTCGCCTCTTTCGTTGATAGTAACAATATCCCCTGTTCGATAAATAATTTCCGGATAAGAAGAGTTTAACGGATTTTGAACAAAAGCAGCAGCAGTTTTTTCCGGGTTATTGTAATAACCCATTGCAAGGGACGTTCCCCGTACGCACAACTCACCTTCTGCACCAAAACCTGTTATTCGTTCATTGCCCTCATCCAATATAAGAATATCCGTATTACGACAAGGAAAACCTATAGGAATTGGTTCGTCATCCTTAATTTCACGATTTACGATAAAGTACGTACAATCAAGTGTAATCTCAATAGGACCATAAAGATTAGCGAACAATGTTTGAGGTAGCATTTTGTGCCAATAGTTAAACTGCTTAGTAGGGAAAACCTCACCAGCAAACCATACAGTTTTTAAAGCTGGCAAATGAATAGCAGAAAGCAAATCCATATTTGCAATATTTACCATAATAGTAGGTACCCAAAACAAGAAAGTAGCTTTATGCTCCTCCAAAAGTTTTAAGATAGAAGCTGGGAATGCAGACAGATGTTCTGGAATCACAACAATTGTGCTTGATTTTGCCATCAACATGCATAACTCAAAACTATATATATCAAACACTAACGGCGATAAAGATCCTATTACTTCATCGTCCGTGAAACTAAACGTATCTAAAGCCCATTCAGTAAAATCAAAGAAACTTTTATGATTGAGTACTACGCCTTTAGGAGTTCCTGTTGAGCCGGATGTATTAATGATACACAAGGGATCGGTATCAATCAAACTACCAAGATTAGCTAAAATTTCTGTTTGATTCACCACTTTAGTGAAATCCACTTCATCCAAATTTATGACCTGAATATCGGCAGGAAGTACATCTGTTATATTTTTCAAATATTGATTATTAGTGATAATAGCGCCAGGGCAAATCAAATCTACAATATTTTTTAGACGCTCAGCAGGATACTTCACATCCAGATTCATATAGAAATTTCCCGAATAAATAATTGCTAAATCTGCACAAACGCTCTCAATACTTTTATTCAAAAAAACAGCTACAGGTTTTTTAAAACAATCAATAGTTGACGCAAGTACCAATGCATTTGTTCGGAGCTGGAGAAATGTAACAGATCGTTCACGATCAATCACAGCCTGCTTTTGAGGACATTTTTTAACTGTATCTTCAAAATATTCTATTAAATTTATTTTCATCATTCAGTTTTATTTTTATTAGATACGAAATTAAACTATTTGCTCTATAACTTTTTCTATATCAACATCATTCAAAGTATGATACATTGGCAAACAGATAACACTTTCTGCCATTTTTACTGCTTCTGGCAAATTATCCGGATGAGCACTCGCTAATCCTCTATATGTACTGAAAGTACTGATTAAAGGATAAAAATAACGACGTCCAAGAACATTGTGCTCCTTCATCTTAAAATAGAGTTCATCACGCGTCATACCATATTTCTCCGCATCCACAAAAATGGGAAAATAGGAATAATTGTGCTTTACACCCGGTATATCATCGAAGAAAGTAATTCCTTCAACATTGCGCAAAGCTTCGCGATATTTAATAGCAACCTGATGACGAGCTTCGATAGCCCTATCAACCTGCTTTAAATTCAACAACCCATACGCAGCACGAACTTCATCCATCTTACTGTTAATACCCGGAGCAACCACTTCTGTCTCTCCTGCAAATCCGAAATTTTTCAAATAATCGATTCGTTTCTTCGTCTGTTCGTCATGCATCACCAATGCTCCTCCTTCAATCGTATTATAAACCTTCGTCGCATGAAAACTAAGTGTGGACATATCACCAGCATTTAAAATACTTTTTCCGTTCACCTCGACACCAAAAGCATGTGCTGCATCATAAATTACTTTTAAACCGTATTTATCGGCAATTTCCTGTATACGTTTCGTATCACAAGGTTTTCCATAAACATGTACCGGCATAATAGCCGTTGTTTTCGAAGTAATCGCTGCTTCTATTTTATCCGGATCTAAATTCCCTGTTGCTGGATCAATATCAACAAAGACAGGTTTGATCCCATTCCACCAGAGGGAATGGGTCGTTGCCACAAAACTATAAGGAGTTGTAATCACTTCCCCCGTGATTCGTAAGGCTTGCAAAGCAGTTATTAAAGGCAAAGTTCCATTAGTAAACAAGCTGATATAAGGAACTTTCAAATACTCACACAACGCCGCTTCAAGCCGACAATGAAATGAGCCATTATTGGTAATCCATTTGTTATTCCATATCTCTTTAAGTAATTCATGAAATTCATCAAGATCTGGCAATAAAGGAGAGGTAACTGTAATCTGTTGATTGTTATTCATAATTACAAATTAATTATTTCGAATAAATGCTATTAACTCCCGGCGATCTTTTGATCCGGTCAAATAAGTAATTAATATAAAATAGAAGAATCCGACAAAAATACCTGTAACAAGTTTTAATCCATTGGTAGGTATAAAGTAAATCGTAATATAAACGATTACCCCCATTGACAAAGAATAAAATAAAGTAGGGACAAGATCTTTCATCTGGCGTAAAAAACCAACTTGAATCAATTTTCCAGTATAATAAGTATTGATTATCAGAGCAATCACAGAACTAAATATTGTTCCTATACTCATTGCAATCAATCCCATGGGAACAGTAATACAAAGAATAAGAACTCCTATAATTTTCTTGTAAATTTCCAATTTAAGGAAAAGATCGCTACGTCCTTTTACCTGCAAAAGATTCAAATTTATAGCATGAATAGGATACCACATCATACTAAAACAAAGTATTTGTAACAAAACAGCAGTGAATATCCACTGCTCTTTCAATAACAAAATCACCAAAGGGCGAGCGACAGCCGATAAACCGATCATCATAGGAAAAATTACAAAAGCCGATAAACGTAAAAAACGGCGATATACATCTCTTAGGCGCTCATCATCATCTTGGATAGAACAAAGGATAGGAAAAGTAACCCGTTGAATGATTCCCGTAATATTCGAAGAAGGAAAATCTCCGAATTGTTGTGCACGGGTATAATACCCTAAATCAGTTGCTTTAAAAATTTTTCCGATAACAATCAAATAAATATTTTGGTAAAGTGTATTCAAAATTCCTGCCCCAGCCAATTTAGAACCAAAACTGAACAATTCCCGAAATGATTTCCAAGAATATTCACAGGACGGACGCCAAGGAGAAAAAATCCAAAGAAGCAAAGCATTCACACAGAGATTCACCAATTGCTGCACAACAATAGCCCAAACACCATAGCCTCCGTAAACCATTCCAACCCCCACGATACCAGACACAATTGCAGCTGAAAATGAAGCTTTTGTCTGTGTTTTAAAATCAATTTCAACCGTCAAAAGTGCACGCTGAACCACTACCCAAGAATTAATAAATACACTCAATGAAATTACACGAGTAATGGACGTAAGTTGCGGTTCATCGTAAAAATCTGCAATCAAAGGCGCACAAAAGAATAGTATCAGATAAAGCAAAGCCCCGACCACAATATTGAAATAAAAAACAGTAGAATTATCTACCTGCCGACGATCTTGTTTTCGTATCAACGCTTGTGAAAAACCACTATCAATCAAAGATTGAGAAATGGCAATAAATATGGCCAACATTCCTATAAGCCCATAATCTTCAGGAGTTAAGATACGAGCCATGATAATCATTACAATAAATTGAATCCCCTGTACAGAAAAACGCTCAATACTGCTCCAAAGCGTTCCTTTAAAAGTTTTATGTTTTAATGATTCTGTCATTCTAATTGACAATTTTTCTTTTGAAAACTTTCATATCATACAACAAAAAGATTTCAAAATTATACGCCTTTCTTTAAAAATATGAGCATAATTTGCAATTTACACTAAAAATCGCTTTTTAGAGAACTCCAAACTAAAAATGAAATACTAAATTAGAATTTAACTGGAATTTTAAGGCAAATTGTCTCCTGTGAATTTATTTAAAATAAATCCCGAATAAATTTGTTTAAACATTGATAATTAAGACGTTGTTTTTAGAAAAGATCCCGTTCAGGTGCGCTTCGCGGTCCTCAGTGTCATGTTTACTGAGGATCGGCCGCTCACTTTGGGCAAAATTAGTCTTTTATTTTCCCTTAGACAAGAGAAGTATTGCCTTTTCATCTTTTTTAAAAAAGTTATAACAATTTCGTTATTGGTATCAATTTTAAAGAATTAACCCAATGAATTAGATGGCAATCGTTTACATAAAATTTTACTCATATAAAAAGAGTTTAAAAAAGAAATTCTAATTTTGTCACAGCAATAACAAAAAATCTGAACAGATCAGAGCCAGTAAATTAGAACCGACATCGATGAAAACAGAACAGGATATCCATTGGCATGCAGTTTTTACGGCTTCACGGGCAGAAAAAAAGGTCAGGGAACGGTTGGAAGAAGAAGGAATCGAATGTTTTCTGCCGGTGCAGACGGTGGTGAGACAGTGGACCTACCGGAAAGCCCGGGTGGAGGTACCGGTGATTGCAGGAATGATCTTTGTGCGGGTGAGCCGGCAGGAACAGATAAGGGTGTTGCAAACAAGAGGGGTGGTGGCTTTCCTGCGATTGAAAGGTAGCGTGGGAGCGGCAGTGATTCCGGACCGGCAGATGGAGACATTCCGGTTTTTGCTGGATTTCTCGGAGGAGGCCGTGGAAATGACGAACGAGGAGATACAGCCCGGCGATTGGGTGCAGGTAGTGAAAGGACCGCTGAAAGGCATGGAGGGAGAATTGATCAGCCGCTCGGGCCAGACGAAAGTGATGGTACGCATCGACTGGCTGGGCTGTGCCATGGTGAATATACCGGTAAGTTTTGTGGAAAGAATGAAATCAATGGAATGAGCCTATGAAGATGTGTATTGCAGAGAAACCGAGTGTGGCCAAGGAAATCGCCCATGTACTGGGGGCAACAGCCCGCCGGAATGGCTATCTGGAAGGGAACGGCTATTGGGTGACCTGGACGTTCGGACATCTGTGTACATTGCAGGAACCGGGAGAGTATACGGAAAAATGGCAGAAATGGAACATGGGAGTACTGCCGATGATCCCGTCGAAATTCAGAATCCGCCTGATCGAGGACGAAGGAATCAAAAAACAGTTTGCCGTGATCGAGGAGCTGGTGAGTAAGGCGGAACTGGTGATCAACTGCGGGGATGCCGGCCAGGAGGGAGAACTGATCCAACGCTGGGTGCTGACGAAGGCGAAGTGCGGCGTACCGGTCAAACGGCTCTGGATCTCTTCGCTGACGGAGGAAGCTATCCGGGAAGGATTCGACAAACTGATGGACGCCAAGGAATTCGATACACTGTATGCGGCAGGATCGGCCCGGGCCATCGGCGACTGGCTGCTGGGCATGAATGCCACGCGGGCCTATACGCTGAAGTACGGCACCGGCAAGAATGTGCTGTCGATCGGACGGGTACAGACCCCGACACTGGCCCTGGTGGTGGAACGCCAAAAGGCCATCGAACAGTTCCGGCCGGAAACGTACTGGGAAATCCGGACCAGTTACCGGGAAGGCATCTTTACCAGCCAGCACGGACGGTTCAACCGGAAAGAAGAAGCGGAGGCATTTTTAGAGAAAATCAAACCGCAGGAACTGGAGATTCTCAGCATCGAACGGAAGAAAGCCATGGAACATCCGCCCAAACTGTTCGACCTGACGCTGCTGCAGGTGGAGTGTAACCGGAAGTTCGCCTATACGGCCGAAAATACCTTGAAAATCATTCAGTCGCTGTATGAGAAGAAACTGACGACCTATCCCCGCGTCGATACGAATTTCCTGCCGAACGACCAATATAATAAGGTACCCCGCATCCTGCAGGGACTGAAACCCTATGAGGCCCTCGTCCGACCGATATTGGCGGAAAAGAAGATCCGGAAATCGCCCAAGGTGTTCAACGACAAGAAGATCACGGATCACCACGCCATCATCCCGACGGGTGTATTCAGCTATGACCTGACGCCGGAGGAGAAACGGGTGTACGACCTGGTGGCCCGCCGCTTTATCGCGGTCTTTTATCCGGACTGCGAAATTGCCAATATCACGGTGATGGCCCGGATCGGCGAAGAGGAGTTCAAAGCTACCGGCAAGCAGATCATCGACCCGGCCTGGCGGGTGGTATTCGGTAACCCGACGGAAAAGCAAAACGAAGAAAATGTTCTGCCTGCATACGAAAAGGGAGAACACGGACCACACACGCCGGAATTGCAGGAGAAGCAGACACAGCCACCGAAGTATTACACGGAAGCGGATCTGCTGAGAGCCATGGAAACAGCCGGCAAACAGGTGGAAGACGAGGAATTGCGCGACCTGATGAAGGAAAACGGCATCGGCCGCCCATCGACCCGCGCCAATATCATAGAAACCCTGTTCAAACGACAGTATATCCGCAAGGACAAAAAACGAATCCTGGCCACACAGACCGGTATGGAACTGATCGATACGATCCAGAATGAACTGCTGAAATCTGCCGAGCTGACGGGACAGTGGGAAAAGAAACTGCGGATGATTGAAGACGGTACCTACCAGGTGAATGATTTTATGGAGGAACTGAAAGCCATGGTGAATGAAATCGTCCATTTCGTACGCCATGCCTCGACCAAGACCATTGCCGTGGAAACACCACCTTCCACAGAAAAAGAGGAGAAAGCGCCCCCTCCAAAAACCGTCCAGGAACCGACCGTATTGACATGTCCGAAATGCGGGGCCGGCGAAGTGGTAAAAGGAAAAACCGCCTGGGGCTGTACCCGCTACGGGAAGTCCTGCGATTTCCTGATCCCGCTGGAGATTGCCGGGAAAAAACTGACCCCGAAACAGGTGGAAACCCTCATCCAGAAGGGGAAAAGCGGCAAGATCAGCGGATTCAAGGATGCGGGAGGAGAAAGCTTCAGCGGCATCCTTCGCCTGGATGAAACGAAAACGGTACGAATAGACCGGACGCAAAAATAAAGGACGAAAATTGATCGAATCTTAAAAAAAATGTAACTTTATCCTGTTTAAACGGCAAACAAACAATGAACATCAGCCATCTCAACTCATTCAAAACCATCTTTCAGGAATTGTATCCGGATATGGTCAGGATTGCGTTGTTTTATGTTCACGACCTGCCGATTGCCGAAGATATCGCCCAGGAAGTTTTTGCCCGACTTTGGGAAAAACAGGAAAAACTGAATAGCATCGACCACATTAAAAGTTATCTTACCTATGCCGTGAAAAACCGGTGTCTGAATTATCTGGAACACCAGCAGGTAGTCAGCCGCTATCAACAGGAATATGTCCAATCGCTCTCAGAAGAAGATTCCACGGAAGAGTTCATACAAACGGTACAGACGTTCCTGACCCAACTGCCGGAAAAAAGACGCAAAATTTTAGAAATGAGTATTGTCGAAGGCAAATCTTATCAGGAAATCGCCGACCAGGAAAGCATTTCCATCAACACGGTCAAAGACCATATCAAAAAAGCCTACGCTTTCTTGCGGGAAAATATCCAGCAAAAAATACAGGATTTTATCCTTTTCTTTGCCTTAAAATCAGCGACCTGCACAAAATAAAAACAAGGAAAAGCCATTTTTTTCATTTTCCCAACCACCCTATCCGCCCTTTTCCCTGTCTTTTTGTTGTGTGAAGCTAAAAAAACGTTCGATTATTTGGGCTTAAAAGCAGTTTTCGTCAGCGTAATTGCAAAGACTTTGGGAACATCCCGGAATAAACGTCATTTTCGAGGAGATGCGAATGTCCGAATCCCGGTGTCTGAGCCGAAGGCGAGTTCCGGGATTCAATGAGCAGCGAGGTAGAAAATAGTGCATGTAGGGCCGTACACAAAGTTTTTGCAATGAAGCGAAAAGAAGAGCGGAAATGACAAAAAAAAGGAACGTTTTTTTAGGGGAAAACATCAAAGGCAGGAAAAATATGCATACGGATATTGAACATATAATAGAAAAATGGCTTTCCAACCGAGAAAACATCACGGCGGAAGAGCAACGGATTTTCGACACCTGGATGCAGGAAGGGAAAAATCGAGAAAAATTCTATGAATTGAAACGCCTCCAATCGGCCATATATGCCATAGGGAAAAGCAAAGAGATCGATCAGGAAAAAGGCTGGAAAAAAGTGCACAAACAAATCAGACGGTCTGGACAACGGCTCCGACTGCTGCCCTATGCGGCGGCAGCCATGCTGATTCTCTCTCTCGGGGTGGCCATCAGCCTGCTGAAAAACCCGTCCACGGAATCACAACCGCTGGCCCAAGAGGACCAACCGGGCAACCGCAAGCAGGTCGTACTGACCCTCTCCTCCGGGCAGCAGATCTCTTTATCGGACACTCTGCAACCCACATTGGAAGAATATGGAGCCACCATCAGCCAGGAAGGGAGCCAATTGGTATACAGTCAGGCAGACAGTACTTCGCTGCCGGTATACAACACCATCACGATTCCCCGGGGCGGTGAATATAAACTGACCCTCTCAGACCAGACGGTTGTCTGGCTGAATTCCGAAAGCCAGCTGACCTATCCGGTGGCGTTCAAAGGAGATACCCGCGAACTGCAATTGATCGGAGAAGCCTTTTTCGAGGTCAGCAAAGATTCTCTGAGACCGTTCATCGTCCATACCGCCAGTTTCGACATCCGGGTGACCGGTACTGAATTCAACGTCCGCTCCTATCCGGATGAAAAAAGCAGTGCCACCCTGGCGGAAGGCAGTATCCAGCTGGAAAAAAACAAAGAGGTATACCGGTTGAATCCTGGCCAACAGGCCTACCTCCAGGGAGAAGAGGTAAAAGTGAAAGAGGTCCATCTGGAAGAAGCCATCGCCTGGCGGTACGATGCCTTTGCCTTCAAGGAAACGCCCCTGGAAGAAATCATGAATGAACTGAGCCGCTGGTACGATGTCGATATTTTCTATCTGAATCCGGAAGTCAAACAACTTCATTTTACCGCCTGGTTCCGACGGAACAGCAGCCTGACGGAAGTCATCGAAACCTTGAAGAAAACCCAGAAAATAAACATAGAAGTAAAAGGAAAAACAATTACAGTAAAGAAACAGTCTTAAAAATCAGAAACATGTAAAACTATCTAACAACAAAATTATGAATTTTTTATTTAAAATGAAATTAGCTTGTCTGATTATGATTCTGAGCCTTTCCAGTCTGCAGGCCAAGGTATGGTCGCAACAGGAACGACTGAATCTGAAATTCAACGACATGAACATCGTTCAGGTGTTCGAAGTATTGCAACAAAAAACAAAACTGAAGTTTGTCTTCAACCACGAAAATGTGCAGCAATACCGAGTAAACGCCGACATCCGCAACAAAACCCTGGAAGAAATTCTTGACCAGGTGTTTGCCGACAAACCCCTGAAATACGAAATCACCGCAGAACATGTGATCATTTCCAAAACATCAATGCCTTCCAATGTACCACAAACAACGGAAGCCATTGAAATCACAGGTATTGTAGTAGATGAAAACGGTAGTGCTCTTCCCGGCGTGACAATCATGATCAAAGGGACCACTTTAGGAACAGCCACTGACATCGAAGGTAAATTTACCCTGAAACTGCCGGAAACAGAAGCTTCACAAACTCTTCTTTGCTCTTTCGTCGGCATGAAAAGCAAGGAGATCAAACTGGTCAAAGGACAGACCAATTACAAGATCACTTTGGAAGAAGAAGCACAGGCATTGGACGATGTTGTAGTGACTGGATATTTTCAACGGAAGAAAGTCAGTCAGACCGGTTCGGAAGTAGTTGTTGACGGCGAAGAATTGAAAAAGGTAGGTGCCCTCAACCTATTGCAGGCCATCTCTTCATTCGACCCGGGAGTCCGGACACTGGAGAACAATGAATTCGGTAGCGACCCGAACCGGATGCCGGAAATCACCGTGCGTGGTGAGAAAGGTTTCGACTTGCGCAGCGAAGCCGATGATTCCCGTACCAATCCCAATGCCCCGCTGTATATCATGGATGGAATCGAGGTTTCTGCCGAAACTGTATATGACATGGACATGAACCGAATTGCGTCCATCTCCATCCTAAAAGACGCTTCTGCAACCTCACTCTACGGATCCCGCGGAGCCAACGGAGTAATCCTGGTGACCACCATCCGCCCCAAACCCGGAGAACTTCAGGTGACCCTGAACGGAACCTTTAACATTTCCGTACCGGACCTCCGTTCTTACAACCTGATGAATGCCCGCGAAAAACTGGAATACGAACGCCTGGCCAAAGTGTATACCCAACCCTACGGCAACAAAGAAGAACAGACTTTACTGGATATCAAATACAACAACATTCTGGCAGAGATAGAGAGAGGGGTAGATACCTACTGGCTTTCACAACCTTTGACCACCTCTGTCAACCAACGGTACAGTGCCTATCTGGAAGGCGGTGACGAACATTTCCGCTACGGGATCAACCTGAAATATGACAAAGACAAAGGAGTCATGATCGGTTCCGGACGTGAGAAATACGGCATCAATGTATATTTCCAATATGATATTGCACAGAAATTGATTGCCCGGAATGACATCATGGTGGACGATGTTAAAGCGACCAACTCCCCGTACGGAGATTTCTACCAGTATGCACAGATGAACCCGTACGAACGGATTTATGATCCGGAAACGGGCGAAATGAAACGGGACTTTGATTCCAACGGGACCGTTATACGCAACCCGCTGATCAATGCCTCCCTGCCGAATACCGATTATGAAAAATATACACAGATTCGGGACAATTTCCAGTTACAGTGGTGGGCCACCTCTCATTTGATGTTTAAGGGCAATATCGCCATCACCAAACAAATGGATCGAGACGAAGCTTACCTGTCGGCAGAATCCGTTGAATTTGACGGAGTGACCGATGCAGAAGACAAAGGAAGCTATACCATTTCCAATGGAACCAGTATCGATATTGAAGGAAATATCACGGCCAACTACAACAATAATTTGTTTGACAAACTCTCCGTCAGTGTCGGAGTCGGCGCTGAGATACTGACTTCCCGCCTGGAATCGGACGGTTACGTTGCCACCGGTTTTCTGAACGACAAACTGATTTATCCGTCATACGCACTGCAATTCAAGGACTCTTCCACACCGTCCGGCAGTTTCGATAAATCCAAATCGGTCGGATTCCTGGGCAATGTCAATTTAAACTGGGACAACCGTTACATCCTGGACTTCTCATACCGTACGGACGGTTCCAGCCGATTCGGCCGCGAATCCCGTTTTGCTCCGTTCTGGTCAGTCGGAGCCGCCTGGAACTTAAACCACGAAAGTTTCTGGACCGGCAGCGGTTATATGAAAATACGCGCCTCCGTAGGTAGTACCGGATCGACCAACTTCTCCGCCGACCAGGCCATGACCCGATTCACTTTTGACAATGATTCCGAATACAACGGAATATACGGAGGAGTTATCAATGCATACGGCAACCCGGCTCTGAAATGGCAGAATGTCATGAAATACAACATAGGAACCGAGCTGAGCGTCTGGAGAGATATTATCTCCCTGAACTTCGACGCCTATCTGGAACGGACCGAGAATCTGTTGCTGAACATCGACGTAGCTCCTTCGAGCGGCTTCTCCTCCTATACAGAGAATATGGGATCCTTGGATAATAAAGGTATCGAAGCCCGTCTGCGCCTGAACCTGATCAACAACCGGACAAAAGATCTGAACTGGAGCGTGACCTTCAGCGCTGCCCACGAACGGAATAAGATCCGGAAACTGTCCAATGCCATGAAAGCCATGAACGACGAAGCGTTGGAATTGGAAAACAACCAGGGAGGCAGCGAAGTATTCCGCATGTATGAAGTGGGACGTTCGCAGACGGCATTGATGGTGGTCCGCTCCATGGGTATCGATCCGGCAACCGGAAACGAAGTGTATATCAAACGAGACGGCTCGCTGACATTCGAATATGACCCGAATGACAAAGTAGAAGTCGGCGACATGAATCCCAAACTGCAGGGATATTTCAACAGCAACCTGACCTGGAAAGGATTCAACCTCTACCTGAATTTCGGATATGAAATGGGAGCCAAACAATTCAACTCCACCTTAGCCACCAAAGTGGAGGGTAGCGATCCGGCCTACAACGCAGACAAACGGGTATTGTATGACCGCTGGCAAAAACCGGGCGACAAAGCCATGTTCCGCCGTATTGACGACCAGTCAACGGTTTATCAGTCTACCCGTCTGGTTCAGAAGAACAACTTCCTGAAACTTTCCAGTCTGTCGCTGTCTTACGATCTTCCCCGGAATATCCTGGACAAATTGTTTATCGAACGTTGCAAGTTCACCTTCTCGATGACCGACGTATTCCGTCTGGCAACCATCAAACAGGAAAGAGGAACCTCTTATCCTTTTGCGAGAACCGTTTCTTTAGGATTTAATTTAACATTTTAATGTGAATCAGATATGAGAAAAACATATACCATCATCATCGGATTGATCCTGTCACTGACTTCCTGTAACAACTGGCTGGATGTCGAACTGGACAACAAAGTGGACGATGATAAATTATTCAGTACGGCCCAGGGATTCAAAGAAGCGCTGGCCGGAGTGTACAGCGAGCTGTCCAAGTCCGACATGTACGGTCAGCGCCTGACCATGGAATACATTGACCTGTGCGCCCAATATTATTCCTACAGCAGTGTATCCGCGACATACGAATACTGGAAGGATTTCGATTATCAGAACAGTGGGGTTAAAAACACGATCGCTTCATTCTGGAGCCGTCTTTACCGAAACATCGGACAGTTGAACTGTATTTTGGAATGGACCGACAAAAACCGGGATGTACTGAGCGAATCCGAAAGAAATCAGATTCGCGGGGAAGCATTGGGATTAAGAGCTTATCTGCATTTTGACCTTTATCGCCTGTTCTCTCCGGATGTCAAATACTCCCCCAAAGCAGACGGCATCCCCTACAACAAAGAATTCGGCGTATCCCTTCCCCCCATGTACAGTGCAGAAGAGGTGGTACAACTGGTGATCAACGACCTGAAAGAAGCAGAAACCTGTCTGGCCAATGACCCCATCACCACGGTGGTTCCTTATGAAATCAAATCGCCGGTGGAAGGCGGAGCCGATGTGGTGGATGCGGCAGCCAAAGACCAGGCAGACCAATATGTAGCCCGTATGAACCTGTACGGAGTAAAAGCCATGCTGGCCCGTGCCTACCAAGCCCGCGGAGAATATACCAAAGCCATCGAACAGGCAAAAGAAGTGATTGAATGCGGAAAATTCAGATTATTGGACTTTTCCAGCGTAGACCAGAGCGAAACCAATGTAGACCTGCTGTTTTCAGATGAACATATTTTCTCGCTGCGTAACCGGGAATTGGATGTGTACAGCAAAAATTTGCACCAACAAAAAGTATCCGGAGGTGTCACCACCATGACCCCACTGCCGTTCTCGGAAACTTCAGCGTTATACGAAAGCAACAACGATGACGTACGCTATGCCAAATGGTTCGATCTGGGTACCTTTGTCAAATTCGTACCGGATTCTACCAATGTTTATTCCGAAAAGATGCCGATGATCAAACTGTCGGAGATGTACTTGTTAATTGCCGAATGTGCCTATCATACCGATAAAGAGACAGCCCTGGAATACATCAACGAACTGCGCGACCATCGCATCCGTAACAACCAGCACTGGACCTATCTGACCCAGAACTATATTCTGGAAGAGATGAAACGGGAATATATCGGGGAAGGACAATTGTGGTATGTATACAAACGGAACAATTTCTCTCTACCCGGACACAGCGCCAGTGGCGGCGAAATTGAAGCGAGCGACAAAATTTATGTATTCCCCTTCCCGGATGCGGAAATCGAGGATGGCCACAGAACACAACGATAACCCATATAATCACTTAAAAGCATAGATCATGAAGAAAATTTTTATCATATCATTATTCGGTTATCTGTTGTTCGGCATGACCGGATGTGACCAGGAAATTGATTTTCCCTACCAAGGCAAAGACCGGATTCAATTCCGCCACTATACGACAGATTGGAACGGGAACCGGACTTACAGCGATTCGCTGGTATTTTCTTTCGGTCTCCGGCCGGAGGAGATTACCATCGATACGGCTAAAATCGTGATGGAGTATTTGGGAGCCGGATCAGATCAGGAACGTACCTATTACGTAACGGTGGTGGCAGACTCCACCAATGCAGAGGCCGGAGTACATTACGAAGCCATTGACAGAGAGCAGACTTTCCGCCCGGGCGAACTGACGGATACCCTGAAAATCATCATTTACAGAGAAAACCTGAGCACCAGCTTCCGGAATCCGCAAACCGTCCGTCTGGACCTGAAACTGGAAGCCAGTGAAGATTTTGACCTGGGTCTGGAAGGCGGCCTGTATAAAAAGGTCCTGTTGAACAATTATCTGTCCGAACCGGACTGGTGGGAAGAGAATTTCTGGGGAGGCTTGGGCTATTACCATCCGAAAAAATGGCAAATTCTGATCTCTTTCAACGAAGAGTTCGCCAATCAAAGCAGTTGTCCATTTGACGGGAATAATGAAGGGAAAACCTATCAGCAAGGCCTGGAAAGATATTTAAGTTCCGTTCCGACATTTGACGATGAAACCGGAGAACGTCTATATATGTATGAAATGGTTCCTCAAGAATAATCACAATTAAAGCATGAATACAATGAAACATATCGGATTTTTATATATCATGATCATCGGCATGCTGGTTGCCAGTTGCTACAAAGATCTGGGCAATTATGACTATCGCGAGATCAATGAACTGGAAGTAGACAGCATTCTTTCGCAGTATGCACGCGATGTGGACGACAGTCTGGTGATCCGGCCCGTGCTGAAAGGCTCCTTGTACAGCGACACCAGCCGCTTCTCTTATGCCTGGGAAATCGACGGGACGACCGTCGCCGAGAGCCATGACCTGCAAATAGTCATCAATATGAGGCCCGGCATGAAATATTCCCGTTATATCGTGACAGACAAAGAAACCGGCGTAAAAAAATACCACGAATTTCAATTGAATGTCAGCTCCTCCACGGCAGGAGACTTGATCATGGTATTGAGCAAATATCAGGGACGTTCCGAACTGTCGTATTTGCGTTTGGACAAACCGGCCAACTGGGCGGTGAATTATTATCAGGACCGTTACGAAGAACCGCTGGGCACCAATCCACAGCAATTAACCATCTGTTATCTGGAGTCATCCAAGGGCAGTCCATTCGTGAATAGCTATGGACGTGTAATGGTATTGACCGACCATGAGATCAAACTATTGGATAAAAGTACTCTCATGCTGGATACCATTTCTCCTACCTTAACCCAGGAAGCTTATACCGGTTTAGCCACTTATCCGAAACCGGACATTGAACGGTATGAACCGGAATTTATTACAGAAGCCATTTATATCTGGCGTTATGTTACTTACGGCGCACAGGAATGGACCTACAACATGCAGATTTCTGCCGGACATCTGTATACGGCTTCCATGGCCAGTGCAGTATGGTCATCCAACTGGTCGTATGATAAAGAAAGCCCTTACAAAGATGGTTACTTCGATGCATTCGGTTATTGGGATGAAATGAACGACACCCCCAATGATCACAATATTCAAATGGGATATGAACCGGGCGATTTTATACTCTTTGACAAGAATCACGGACGTTTTGCCTATGCCAGTGTTTACGGCTCCGTCTATTCCATCGAAGAAGAGGATGTAAAAGCATTCCCGAATTACAATTTATTGTGGGGAGCGGCAACCAGCCGACCCAATACGACCAGTATCGCCGTATTAAATAACGGAGATCAATGCCGCATGGTTCTGCTACAAAGCGGAACAGCTGCCTCCGGAAAAGGAACCACCAAAAAACTGGTAGGAGAAATGGGCGCCGGAAACACCATGAATGCCAATTCCAGTTTCTACATGATGAAATACAACGAATATCTGCTGTATGCCACCGGAAACAAACTGTACCGTTACAATACACTGGACATCACCTCCGGCACGGCCCCCAATGAAACCCGAAACAAAGTATTCGACCTGACACAATTCGGCTATGATGCATCGGCCGTCATCACGGATATCTGTGTTTCGCGTACGGAAAAAACCCTGTTGGTGGGAGTTTCCCGCTATGGCGATGATGCAGAAGCCATGGGCGAGGAAGCCAAAGGGGACATTCTCTATTTTGATCTGAATTCCAGCACGATGGACATTCAGTATAACGAAGAAAAATCGCACAAGGGAGTGGCCGGTATTCCGGTGGATGTAGAAATCAAATACCAGACACATTACCGGAATGGGATTGATCGGAATGGAGTGTTACAGGACAACATCTAACAAATAAACGACAAATATTATGAAAAAATATTGGATATTGAGTTTACTTTTCCCCATGTTACTGCTCTTCTCGTGCATGGAGGATACCAGTGCCTATCTGCCTCAAGACAAAGAAAACGTGAAGGTAGATGATGTAAACAATGAGCAGGGCGACAATGAAGACGAAGATGAAGTGTTGCCGGAAGGCCAGCTGGTGCCGGGCATTCACCTGGTCAAGTTGAATGTCACGCTTCCCAGCGGTGAAACGGAAGAACGCCGTTTTAAATACTATATGCCTATCTCGATCGATGCCAGTCGTCCGATCTCTTTAATCTTCGAATTCCACGGCAGCTGGAGTTTTGATGCCGGCGTACAGCCCTCCGATCCGATCGCCGGTATTACAACGAGTTATACACTGATACAGCATGCCATCCAGGAGAACTGCGTCATCTGTTATCCGGCCGGAACCGCTGAATATCAGGATGACGGCAGCGGAGCGGTGAACTGGGCAAACAGTGAACGCCACCTGCCTTTTGTAGACGCCATGATCGAGTATTTCAAAGGTTGTACCCCAACCATCGATGCCAACCGCATTTATTCAACCGGTCAGTCCAGCGGAGCCATCTTCTCTTTTGTACTGGCTTTTGAACGTTCGGAAGTATTCGCAGCCATTACCCCACGGGCCGGTCAGATGAAAATAGAAGAAGGAGCCACCCTGCCGACAAGAGCCGTTCCGATCCGGGTATTTGCCGGGACGGACGACGATATCGTCCTACACAGTGCCGTTATCGAGAATATGACCGCCTGGGCAGAAAAGATCGGAGGCTATTTCCCGTCTGACATGGTATTCACGGAAGATTCCATCGAAATAGAAAACTACAAGAAAGTGGATACCCGCATCTGGAGCGGAGGAAAAGCTGATTATCAAATATACAGCTTGAAAGAAGAAGGACACGGCATATACGACTATTACTGTATGCCTTATATGTGGGAATTCATGTCATCCCATACCTTGGACGGTACGACCACTAATTTGTATATTACCTCTGAGTTAAAAGAAATTACCGCACAATGCGGAGAAACCATTTCCTTTAACATCAATTATACGGATGGCGCGACCATCCAGATAGACCAGGAACCCAAAGGATGGAATCTGCAGTTGAATGGGAAAACCGTAACCCTGACCGGACCGAAAGATTTTTACGGAGACGTAGACCGGAACGGAAAAATCGTATTGAGTGTTTCTCAGAACGGAGGCAATACCTCTTTGGAAATACCGGTAACCCTGACTGCGCCGAAAAACTATTTCGAAATCGGAGACATCTATTACAATGAAAATTTTGATCCCATTGGCGTAGTATGTTGGGTAAACAATGCCAACATCAAAGAAGCCAAGATTATCGGTCTGGAAAACAGCAGCAATAGAAGAAGCGGAATCTTCAACGGAGATTTTGTCACTTCGGATTTGGAGGATGGAGAGGCCAATACGGCAAAATATGTTCAGGAGAATATCGATGCCAATTTAGGTTCAACAGCAGAAAACAGTGCCTTCATCTGGGCCGCGGAGTACAATTATAAAGGAGAGGGCAACTGGTATCTACCTGCCATCAATGAAGTCATGACAGTTTATAACAACAAAGCCCTCATCAAACCGGTATTGGAAAAACTTGGCGCTTCTTTACCAAGCTCTTATTGTTTATCTTCAACCATCACGATAGAAGACGGAGTAAAGACTTATCACGAATTCAATTTCAGCAGCGGTAAAGTCGTGTTGGAAAAGAGCACCTATCCGGATCCGGCTATTCTGATGAAAAAAGTAACAATGAATAAATAATATGAAAAAATTACTGTTCAGTTTATTGTTTATAGCGATTCTGCTTCCTGCCACCGCGCAGGAAAGCGGAATCCGCTTTTTCCACGGCAGCTGGGAAGAGGCGCTGGAACTGGCAAAGAAAGAGAAAAAGAAGATCTTTATCGACTTTTTTACGGAATGGTGCGGTCCCTGCCTGAATATGGCACTGACGGTGTTCCCGCTACCGGAGGTCGGAGAGGTGTACAATAAAAATTTCGTCTGTCTGAAAATCGATGCCGAGAAGGGCGAAGGACGCGAACTGGCCAAAAAATATGAAGTGCATTCATACCCTTCGTATGTTTTTGTCAACCCCAAAACCCAGGAAATGATCCACCGGAGCGGAGGCAACAAGCCGGTGGCAGATTTCATCGCCGATGTGGAAGGAGCTCTGAATCCCAAACTCAGTTCCATATACCTCCAGAAAGTATATGAAAGCGGGAAATATGACATCGATTTCCTGTGCAACTACATCCGCATGCAGAAAGTGTCCGGAAACAGAAATGTACAGAAAGA
This sequence comes from uncultured Odoribacter sp., assembly GCA_944321165.1. Classification (GTDB taxonomy): domain Bacteria; phylum Bacteroidota; class Bacteroidia; order Bacteroidales; family Marinifilaceae; genus Odoribacter. The sequence continues at coordinate 248,657 of CALUKE010000004.1, forward strand.
TTTCGACAAAATCATAGAAATGGGCGGCAAGCTGACAGACCCCCAGGTGTGGGCCATCTATGAGGAATGTGTGGGAGGCTATCAGAATCCATACCTGAAACAGGTATCTGACCATTACGAGGAGTTCGTACAACTGTTTGGGAAGGAAGCGGTAGACCGAAAACTGGCGGAAGCCACGGCATACGCTCCGGCAGAAGTCACCCGATCTCTGTGCGAATTTGAAGGAAAATACTACAATTTGAAAATGGCGGAACTGACGGCCCTGTTCCGGCAAAGCAATCAGGACAAGGCCTGGGAAATGGTAGACCAGTTAATCCAGGACCCCCAGATAGATCAGATAAAATTTGTCAAGCAACTCGCTTTTTATACCCGCATAAACCCCAAATACCAGGACGACGAACTCTCCTTCGAACAATTGGCCCAAAAAATCAAATATACCCGTTACGTGGCCTACAACATGTATGATCGGGACGACGCATATACGCATTACAGCTATGCCGCCGCACTCGAATATTTGATTGAACGCGCCCAGAAAGAAGGGAAACAAATCCCGGCATTCATTTTCGAGACTCCGGAATTAGGCAAAGCGGAATATGACATGAGGCATCCGTTGCTGAAACCGAAACCCAGTTATAAAAATACGGCAAAAGGAGGCAAATAATATAACTCCATTCCTATTCAAAAAGCCTTTGGGGTACGGATAATCCATTGCCCCAAAGGCTTAAAAACTAAATTGCAGACGAGCCTGGATCAGACTGAAATCATCCTCGCCCATGGGCGAATCCGCTCCCACCATCATATAGGTATAATTGATTTTCGCCGCCAGATATTTATTGAAGAAATAGTTCATACCCACGGAAAGATCCGATAAACGTCCTCCCCGGATACCGGCATCATTGAGGTCGACAACATCATAGCGACACAGCAGTTCGAGGCTTTTCGGATCCGGATTGACAATCATACCGGTCGTCGCATTGTAGTTGTGTTTCTCGCCCAACAACATGTAACCGGCCTGCACATACCAGCCTTGGCCATTGTAGTTATCGGACTGAAAACGGTTCAGATGGTTCAGGAAATACTGTCCCTGAAAATACCATTTTTCATAAAGCACGATCATTTCCAGATCGAGTTTCCATTCGTTGATGAGCCGGTCGACCGTCGCATTCACATAAGCGTTGTCATCCTTGGCCAAGAGATCGGTCGGTACTCCGGCACTCAAGGTCACACTTTCCCGTCCGCTGCTGAACAGAGGTGCCACGCTGAGATGAATCAGCTTCCGATCCCGCATCACCGGCCGTGCAATCCATTTGGCAGCAATGGAATAGCCCTGATCAAAAGTCTTTGATTTCTGCATGTCGCCATTGCTGAAGATACCGCCCATAAAATTAAACCAGCCGTGATTATAACTGTAACTCACACCGAATTTGCGGGAATTTCCCAAAGCCTTGTCCGAAGCGGCATTGGACATAAAACGGAAATTGGACGTTCCTACCCGGGAATTACCGAAAGGCTCGTACTGATGACCGATTCGCAAGGCCTGATCCCCGAACTTGTAATTCAGAAAAATATCTTTCAGACTGACTTTGCTGTCGCCGAATCCCAATTCGATCTTGGCCTCCCAATTGCCGCCAAAACGGATTTGCGTACCCAAACGTAAATCGTTCACCTGAAAGCTGCTGCCCAAATCGGTCGTATCTCCCCCAAAATATCCGCCGTCAAAAAACACCCGTCCCAGCAAACGCCATTCAAAACCGTTCGCTCCGCCTTTGACAAATTCCTGGGCAGAAAGCAGATGGGAAGCAGAAAAGGAAAGCAGAAAAGAAGAGCACAATAAAGCTCTGAAAATAAGAGATTTAATCGAGTTTTTCATGTTCTTTTTTTTTTGACAAAAGTATAAAAAAAATACAAGCTACCAATTCTTTTAACGGAAAGCCCACCCAAAAGTTCACGCAAAGGATTTCTGCTAAAAAATACAAAATCGGACAAATCTTCAACCCAAGTCATGAATAGATTTACATTTAATTTTAATTTTGCCGGATGATAAAAAAACGTTATGGACAAAATAATTATAGACAACACCTTGGCCGCCTTGCGGCGCAATCATTTCGAAACCTTTTTCGCAAATGATACGACCGAAGCCCGGGAGATATTTTTCCGGGACATATTCCCGGGCCTTTCCGTAGAATCCGTTTCCTGGGGAGATTCGGAAACCATGAAAGCGACGGGAGTACTGGAGGAATTACGAAAAAATCCCGATCTCTCCCTGATCAACACTTTCGGACCGGAGATGAGCCGGAAACAGAAAATCTACTGGAGGCGCCAGGCTTTGCAGGCCGACCTGTTTCTGACCGGCAGCAATGCCCTCACCCAAAAAGGGCAGTTGGTAAATCTGGACATGATCGGCAACCGGGTGGGAGGCATTACCTTTGGTCCCAAGAACGTGGTTCTTTTCATCGGTATCAACAAAATCACGGAAAACCTGGAAGAGGCCATGCACCGGATCCGGACGATTGCAGCCCCCCGCAATGCCATGCGCCACGAAGGATTCCGCACCCCCTGTCGCAAAACCGGCGTCTGCATGGACTGCAACAGTCCCGACCGCATCTGTAATGTATGGACCATTACGGAAAAATGCTGTCCGACAGGCAGAATCAAGGTGATACTGATCGGTCAGGAATTAGGACTTTAAAGTAACTCCGTGAACAAGGTGATTCAAAGCCTCCGGGAACTGCTGCCGGATAATGGCAAAGCTTTCTCGCACATCTGGATATCGCTGAAGAACCGCAATTTCCGCTTGTATTTTACCGGAATGTGTATCTCACTGGTCGGGACCTGGATGCAACAGATTGCCATGAGCTGGTTGGTCTATCGATTAACCGGATCGGTATTTCTATTGGCAATCGTCACCTTCCTGTCACAAATCCCGATTTTGCTTGCGACACCTTTCCTGAGTGTCCTTGTCGACCGTTTTGACCGGCAAAAAATCCTGCTCCTCACCCAAAGTCTGTCAATGATCCAGGCACTGCTCACAGCCTTTCTCACACTCAGCGGCCATGTCCAGGTATGGCACCTTCTTGTCCTGAGTTTAGGCATCGGTTGTATCAATGCGTTGGACAACCCTACCCGTCAGGCATTTTACCCGAGTCTGGTGGCACCGGAGCACCTCAGCAATGCCATTGCCCTCAATTCGGCCGTCATCAATGGCTCGCGTCTGGTCGGTCCCGCCATCGGCGGAGTGCTGATCGGTATTTTCAATGAAGGCATCTGCTTTCTGCTGAACGGACTCAGCTATCTGGGCGTCATCATCGCCCTTCTCCTCATGCATCTGCCGACTTCCCGAAAATGTTCCGCTTCCCGCCAACTGTTCTCCGAACTCCGGGAAGGTTTTTCCTATGTCTGCGGCAGCTTGCCCATCCGGACCCTGCTCCTGCTGATGAGTGTCATCAGTTTTTTCGGTTTACCCCTCATGACCTTTATTCCGGCCTATGTCAAAGACATTCTGCGGGGTGAAAGCGAAATGCTGGGATTTTTACTTTCGTGCATCGGCATCGGTTCCTTGCTGGCAGCCATCTATTTAGCCGCCCGGAAAAGTGTATTGGGATTGGGCAAGGTTGTTACGGTCTCTACTTTTCTGCTGGGCATCAGCCTCGTTCTGCTCTCTACAACCGGAAATTACCGGATAGCGGCGCTCATCTGTCTGCCGGCAGGTTTCACCATGATCGGAGCAATCGCAGCCATCAATACCCTGTTGCAGACCCTCTCTGACGAAGACAAAAGAGGAAGGGTGATGGGTTACCTGGCCATGGCCTTCACCGGTATTGCCCCCATCGGTAGCCTGGTACTCGGCAGTCTGGAAAAACAGACCGGTCTTCCCGGTCTCATCCGGATCTCCGGTATCGCCTGTCTGCTGGGAAGTCTGCTTTTCGAATACTATCGTCCCCTCGTGCGCCGGCAAGCCCGACGGATTTATGTCCAAAAAGGCCTTATCCACGAAATCGCTACCGGCATCGATGCCGCCGAACGACAAATCTAAATCAGCCCCCGTTCTTTCATCTCCAGGTAACCGTTAATCACCTGCAATGTCAATTCCCGGGGTTCCGTAAGGATTGTATAAATACCGACACCTCTCAACTCTCCGGCAATCCGGTTTTTCTCCGAAACGAAACTCCCCGCCAATACTTTGAGATATAGATCCCGCATCCGGGAAACCGGTTCTGCCGCTACGTCCCGGATCTCCGTATTCTCAAACAGAATCAACAACAACAAATGGTTGTCCGCCAAACGTTTCAAAGCAGGCAAACGACGTTTCATGCCGCTCACTGTATCGAAATTGGTAAACAAAATCAACAGACTGCGGGTATGGACATGCCGGGAAACCGTCGTACACAACAACTCAAAATCCGATTCCAGGAAATGGGTCTGCTGACTGTACAGCGCTTCATTGATCCGGTTCAATTGCAAACTGCGATTATCGGCTTTCAACAAAGAATCGATCCGATTTGCAAACGTCAGCAAACCGGCCTTATCGCCTTTTTTCAGGATCACATTCGACAGGGCCAGGGTTGCATTGATGGCATAATCGAGCGTTGTCATGCCTTCAAAAGGCGCCTGCATCGAACGTCCCTTGTCGATCAGGCAATAAACCTGCTGCGAACGTTCTTCCGTATAGGCATTCACCATCAAACGACGACATTTGGCTGTTGCCTTCCAATTCACGGAGCGAGGATCATCCCCTTGCACGTAAGGCTTGATCTGGTCGAAAGCAGTGGAAATACCGGGGACCCGCATTTTTTTACCGCCCGAACCGGATTGACGGGAGGCAAACGCCAATAATTCATATTTCCGCATGGCGATAAAAGAAGGATATACAGCCACCTCTTCTTCCTTGGCAAAGGAATAACGCCGTTCTACCAATGACAGGCAGGAAGTCACGAACACCCGGATCTGCCCGAAACGATAGCTGCCCCGTTTCACCGGCCGGAGGGAATAGCCTACTCCCTGTTGTCCTCGAGGCGGCAAGCGAAACCGCAGAGCAAGTGTCCGCAGCTGAAATTCAGCGGGAAGCTCATCCAAAATCCGGAGCCGGACAGTAAACGGATAGCTACTCCGAACCTGTATTCGTACCGGATTATCCTCCCCATTCGAGAACTTCGCACCAACCACCCGCCAGGCCTCCAGAGCCTGCCCGTATCCATAGAGCAATATCACATCCAGCACCCATGCGAATCCCAGACAGGTAAGGCCCCATATCACCCAGGGATATAAACCGGGAAATACAAATGCCAGAATCAGAGCAAACACCCCGATCCACAGACACAGGAAAAACCGCCGATGCAAATAAAGGCCCCGCATCACCTCGGTATTTCCACTTTAGCCACCAGCTGAGCGATCACCTGATCGATCAGTACTCCTTCCAACTCTTTCTCAGCAGAAAGCTGTACACGATGACGCAATACCGGAGCCGACAGGTAGAGGACATCTTCGGGAACGACAAAATCGCGGCCCTGGATGGCAGCATAAGCTTTCGCCCCATTCATCAGGGCAATCGATGCCCGGGGAGATGCCCCCAGGTACAACCAGCCATTATGACGGGTAGTCGCTACCAGATCGACGATAAAAGATTTTATCTTCTCATCCACATGCACCCGCCGCACCTGTTCACGCAGGCATTTCAGCTCTTCCACCGACAAAACCGGCGTCAGCTCTTTCCAGCCTTCGAGCATGCCCGTATCATGCAATTCCAATACGTTTATCTCTTCTTCCTTGGGGGGATAACTCACCAGAATCTTAAACAGGAAACGATCGAGCTGTGCCTCCGGTAAACGATAGGTACCTTCGTGCTCCACCGGATTCTGGGTTGCCACCACCATAAAAGGATATTCCATGACATACTCCGTTCCGTCGTTGGTAATCTGCCGTTCTTCCATCACCTCAAACAGGGCCGCCTGCGTTTTGGCCGGCGAACGGTTGATTTCATCCACCAACAGGATATTGGTAAACACCGGTCCCTTGCGAAATTCAAACTGACCCGTTGACGGATGAAACACCGACGTTCCCAATATATCGCTCGGCATCAGATCGGGCGTAAACTGTATACGGGCAAATGCGGCATCGATCAGACGAGCCAGCACCTTTGCCATCAACGTCTTGGCCACTCCGGGTACTCCTTCTATCAGTACATGGCCGTCGGCCAACAAAGAGGTCAGCAACAAATCGACCACCTCCCGCTGTCCCACGACCACACGAGCCATCTGTTCTTTCAACTGCCCGATCTTTTCATTCAGTTGCGAAAAATCGATTCTTGTCTCAAATTCTGTATTCATCATGCTGATTTATTTAATCTTTTTCATTAAAAGTTCAGTACCACGCACCAGATTGCGCAAATCGGCCTCCCTCACCTCCTGTCCGTCACGAATCTGCCGAATTTGTCGGATCAGTGCTGCCGTTTCTTCCAGGCTCACTCCCGAACGTTCGGAGAGTAAGCGGACAAACTCCTCATCCAATACCTGTATCTGTCCATGATATTTCGAACGCACTTCTCCCAGGAAAAAATCGATCTGTTTCAAAGCCATGATTCGATGATCTTTCTGTCGATAATACAGCGAGCTGACCGTTGTCAGAAAAGCCAGCATTCTGTTCTCCGGCGGACGGATCACCGGAATCGGACGCTGTTCGCGCCGGGCCCGGAAAAACACATAACACAAAGCCATGAACAGCAACAGATACAAAGCCATTTTCAAAGAGGGATAACGGAGTATTTCCCGGAAAGGGGTTCCCAGCGTTTCCCGGCCAAGCGTCTGGTAAGCATCCCACCGCAAAGGCCGTCCGTCATCCGAAAGACTGGACAATGCCTTGTAGTAATAATCTCCCTGAAGAGTATCCAGAATCCAGCGATTGGTAAAGGCCTTGGGATTGAGATTCAGGCAAATCTGTCCTTTCCCATAAGGGAAACGGATAAAATCGGGCCGTCCGTTTTCTGTCCGGACCCCCAACGGTTCACCGGAAAAATCCGATGGCAAAACAAAATATCCCCCAAAATTCCGGGAAGTAAAGGTATATACCTTCTCCGGATCCGGTCCGACAAGCAACCGACTTTCCCCATCCTCATACTCCACACTCAGAGAACACTTGTTCAGCAAAGAATCGGGCATTCTCTCTGCCGCCACAAACAGCTGATGCCCCTGAGCCACCCATTCCAGCAGATGCTCCGTTTCCACAGGATCGAAATAGACAACCGGACCGATAAAAATCCAACTTCCGGAAAAAGAGTCGTCCTGTTGCAGTGTTTCCAGTACCGACAAACGGGAAATCATCCGAGTGGAAGTCGGAAACAATTCCGACAGGCTGCGATAGGCGATATAAGTACCGTAAGGGATCTTGTCCTGGGGAGAATAGCTCTCCGACCAGTCAACCGGTCCGGGACGATTCGCCTCATACCAGGTATAAAGAGAGGCAAGCGCCAGTAATACAATTCCCCAGATCAAATTTTTAGCCTTCATTTTTCAAATGCTTCCGAAAATCCGTAAATTCCATTTCCAAACGCTCATACAAAGCCGCATCTACGACAAAATCGCCGTAACAGACACAATCGAACAGATAAGTCAAGCGTTTAAAAGCTGTCTTCATACGGGGATCTTTCAATTCATCGCCATAAGACAAATTGGTTTTGCAAGCAGCCCAATGAATCCATCCCTGCTCATCCAGGCGATGGAGAATATACCAGTAATGAATCCGGATGGCCAAGGCAAAATCAGCCTTCTCCAAGGCCTGAGCCACCATTTGAAGACAGTTTTCCTCGCTCCACGGACGCCCGTCAAGAGTTTTCATTTCTTCCATCAGGTCTGATTTTTCCCGGGACGAGAAGAAATATTTACTATGCACCCACTTATAAATCGCAAAAACAAGTCCGGCTCCGATCAACACCCGCAAGAGCCAATCCAGCCATTCGAGTTCCCGTGAAGAAACAGAAAAGGAAAGGTGTTTCATCAGCCACCATTTCACACGCTGCCACCAATCGCTTTTGGACACAAATGTTTCAGTATAATCAAAAGCCGGATCTTCCCGATAGGGTTGCAGAAATTCCTCTTCCGGAACCCGAAGGCAGTAATCCGTCACAAGGGAGTCCGCCCTCGTCTCGCCCCAAGCCGGAAGAGACAGCAGGATTCCCACCCAGCATATAAATCCTCCCATCAAATATTCAATGGTTTTCTTCACGGTCTGCAACTGGTTGATCATTATTCCCGATCTGCTCGATCTTTTCCAATAAACCCGTATGTTCCTTTTCTTCCAGAAAACTATAGAAACGCACTGCTATACCGACCACAAAGATCAGTTGCATAAGGCTCTGTCCCAGGCTGGAGAACAGCAGGCACAAGGTCAATTCATACATTCCGGGCAATTCCTGCACAAACATGGTCTTGAAAGTAACGACCTGATAAGGGATTGCAAACACATAAGACAAAATCCCTACAATCAATTGCAATACAATTATATAAGCAAAGAAATGCCACCATTTCCCCTTGATCAGACTCCTCGAATCACTCATTGCCTCTCCCAAGGAACGGTCCTTCAACATCATATAATAGACTGTCAAAAAGAAAATAACAGCCAGATAAATACCGGGGATAAGCAATAAGATAACCCCCAGACAGACTATCAGAAAATAAAGAATCCACCACAAAAAGACCGATCCCAAATGCTGCCACATCACCTGCCACACTTCACCCGGTTTCACCGATTCTCCGTTGCCTGCCGCACATTTATTCTGATAGACCCGGATGTAGGCTATCCCCATCCACGTGATCCAGGCATAAAGCAAGATCGACGAACAATAGCCCAACAAATTGTTTATCAACATTTGTGGCGGAAGATCGGTATCCGAAGAATATACCATCATGGCAAACATCTCCCGGGTAGAGGCATTCTTGAGAAACAGATCGACAAGCACCAGCGGCAAGACGATCCAGACAAATGACTTCAACAGAGATTTCCACTCCTGTTTGACAAAACGGAAAGTAAGTGTGATGGAATCACTGAACCCGCAAACCTGATTAAAACTGAATTTCATAGTTCAAATATCTAAATTAGCTGTTATTTCACATCGTTTATGGCGAAACACCCATGGCAGCCAGAGAAAGTAAGCGATAACCGCTATTAGGGAAAGGGCGACACAAAAGCCCCCGATGGCCGGTGTCGCATCGGCGTAACGGGTAATATAACTCTCGACAAAGGCTGCCAGGATAAAAAAGGGAACCAAACCGGCTACCATTTTCATACCGTGCATAGCTCCTTGTTGAAAAGAATACAAACGGGGATAAGTTCCCGGAAACAGGAAACTGTTGCCCATGATCAAACCGGCAGCACCGGCCACAACGATCGCAGTAATCTCAAAAGTACCGTGAGCCCATATCGACAGAGAGGAATGCAACAACAAACCGTACTTGAAAAAAAGATAGTGAAAGGTTCCCAGCATCACGCCATTTTGAAAAAGGATCCACAAGGTACCCGCAGAGAAAAACAGGCCATAGGCAAAAGCCAGGAAGGCCACCCGTACATTATTGACCAAGATTTGCAGAAACATTTCCCAGGCCTTTCCCTGAGCGTATACTCCCATCGGCGTACCGGAACGGATATTCTCGAGAGTCATGTTCACATAGGTATCCCCCAGGATCAGCCGCACAAAAGATTCCTCATGAGCTGCAGAAAATACGCCGATACCCACAGAAAACAGAAAAAAGCAGCACGCAAACAGCAAAGTCCGGTATTTCGATGCCAACAAGGAAGGCATTTCATGTGTCCAGAAATAAAAAACAGAACGATTCTTTTGTTTCGCCCGAGCATGAATGTTTCCCTGATAAGCGGCCAACAACTGATTGAGATAAGGAACAACCCGGCTATCCGGATAAAAAGTCCGGGCATATGCCAGATCATCCGACAATTCGATGAAATTAGCTGCCAGGCGTTCTGCATTCAATGCCTGCCAGTTTTCCATCTTTTTCCATTTTTCCCTATTTTGCGAAATAAAGCGGGCCTCTTTCATAAATCAAGTTAAAGGCATAAAAGTATATTTTTTTTCGGGAAAAAACATAAGTTTGTAACTGCAAATCACGATCATTTTTATCATGGGAAGCCAAGAACAAACCGTCTGCATCGAAACCGCACAAAACGTAAACATCGCCTACAAACCGGCCGGGCTGGTCCTCCGTATCGGAGCAACGCTCATCGATCTGCTGCTGTTGGGCGGGATATTTCTACTTTGCCTGTTAATCGCCCTGCAAAGTGCCTTGTTGAAAAGCCTCACCGCAAGTATCGTCCTGCTTGTCGTACTGATGTGCTACCACCTCGTCTGTGAATATTTCTTCCGGGGGCAGAGCATAGGGAAACAGGTCCTGCATCTGAGAGTCGTCCGTCTCGATGGGCAAAAGCTGACCTTTTGGGATTGTCTGTTACGATGGAGCTTACGTCTCATCGATATCAGTGCCAGCATGGGTATTTTCGCCATGTTAAGCATCATTCTCAGTTCCAAAATGCAACGTTTAGGCGATTTGGCCGCAGGCACCACCGTCATTCAGGAGAGTCGCATGTCCGATTTCAACCGCCCCCATCTATACGACCTACCGGAAGATTACGAAGTGCATTTCCCACAGGTAGCCCTGCTCTCCGACAAAGACATGTCCATCATCCGGGAAGTATTTGAAACTTTTCAGAAAAACAAAGAATATGCACTGCTGGAATCGCTCAGCAGCAGGATCAAAACTTTGACAGGCATAGAAACCGACATGAATCAGCAGCAATTTATAGAGACAGTCATAAAAGATTATATTCGCTTAACCCAATAAGGTCCCCAATAAATACTTAAAAAAAACAGTTTACATGAGGAAAAATGTTTATTTTGTTTAAATTTGCCAAAAGAAGGGGATTACTATTTCTTTAACTGTAAAAATTTAAAACCATGATTGGAGTTATTATTTATCTGGCCATTATCGTCGTCGTCATCGCCGGCATGTGGAAAACATTTGAAAAAGCAGGACAACCGGGCTGGGGATGTATCATTCCTATTTACAATCTTTATCTGATGACTCAAATTGCCGCCAAACCGGGCTGGTGGGTCATCATGTTTTTCATCCCGCTGGTCAACATTGTCTTTGCCATCATGCTTTACCATGAAATTGCCAAAAGATTCGGACAGGGTGTCGGTTTTACCATCGGATTGGTATTACTGCCTTGCATTTTCTTCCCGATTTTGGGATTCGGGAACTACACCTATCAGCCAGTAGTTTCTGCACAATAATCTTTTTTTAAAAATAACCCCTAAAAGTTTTTCTACTTTTAGGGGTTATTTGTCAAACTACAACACCTTGTTCAGAATAGCCAGAATTTCTTGATAGTTGGCCGTTTCGCCCAAGATCCGGTTGTTTTCATCCAACAGGAAAACCCGGGGAATACCGGTTATACGGTATTTTTTCGCAGTTTCTCCGGATGTACCATCGAGATTGCTGGCCTGCAGCCAGGGAAGTCCGTCTGCCTCCACGGCCTTTTTCCATGCCTCCGAAGAGGTATCCATGGAAACTCCCAACATCACCAATCCTTTCTCCTTATATTGCTCATAAATCTCTTTCAGATGAGGATTGGCAGCCCGGCAAGGTCCGCACCAGGATGCCCAGAAATCAATTAATTTCACTTTCCCTTTCAGATCGCCCAGTGAAATCGTATCGCCGGCAAGAGTTGCCAGTCTGAAATCAGGAGCCGGAGATCCCGGAGTCAATTTTTGCAACACCAAGAGACGATCCTGCAGCACCTTGCCCTCCAGCGTGTTCAGCATGGTATCTGCCAAAAGAGACATTTTCTTTTGCAGCCCTTCATAAGACAAATAGCGATACTTGGAATACACCAGACTCAATCCGATGAGGTTATCCTTATTGGCAGAAATAAATTCATTCTCATGAATATCATAGCTGGCTCCCATTTGCTGCAAATAAAAACGGTTATGCATCTTCGTCGCCACATCTCCCTGTTCATCTGCCTGCTGAATCACATTCATCACAGAATCCAACTGGGCAAAATCTTTCCGCTGTATCTCATAAAGCTGATTCCGTTTTTGCTGCCATTTTCCACCATTCACCTTATAATTCCGGAAATCACTGAGATCTGCCTTAAAAATATCCACAGAAAAAACGGTATCCTCCATCATCAAAGGAATTTCTCCCTTTATCCTACGGTCAGCAAAACGCAGATAATAAATCTGTGGCTGTTCCATCTGACCTTTAAACTGAAATTTTCCATCCTGCGGTATCACCTGCTGCAAGGTATCCCAGCTTCCATTTTCCTTTGCCCGCAACAGTACCAAAGCACTTTCAGACTGCACCTCACTGCGTCCGTTGATTGTAAAAGTCCCCGACTCCTTCGCACCGGAACATCCGCCCAGCAACATCATCCCGATCCAAGCGATCCAACTAATTTTTCTCATATACAACTATTTAAATTAACATTATTTCCCAGTTTCCCGATAAGCGATATCAACGATCTTGCCTAAATTTTCCCACTGTTTTTTCAATTCCAACGGCCGCATCAACTTCGGCACCTCATACAATCTCATAATACCGCTTTCACTCAACTCCGTACCATCATTTTTATAGCTTCCTACCACCAACATGCTCTCCCGGGCCCGCTGCCAGCTTTCATATGCGATACTCCCGACCAGCTTGTTAAATTTCAATACAGTAATCTGTTCACCGGGGAAAGTGAGTACCCGCTGTGCCGGAGTATTCGGTTCTTCCAGGTTATACTGGTAAATCTCATTCTTATCTGTCAAATAAAACAGATAACGATTTTCAGGGGCAAAGGCATATTTCAGAATCTTATCCGATTCATTCCGCCTCAACTCCATGTAATAACGGGGATAGTTCTTACCGCCTTCGCCATGTTCGATGCCATAAATGTACTGCTTGCCAAGTTCCTCACCGCAAACGGCAAAGGTGTAATTATCCTTCGTACATTCCATATACAGCAAATCCATTCCGGTATATATGTCAAAAGAGACATTCCCGGACGACAGCTGCAATTCCTGCGGATAATTCCACATGCTGTAATCATCCAGGTATTCCCGGAAACACTGATTGGTATTGTCATACAGAATGACAGAAGCTTCCAGTTTATAACTGCCGTTCGGACAGCCTATCCAGGGAGAACACTCGAATAGCTCTTCTCCCCAGCTTTCTGCCGTATAATTCTTCAGATTCCCATAAACATCTCCATAATCATCCGGATTCCGGCCATAAAGCGAACCGTCGTCCAACACCATCAAGTCGGCCCGGGAATTTCTCGCCACGCAGAACACCTGATTGGCCATCGGAATCATCGGCAATACGATTCCGAACATCAGATTCATATCGGTAGCCGCACTGACAGCCATGGTCTCTCCGTCCATGTTCCAAGTACCTTTTTCAGTACGGACCAGACGATTGCTTCCCTGCAACCGGTAACTGAAACAGAGACGAATCGGCTTTCCGATCTTATAATCATTGTCTTTCCAGATATTCCGGGAAATCAAATCTTCCGTCTCCGTCATATTGGAAATCATATCCAAACGGGCCTCTCCATCCTCATCACACAAAATCATCCAACCGTCACTGACAGCAGTTCTCAGTCGCAAATAAAAATCCTGCTTTTTCTGTATACCGGTCAAAGTGTCCTTCACCCAGAAAAAACCACAGTAATCACCACTTTTCTCAACCAACGGATAATTCAGGTCCTTGGTCCGCGCAATGGTAAAATCAATCAAATTACCGGTCGTATCCGTCGTTTCACTCGATTTTCCCATCAATTTCCACTCGTAAGTATACGGTTCTTTCCCTTTCTCATAAAGCGAGCTGGTAATATCCGGCTGGAAACGCAAAGTATCCACATAAGTCAATTTCTCAATCCACACATCCTCGGGAATTCCCGAGATCACCAATTCATTGACCGGACGATAATCATAATTTCCCTTATCCTGAAAACAGGATACACACCCCAGTATTAAAACTGTTATTATCAATATATATTTCATATCCCTCTATTTTAATAATATGCCATTTCTCCCATTTCTATTTCCACTCCATTCTCATCCAGAGTCGGATTATAATAAAAATATTCAGCCATTTGAATAGAAATAAAACGCACCTTTGCATAAGTCAAAGCACCGTCACTGTCCAAAGGCAACTGAAACATCTTGCGATCGATTTCCATGACATCGCACATGGTGATACCTTTCACTTCCGACCATTCGCCCACATAATCTTCCATGGTTCCCCACCAGGACGGTTTCGGAAATTTTTCATCCTGCTTGATCACCCGATGTTCGTCATACATATAAGGAGTCAGCAGATTGCCCAGTGAGTCTTCCGGCTGCATCCAGCGCATATAACCGAAATCGAATTCTTCATTCTCTTCCAGAAATATTTCAAAATAGCTCACATCTTGATCTTTGTCTCTCAACAAAGTAATCGGAATATCGACATGATCGGCCATCGGAGGCATCTCATATTCCAAAGGAAACTCTTTATAGTGAACCCCTTCCTCTGCCCTTACAGAGTCAGGAAATTCAGTAAATACCCGGATCGTAAATTTCCGGGGGTAATCGGTCACCTTTCCGAACAGATTCACACGCAGATTCAATACCGCCTCTTCCACATCCGAATCGACTATACCCCAGGAATAGGTCAAAGTATCATCGTCCTCCATGCTGAAATAAATGGAACTGCCCCCGGAATACACATCCAGATCCTGTTCACATCCAGTCAAGAGCTTAAATAAACACAGGCTAAGTACAATATATTTCAAATACTTCATAACAATCAATTATATTGGGTTTCACTTTCAGGTATAGGGAACACATAATTACTGTACGATATGGGCACCGTTCCTCCCGGTTCCGTCGCAGAATAGATCTCCGGATAATTTTTCCGCTTGTAATAGAAAAACAACTGTCCTTCCAGCCAAAATTCCCGATAATATTCCAGATCCAATACCCCTTCTACGGACTGATAGCTAGGCATATTCGGCAGATCTCTGGCATTTAATACCGTATTCAGATAAGCCTTTGCCGTAGTTTCATCTTCTTCACACTCTGCTGCAATATAGTAGGCTTCGCTGACTCTCAACATGGGAATCATCTGGTTATAAAGAGTATCCGCATTTATTGCTTTATATTTATTCACTGCTTTGTAGGATGTTCCGGCATTGCTGAAAGTTGAACTCATATAAGCCTTGTAGCGATAATCGCTCAACCTGTTTTCAAACATTGTCGTCACCACATTATCCAGCGGAGCCAACATAGAAGTGATTTTCAGATTCTCCCAATCGAAATAATCGGTATAAATCGTTCCCCGATTGACATTTTGCAAGGCAAATACCAATTCAGAAGAGAAAACCCGGTCTGGATTGTCAGAACTGCTGGATATCGCAGCATTTTCCACCCAGGGGAATTTATCCTCCTGTACGGCAATCACTTCCTTGGCAGCTTCCAAGGCCGTCACTTTATCTCCCATATAAAGGGCTGCTCTTGCCTGTAACAATTTCACGGCATAATAGTTCATACGCAATACCCGCCATCCATAAAACGCATTCGCATCATTGACGGCCTGCGGTTTCTGTTCCAGAATCGGATCATCCTTCAAATAAGTGGCGGCTGCGTTCAAATCCTCCATCACCGCCTTCATAAAATCTTCAGCCGTCAGACTCTCTGCCACCACCAGTCGAAATTCCTTATAATAAGGGATTGTCTTCTGTACGCCATCCGCCAGTTGATAAACGGGTCCATACAAACGGAACAGGTCGAAATGCATATACGCTCTCAATGCCAGGGCTTCTCCTTTAATCAGATTATAATAGGCATCCGACAACACCTCGCGTCTTTCCTCACAATTTTTCAATATCAAGTTGATGTTGGAAATCAGATGATAACCGGTTTCCCAGATATTGGCGATCTTGCTTTCCATGGTCAAGCTTCTGTAGTTGAACGTCATCGCCTGATACCGACTATCCGCATCCTTATTAATGTTATAACGCTGGGCAATGATCTCCAGCAACTCATAACTGAGCGATTGTCCATAAAGGGCATTATCATTCAAATCAATGTAAACCCCGTTGAGAGCCATCTCAAATCCCCGCTGTGTGCTAAAAGTGGCATCTTCAGAGATACGGTCATTCGGTTTTACATCCAGCCAATTATTGCAGGAAGAAAGTATAACCCCCGTAATGATTAAAATCAAATATCTTTTCATTATTCTATCTATTACAAATTAAGTCCTAAAGAAAACGAAATAGTACGTGCAAAAGGATAATCAATGCCTCGTTCCTGTTTGATGGTCGAAATACGCCAGATATCACTCATGTAAGCGTTGATTGTCAATCCGGAGATACCGAAAGACTTCAACCATTCCTGATTGAACTCATAACCGATACGTACCGATTCCAGTTTCAGATAATTGTTGTCCATTACGAAACGGGAAGAAATCGGGGTATTTTCATCCAATTTAATGCTCTTGTATTTGGCATAATCACCCGGTTTCTGCCAACGATCGTACAAAGCCCGCCGGTCCTGATTCTCCGACAAATCACTGGATGAAATATTTTCAACCTTATCATACAAAGTGGAGTTGAAAGACTGTGCACCATAGCTATAACGGAACTGCACACTGAGGGACAACCCCTTATAATACAGCACATTTCCAAAGATTCCTTCGATGGTCGGGCGGGTATCTCCCACTTCTACCTCATCGTCATAATCATAATCGTAAGTATATTCGCCGCCTTTGGTAATAAAAATCTCCCGACCGGTCGCGGGGTCAATTCCGGCAGAACGTACAGACCACAAAGCAGTGGGACTTCCACCATTGTAATAACGCGACAGACTGCTGCCCAGATTTTCTTTATTGAAAGCATCCAAGGCTTCTCCGACATTGTCATAATATCCTTTTCCTGTCCGGAAGCTCAGACTGGTCGTCCAATTGATCCGTTCTTTCGGTTTGTATAAAAAGGCATAGCGTAAGGTACCGTCCACCCCTTTTTCAACAGATTTACCGACATTGGCAATACGGCTTGTCACACCGACAGAACTCGGTACACCGATAGATGCCATCAACGGATCGGTATTCTTGTAATAATAATCCAATGTCAAATGCAAGCGGTTATTCAGCATACTCAAATCCAAACCGATCGTTGTATTGATCGTCCGTTGCCAGGCCATATCCGGATCACCGAAGCTGGATACCACCAGACCCGTCCCGAAATTGTTCAACAACCAGTTATTAAACTCGTATACCGTAATCGAAGTAAACGATCCGAATGACTGATTACCCGGGTTACCGATGGAACCACGAATCTTGAACATATCAAAAATAGAGGTATTGTCCTTGATGAAGGATTCATTATGCAGGTTCCAGGCCAAGCCGACCGACCAAGTCGTTGAAAAACGCTTGTTTACTCCGAAAATAGAAGTTCCGTCCGAACGCAGGTTGATATCCATCAGATAACGGTTCTGATAAGAATATCCGCCATTGAGATAAAAACTGACATCCCGGCTCACATCTTCACTGTAAGAAGGTTTATCGCCATCGGGATAGGTATTGATAAAACCGGGAGAAGAAAAACCTCCTTCCGGGAAACCCTGCCCATCAAAACCTTTCGAAGAAGAATTCTGTTCATTGAGAGAAACTCCAGCAACAAGATTCAGCTGATGCTTGTTCGCGATCAACTGTCCGTAAGTCAGTGAAAATTCTCCGTCGTAGCTCCAAAGATCGGAACGTGAATTGGAATAGGCCCCCTTACTCAAGATATCCGTTTGGTCATAACGGGTATCCTCCGGAGAGGTAAATACCTCCGATTCATCGGCATTTTTACTGATACCGATTCTTGCCCGAAAACGCAAGAAATCCGTCGGGGAGTATTCCAGACTGAAATTGTCTCGAACAGCAAAAGCATTCGCTTTGTTATAACTGTTCAATGCGGCATTATACAAAGGATTGGATACCCAAAAACTCTGATAGATCATTCCGACAGAATTCACATATTCCCTGGACTCCAACCATTTTTCCACGCCACCGCCCGGAGTACGCTTTTCATAATAAGGATTTGCCCGGGAATAAGCCGAGAAAGCGACAACCGGATTTTCGGTCTTTGTATAGTCGATCGACAATTTATTCTGAAAACTCAGTTTATTTTTCCGGTAAACTAAATCCAAATTGGCACTCAAAACGTCCCGAATGGAATTTTTCATCACTCCGTCTACATTGGAATAGCTGACTCCCAATCCATAGCGCATCTGGTTATCACCACCCTCCACATACAGGTTATGACGATGGTTAAAGGCGATCCGCAAAGGTTCGGACATCCAATAAGTGTCCACCCCCCGCTGCACCTGTTCCAACAAATCATAATAACGCTCATTCAGCTGCTCCTGTCCTCCCGCCACATTCGTCGTAAAGTTACCGGCCAGACGTTCAAACTCCAGTTTCTCCGCAGCATTCATCAAATTGTAGTCTGTAAGATCGGCAAAAGAGATGTCGTAATTTCCGTTATAAGAAAGCCGCATCCGCCCTTTGGCCGGAGCTTTCGTTTCCACTACCACAACGCCGTTGGCAGCCTTCGAACCGTATATCGCAGTAGATGCGGCATCCTTCAGGATCGTTACGGAAGCGATCCGGTCCATACTCAGGTCCATGATGGTCTGCAAAGTCGTCTCAAAACCATCCAGGATAAACAACGGTTGGTTGGGATCCTGACCGAACTCTTCCTTAAAACCGATAATACTCGTTTTACCACGAATTTCCACATCCGGCAGTTTATTCGGATCGGAACCGAACTGATTGTTTTCCATAATCACAAAGGAAGGGTCCAAAGTCTTCAAACTTTGCAGCAGGTTTTGGTTACCCACCATCTTCAAATCCTCGGTCTTATATGTCTGAGAAGAACCGGTAAAACTCTCTTTTTTACGAGTATAAATACCGGTCACCACCACCTCTTCCAATTCGGCGGTTTCCTCTTGCAGTTGAACTGTCAGCAGTTCTTTGGCAGACTGTTCCGTAAAAGAAAGCTGTTTGGTCTGAAAGCCTACAAAAGAAAACTCCAGTGTTCCACCCGTCTGTGGCAAAGTCAAAGAGAAATTACCGTCGGCATCGGACGCTGTTCCCAATTGAGTGCCCACCAGCCGAATCGTTACTCCCGGCAACACTTCGCCCGTTTCGCTTTTTACTACTCCTTTCAGAGTTATGGGATTTTGTTCTGTCTGTTGCGGCTCTTCCGGTCGGATAGAAACCATTCTGTCAGAAATCTCATAGACAAATCCCCGGGTTTTCAGCAATTCATCCAGCACTCGTTCCAAGGATTGCTGCTTCATTTCCAGGGTAACCCGCCCAGCAGAAGCCAGATTCCGCTTCAGATAGAAAAATTGATAACCGGTCTGTTTCTGCAATTTTGTCAAAACAGCTTCCATCGGTTCATTGTTAAAAGAGACGTCCCATTTCGGGCCCTGTGAGAAAACCGTGGCATTCACCAATTGCAAGGCACATACCAGAACAAATACCTTCCATCTCATACATAGCAGAATTTTTTGCCATTTCCTGTGGAAAAGAAAGGCATACTCACACTTTTTTTTCATAATTTTGTTTTATTTAATTCAACATGATTCTGTTAAAAACAGAATTTCCGGGCAAGAGGAATTTAGCGGATTTCTCTTGCCTCATAAACTTACCATTATTGCGCCGTTATTCACTTTGAATTTCACTTTACTAACTTTTTCCAACTCTTTCAATACCGAATCCAGGGATTCGTAGCGAGGCATATTTCCCTTAAATACATATTCTTTCACTTCCGGATGGAGGTAGAAGACATTCACATCATACCAGCGTGCCAGCTTATCCATAATCTGTTCCAAAGAAAGGTCGTCAAAAACAAAAAGACCATTTTTCCAGGCTGTTTTTTGCTCGACATCCACCTCCTGAACGACAGTTTTACCCGTAGCAACCTCCAGAGAAAGCTGTTGGCCCGGTTTCAACACCCGATGCGTCCCCGTCTGTTTATCCTTTATTGCCACACTTCCGCTCACCAACACCGCATAATTCACCTGTTCATCGGGGTAAGCACATACATTAAAGGAGGTTCCCAACACCTGAATGGTCTGAACGGCCGTTTCTACCAAAAAAGGGCAACTCGTATCGCGTGCCACCTCAAAATAGGCCTCACCTTCCAGAAAAACCCTACGCACATTTTCCGAAAAATAGGTTGGATAGTTCAATCGCGATCCGGCATTCAGATACACCTTCGTACCATCGCTCAGAACCACCTGATATTCACATTTCCGGGGAATAATCAACTGATTCATTTCTGCCTTCCCGACCAAACCTTCATGTCGGTAAGTCAGACTTTGTTTTCCTTCCTTATAGACTTTTACCTCTCCCTGTAAAAATGTCGTATCTTCTTTCCAGTCGGAGAGCTTCACCACCTGTCCCTGCGCCATTACCAGTATAACCTCTGAGCTATCCCTATCAGAAAGGGGCACCTGTGCCAGATCGGACTGCAGGGGTTGTTCATGCACAAGAAACCACCATCCGCCTCCCACAACCAACAGAATCGCCGCAACAGCCGCCCAACGCCAAAGAGCAGAACGCCTAACGGTCCGCTCCTTCCGATGCTTTTCGATCGTCTGCCACATCTTTTTCAAATCTTCGTCCCGACGACTAAAATCCATCTTCTCCACATTCTGCAACACCTGCTTGATCTCGGCAAATTCCTCTTCCTTTTCTATTTTTTGCCAATCGACATGATGTATATCCATCTGCCCATTCAGAATTGCCTGCAACCATTCTTTTTCCTGCATGCCCATAATAAATCTATTTTCCGCTGATATTTTTTCTTTTTTGTATATAAAGCGAGGAATAGATCCATTCGGGTGAAAAGAAATGATATTATTTTAAAAAAAAGATTATTTTTTCAAATAAACTTCAAAAAGGATCCTCTATATTGGAGTAAAATAGTCAATAAAGCGGAAACAAATTTTGCATTCCGATCCTCAAATTCAGATTTCACTTTTCGATAAGCCACTTTCATCTGCGTCTTTACTGTATTGACAGAGACCCCTAAACGGTCGGCAACTTCCTTGTAACTCAGTCCATCCATACAGCCCAAAATAAAGATTTCCTTACATTTAGGAGGTAAAGAATCTACACAATCGCGTACTCGCTGATACAATATTTCAAACTGTTCCGGTTCTTCTTCTGCTTCTTGCTGCAGAACCTCAGTCTCCTTGAAATATTTTTCTTTTACTTTTTCATGCAATTTGTAATCGATACAGGAATTTTTGACAATCCGGAACAAATAAGCATACAAAGATCCTTTAAAATCAAGGCTCATACATTTTTGCCACAGATAGATAAAAGCATCTTGCACAAGATCCCGCGCTTCCTCCTGATCCCCTATAAATCCGGCTGCATAAAGATACAAGGATTCCGCATAGGTATCAAAAAGAAGGGTAAAAGCACTCCAATCTCTTTCCTGGATTCTTCGAAATAATGCCGTATCGTCTTGCATAAGTCAAAATATACCTGCAAATATCCGAAAAATCAACAGAATTACAAAAAAAATCTCCAAAGCGCTCAAAATGAAATCCCTAAAAATTCGCTTGGTGCTTTTATCGCTTTTTTATATATTTGCAGCCTCAAAATAAAATAATAATCAAAAACTACCAATAAATGGCAACAACAGCAGATTTCCGCAACGGATTATGTATTGTATTCAAAGACGATTTATATACAATCGTACAGTTCCAACATGTAAAGCCCGGTAAAGGTCCGGCCTTCGTCAGAACCAAACTGAGAAATGTAAAAACCGGTCGTATTCTGGAAAATACGTTTACTTCCGGTGTCAAGATCGACACGGCCCGCATAGAAAGACGTCCGTATCAGTTCCTTTACAAAGAAGGAGAAGATTATGTCATGATGCACACCGAGACTTACGAACAGGTAAATATTCCTCAGGAACTGATCAATGCCCCTCAATTCCTGAAAGAAGGAGATCCCGTGGAAATGGTGGTACATGCCGACACGGAAACTCCGTTATATGTGGAACTGATGCCGAGCGTCGTATTGGAAGTCACCTATACGGAACCGGGCTTAAAGGGAGATACCGCCTCTTCCACTGCCTTGAAACCGGCAGAAGTAGAAACCGGCGCCAAAGTAATGGTTCCTCTGTTTGTAGAAACCGGCGAGAAAATCCGCGTTTCTACCGCCGACGGTTCCTATGTGGAAAGAGTCAGAGAATAACCACAACCATAAAAAAGCTGCTTGATCGAAGCAGCTTTTTTCTTTCTTTCCCACAAACGAAGTTCAATTCCCGGCATTCTGTTGCACAAGTGTTTTCAAATACTCTTCCGTACCCTTATCCGAAGGTCGCGGAGCATCAGGATTCAATATACGGAAATCTTTGTCGATCAATACAAAGCGAGGAATCCCTCGGATATTCCATTTTTCTTTCAAAACCGGATCCAAGGAATTGTATTGACTTGTCTTCTTTGAATGCCCTTTTAAATACTTCAACCAATCATCCCATTCTCCATCCATGGAGATGGAAACAAAAGTAATCTCCTGCGGATCGAATTTTTCTGCCAACTCTTCAAAATAAGAGCCCTCATAACAACACGGTCCACACCAGGTTGCCCAAAAATCAAGATATAGCAACTTCCCTTTCAAATCACTTAATTTCAACTCTTGTCCATCTGTCTTTTTTAAAAAGACATCTACAACAGGACTACCCGGTAACATCCCTTTCACCTTCACTATAGCAGCATGTAATTCTTCCTTATAATCTTTTCTCTTCATAAGGTCGATTGTTTCTACCAATTCCTTCAAGGTATCAACATGGATATCATTGGTAATTTTCCCACACAATTTCCCTGCAAACAACCATTCCTGAATTGCAGGAGACCAATTCAATTCTTTATGTCTCTTTAGTATTTGTCTTACTACCGCTACATCCAAAAAGCATTCCTCATTCAATGTTAATGCAAGACTATCAAGAAAAGAACGAATAGAATCCACTCGAGCAACACAAATCTCACGTTTCTCTTTCAAACGGATCGGTGCATACGAAGGATAAAAATCGAAACTATTGATGATATCTGCCGTTATTCTTCCGGCTTCCAGTTTCTTAAAATCAGATGATATGTTATCAAGTATCTCCAATTCTTTCCTTCTTTTGGCTGCTTCTGTTAATATATAATCTTTCATTTTTGAAAAATCGGCAAAAACATTACGTCCTGCTTCCAAAAACGACCCCCCCTTAGGGAAAAGCCGTTTTCGCATATACATATTTGCTTCACAACCTCGACCTAAAAATACCGACTCTGAAGGCTTACTACTACAAATTCTACACTTCAATTCATCTCCTGGTGTCAAATAAATCGTATTACGTTCTATATCAAAATATTCTGGTTTATCTAAATAAAAAACAGTATCAAAGTGTCCGGTTGTATCCACTTGCAACATAATATTACGGGAAGTTCCAAAATCAGACGCGGCACCATTAAAGGACATTTCAACAACCCTTCCCATTTGCTCTTCTATGGTTCCATAAATACGGACTTTACTACTCTTTTCTTGTTGTTTACAACCTACAAAAAAAATAATAGCAACACAGAAACACAATATCTCTTTGAATTTCATATACAAAATTTATTTTCAATACTTGTTTTGTTCTATCACTCCATGACTGGTTTCTATCTCGGTAAAAGGCAACGGAGAAGCCCAACGCCGCGAATCAATCGGCAATGAATAAACGATCGGTTCTTCCCCTGTCAGTACACTTGTAGCTGTCATAGGATAGAAAAACCTCTCCAAAGCTTTATCATCCGATGGATCTTCATTGTTGTTCAGACGTCTCAAGTCATACCAACGCATAGAAAAGGGCATCTCTCTGCGGCGTTCTTCCAATATTTTTCGGATAGCTTCTTCTTTGGAGGAAGCAAACAAATTGATTCTTTCGCTCGGAGCATTAACATCCATCCGTTTCACCCGCAAAAGATTCACTGTGTTTATGGCTTCAGTATAGTTACCTTGACGTGCTTGGCATTCCGCTTTTGTCAGTATCATTTCAGCTACTGTAGGCCCAGAAGGAACATTATATTGCCCGAAAAACACATAACCAGGACTGCTCGGATAATTATCATTCCAATATTGAGAAAAGTGTTCTACAATATGATATTTATACCGCAAATCGTATGTCTGGTCATAAAGCGACAGCAAATTATCAGAAGGTACAAACCAACCAAAAGCCTGATAAGCATAACGCACAAAATAAAACTCCTTCCAATAAATCGCATTCCCTGACGGACTCCAAGTTTCAGGCAATATGACTTCGTTTTCCCCTTCAGGGCCAACTTCGTACGTTTGATCATAATAATCCATCTCCGTATTATAATCCAACAGTTCGCCATATTCTTTCAACGCCTCTTCTGCATAGTACAAAGATGTCTCATAATCACCCCGAAACAACCAATAACGGGCAGCAAAAGCCTTTGCTGCGCTAGAACTTCCTCGCCAGGGACGAAATATCCCCTCTTTATTTACCGAATTTGAAGCCTTCAAAGCTTCAGTCAGATCCTTCTCTATCTGCACATATACCTCTGCGATCGACTTTCTTTCAACGGATTCATCAAAACTATTGCTCAACTTCAATGTAATTCCAGGTTCTTCTTTATTCTTTTCCGTATAAGGAAGAGCAAACGTATTGACTAATTGAAAATTGCT
This sequence comes from uncultured Odoribacter sp., assembly GCA_944321165.1. Taxonomy (GTDB): domain Bacteria; phylum Bacteroidota; class Bacteroidia; order Bacteroidales; family Marinifilaceae; genus Odoribacter. Next base: position 273,433 of record CALUKE010000004.1, read on the forward strand.
GTATGCTCGAATCAAATGAGCCTCACTACGCAATTCCTCCTTCAATCCTTCGTCTCCGCTGACTTTATTCAAATTGGAAAGCACAAGATTGGCATAAAAAATTTTCGTATACTCTTCTCCCCAAAAATATTCCTCCATCGACAGATTATCAATATCCCAACAAAAATACTGACAAGAGGTTAAATTAAATTTTGGTGTAGTCGCATCATACAATTCACAAGTCATCCCCCAATCGTCTGTACTGAAAACAGCAGATCCATTGTCTTCTTTGGTAAAAATATTTGTATTTCCTAACAAGGCATCCAAATGATCTACGGTAGAAATCTCCACATTACTCCCTTTTGAAGGACGCTCGTCTAAAAATTCATTACATCCTACAAACAACAATAAAACACTTAATAAACATATATTTTTCATATTTCCTTTTTTTACAATTTATAATCCGATTCTCACTCCAAAAGTAAAATAAGGTGCAGGTTTGACAGTTCCTCTCGGGAACTCTGGATCCTCGTTCCATTTGTTTGCATAAATGGAACAGACATTATTTACCATCCCATATGCCTGCAAAGAAGCCATCCCGATACGTCGCATATAGTGTGCGGGCAACGTATAAGTCAACGAAACTTCTTGCAGACGTATATGATTTGCACTCTCTGTCAAATAAGTAAAGAAAGGCCAAAACCGATTCCAGAAATAGTATCTTGATTCAGTATCATTCTGTGGCAATGGCATAATCTCATTCGGGTCACCATGCAACACCTCCGACAATTTGGCATTTGGCACCGCATCATTATAATTGTAGGATTCCCGGCGGAACACATGTCCGAACTTACCGGTCAAAATAAATGACAAATCCCAATTACGGTATTTAAACGTATTACTGAATCCTAAAATCCATGGAGCCATTGTTGTTCCCTGTTTATAGCAATAATCCATCGGTTCTCCTGCAGGCCAGCTTCCCAAACCATACATCACACCATTTTTATCTACAATCTGGGGTTGCATGTCAGGACTGTCTGCCGTACCCACATTTTTAATCCCGGCATATTTCAAACCGTAAATTGTATTGGCATTTTCCCCCTCCACATAAGCAGTGCCTCCTCCATTCCACGGAATCAGATCGCTGTGTGTATATGCAGTGACAAACAATTTCGTAATCTTATTCTTATTGTAGGCTACATTCAGATTCCCATTCCACGACCAGTTTTCCGCAAAATCCAACGAACTGCCTATTTCAAGTTCTATCCCATGGTTTGTCATATTGGCTGCGTTGATTTTCTGAGAACTTGTTCCGTTCACTTCCGGAATGGAAATCGCAGCAATCAGATCTTTGGCCGCTTTCCGGTAATAATCCAATTTACCGTGTAATTTCCCTCCCCACAAATCATAATCAAGACCTATATTCAAAACTCCGGTTTTTTCCCAACGCAAAGAAGGATTCCCATAATTGGAAACAGATGCATAAGGAGCTTGCGTATAAGAATCATTCGTCTGTGCCAAAGAAATCAACGGTTTAAAAGAAGTAGAATTATCCACATTTCCGTTATATCCGTAAGTGACACGAAACGTCAAACGATCTATCCACTCCTTGTCTGACATAAATTCCTCTCCCGATAACAGCCAGCTACCACCCAAAGACCACATCGGCTGATAACGGTATTTCGGATCATCCGTAATCAGGTTGGAGGCATCTGTCCTCACGCTCCCCGATAAAGTATAAAGGGAATTATAGGTATAGGACACATTGGCATACAACGAAAAGAAACGGTCAGTACGATACGAAAAAGAATTATTTACTCCATCATAGATAGTCGTACTACTTCCTAACCAATTATAAATCTTCAGATTACTATTTGTATAACTTCCCAATCCATTAGGAAATGTCCCAACCGTCAGCTTGTCATCATCATAACCATATGTTTTGGTATAACCGAAATACTGGCTACATTCGCTCGTAATCTCTGCACCAGCAACCCCTGTAATAAAATGTTTCCCGAAAGAACGGTCAAAATTCAATTGTGTCCTGAAATTAAACACATCTGTTTGCCATCGACTTTGTTCCAATTGCGCCCCTTTGGGAATATTCAAAGTAAAAGTATTTTCGTCCTGATTCCAATAAGTATAGAAATTCACATTATTACGCACTTGAAATGTCTCTTCGCCATAATAATTCCGAATAATGGAATTGTTCAATTCATATTTAAAAGCAGCATTCAAGTCCAAACCTTCCATAAACTTTAGTTTCAAACCTACCTGAAAACGGGCAATATTCTGCTTGGTAGTCAAATCCCGATTCTCCATCTCATCTATCGGATTATAATAAGTCCAATTCGGATAAGGAAATTGATCCATAGGAACATATCGTTCCATATTAGGAACATAGTACGTATTGATCACCGGCAAACGGTTTCCCTCTTCATCCAACAACATTTCATAAGGCATGATACCAGGAATCCCCTCACTGTTGTTGGTAGAACGGTCATACATATAGGAACCAGAGAAGTTAAAATCCAGCCATTTGTAAAGATTCATCGACATCTTGTAGTTTAGTATCGCCTTTTCACCGTCATTCCCCTTCAGATTACGTTTTCTTCCTTCATACATCATAGACAGATAATGATTGGCTCGCTCAGATGCACCCGCAATATTCAGGTTATATTGATGAACAAACGGATTTTGCAAGATATAGTCTTTGATTTGTTCGGAATTATCTTGTTGCGCAAGCTGATTCAAAATATTTTCCAATTCTCCATCTGTTAAGTAACCCAAATAATGTTCATTCAGTGCTATTTTGCCGGATGTTGCAGGAGCGTATGGAGCATTCCATCTGTCCGAGACCGGTGTACTTCCCCATTTATTGAATGAAAGTTTGTCATATTCCACCGCATCAACAGAAGATGCAACAGAACGGGCATAACTCAAATCGGTTTTGGGAGAATAACGGACAAAAGAAGAAAATTGTACACTTAAATCACCTTTGTGCAATTTGGCTCCGCTTTTGGTTGTCACCACAATCACTCCATTGGCTGAACGAGCACCCCAAATAGATGCAGCTGCAGCATCCTTCAAAATAGTAACACTCTCCACATCATTAGGATTGATAGATTTAAAATCACCCTCAATCGGGAAACCATCTACTACAACCAACGGTTGTGCATCAGCATACAGACTGCTTTTCCCTCGAATCTGGAAAGTTGGATCGCCATCCTCATCCAATGTTGCCTGGACTCCAGCTACCGTTCCGACCAAACGGCTGGCGATATTGGAAACAGGCTTATCCAATAATTCCTTGGACAATATATCATACGAACCGGTAGCCCTTTCCCTCGATAAAGTTTGATAACCAGTTACAACAACTTCATTCATTTCTTCTATCTCCTCCAACATCACAATCTCCATAGGCTGAGAACCTTTTACTGCAATTTCCTGGGTCTTCATACCCACAAATGAAAACACCAAAACCATATCATCCGAAGCAGGAATCTGCAAGCGGAATTTCCCATTCACATCAGAAACTATTCCCAAAGTCGACCCTTTCAATAAAATCGTCACTCCTGGCAATGGTATACCATTTTTATCCTTCACACATCCCAAAACCTCTATTTTTTCTTTTGTATATTGCTGCTGGGGACGCAAAACAATCACCTCATCCTGAATAACATAAGTCAAACCGGTATTTTGTAGACAGGAACGAAGAGCACTTTCCACATCTACCTTTTGCAGATTCACAGAAACGGTTCCCGCTTTCACAAGATCATCTTTTGAATACATGAAGACAAAATCCGTCTGTTCTTCTATCGCCCAGATAACCCGATCCAGTGTCACATGCTGCAAATTCAGAGTAACAGACTGAGAATAAGCATATAATTGCATGACACCCACGAACATAAAAACAAATGTACACTTCAACATAAGCCACATTTTTTCCCATTTTCCGGAGAAATACCGGAAAATATTCCATTCTTTTTTCATAATTTTGTTTGTTTTAATTTGTTATTTAACGAATAAGACCTTTCAAGCGGAGGGGAGCGCCACAAACCTCCGCTTTTTTAACGTCCTCGTTTTATCTTTAGCTGATTGCCTTGCCTTTCTATTTTAATTTTACCATTTGATTCAAACACCCGCAGCAAAGGATCGATGGTTTGATGACGGTTAAGATTACAGCCAAAACGTAACTCCTTCAAATCCTCACTTTGAAAATCCACAGTTACCCCATACCAACGACTCACCGCCCGCATGATTTCTTCCAAACGCATGTCTTTAAAACGGAAACGACCATCTTTCCAAGCAACATAACCGTTTACATCCACTTTTCTGGTAACAATCGCACCACTTTCTTTATGTAAACACCATTGTTCACCAGGCAAAAGCTTCTGCTGTTCAGTTCCTCGTTCCATCGTTACTTTCCCCTCTACCAAGGTTGTATGCATTTCTGGCTCTTCCGGATAGGCAAAAACATTAAACTCCGTTCCATAAACATACACAGAACTATAAGCCGTCTTGACAATAAATGGATGTAAACTGTCTCTGGCTACCTTAAAATAAGCCTCACCCTCCAATTCAACCTCTCTTATTCCTCCGGTAAAAAAATTCGGGAAACGAAGTTTGGTCTTGGCATTTAGAAAAACGACCGTTCCGTCACTCAATTCCAAACGATATTCTCCGCAAATAGGTACCTCCAGTTCATGAAACACCGGTTCAATTTTGTTCTCCACTTCTGCCAATCTGTAGGTCAAACCCGACTGACTATTCTGTATCCATACGGAAGAATCTACAATTACACCCTGCTCTTTTTCCAAATCGATTACCTGTCCATCTGGCAATACCAAACGAGCTTTTGCACTACCAACTGAGACTTCAACCACAGAAACAGTCTCATCCGACCGATCTGCAATCGTTTGCTGTAAGTGAAACATTAAAATGCTACCGACCATCACCACCAGCACTGCCGCAACAGCAGCAATGCGATAAATCCTCCGAATACGTCGACGGCGAAAACGTTTAAAAGATAGTTGTTTCCAACCCTCTTCCACAGAAAAATCATCGTACCGTCTTTTAAAGATCCGTACCCGAGCTTCCTCCTCAATTTTCCTCAACAAATGTTCGTTTCCTTCTTCTTTACGCCACTCCTCCAACTCTCGACAAAATTCATCTTCCACCTCTCCTTTACTGAGGTAGTCAGCAATCCATTTTGCTATTGAAAAACAATCTTTATCCATCTTTCTATTTTCATGAATCACCTATAAAACACAAAACACGCATTTCATGGTGTATCAAAATGCGTGTTTTTATAAAAATTAACAAAAATTTACTACGACAAAAATAAAAATACAAGATAATAATATTCTCGAAGCATCTCTTTCAATTTCCGATAGGCTATTTTTTTCAACATATGCACCGTATTCTTCGAAATACCCAATTCTTCTGCAATTTTTTCATTACTCAATCCATCGAGAGCTAATTGAATCACCCGTTTAGACTGTGCCGGCAAACGATCTACCGCAGCATAGAACATACGCAATGCCTCTTCCTCAATTACCAGATCCAGATAAGTCTCTTCTTTTTCCCAATATTCCAAACATTTACTCCGATGTTTGTCATTACGCAATATATTTAAACAGGCATTCCTAACAACCGTATAAAGATAAGAACGAATCTTCGGTAAGTCATCAAAACCGGAATGACATTCCCAATACTTTATAAAACAATCCTGGACCACATCCGCTGCTTCTCCATCATCTTTCAGATAGTTTACTGCAAATAAACACAAAGACGGATAATAAGTAACGAACAGTCGTCTGAGAGCCTCTTCGTTGCCAGCTTTCAATTGTTCTGCCAAAACAAACTGATTTTCCATCTTCGTTTCACATTACAGACATATCCATAAATGACAGGAATACAAAGATAGAAAATTTTTCAATTTTCAAAACTGTCGATTACCATTTGAGCCGCATGTTGTTCGGCTTCTTTTTTAGAAGTTCCTTCGCCCCTACCTTTTTCTTCTCCATTGATCAGCACGATACAACAAAACTTCCGTCTTCCGCGGGAACCTTCCTCCGTTTGAAAATGGACATCAACCTTATTTTTTTGTCCCCATTCAATCAGCCGACTTTTGTAATTGGTATCGACTGTCACCAAATCTTTGATATTGAAGAAATTTGGAAAAATGAATTTCTCGATAAAACGCTTGGTTCGACTGAATCCCTGATCCAGAAACATGGCCCCGATAAAGGCTTCGAAAACATCTCCATAAATGTGTTTGTTACGAGAAATATCCGATTTGGCCACAACGGCCTTGTCCAAACCAATATGAATCGCCAATTCGTTCAAGGATTCTCGACTGACCACTTTCGAGCGCACCCGGGTAAGAAACCCCTCATCTTTATTCGGAAAGAATTTATACAATAATTCCGCCACAATAGCCCCCAATACTGCATCTCCTAAAAACTCCAGACGTTCATAATTAAGAACCACACCTTTCGAGGTTATGCGGGAAGCTGATTTATGCAATAAAGCCAAACGATAAAGGCTTTTATTGTTCGGAACAAAACCAATCTGAGAAATAGACAATCCATAAAACTTCCCGTTTCTGTTCAGGTAAAGTCTTATGGATTGAATCATCTGTCTAATCACAGCCCAAAGAAATTAGTTTGTGATTATTTCTTGATAACTACACATGCATTGTGACCGCCAAAGCCAAAAGTATTGCTGATGGCCACGTTCACTTCCCTTTTCTGCAGCTGGTTGAACGTAAAGTTCAACTTCGGATCGAGTTCCGGATCCAACGTATGGAAGTTAATCGTCGGAGGTACAATATCATTCTTAACAGCCAAAGTACAAGCAATGGCTTCTACAGCACCTGCCGCCCCCAAAAGGTGACCGGTCATAGATTTCGTGGAACTGATATTCAACTTATAAGCATGTTCGCCAAATGCTTTCAGGATTGCTTTGGGCTCGGAAATATCTCCCAAACCGGTCGAAGTACCGTGCACATTGATATAATCAATGTCTTCCGGTTTCATGCCTGCGTCTTCCAGCGCCAACAGCATCACCTCATAAGCCCCCTCAGGATCCGGAGCGGTCATGTGATAGGCATCACAGTTTCCTGCTCCTCCCGCTATTTCTGCATAGATATGGGCACCACGGGCTACCGCATGTTCATACTCTTCGAGAATCAAACAGGCACCCCCCTCGCCAATTACAAAACCGTCACGATCGGCATCAAAAGGACGAGAGGCTGTCTTCGGATCATCATTGCGAGTCGAAAGCGCCTTCATGGAATTGAATCCGCCGACACCGGGAACGGTGACAGCAGCCTCGGAGCCACCGGCAACAATGACATCAGCTTTTCCTAAACGAATTGTATTCAATGCATCTACAATGGCATGAGCCGATGACGCACACGCAGAAACCGTCGTATAGTTCGGACCTTTCAATCCGTTTTCTATAGCAATCATGGCTCCAGCCATATTGGCGATCATCTTCGGTATAAAAAAAGGATTGAACCGCGGCGTACCATCCCCTTTCGAAAAGGTATCACACTCTTCGAAGAAAGTCTGTAAGCCTCCGATTCCCGCACCCCATATTACACCAATCCGTTTTTTATTTGCCTGCTCCAGATCCAGACCGGAATCTTTAAGAGCCTCTCTTGCAGCAATCAGACCGAATTGAGTATAAAGATCCATCTTACGAACCTCTTTGCGATCAAAATAAGCAGTCGGTTCGTAATCCTTTACCTCACAGGCAAACTGTGTACGGAATTGTGATGCATCGAAACGAGTAATAGGACCGGCGCCGCTGACGCCCTTCAGTAAATTGTCCCAAAACTCAGGCACATTATGACCTAAAGGATTGATTGTTCCAAGACCTGTAATTACTACTCGTTTCAGATTCATAAAAACAATATTAAATTACTTTACGTTAGCCTCTACGTAAGAGATAGCATCACCTACAGTAACAATTTTCTCAGCCTGATCGTCCGGAATCGTAATATTGAATTCTTTTTCCAATTCCATGATCAGCTCAACAGTATCCAAAGAGTCTGCACCCAGATCATTTGTGAAGGTAGCTTCTGGTTTAACTTCTGATGCATCTACTCCTAATTTTTCTTCAATAATCTGTCGTACTCTTTCAGTAATGTCAGACATAACTTTAAATTTTAATTAGACATTCTTTTAACTTTAACCTTATGCCACAAAACGGGCATAATTCTCTAAATTCAGAGAGCAAATTTAGCCTTTATTTTTTTTACTAAAAAATTTTTCGCCAAGAATAAACTTTTATTACTTTTATCGTCTTGATTTATAAATGCTTACAAAATGAAAAAAATAGTAATATTTGCCTCAGGCTCAGGTTCTAACGCAGAAAATATCATCCAATATTTTTCCCAGAAGCCGGAATTCTGCATAAAAAAGATCTATTGCAACGTACCGGATGCCTATGTATTGGAAAGAGCCAAAAAATACCATGTCCCCACTTGTGTATTCACGCGGGAAGAATTCCGGAATCCCGATAAACTCCTACATCAACTGCAGGCGGAAGAAACGGATTTCATCGTGCTGGCAGGCTTTCTATGGTTATTACCGACCTGCATCACGACAGCCTATCCGAACCGCATCATCAATATCCACCCGGCCCTGCTTCCCGCTTACGGCGGAAAAGGCATGTACGGACATCATGTACACGAAGCCGTCATTGCTGCCGGAGAAAAAGAAAGCGGCATTACCATTCATTATGTCAATGAGCATTACGATTCCGGAGCCATCATTTTCCAGGCTTCCTGTCCGGTTCTGCCGACAGATACCCCTGACACCCTGGCTGCGAGAGTACACGAACTGGAATACGCTCATTTTCCCCGCGTCATAGAGGAAACACTCCGCACAAAATAAAATCGGGAACAACTGTACATACAACTAAAAAGACGACCCATCAGAGTCGTCTTTTTCATCAGCGATCATTTTCTCCTTTGCAAGGGGAAAACAAGCGCATTATCTTGCGATTTCTTCCAGTCGGGGATATTGATTTCCACATCATCCAGCAGGATTGAAGAAGGATAAATGAGGGAAGACGGCACCTGTCGATCATACAGATAATTCATCACGTTCTCCTGTGCTGATATTTCACGGATTCTTTTTATTTTCATCAAATCCAAAGCCGAGAAATTTCCGGCTCGCACCTGAGTTTCTTCTCCGGTCTTGGCATCCACCCGATAAATCAGCGATGCCTGTCCGGCCATCTTCCGCACAATATAGGCATAATCCAGACCTTCCTCCTTTGCGGCTTTCAACAATGCTTTCTTCATCTTCTCCGCTTTCAGACCGTCTTTCACCTCTATGTGTACCGTTCCGGGAGCCGTCTTCGAATACAGGGGACCGCTGGGAAGCACGAAACGGGAACTTCCCGTAGATTCAGGAGCTTTCAGAGTAGGAATACGTCCATTCAGCTGACTGCGCAACAATCCTCCCTCCACCAGCACCTGTTCCTTGGCCGGTACAACACCGTCAGCATCCACCGCATAAGCTCCCCACAAAGACTTGCCTCCGTAAGTCTTCAAGGCGGTTTTATTGGTCACAGTCAGACGGCTGTCTATAATCTTACGCCCCATCCGGTTGTCTATGGTCATCATATCACGACCGTTTTCAGGCTTGCGCCAAGCCAGCAAACGTCCCGGATTCAACAAATTGCTCATCAGAATATTGGCACAGGCATCTCCCTCAAACAATATCGGACCGGAATAAAATTCGTTTATCGGAGCCGCCGTTGACAGTTTCATCAAGCCATCCGCAAAAGCCTTTACCTGTTTTTCCAACTCAGCTTCTGCAGGCAATTCTTCCAGAGAAGCAGCACTTACCGACCAGCTGTCGCTGATTTCCACACCATCGGTACCCCGAACGGAAGCCCGTGCAAACAAATTTACATACCCCATCGGAAGCTGTTCCTTCAGGTTTTCACTTGTATATTTATAAATGATCCCCTGTAATCCGCTCACCGTAACCGAAGAATTGAACAATTGCGGATATTCCTTAAAAATGGCAGACAGACGCACAATCCGATCTTCCCAGACCGACTGATCAAAAGCGGGTATAGAGGCATTCTTTTCAATACAGTCAGTCACCTTCACTTTTGAAAAATCGTCCAGCTGTTCCTCCTCTTCCGATTTGGGATTAGACTGTAAAAAAGCCATCTTGGAAACATAACCCTGGATTGAATTCTTATAGGCCATATCCGTTGCCAGCCAATAAGAACGACGAATCTCATCATAGTCCGTTTCCGAAGGCATCATCACGGAATACACCCGTCCATCATACTGAAAATCACTCGTACGATGGGCATTCCCCAAAAGCAGTCGAACAGAACCCTTCGAAGTTATAGGCGACTGGTAACTGTTTAACACCGCTCCCAGACTTCCAGATACCTCAAAATTCGCTACCCGCCCAAAAGCGTATTCCAAAAAATAGGGCTGTTTAAACTGATCCAACTGCAAACCACGCTGATTACGGATCAATTCATCCTGCATCGCCTGCATGATCACAGCATCCTCTCCTGTCGTCTGAGCAAACGCCATACCTGACAGGAACATTCCGGCACATATTGATAATAATCTTTTCATCTTTTCTGTTCTTAGGGTTATTGTTTCTGTTCCGGGCGAGGGAGCAAAGGAAGCAAATCATTGGATTTGGCCTTACGCTGCGTTTCCACCTTATTCACCAAAATAGTCGGGGCTATGGCCGTCACCGGTATTTGTCCCGATTCAGCGCCGCACATGCCTGTAAACACCTGAGCCTCACCTCCGGCATGGATAATATTCGAAAACATGGACAAAGGCGTCCCAATCAGGTCAACCCCCCGCACCAGTTCGTCCGGACGGCCATCGGCATATATCCGATACACCTCCAGCGGCGTCACATTGAATGAATTTGTTCCACCTTTGGCAGTAAACGTCAAACCTCCAGTCACTTCCTTGAAAAAATAACCATATGCTTTCCCCTGCTTTTTCACCTCCTCCAGCAACAAAGCCCGTAATTCATCCGTTGTTTTGTGATCCTTTGTTTCAATTACCAGATTGGATTGACGGGACACCGGATCGAATCCGGCCTCAGCTCGGGCATGTCCGTTACTTCTCGGGTGATTGTCTATCGGCGTACGGGTCATCAGAAAGTCGTTCAAACGACCGTCCACGACCACATCCACCCGCTGAGCTTTTACCCCTTGGTCGTCATATTTATAATAACCGTTCAAATCCGTATCGGCATAACGCATCAGAGTCGGATCATCGTATACCTGCATCGCCTCGGGCAAGACAAATTGCCCCACCATTTTCTTAAATGTCTGTCCATCGCCATCGCTCTTCATCCGCTGTCCTTCCACCCGATGACCGAAAATTTCATGGAAGAACACTCCGGCAGCCGCCCCGGACAACAAGGCGGGACCGGTAAACGGATCCACGACAGGAGCCGTCCGCAGAGCAACGAGCGTCTTGCACATGGCCCGGGTATCCGCCAAAATCTGCGCTTCCGAAGGCAAATCTTCCGGAAGATAGGCAAAATACGACAGGCTCAAAGGCAGCTCCATACCGTCATCCGCTTTCACCTGTCCATTTACCATCAGGCGGCAATAAGTCAGATTCTGCACCACTTCCGTTCCCTCATTATTCAAAAAATAACGCCGTTCCACCACATAATTGATGAAGGCATTCCCATCCAGTATCTCCGGGCAGGATTTGAATACACCGCTGATACGCCGTAAACGTCCGTTCCAAACAGCAGTATCCAACGCGAGACGGCTCCCGTCCAAAGGTTCCTCGTAATATTTCTCCACCGGCGCTTCCGAGAAACAGGGAGCCTTGTCTTCCTGTTCCACCTTCACACTCTGCTGTGCCTTGCTGTTCCGGTATACATCCACAGCAAACTGGTAACGATTATTCGTCTCATTCCACACCGTCTGTCGAATCGCATCCTCACTGCCAGCATCTTTCAAAGGGAGCAAGCCCGACGGCAAGCCGTTCCGGTCTCCCCGTGCCCCCATCTGCTGAAACTTGAAATTATCAAAATCAGTACTTCCGATACGTACCTGAGGGACAAAACGCCGCTGCCGATACCACTGGCTCCCTTGCAAAGTCCCGAAAGAAGCTCCGATATTATGCACCGCTTGATCTATCACCCGATAATTCAGGTGATACACAGGATATTCCTGTTTCTGCAACTCCTCATACTGCGTCTGCAACTCCTCCCGCAGTACATTCAGCAATACATCCTGTCCTGTCACATTACCAGAAAGCCACAGTAACAGAAAGAAAAATAACATTTTCCTCATATAAATCAAAATTTAACAATGATTTCTAAATCAAACACATCAACAATTATAACAACAAACTTGTTAAAAACCTTTGTAAAACCATCATAAATATATCTTAATATACAATCCACTAATCTTAAAAGATTCATAATATTTAGTCTTTCATCTATTCAATTAGCTTTCCAACAAAATGAAAAAATCTGTAAGCACTCAATTGTAAAAACATGAGAGCTTACAGATTCTTAATACATCAATTCAATATATAACAATCAGGATCTAAATAACTTATAAAATCATAATTTCATAATATCAATTCAACAATCTATTCAACATTTTCTCCAAATCTCCAGAAGATGGTTTAGGCGCACGAGCAGTCACAATCTTTTGTTCAGGATCAATAATTATAAAACGCGGAATTGCCGTTATATAAAAATAATTCATGAAATCTTTATTACCACCATAATTCAACTGAACTCCTCCCATATTTTCCTTTTTTACCATCGCTTTCCACGCATTTATATCTTTATCTTCAGAAATACTCACAAATACAATATTCTTATCTTTCAAACGATGTTCTATCTCCTGAATAAAAGGAATTTCATAACAACATGGTTTACACCAAGTTGCCCAAATATCAATACACACGTATTTTCCTTTAAAATCAGAAAGTTTTACCTGCTTCCCGTCAATGTCTTTATAACAAAAATCATATGACTCACTACCCGGACGCACCTTTGCCCAATAGCTATAATTTCTCTCAAACGAACGCACATATAACGGATTATTTACATTCTGTTTAAAATAATTAAGCAATTTATCAGACTTCTCAATACCTTCACTTTTAATATAAGGAATTATTGTATTTGCAATAGCATATTCCTTTAATACAGGATCTTTTACATGATCCAAAATATATTGACAAGCTTTTTCTTTCCGAACAATATAAGGATCATCAAAAGCATAAATCTGCATATATTCATAAAACCAATATTTGACATAATCACGATACGAAGTTATTCCCAAATATTCCGGAAGAGCTTCAAATTGACCAAAAATATATTTCAGAAAATGTTCAAAAGAAAAATAATCTTCCTGTGACATTCGTTTCCCATAATTATGGAAACGAGGATACTTGAAAATCCATGTCAATACATTATATTTTGCAGATACTTTCAAAGCATTCTTTACATCTTCTTGAAAATCAGTATTTTCAATCTCATCATACAAAGATTTTATTGTCGAATCAACTTTTGACACATATTCTTCATCATTTAATGAAAAAGGACATGCAACAGCTTTCTTAAATGCATTTTCTATATTATAACGAATATATTGATTTATTCCGTTATCCTCACTTTTCACTTCTATTTCACTACCTTTCCAATCTTTAGGATTCCAAGTAATTTTTAATTCATTACCCTCTTTCAAATATACATCTGTCATTAATTTTCCATAGACCAAAACAGCAAAAGCATCCTCTTCAATATCCATTACTAAACGTCCATGCCCAGTCTTGTCTAACGCAAAATGATATTCGTGTTCTCCTAAAATCACAGATGCAGAATCAACCTTATTAGGAATTCCCTCTATCAAATTAAAATCAAGAATTGTTCCCTTTTTCCCACAAGAAATACAAGTAATAATAACACCTAATAACAATATTATCTCTTTCATAATCATCAATTAAATTTCTCTTCAATATCGATAATCTTATCACAAATATCCAATTCCCTGAAAACTTCCTCTAAATGAAGTCCACCCAAAGTTTCCATTTTATAAAATATCACACCTTCCTTTCCTCCATCTTGAAATCCTTTAACAACAGACAAACGCACTTCTTTTTCTATAAGCGGATCAAATGGATTGTCAGGATCCTCTATCTCATAGCTAACATATTCCAATCCTGTTATTTTCAATCCCTCTAAATCTTCCCTAGATATTAATTCTGTTTCCAGATTCATCGGATTGGCAGAAGAAGCAAGATTCACATTAAATGAATACACTCCATCTTCTGTCCCAAATACAAAAACACCATCCTCTACTCCATATATAGAAGAAATAAACTTCGCCTGTGACAAATGCATTCCATATTTAGGACCTAATTCTATTTTTTCTGTTCCTGTAAAGGTCACTATACATTCTATTTTATTGCCCGGTATCGGAAATTCCATGGTCGTAGAAAATTTAAACAACCATAATTTATCAGTAGCACTATCACGCATCAAGGCCCAACCGTTTCCAATTCCTGGTAATATTCCTCCACACACCAATTCCATATGATCTCCTAAATTATTACAATCAAATACTGAGTTATCCGCATTTTTCATCTCACGCAAATATCCACGTAACTCTATTGCATGCTCCAAAAAACGATGATTATTTTGATCATAGTAGATTGGACCACCTTGAGAATATCCTCCCCAGGACTCTTGATAATATTGCAGTATTTTCCAAACCATTGGAGCCAGTTGAGCATTTCCTGGTTCACTGATAACCGCAAACATCGGTTCATAATTATCTGAAGACATCTGTTTTATACATGATCCTCCGTTATAAATCAAATAATCATATACCCCGTTCTGAAAATGAAAACGCGGAGTCAGAATTCCCGATATTTCAGCATTAACCTTTTCCCTGAATGTTACAGTCTTAGCAAATGTTGTTGGATCCAAAACGACACCTCCATCTTCATTATCACAAAAAATCATCACTTCCTTCAATTGTGGTAAATAACGGTTAATCGGTTTTATAAAAGCAACTTTTGTAGGATTTACTAGTTTACCGCTTTCTTTTTCATCATATACATTTTTCACCAACTCTCTCGAATCTCTATGAATAAAATGAAGTTTATACTCATTCCCTTCTTGGCACAATAAAAAAGTCCCCAAACCATATACACCAGAAGCAAAAAGTTTTGAACGATGCACATAATAAATTCCTGTTTCTTTATTTACAGCTTTAAATACTAATGTATGTTCTGAATCAACTGCTTTAACAACCCGATTATCTATTTTACACTTTAAATCCTTTTCCAAACTTAATGTATCATAATTTGTTTCCTCAACCAATGACTGCATATCATACATATACCATACATAGTCATACTCATTATCTCCTGCATATTCAATCACAGGATGAAGTATCAAACTATCATTCAATTTCAAACGAATTTCATCTGCAATTCCTGAAATCTTCAATTTTTCTAATTTATCTATATCTAACTTTTCTACTTCCTCCGTACATCCCCACAAAAGAAGCAGTAATATACTTACCAAAATTTTCATATCTCATACATTTTTATTACAAACAATATTATTATGCAGGCTCCCAAGGTTCTATCCAATCACCATTTTCATCTCTTGTCGGATTCTTTACAAAATAATCAACAAGTTTACGCCCCTGCAACATCCAATATTTTAAACCCAACTCATTCCAACTACTGGCTTCCTCATAAGTTAAAGGAAAATCATGCCCCATCAACTCAATACACTTTTCATGTTTCACTTTAGAATATTCCCCAAACCAATCGATAAAGTTTTTATCCCAATATTCCGGTTTGATAAGCATATTGGTAATTGATATATTCAACATCGTGTTATCAGGGAAACCTATATCCATCGTATTAGTCGGTTGTAATTGCAATTGCAAGAAAACCGTTGAAGAATTCAATGCCTCATCCCCATCAAACAAAATAATCGGCAATTGCATCGTAACTGTCTGCGCAGGGAAATCTATCAAAGTAGGTAATTCCTGATAGTGAATTCCTGCCTTAGCCGTTGAAGCAGACAATACCTCCAACCGGAAACTTTCCTTGCCTGTCACAAGAGGTCCCATTAATTTAACATCTATCAACAAGGTGTCTTTATCATAAGGTGTCATATTAAACGAATACTTTATTGTATCGTCATTACTGTAATTTTCAAAATAAACTCCCGGTTTTCCAACAAAAGTCATTCTATCATTTTCTGTACAACTTAACAATAAAAATGATACGAAACAAATCAGTATATATCTCATAACCATCATCATTTAATTATTAATTACCACCTAATTCCTGCTCTAAAGACGGCAAAGGCAACGTATATACCTTTTCAGTATCAATACTCTTATTATCAATTCCTATTTGAAACAGATTTTTTCTTTTATAAAAGAAAAACATTTGTCCTTCTCCTATAAATTCTTTCCAATATTCCTCCTGAATCGAATTTCCAATGTCTTGCAACTCTGCCAGTCCACGATGTACTCTATAACGATTCATATACTTCAATCGGTCTGAGACAGAAGATGAACACTCTGCGGCAATCAAAAACAATTCTGAAACCCTTAATAAACAGACCCTATTCTCTGCTAAAAATTTTGATAAAGTAACATAGCCTGCATTATTACCAGCACCTTTAAACCACATTTCTCTATATTCTATATCTGAGGGATTGGAACTTGTATAAATTTTATTTTTATCACCTAATTTCATCTGCAAGAAAAGAGAACCTTCAGTATTTGCAGTTGCTGCAGCAACATCACCAAAATAACTGTCTGCTTCTTCTGACAAGTTAGTTTTTGTCAACTCAAAAATCACTTCTGAATTAAACAATGGATCAGAGGTATTTCCCGAAGTTGCCATTTGAAAAATTGGAAGCAATTCCCCGTCTGGTTCACCTATGATCTCTTTCGCAGCAGTAAGTGCATTTACATTATCACCAGCATACAGATATACCCTGCTTAACAAAGCTGTTGCGGAATAATAATGCATCCGAGAACGTAAATTATCAATTCCGTCCGGAGAATCATCTCTATCATCTTCTGCATAATTAGGACCCATTGAATCATAAGGACGCATCAAATTTCGAGCTTCATCCAAATCTTTGATAACATGTTCCAATACCTCACGTACGGTCAATCTTTTTTGGGCGACATAGGTATAATTTTCCATATAAGGAATTGCTATTTCATTTTCACCAACTTTCACAGAGGGAGCAAACAATCTTAAGGCATCAAAATGTAACATTGCCCTCAAAGACAAGACCTCGCCTTTATACAGGTAATAATTGTTCCCAGTGAAAACCTCCTTTTTATCATCTATATACCTCAATATATTATTCAGATTGGCAATTCCTTTATAAAGCAATCCCCAAATATTTGCCAAACGGTTTTCCTCCGACTGATCCTCATATTCATATTTGTAAGCTTCATAAAAAGTACTTTTACTTCCTACTCGGTAATAACGTGCCAACACATCCACATAACCGAACGACAAATTAGCTCCATATAAATCAGGTAATGTCATCAAAGAATAAACTCCGACAACCGCATCTTCGAATCCTTTTTGTGTTAAAAATAAATCTTCTGCTTTTATATCAGACTTTGGAGATACATCCAACCAATTTTCACAGGATATAAAGAAAAAAATCATGCATAACATCAATACATTTCTCATAATCAAATAGATTTAAAATGAAACCTGCATAGAAAAAGTAAACGTACGAGCAAAAGGATAAGTCAATCCTCTCTCCATTTTTACCGTTGAACAACGGAATACATCATTACCGATTAAAGACAATTTTAATCTGTCAATTGACAGCTTTTTCAATAGTGCAGATGAAAAGTCATAAGATATATTTAAAGAAGACAAGGTTAAATAATTATTGTCCTCCACAAAACGTGACGTAGGCATAGTACGCGTCTTATCATCTATCGCCTTAAAATAAGCCATATCACCAGGTTTTTGCCATCTTTGATACAACACTCGTTTATCTGCATTACGCTCAGGATCAACATTCTCAACTTTATCCACAAGAGTTTGATTATAAATTTGTCCACCCAAACTATAAGAAAAATAAGCATTTAAAGATATATTCTTATAATACAATACAGTTCCAAAATTTCCTCTCACTTTAGGATCTTTGCAACCAATCGGTTTATAATTATCAACACTCCAATTCGTCACCTTTCTATTATCCAGATCCAAAAATATCTCTTTCCCCGTACTGGGATCTATCCCCAAAGATTCATTTACCCAAATCGTATTAATAGAAAGCCCTTCTTGATATCTCACAACCGGTTTTTTATTTCCTTCTTCTGTTGTATTTTTATCCTGAAGGTCATTATATGCCAACAACGCATCATTCATCTTCAACAATTTATTTCTATTATAAACAAGATTAAAAAATAAATCCCAACGAACAGCCTTTTCTGGATTATTGATAACAGTCCCTTTCAAATTTAATTCTAAACCTGAATTTTTAACTTCTCCCAAATTCTCTTTGTAAGAAGAGAATCCAATGGAAGGTGCCAAATTCACATCAATCAATACATCTTTAGATATATCAGAATAAATATTAAGATATCCAGTCAGCCTTTTATTCAATAATTCAAAATCCACTCCGACATTCCGTTTTTCCGTACGTTGCCATTTCAAATCAGTATTTCCCATTCCTTTAATCAACGAACCTAAAGAAGTATCGTAAGAAATTCCTTGAATCAAAGCATCATTATAAGAATAAATTGTCATTGCTTGAAATGGATAAAAATTAGTACCTCCTGTTATTCCCCAAGAAGCTCTTAATTTTAATTGCTGAAAAAAAGTTGTATTATCCTTTATCCATTTTTCATTATGAAGGTTCCAACCTAGACCAACAGAACCAAATGTTCCCCATCGTTTATCCGCACCAAAAATAGAAGATGCATCACTACGCACAGAAGCATCCAATAAATAACGATCATCATAACTGTAATTGACATTTGCAGCCAAACCTATCAATCTAGATAATTCATAATCTCCTATTGGACGATCTCCTTCTGCATATTGCATCCCCATTCCTATATGATCCATTTCTGAATTTGGATAATTGTATGCAGCCGTAGTAAAAACATCTGTTTTTGTCTGACGAACATTATAAACACCGCCGGCATTAATAGCATGTTTCTCAAAAGTCTTAAAATAAGACAACACAACATTAATGTCATATGAAAAATTATTTTGCACTCGCTTGGTGTATGAACCTTTGATTTCCTCATCATTAAAAGAGGTATGTTCTGCAGGTAAAAATAAATCTGAACAATAATCCTTGTCATTTAAGGATAATTGACCTTTTAGCAATAAACCTGATATTATATTCCATTCGACAGAAAAATTATTAATAAAATTCTTATATTTCCCTCTATCTTTAGTTCCTAATGTCGAATTGTATACAGGATTGGGCTCTGACAAAGCACTCCCAATCCCTTCTATACCCATCATATTTTTCAAGACATCTCCATTTTCATCATAAGGAGAAAAATAAGGATTTGCATAAGTATATTCACTAAAACTCCCATAAGAAGAATTTAACTCACTTACCTGATCATAAGTCAAATAATTCATAAAACGTAATTTCTCCGTATTATATTGGAACTTCATTCCAATTCCTATCTTTTTACGCCCAGATTCCAACATCACACCGTTTTTATCAGAATAATTCAAATCAAATCCATAACGGAAACTGCTACTTCCTCCTTCTACAAAAAGAGTATGTTTATGAGCAAATCCAACATCACGGGTCGGTATTTTCAACCAATCTGTATTCACACCCGATCTAATCAAAGCCAACTTAGCATTATATTCGTCTTTAAATCTATCATTACCACTCAAATAACTCTCATCAAACAAACCAGCTTTATCTTCATAAGCCAATTTTTCTTCCGCATTCATCAAATTATAATCGCTTAAATCAGCAACCTCAAAATCCATTCCCAATGTATAAGATATATTCAATTTTCCTTCTTTAGGACGTACTGTTTCTATAACCACAACACCATTAGCAGCTCTTGAGCCATAAATAGCTGTCGCCGCAGCATCTTTTAAAACAGTAACATTTGCTATCCTATTTGGATCCAAATCAAATATTTTTTCTACCGAAACTTCAAAACCATCCAAAAGGAATGTCGGTGTGTTTGGATTATTTTTATATTCAGACTCTAAACTTCCAGGACCTCTTATCTGAAAAGCAGGAACCGTATTCGGATCACTGCCCATTTCCAAATTCTCAATCAACTGAAAAGACGGGTCAACTATAGACAATGCATTTAAGATATTCTGCCCTGATATCTCACGCAATTGTTCACCTTTAAAGGAAGTTGCCACTCCTGTATAACTTTCCCGTTTCCTGTTAAAATATCCTGTCACGACAACTTCATCCATTTCAGCAATCTTATCAACCATCATCACATTTATAACCTTTTGTCCTACATACATTACTTCTTTTGTTTCCATTCCAATAAACGAAAAAAGTAAAGAACAATTGTCTATTTGTGGTAAAGTCATCGAATACTTACCGTCAGTATCTGTTACCGTACCTATACTCATACCTTTAAGCATAACAGTAACTCCGGGCAGTGGATAACCTTTTTCATCTACAACTGTTCCCTCTACCTTCATTAAAGAGACATTCGCCTTTTCTCTAGAAATCACAAGTATCCTATTCTTCTCCAGCACATAGTCATAGGGACTGTCTTTAAACAAAGCATCCAAAGCTTCTTTCACAGTAACGTCCTTCACCTGTAAAGTGAACCGTCGGTTTTTATCAATCTTACCGCTACTTTGAAAACCGTAATCCAATCCAGTTTGTTTATTGATATTCATCAGAATACGTTCTAAAGTAGCATCTTGCATAGAGATAGTCACCCGTTTTTGAAGGTTTTCAAAAACACAATAGGATTCTGCACAAGTTGTTTTCGGAAGAATTACAGATACAATAGCCGCCAAAAACAAACACAAAAGAATTTTTTTACGGTAAACATACCGCTTACACCATTTTTTTTGCATAGATTTGTAAATGATTTTAGTACTATAGTTTATAGTTAGATGTTTTTCGTTAAAGGTCCAATAAAACGAAAGCATCTGATTGTAGGGAAATTATCCTGCCTGGCAGGATAATTTTCTATTTTACATCTTTCTTCTCTATCGTATTCACCTCCTTCTTTTTCATAAGTTTACAATTGGTCATAGATTCTATAAAGTCCATCGCCTCATCTACAGGAGTCGTCTTGCTCAAATTCATGGTCAGACGGACAGTGGAAACATCTGAATCCGTCACAAGTTCCACACCGTACCACACCGACAAATCTTTTAGAATCAAATCCAAGGGTTTATCGCTATAACGAAACACGCCTTCCAGCCACGCGGTAGCATATTGCGTATCCACCTCACAAACCTGCACACTTCCAGAAGATGCATCGTAAGAAACCTGCTCTCCCGGCACAATACGGATTTCCTCCCGGTCTGGAGAACGGAATCCGATGCTTCCCTCCACCAGGACTGTTTCCAACAGATTATTCTGCTGCTTCACATTAAAGCATGTACCGTAAACTCGGATACCGGTTTGAGCCACATGTACCTCAAAAGGCTTTGCATTCTTTGCCACTTGGAAATAGGCCTCGCCTTCCAGAAAAACTTCACGCACAGATCCAAGAAAATTCACCGGATATTTCAAACGGCTACCGGCATTCAAAGTAACTACCGATCCATCAGACAGTTGAACAACATAAGTATGAGCGGCAGGAATGACAAGCATATTGTATTCCATACTCTGATTCTTCAAATTTTCAGCCAACACTGCTGTATCATAAACAATATGCTGCGCCTCCAAGGTCAAATATCCCAGACGTCTCACAGTATCCTGCACTTCAGTATCCAAAATCACACTATGTCCATCGGACAAAATCAAAGTAGGTTCCGTAATTACTATATCCTGATTCATTTGTCTGGTCAATGAAGTCTGATGCGATTGGTCATCCCTCTCTACAAACCAATACAAAGTGACACCCAACAACAACATTACAGAAGCCGCAATACCGCGACTATATCGCAGCATTCTACTACGCATCCGCAAATGCCTAATCCGCCTGTCAAAACGCACCCCGGCAGCCTCTACCTCCTCATCAGAAGGTATTCGCACTGAATCCATCCATTTCTCTATATCCTGCTCTGTTTTCATAAATTTTCCATTAACTACATCTATAAATAAACTGAAAATTGAAAAACTACTTGAAAAATCCCTTTTTTTTATAAAAAAATCTACTTTTGTACAAACAGCACGACATGACACCACAGACAAATTATAATGAAAAAGAATTGTTGAAATCTTTTAATAACAGGGATGAAAAAGCATTCAGTGTCATTTTCCGCATGTTGTACAAAGAATTATTCTTATATTCATCGCGTCTTTTTTCTTCCTTGAACCTTTCTCCCGAAGATGCCATCCAAGACGTTTTTATAGATATATGGTCGCGCACCTCTGTTCAGTTTCCTTCACTGAATCACATCAAATCTTTCTGTTTAGTAGCTTTAAAAAACACTTACAAAAACAAAATCAAACATTTAAATTATCAAGAATATTTCAAAACTGAAATGAAAGTGAAATACAAATCCTCTCAAAACTTGGAAGAAGCCGATCAATATCATTCTCTATATGAAGCACTCCAATTATTACCAAAAGATCTCGCTCAAATCATCCGGATGTATCTCGAAGGTTGGAAACCAGAAGAAATAGCCCAAAAACTGGGCATCGCTCTACAAACTGTTTATAATCGACGTCGAGA
Organism: uncultured Odoribacter sp.; assembly: GCA_944321165.1. Lineage (GTDB taxonomy): Bacteria > Bacteroidota > Bacteroidia > Bacteroidales > Marinifilaceae > Odoribacter. Next base: position 296,302 of record CALUKE010000004.1, read on the forward strand.
AGCTATCATAAAATTATTAAAAATCATAAATACATCCGACAGATAAAAACAAAAACACATTTACCTCCAAAAGTTTACAACAAAAATTGAAAAAGTAGCTCCGGGCATTTGAAAGAGCCGCCGGATAGTTTTATATTTGTTGTTTGATTTCGAATGCCATTAAACATGCTATTATAATGAAATTCACACACTTCCACGTACATTCACAATATTCCATCCTGGACGGTGCGGCAAGCATTCCGGGACTAATCGACAAGGCCAAAGCCGACGGCATGACGGCTCTGGCCCTGACAGACCACGGCAACATGTTCGGCATCAAACTGTTTTATGATACCTGCAAACAGAAAGGCATCAAGCCGATTTTAGGCTGCGAAGCCTATGTCGCCCGAGTATCTCTATACGACAAGGAAAAACCGATCGACCGTTCGGGCGAACACCTGATCATTTTGGCCAAGAATCAGACCGGTTACCACAATCTCATCAAGCTTTGCTCGACGGCTTACTGCGATGGGTTTTACTACCGTCCCCGCATCGATAAAAAGGAACTGGAAAAACACCACGAAGGTCTGATCATTTCTTCCGCTTGTTTAGGTGGAGAGATCGACCAGAAAATCATGGCCGGCGACCTGACTGGAGCCGAGGAGGCCGCCTTGTGGTACAAAGGATTGTTCGGAGAAGACTATTACCTCGAGGTGATGCGTCATCCGACCAACGACCCCAAACAAAAGGCCGATGTTTACGATAACCAGCAACGATGCATTCAGGAAAAAATCAAAATGGCCAAGAAATTGGGTATCAAGTTGATCGCCACAAACGATGTCCACTTTCTGAACGAAGAAGATGCCGAAGCCCATGATCTGCTGATCTGCCTGAATACGCGGAAAGACATAGACGACCCGACCCGAATGCGATACACCCGACAGGAGTGGTTCAAAACCACCCAGGAAATGATCGACCTGTTCCCGGATCTGCCCGAGGCCATCGAAAATACCCAGGAGATCACCGATAAAGTGGAGGAATACCAGCTGGATTCCGATCCGCTGATGCCGGTCTTCCCGATTCCGCAGGAGGTCGGTACCGAAGAAGAATATCGGCAAAAATACAGCCGGGAAGATCTTTTCCATGAATTCACCCGGGATGAAAAAGGCCGGGTAGTACTGAGCGAAGAAGAGGCCAACAAAAAAATCAAAAAACTGGGGGGATACGACCGTCTGTATCGGATCAAATTGGAAGCCGATTATTTGAAAGAGCTGACCATGAAAGGGGTGGTAAAACGCTACGGTGAAAATCCGTCGCCCGAAATCATGGAACGTATTCTATTCGAACTCCACATCATGAAAACCATGGGTTTTCCGGGTTATTTCTTGATTGTACAGGATTTTATCCAGGCTGCTCGTGAAATGGGGGTCATTGTAGGACCGGGACGAGGATCGGCGGCAGGCAGTGCCGTCGCCTATTGCCTGGGAATCACCAATATCGACCCGATCAAATACGATTTGCTGTTTGAACGTTTTCTGAATCCCGACCGTATTTCTCTGCCGGATATCGACGTCGACTTCGATGACGACGGCCGTCAGCGTGTATTGGAATGGGTTACTCAAAAATACGGTGCCGACAAAGTCGCCCACATCGTGACTTTCGGCAGTATGGCCGCCAAAATGGCCATCAAAGACGTGGCCCGGGTATTGAAACTGGAGCTGTCCGAGGCCAACCGACTGGCAAAAATGGTTCCGGAAGCGCCTAAAATGACATTGAAAAAAGCCTATAAGGAAAATCCGGACCTCGAAAAGGAAAAACATTCCAGCAATCCCGTCATCGCAAAAACCATCCAGTTTGCAGAAACCCTCGAAGGATCTGTCCGCCAGACCGGCGTACATGCCTGCGGAATCCTGATTAGCCGGGACCCGCTGACCGAACATATTCCCATCATGCCCACTGAAGGTGAAAGTCTGATGACCACCCAATACGACGGACATTTCGTGGAACCGATCGGTCTGATCAAGATGGACTTTCTCGGTCTGCGAACGCTGTCGATCATTAAGACCTGTCTGGAAAATATCAAAAAATCCAAGCATCTCACCCTGGACGAAAACCAGATTCCTCTGGACGATGAAGAGACTTTCAAGCTCTTTACCCGAGGCGAAACCACCGGTCTGTTCCAGTTCGAGTCGCCCGGTATGAAAAAACACCTGCGGGCCCTCCAGCCCAACCGTTTCGAGGACCTGGTAGCCATGAATGCCTTGTACCGACCGGGCCCTATGGAATACATTCCCTCTTTCATCCGAAGAAAACACGGAGAAGAACCCATCGAATACGACCATCCGATGATGGAGCCTTATCTGAAAGACACTTACGGTATCACCGTATATCAGGAACAGGTGATGCTTCAATCCCGGGCTTTGGGACAATTCACGCGGGGTGAATCGGATACCCTGCGGAAGGCTATGGGTAAAAAGAAATTCGAACTGCTGGCCGAATTGAAAGGAAAATTCGTAGAAGGGTGTAAGAACAATCCGGATTTTGTCAAAGGGGCCAAGGAAAAGGGGAAAGATGTCGAAGAGATTGTCAACAAAATCTGGGGCGACTGGGAAGCATTCGCCTCTTATGCCTTCAACAAATCGCATTCCGTTTGCTATGCCTACATCGCTTACCAGACCGGCTACCTGAAAGCCCACTACCCGGCAGAATTCATGGCGGCCAACTTGAGCAACAACCTGTCGGATATTTCCAAAGTGACGGTATTTATGGATGAATGCAAGCGCATGGGATTGAATGTACTGGCACCGGACGTCAACGAATCGTACAATGACTTCACCGTCAACAGCCACGGCCAGATCCGTTTCGGCATGGCTGCCATCAAAGGGGTCGGCGAAGCGGCGGTCGAAAAAATCATCGAAGAGCGGGAAAAAAACGGACCGTACAAGGACGTATACGACTTTTTCGAACGCATCGACTACAAAGCCGTTAATAAGAAAACTCTGGAAAACCTGATCACTGCCGGCGGACTGGACAGTTTCGGTTTCCACCGCGCCCAATATTTCCGTCTGGTGGATGCCAACACCAACATATTGGACACCCTGGTCAACTACGGACAGAAAAACCAGCAGGAAGCCATGAGTTTGCAAACAACCCTGTTCGGAGCCATCGAGGGATTCGAGGTCAGCAAGCCTCCGATTCCTGACTGCGAACCCTGGCATGATTACGAGAAATCCAGGAAGGAGAAAGAGCTGATCGGTATTTATCTGACCTCTCATCCGCTAGATCCCTATAAACTGGAAATGCAACTGCTGTGTACTCCAGTCGATGAAATCAACTCCAACCTGGCCTCTTTTAAAGGCAAAGAAATCAATATTGCCGGCATCATCGCGGCCAAACGCGAAGGGAAGACCAAAACAGGCAAGGATTTCGGCATTCTCACCCTGGAAGACTACAGCGGTACTTTCGAACTGGCCTTTTTTGGAAAAGATTATACAGACTACCGGCAATATTTCATCAACGAGACCGCCATATTCGTCAAAGGGAAAGTGGGTCCCAAATGGGGAAAGGAGGGCAATGAACTGACCTTTAGTATCCAGAAAGTCGGTCTGCTGGAAAGCTTGACTGAAAATGCCATCCGCTCCATCACCCTGCAGGTAGACATTGAAAAGCTGACCCTGGAGACTGTCACAGAAATACATGAACTGTTCACGACGGACGTCACCAGCGAAAGTTACAAAGAGGCGCAGCAGAAAGCACTCGAACAGAAAAAACAGAAAGGAAATTCCCCGGAAGATTATGAGGAAGCAGCAGAAACGGCACAAGACATTCCGCTAAACTTTATGCTGTTCGACCGGCAGGGAAACAGCGTGAAAATGTTTTCCCGGACCTGCAAGATCCGAAAATCCAGGGAATTGTACGAATATTTCGAAAACAACGAGGCAATTAAAATGAAAATCAATTGATCGAATCCATGCTATTTGGAATCGGTAAATTTTAACGTACTATTATAAAATGAGTGTGCCGTATACGATAAAATTGTTGTAACTTAGCGGAGCAAAATGTAAATACCAACTTTTAAAAGAGAAATACTATGGCAATAGCAGTTAATGATTCTAATTTCGAAGAGGTTGTACTGAAATCAGAACAGCCTGTATTGGTTGATTTCTGGGCAGAATGGTGTGGACCATGCAAAATGATGCTGCCGATCGTAGAAGAAATTGCTGAAGAATTTGCAGGCAAGGTAACCGTCGCAAAAGTAGATGTTGACGGAAGCCCCAGTACCGCTGCCAAATTCGGAATCCGCAATATTCCGACCATCCTTTTCTTCAAGGGAGGCCAGGTGGCTGACAAACAAGTCGGAGCAGTTCCCAAGAATTCTCTGGTAGAAAAAATCAACAAACTTCTTTGATCATTCGAACAGAAGAGATACAAAATAACGGAAAGGAATTCCTTTCCGTTATTTTTTATGGTATCGCCACCCGGCTCAATGAATCTCCAAGCGAGGCGGACGAATCGGCCGCCACTGCGAGAGAGTTTTCACGAACATCCGGGATCTGTGCCAACAGGCGGATGACGGAATCCCGTACCACCGTAAACTGTGGCATATTGGCCTCACTCACCGGCTTTTTCGGCTGGGATTTTATCGTCAAGGGATTGATGGCCTTGCCATTCTCATACACCCGAAAATCCAGATGCGGTCCTGTCGCCAAACCGGTTGCGCCGACATAGCCGATCACCTCTTTCTGGGCAACTTCCGAACCGACCTTGATTCCCTTGGCAAAACGGGAGAGGTGCATATAAGTCGTCGTATACACACTGTTGTGCTTGATCTTGATGTAATTTCCTCCGCCGTTTGCCTGATATCCCTTGGCAATGACCCGTCCTTTTCCGATCGCATATACCGGAGTTCCGGTCGGAGCGGCATAATCTACCCCATGATGAGCCCGATAGCGCTTCAATACCGGATGATATCGGCTGTTCGAAAAGCGGGAAGAGATCCGGAAAAAGTCCAGGGGAGCTTTCAGGAAAGCCCCTTCCAGGCTATTCCCCTTTTCATTGTAATACAGCATTTCTCCATCCTGGACAAAAGGGATGGCATAATAAGTACTGTCTCCGTGTTTGAAAGAAGCACCCAGCACATTGAAATTGAGCAGACTCTTTCCGTCAACGTATTCCTGTTCATAAATTACCCGGAATTCATCCTCTTTCTGCAAACCGAAGAAATCGATCGTCCAGCCGAAAATATTCGACAAGACAACCGCCAACTGCGGATCGGCCTGATATTTCGACATCGCCAGCCACAGAGACGACTCGACAATTCCATGCAACTCGTTCCGCCGCCATTCCACCGGATTTTGTCCCAGACTCACCTGATAATCTCCCTGCAGATCAAAAACGACATACGATTTGGGATCGATCTCATACACAAAATAAGCCATCTCCGGCAGACTGTCCCGAGTCGAAAACACGGCATAAGCCTGACCGCTCCGGATCTTCCGGACATCGAACACCTCTTTCGATTTTTCTGCCAGGCGATGCACTTCTCCCACCGAAAGTCCATGTTTTTCCAGAATCGTCGAAAGACTCTGATTTTGTTTCACAATGCCGTAATCGACATCATAATCATCTATCGGAATCCCATATTTATACGTAATCTCCTGCACCTCCGTCGAATCGGTCAGTTCAACCTCATCCAAAGGCTCCGAGTCTCTCTGTTTCGGCATAAAAATCACCACCAACAAAACAATTCCCAACAAGGAGGAAAAAATAATCTGCTTTTTCTTCGACATGCTCCCAAATTAAGATTATACTTTTTTCATTTTTCTTCTCCACACGGCAAACCAGATTATGGCGATCAGCACGCAAGCCAGTCCCACATAATAGGAAACGATCTCTGAGAATCCGAAACCTTCCGGAGCAATGCACAGATAGGTCGAACATACACAAGTCATGAAAAGCGCCGGAATCAAAGTAATCCAGTAATTCTTGCCTTGCTGTACCAAATAAACAGTAATCGCCCACAGGGTAAATACCGACAGGGTTTGGTTTGCCCAGGCAAAATAACGCCAGATCATATCAAATCCTTCGGCATCGCGCATACTGTAAAGCAACAGGGCAATGGCCGCCACAAACATCGGCACACAAATGTACAGACGCCGGCGGATACTCTTCTGTTCCATCCCCATAAAATCCGCTACAATCAAACGGGCAGAGCGGAAAGCGGTATCACCGGAAGTAATCGGCGCCGCAATGACCCCCAGAATAGCCAGTACGCCTCCGACAGAACCCAGCCAGTCTTTGGTAATGGCATCGACAATCACAGCCGCATTGTTCTCTCCCATGCCGTTCTCATGATAAAAATAAGTAGCGGCAGCAGCCCAGATCAAGGCAACGACCCCCTCGGTGATCATCGCCCCGTAAAACACCGGTCGACCGTATTTTTCACTTTTCATACAACGGGCCATCATCGGAGATTGGGTGGCATGGAATCCGGAGATCGCCCCACAAGCGATACTCACGAACATGATCGGGAAAATCGGCAGTTTCTCGGCATTCGGGTGAGTATTTTGCAGGCCATCCCACAACTCGGGCAGCTGCGGATGGTTCACAAACAACATCACTAAAATTCCGACCGCCATAAACAGCAAGGCAATGGCAAATATCGGATAGATCTTTCCGATAATCTTATCCACCGGCAAAAGGGTCGCCAGGATATAATAGACAAATACCACCACAATCCAGAAAGTCGTATCCAGGGAATCGGGAGTCAGCTTCGCCAGCAATCCCGCCGGACCGGCCACAAAAACCGCCCCGACCAGAATCATCAGAATCACGGTAAAAGCACGCATGATCTGTTTGGTGGTTACCCCCAGATAACGGCCGATCAATTCCGGCAGGCTCTCGCCGTTGTGGCGGATGGACAGCATCCCGGAAAAAAAGTCGTGCGTCGCACCGGCCAATACGCTTCCCAATACGATCCACAGATAAGAAGCCGTACCGAACTTCGCTCCCATAATCGCCCCGAAAATAGGTCCCAGACCGGCAATATTCAAAAACTGAATCATAAAAATCTTCCACGTAGGCAACGGCATATAATCCACACCGTCAGCCATCGTCATGGCCGGCGTCGGCCGCTTCGGGTCCGGCACAAACACCCGTTCCACATAACGGCCATACACAAAATAGCCCATCAGCAGAATCAGCAAACAAATTGTAAATGAATACATTTCCTATCGATTTTATTATTATCTTTTTTTCTTTTTTCCTCCTTTGGTTTTCTGTTTCCGGTCTTTCGGCTCCTCGTCCGGATCCATTCCCTTCACCAGCTCGTAATCCAACTGACGGGCCACCAGATTGGCTTTGGCCACTTTGACCTTCACTCTGTCTCCCAACTGATAAATCTTATGGTGATGACGTCCGACAATGCAATAATTCTTCTCATCGAACTCATAGAAATCATCGTCCAGTTCATTCACAGACACCAGGCCCTCGCACTTCGAATCCTCCAGTTCGACATAAAATCCCCACTGGGTAACTCCGGAAATCGTACCGTCAAACTCCTGTCCGATCTTGTCCGACATGAATTCCACCTGCTTGTATTTGATCGATGAGCGTTCGGCATTGGCCGCCACCTGTTCCATATCGGAAGAATGCTTGCAATACTCCTCGTACTTTTCTTTATTCACCGAACGGCCGTTATCCAGATAACGCTGCAACAAACGATGCACCATCACATCGGGATAGCGTCGGATGGGGGAAGTAAAATGGGTATAATATTCAAAAGCCAGGCCATAGTGGCCGATATTGTCCGTGGAATATACCGCCTTGGCCATGGTCCGGACCGCCAGAGTCTCGATCATATTCTGCTCGGGCTTATCCTTCACTTCCGCCATCAGGCTGTTCATGGAGGTTGTCAGCGCTTTCCGGCTGCCGGTTTTCACTCCATAACCGAATTTTGCCACGAAACGGTTGAATTCTTCCAGTTTTTCCGGCAGCGGCTTCTCATGAATCCGATAGACAAAAGTCGGTGCCTTTTTCCCGGCTTTCGGTTTGCCGATCCGCTCAGCCACCTTCTTGTTGGCCAGCAGCATAAACTCCTCGATCAGCTTATTGGCCTCTTTCGAGCGTTTGAAATAGACTCCCGTTGGACGCCCCTTCTCATCGAGCTGAAACTTCACCTCCACCCGGTCGAAATCGATCGCTCCGGCTTTGAATCGCTCCTTTCTCAATTGCTGGGCCAGATCGTTCAATACCAATATCTCCTCCCGGAAATCCCCGGCAGCCCCCTCTATGATCTCCTGAGCCTCCTCATAGGTAAAACGACGGTCGGAACGAATCACCGTCCGGCCGAACCATTGGTCCAGCACCTGCGCATTCGCATTCATGCGGAAAATAGCCGAAAAACACAATTTATCCTCTCCGGGGCGTAACGAACAGACCCCGTTGCTCAAACGTTCCGGCAACATCGGAATGGTCCGGTCGACCAGATACACGGATGTGGCCCGGGCATACGCTTCCTTGTCCAAGACCGTATTTTCTTTCACATAATAGCTGACATCGGCGATATGTACTCCGATTTCATACTCTCCATCCTTCAAAATCCGAATAGAAAGGGCATCGTCGAAATCCTTGGCATCCCTGGGGTCGATCGTAAAGGTCGTCACCTCCCGGCAGTCCCGCCGTTTCCGGATTTCCTCCCCGGGAATTTCCAGCGGAATCTTCGCCGCCGCCCGCAACACATTGGCAGGGAATTTCACCGGCAACTCATATTCGGCCATGATCGCATTCATTTCCGTATCATTATCTCCGGGACGTCCCAATACCTCTATCACTTCTCCCACCGGATTCTTTTGTGTCTCCGGCCATTCCTTGATCTTCACCACCACCTTGTCTCCGTTTTCAGCACCGTTCAGATGCTCCATCGGCACGAAGACATCATAAGGCAGCTGTTTGCCGGTAGGAATCAAAAAAGCATAATGGGCCGATTTCTGGATAATCCCGACAAAAGTACCCCGCTTCCGCTCGAGGATTTCCACCACCTCCCCTTCGGGACGGCGATCCCGGCTGCGGGCATAGATCAATACCTTCACCTTATCCCCGTTCAAGGCATGTTTCAGATTGGGGAAAGCCACAAAGACATCTTCCTTGCTTTCATCCGAAATAATATAGGCCGATCCTTTGGCGGTCAGTTCCACCACACCGGTAATATAAGCGCCCCGCTGTTTCATCTTATAGCGCCCCGTCGAAATTTCATCCAGACTGTCCTCCTCAGCCATCTCCCTCAACACCTCCGAAATCTGCCGCTTATTTTCCATGCTTTTCAATTGCAGACGCATGGCCAGCTGCTTGTAATTATAACTTTGCGAAGGGTGGTTTGCCATAAAACCCGACAGCCATTTCTTCAGCTGAGCCTTCGTCATCACCGGTTCGCTTTTCTTCTTATTCTTACCCATACCATTCCATTCATTTATAGCCCCTAAAATTAATGAATATAAAACAAAATCCGAAGAGGAATAAAAAAAAAGGACCGAAAAGTTTTTCACTTTTCGGTCCTCCCGGCTGTATCTTATTTAATCAGCCCCTTATCAAATTTTTCCTTCACTTTCACCAGCATATCCACCGTCATGTTCTGCAGATTGTATTCCGGTTTCCAGCCCCATTCTTCCCGGGCGCAGGTATCGTCCATACTGTTGGGCCAGCTGTCGGCGATGGCCTGTTTCACCGGATCGATCTGATAATCCATCTTGAAATCGGGCATGTGCTTGCGGATTTCTGCCGCAATCTGTTCGGGTTCAAAACTCATCGCAGCGATATTGAAGCTGTTGCGGTGTTTCAAACGGGAGGGATCGGCTTCCATCAGCTGAACGACCGCATTCAGGGCATCCGGCATATACATCATATCCATATAAGTACCGGCTTTCACATTACAGGTAAAGGCTCCTCTGCGAATGGCATCGTAATAGATTTCCACGGCATAGTCGGTCGTACCGCCGCCCGGTAAAGTCACATAGGAAATCAAACCGGGGAAACGTACGCTGCGGGTATCTACCCCGAAACGGTTGAAATAATAGTCGCTCAACAACTCTCCGGTCACCTTGCAAACCCCGTAAATCGTCGTATTGGAACGTTGCAGGGTATCCTGAGGAGTTTTATCCTTCGGCGTGTCTTTTCCGAAAGCACCGATGGAACTCGGGGTAAACACGGCACAATCGTTGTCCTTCGCAATATTCAACGAATTCGTCAACGCACCGATATTGATGTTCCAGGCCAGCACCGGATTCTTCTCGCCGGTAGCCGACAACAGAGCGACCAGATTGAAGATCGTATCGATACCATACTTCTTAACAATCGCTGCATACTTCTCGCCATCGAGAGCATTCAGCTCTTCAAAGGGACCGGCTTCCGCCAAAACTTTACATTTTTCAGCACTGATATCAGCCGCTACCACATTGTTATTTCCATAAATGGATCTCAAATGAGGAACCAGTTCTGAACCAATTTGCCCACCGGCACCGACAATCAATATTTTTTTCATTGCAGATTGAGTTATAATGATTTCAAACAATCAGATAAATATCACTTAATTCACACACAAAGGTACGGAATAAAATCACCCGTTAGACTAAAAACTGAAATATTTTTTTAATTTCAAGTAAAAAGTTTTAAGTGATTCTCTTCTTCTGCTTCATAATAATAATCAATCTGGAGTTGCGGCATTTTATAGGCCTGAACAGCCAGCTGATCGCAGCGTTCATTCTCCGGATTGTCGGCATGTCCTTTCACCCAGACAAATTTCACCTGATGCCGGCGATAAACCGACAAAAAACGCTTCCAAAGGTCCGGATTCTTCTTATCCTTGAACCCCTTTTTCTCCCATCCGAACACCCATCCCTTGTCGACGGCATCCACCACATAACGCGAATCGGAATAAATCGTCACAACATGTCCGGGCTGTTTCAAGGCTTCCAAACCGACAATCACCGCCAGCAATTCCATTCGGTTGTTCGTCGTTCTCCGAAATCCGCCCATCAACTCTTTTCGATAAATGCCCGACTTCAGGACCACCCCGAAACCTCCCGGCCCGGGATTTCCGCTTGCCGCCCCATCGGTATAAATAATAATCGGCTCAGCCATATACGTCTTTTCTATTTTACGACGACAAAATTAATCGAATTCTTGTCATAAACCAGCACCGCCTACGAATTCCAATACTTCGGTTCAGAAATGTAAGATACAAAAAAGAAAGCTCTGGAACCAATCTGGTTTCAGAGCTTATCAGGAGGTCGGTAGCAGATTTGAACTGCTGTACGCGGTTTTGCAGACCGCTGCCTAACCTCTCGGCCAACCGACCCTGTCGCGATTTGCGTTGCAAATATAGAACGTTTTCCTCAACTTCCCAAATAATCGGCCAATAATTTCGTTTATTTCTCCAAAGTAACACTGGTACAACCGATTTGGCCCCCCAAGGGAGGATTCATTTTCGAAATTTTGACCTTCGCATACTGCAATTGGGGGAAAGCCGCATACAGAGCATCGAGTATACGCCCTCCGACATGCTCCAGCAAATGGGAAGGGATCATCATTTCTTTGGAAATAATCTCATAAGCCGTCTGGTAATTCAATGCATCAGCTACCTGATCCGACAAAACGGCCCGATCGCATTCATAATGCATGCATACATATACCTTGAATTTATTGCCGACAACCTGCTCCGCTTCGAAACAACCGTGATAGGCAAAAAATTCCATCTCTTCAATTTCTACGATTCCTTTCATAAAACCAGTTTCAAATGACGAAAATACAAATAAAATAAAAAAATGAAAGGGCCGGAAACCGACCCTTAAACATTTACTAACTACTAACCTAAACCATACAAACTTATGAAAAACAATCTTTTTTAAAGACGGTGCAAAGATAGATGGATGCAGGGTAAAAAACAAATATAAACACAAAAAGATTTGTTAATTCAATGTTAATTTATTCTTAACAAGAAAAATCTCCCGCAGGAAAGCTAAATCTCTGAAGGTCTGTCGTTTTTAAAACCCGGAAAATATATTTGCGGATTTTGGCAAAATATTTTTGCCAATATAAAAAATTCCACTACATTTGTACCCGCAATCGAACAAGATCGCCCGGGCGCTTAGCTCAGTTGGTTCAGAGCATCTGGTTTACACCCAGAGGGTCGGGGGTTCGAATCCCTCAGCGCCCACTTCAGGAAGTCAGCAATGACTTCCTTTTTTTTGTTCCTTCCTTGTCCTTTTCCCCCTCAGCACTGCCGCAAGATCTCCGCCGGCTGAACCCGGGCCACCTTCCGGAGAAGAAACATCATTCTACTATTTCAGTTTCTCCTCAATCGGATCCTGGTATTGGGCCTGCAAGCGCTTCAATTCGGCGTGCAACTCTTCGGTCACCTGCTCGTAACCCGGCTGACCGTAGAGGTTGTGCATCTCCGTGGGGTCTTCCTGCAAATCGTAGAGTTCCCATTCGTCGATGTCGTTATAGAAATGAATGAGTTTATAACGCTCGGTGCGCACGCCGTAATGCCGTTTCACCATGTGCTCGGCCGGGAACTCGTAATAATGATAGTAAAGCGATTTGCGCCAGTCGGCCGGTTGCTCGCCACGCAGCAAAGGCAAAAGAGAGACACCCTGGATATCATCGGGAACAGGAGCTCCGGCCAAGTCAAGGAAAGTGGGGGCATAATCGATGTTCTGCACCAGTTGCGGTATATCGCCACGGGTCGTGAAATCCTTGGGCAAGCGCATCACGAGTGGAGTACGCATGGACTCCTCGTACATGAAGCGCTTGTCGAACCAACCGTGTTCGCCCATGTAAAAGCCCTGATCGGAGGTATAGACCACAAGCGTATTGTCCAGCAGTCCCTGTGCTTCCAGGTAGTCGAGTACACGCCCCACGTTATCGTCGAGCGACTTCACCACCTTGGCATAGTCGCGCATGTAGCGCTGGTATTTCCACTCGGCCAGGTCGCGTCCCTGCGGATTCTTTTCATAGAATTCCCGAATGATCGGTTCGTAGAAGGCATCGTATTGCGCACGTTCCTCGGGGGTCAGACGACCGATAAAACTCTCGTAGGCTCCTTTAAGCGGGGTATTGAGGTCCTTGCGATACATCTTCGTGTCATACATGATATCCATATCTTTCCAGATACTCATTTCCTGTGCGGCAGCGGCAGGACGTCCTTCGTAGTCGTCGTAAAAGTTATCAGGCATGGGAAAGGTCTTGTCCTCGTAAAGGGATAGATATTTCAGCTCAGGCAGCCAGTTGCGATGGATCGCCTTGTGGTGGATGAAGAGACAGAAGGGTTTCTCCTTGTCGCGCCGATTCTCCAGCCAGTCGATGCTCTTGTCGGTAATGAGGTTGGTCAGGTACCCCTTCTCGGTGACGGTATCGTTCAGCATGGTGATGAAACGCGGATTGTAATAGTCCCCCTGTCCCGGCAGGATCTCCCAGTAATCGAAGCCGGTAGGCAGGCTTTCCAGGTGCCACTTGCCGATGATGGCCGTCTGGTAGCCCGCCTGCTGCATCAGCTTGGGCATGGTCTGCTGGGAACCGTCGAAAACACAGGTCGTGTTGTCCGTAAAACCATTGGCGTGGCTGTGCTTGCCCGTTATCATGCAGGCACGGCTGGGACCGCTCAGCGAATTGGCCACAAAACTGTTGGTGAAGCGTACGCCATCGGCAGCAATACGGTCGAGATTGGGCGTCTCCATGTAACGACGATCGTAACAGCTCATCATCTGGGCCGTATGATCATCGGTCATAATATACACGATATTATATTGCTTCGCTTCGGTTTTCTTCTGCGAAGTGCAGGCAGAAAAGAAAGGCAACAGAACTGCCGAACCCGACAAAGAACACAGCAAAGGAGCAGATAGATTGAAATTCTTCATAAGAAATAAGGATATTAGTAATTATATACTTTCAGATTGCTAATCTTACTCCGGAAATGGCCCGTCTTTCCGAGCGGGAAGACAAGGGTACGCACATAATTCATGGAGTCCTTGCCTTCATTGAAGCAACGTTTTTGAATGTCCAGCTTTTCAACGAGCTTACCGTCAATGAAAAGCGAGGTAGAAACATTGTCACCTTTCACCTGCACATTCAGCTTCTCGCCCGGATAGGGACGGAAACGAAAGGTATTCAGATAACCATCGCGTGCAAATCCGAAAAGCCCGCTGACAGGATCCGCCAAATAGAAAACCGCATTGTCTGAACGGAACAGCTCGGTACCAGGATGTTCTGAGACGGCCTCCAGATCGAAACTCACCGTATAATTATAGCCGATTTCGGAATAGGACAAACAGGAATCAGGATAAAGCCAGGCCACCTCATACACCAGGGCCGGTTCGTGTCCGATACGTCCCAGCTGATTGACTCCGGGCGCTTCACTCAATTTTTGCCGCAAACGATCAAAATCGGCATAAGGCAGACTTATCTGAGCACGCCACGTCTTCGAAGCCAAGGTCTGCAAGGCAGGGAAAAGACGGTGATGAATATCCTTGACAGAAATACCGTTGCCCACGTGGTCATTCCACACCGCAAACATACCGCCCAGGATGGCGGGATCCTTCTCCTCAAAAACAGTTTCACCCACCCGGGCCGGCGTCCAGTTATTATACAGATATTCCGTATTTAAATAATCATAATAGTAGCCGGCGGCAGGCACGATATAGACCAGACCGTCGGGGATACTGATCAGTTTGTAGCCCTGTTTCACCATCTCCTCGGGATCGGCATAGCCGTTATACCAGGCACTCATGACAACGTTTTCCGACTTGACGGGCGTCTCGCCGGCAGCATGGGTCAAGGCTCCCCACACACAGGCCTGTTTGCCGTAGCTCTCCACCAGACGGATATAACGGTCGGTAAAAGCACGGAACTTCTCGACAACCTCCTGCTTTTTATTGGAGTATTCATCCGTACCGATATGTACACGCGGACCGCAGAATACAGGATTCTCTCCCCCCAGATATTCTTGGAAAAGACCATCCATGAAAGTGTAGGTCTCGGGGTTGAACAGATCGAGGTGGTCCATACCATACTCCTTGCTCCCGATTTCGGGCTTGTAATGAGTAAAGGCCAAGGTGTGGGCGGGCGCATCAATTTCAGGGATGATTTCGACAAAACGCGAAGCAGCCTCCTTCTGGAAATCGATAAACTCGCGCTTGGTGTAGTAACCGTCACGGGCGGTGAGACCGGGATAGATGTCGCACTCCAGACGGAAGGCTGCATAGGTGCGCTCCCAGTCATGGTCGAAGAACTGCTTGAAACCGTTGTCATTAAGGTGCACCTGCAGGGTATTCATCTTATAATAAGCCATCACCTTCACCAGATCATGCAAATAAGACATGGGGATAAACTTACGTCCGCAATCCATCATAAAGCCGCGCAAGGCATAATCGGGCCAATCACGAATCTGCCCTTTCGGCAGATGATGGTCATCGCTTTGTTCACAAATCTGCAACAATGTTCGGGTAGCCCAATAAGCACCGACAGGCTCGGGAGCAGAGACCGTGACATACCGGTCCACACGAACGACGTAGCCCTCGCGGCCCAGCTTTTTGTCTTTCTTCAACGTAAAGTAGATATCGCCCTCGACAGGCTTGCCCGAAACGACTTCGGGAACGATACCGAACATCTGGCCGTAGTCGGCGGCAAAGGCTTTAGCCACAGAGTGCAGAGCCTCATCGGTAAAAACAACACGCATGTCGGCCGAGGGGACAAAAGTACCCTCTTTCCCCTGCCATTCTTTTAGTTCGGGAATAACAAACGGTCTTTCATTTTGGGCATACAGACCTGTCTGAATTAACAACAAAACCCAACAAAAAAAAACGTATATCAGAAAATTTTTATTCATAAAACGATATCATATAGATAATTTTGCAAAAAAATTTCACGTGTTAAAATTATTATTTTCTAAGAATTAATCTATACAAACAAATGGGAATTGAAATTTTATCCCTTTATTTGTAACAAATATACAAAAAAAATGAAACGAATCTCATCGATGAAACTCATTTATATATCCCATAGCGGCTTTGCCATCGAAGGAAAAGATTTCGCCATTCTGATCGACTTTTACCGCGACAGCCCGGAAGAATTCGTACACCGGCAACTTTTAAGCCATCCCGGTCAGCTGTATATCCTGTCTTCCCATTCCCATCCGGATCATTTCAATCCGGAAGTATTGAAGTGGCAAAAACAAAGGCCCGATATCCGGTATATCTTGGCCGAAGAGATTCGACAATCGCTCCCGCAGCCTTTTCCGGAAGCCGTCTTTTTAAGGGCAGGGGAGAGGTGGCAAGACCAACGCTTGCTGGTAAAAGCCTTCGGATCCACCGATATCGGTATCTCTTTTCTGATCCAGATCGACGGCAAAAATATCTTCCATGCCGGAGACCTGAACAACTGGCACTGGGCGGAAGAATCGACTCCGGAAGAGATTGAAGCAGCCGAACGGAACTATCTGCAGGAATTGGACAGCATAGCCGGCGAAACGGAGGAAATCGATCTGGCCCTTTTCCCGGTAGACCCCCGATTGGGAAACGACTACACCCGGGGAGCCCGACAATTCATCGACCGGATTCATCCCCGTCAATTCGCTCCCATGCATTTCTGGAGAAGATATGATCAGGCCAACGCTTTTCGGGAATATGCCGAAAAGCACGGATGTCAATTCATCGCCATCACCCGGGAGGGAGAAATATTCGAGCACATCATCTAATTAAAAATATCATGGAAATAAAAGGAAGATTCGATCATTTCAATTTCAATGTCGCAGATCTGGAGAAAAGCATTCAATTTTATGAACAGGCATTGGGACTCAAAGAGGTAAAACGGAAATGCGCCCCCGACGGTTCTTTCATACTGGTCTATCTGGGCGACGGGCAGACCGGTTTTACGCTCGAACTGACCTGGCTGCGCGACCGGACAGAACCCTATGATCTGGGAGAAAGCGAATATCACCTCTGCCTGCGCGTGCCGGGAGATTATGCCCAAGTGAAAGCCTATCATCAGGAAATGGGCTGTATCTGTTATGAAAATACGGACATGGGACTTTATTTCATCAGCGATCCGGACGGCTATTGGATCGAAATACTACCCTTATAAAAAAAGTCCGGTAGATCCGGACTTTTTATGCTTTTTTAAACCAATTATTTCTTCTTACCCTTTTTCGGCGTAATCTCTTTGGTAGCTTCTTCAGCCAAATAACTTGCTTCGTGCTTTTTCTTCATACCTTTCGGTTTTTTATTTCCAGCTGCTCCCATAGCTATAGTCTCATTTTAAAGATGAATAATAATGATGTTCACTAAGAGTAGTCAACGGTTATTAAAAATAGCTGGACTGCTCGTGTTTTTTTTTGACAAATTCCGTGCCAATCGGCTTTTCGGCTCCTTTGTCAGCGACACTGTCTTTTTTTCATGAAGATTTGTCATTTTATGCAACCCAACTCCAGACTTCTGCGTTCAAACGGAAAAAACAATCATGGAAAAAAGAAAAAACAATCTTTGGTTGAGAATCGGAGTCATTGTCATCTGCCTCCTGTTGCTTTACTGGCTTTTTGCCCGTACCATCCTGGTAGAGGATGAGGAGCTGGAAAGCTCCGATGCTCCGGGACTCATTGAATCCGTCACCGGTGAATAACACATCACCGGCGACATTCATCAAACTTTTTTCAGGCGACCTTCACCTGCTGAAAAGCCGATTCCAACACAGCTGCAGTCAGCGACAGACCGACCCGTCCCAACGAAATGGTATAACCGGCCTTCGTTTTCCCGCAATAGCCCGGTACAACCGCTATTCCCTGAAGACCGCGAAATTCCTGCCGCGCCGCCTGGCAGCTCTCCTCCCACAATACTTCAGGAGCGCCGAAATTGCCATCCGTCAGGATAAAATTGCGGGAATCGTGCCATTCCGCGGAATCGAACAAACGGCAAAACAGCAAAGAAGCCAAGATATCCCCTTTCGACAGGATATAATCTTTCATATAATGCGAAGCATCTTTCAAAACTGCCACATTATGCAATATTCCATACAAGTCGTCCAACTGCTCCTGCATCTCTTTCCGGTAAAGATCCAGCTGTTTTCCGGACAAAAGCTGTTCCGCCAGCTGCTCATGCACCACCCTCAAAGCGGCAAATTCCTCTTCAAAGCCGGCACCCTTCCGCAAACTCAAGGCATGCAACTGTCTCAGACGGGGCATTACTCCTTTTAAAGCCGATACTACTACAATACAAGGACTGTTTTGATTCTGAAGAACGCTCTTTACTTCTGCCAGGGCTTCCCGATTTTCCAGGACAACTCCCTTTATTTTTTTTACAAACATAATCGATCAATTTAAAATGGTTATTTTTTGAATAAGATCCCGAAAAGCCAACCTCCGGCAACCTGGGCCGGAACTATATACAAAAATAGACGGATTGGTAATATAACGACTCAAACCCCCATAGGGGTTGTGGTAGTGGTTGTAGTAGTCATGGAAATCATGGAAACAAACAGGCAGGAAGGTTCGGCAACCATCCGGCTCTCAAAAATCATATGTTGTCTTTCCATTTTCATAACGGAAACAAAACTACAAGAAATATTTCAAATCATCAAGCAAGGAACGAATTTTCTCGACAGAAATTTAAAATTTAAACAAACAACGGCCAATCCGTATTTTTCATGGCATCAGTAAACATAAAACACCTTCTTTTTGCAAACGTATGCACAATTATATGTTCTTTCACCTCTTTTTTTATTGGTGTTAAAACCTTATCTTTGTTCGGTTTATGCACTAAACACGTGGCGATTAGCAATCATTAATCTATAAAAACGATAAAAATGGTATATTCACAGGAAGTACAACACATGTGTGTTGTCAAAAAAGGTCCGAACCACGGACCGGCCCCCATCCCGGAAGAAGGGAAATGGGTGAAAGCGAAAGAGATCAAAGACATTTCGGGCTTGACCCATGGTATCGGTTGGTGTGCTCCCCAGCAGGGAACCTGCAAACTGACCTTGAACATCAAAGAAGGAGTGATCGAGGAAGCGCTAGTGGAAACCATCGGATGTTCAGGAATGACCCACTCGGCAGCCATGGCCGCTGAAATTCTGCCGGGAAAAACCATCCTCGAGGCGCTGAACACCGACCTGGTTTGCGATGCCATCAACACGGCCATGCGCGAACTGTTCCTGCAGATTGTTTACGGTCGTTCGCAGAGTGCTTTCTCTGAAGGCGGTTTGGTGATCGGAGCAGGACTGGAAGACCTGGGCAAGGGTCTGCGCAGTCAGGTCGGCACCATGTTCTCTACCAAATCCAAAGGTGTTCGTTACCTGGAACTGGCAGAAGGATATGTAACCCGGTTGGCGCTGGACGAAGACGATGAAGTGTGCGGATACGAATTCGTACGTCTGGGCGTTATGATGGACCTCATCAAAAAAGGAACCGATGCCAACGAAGCATTGAAGAAAGCTACTTCCAACTACGGACGTTTCGCCAATGCAGCTAAATATATTGACCCACGTCACGAATAAAACAGGAGGAACACACTATGGCAAAAAGAGAAGTAAAATTTGAGAGTCAGGATCGTCGGATCAAGCAGATCAACAAAGTATTAAACTCCTACGGCATCGCTTCTATCGAAGAAGCCGAAGCAATTTGCGACGCAAAAGGGATCGATCCTTATTTAGAGTGTGAACAAACTCAGAATATCTGTTTTGAAAATGCAAAATGGGCCTACGTCGTAGGTGCTGCCATCGCTATCAAGAAAAACTGTACGCATGCCGCCGATGCTGCCGAAGCCATCGGAGAAGGCCTGCAGGCTTTCTGTATCCCGGGATCGGTAGCCGATGACCGGAAAGTAGGTCTGGGCCACGGAAATCTGGCAGCCCGTCTGTTACGGGAAGAAACCCAGTGTTTTGCCTTCCTGGCCGGACACGAATCTTTCGCCGCTGCCGAAGGTGCCATCAAGATCGCAGAAATGGCCAACAAAGTACGTAAAAATCCATTGCGGGTCATCCTGAACGGTTTGGGAAAAGATGCCGCCATGATCATCTCCCGGATCAACGGATTTACCTATGTTCAGACCGAATTCGACTATTATACCGGCGAACTGAAAGTGGTAAAGACCAAAGCATATTCCGACGGACCGCGTGCAAAAGTCAACTGCTACGGTGCCGATGACGTACGCGAAGGCGTTGCCATCATGTGGAAGGAAGACGTAGATGTATCCATCACGGGAAACTCCACCAACCCCACCCGTTTCCAGCATCCCGTTGCCGGGACTTACAAGAAGGAACGCGTATTGGCCGGAAAGCCCTATTTCTCCGTGGCTTCCGGTGGTGGAACGGGACGTACCCTGCACCCGGACAACATGGCCGCCGGTCCCGCCTCCTACGGTATGACCGACACCCTCGGCCGTATGCACTCGGATGCCCAGTTTGCAGGATCCTCTTCCGTTCCTGCGCATGTAGAAATGATGGGCTTCCTCGGTATGGGCAACAACCCGATGGTTGGTGCAACGGTTGCCGTAGCCGTATCTGTGGCTGAAGCCCTGAACAAATAACAGTCCATTCAGACCATTCTGAACAGACTAAATAAAACGCCCCTTAAAAGTTGGATGAAAACTTTTAAGGGGCTCTCATTTCCATATACTACTTATCAAAAACGCACCTCCACCGGTTTGCCGCTGTAATCAACGACTTGGGTCTTTCCGCTACCCACTACAGACACCACGAACTTGCGCTGTTTCAACATGCCGTCGAACTGACCATTTCTTTTTCCGATGGCCAGTTTGCGAGCTGTCTCATCCCACTCGAAATCAATGGTGGTATACCGTCCCTCTTCATAGCGATAATTGTCAAACTCATCTTCATAAAGCGTAAAACGGCCGTCTTCGCCGGGATATATTTTGATTTCCAAGGCATCCCAAGGTTTTTCCAAGGCATACTGCACCTTCGGACCCAAGGGGATGATGCTGCCGGCCCGGACATACAACGGCAGTTCGTCGATCGGCACCGGCCGCATGATTTGTTGTCCTCCCTCATAGCGTTTTTCCTGGAAAAAGTCATACCAGGAGGTTCCCGCCGGCAAATAGACCGGATAGTCTTTGGCCACACTCATATCCAGTTCTGTCCCGTTCCCCAGGGAATCCCGCACGGTATACATCGGCTCGGTCACGGCACAAACCAAGAAAGACTTTCCATACATATATTCATTGGGAATATTCTGGGCCCTTTCATCCGAAGCGAAATCCATCAACAGAGGACGCAGGATATTGCCGCTTTCCGAGGTCACCTGCCAGGCGGCCGAATAGGTGTAGGGCAACAAACGATACCTCAGATTGATAAATTTCTCCTGGGCATCAAAAACCCATTCACCCCGCTCTCCGAACTGATAGATTTCCACCTTCGTCGGACTGGAATTGTGAGATCTCATGATCGGCGTAAAGGCAGCGAATTCCAGCCAACGGACATGCAATTCCTGATAGGCCTTATTTTTCTCGGCATCCCGATATTCCCAGGAAAAAAATCCTCCGATATCCGTATTCCAATACGGCATCCCGCAAAGGACAAAATTCTGTCCGGCAGCGATCTGATTCCGGAATACCGTCCAATTGGATAGCACGTCACCGCTCCAGACACAGGACGCATAACGCTGCTGGCCGAAAGTGGCACTCCGGGTCATCAGATAGGCTCTTTTCCCGGTATCCGCTTTCCGCAAGGCCTCATACACATTCCGATTGCAGGCAATCGGATAGGCATTCTTCATCCTCCGATAAGAGCCGTAATACATTTTGTTGTGCATATCCTTTTCCTGCCGGTCGAAATGATCCGGTTCCGTACCGTCCAGCCACCAGGCATCGATGCCCAGCTTATGCATCTCTTTCAGATATTTCCAGTAAATTTTAGCGGCTTCCGGATGAAAGGGATCATAGGGTTTCACTCCGATCCCGGTGGGCCATGTAGAAAAGGAAATCAAGGCCCCGATAGAATCCAGCTCCCGGTATTGAGCCGTTGCCGGACCAAAGGATGGCCAGACTGAAATCATGAGGTGGGCATGGTTTTCATGCACCTCATCGACCATTGCCTGGGGATCCGGAAACAAGGGATTGTCAAAGCGCATCGAATTCCACATGGGATCCTCCAGCGAAGCCCCCCAATAGCGCCAGTCCTGGACAATACCATCCAAGGGCACTTGCAATTCGCGGTATTTGTGCAACACCTCCAGCAATTGTGCCTGACTTTCGTATCTCTCCCGACATTGCCAGAAACCCAGGGTCCACAACGGATAGAGAGGAGCCTCTCCGGTCAGATCTCTGATACCTGCAATCGTCCCCTCCGCATCCTGACCATAAATAAGGTAATAATCGATACAATCTCCTACTTCCGAATCGAACAGCATGCCCTGCTGATCATCGACAAAGCGTGTGGGTGAATAATTATCCCAATACAATCCATACCCTTTGGTGGAATATATATAGGGAATGCACACATACATATTGCTGTTAAACAAATAATAAGACTGGCCTCTCTGGTTCATGGCTCCGTTCTGCTGCTGGCCCAGGCCGTAAATATTTTCATCGGCATCGAGCGTGAATGTCTGGGCGACAGAAAATGTCTGCTCTCCGATATCCTCGATGGGAGTCATTTTCATCGAGTTGCGTTTTTCCGTAATCAACGGCTCCCCGTTTTGCGTACGGAACGAAACCGTTCCGTCGGTCTTGTCGTACAGAACGGACAAACAGGAAGATGAAAACACCATCTCCTTTCCCCGATCGGTTTTTGTCAGTTTCACTTTCTCCGGCTGTTTCACAATCGACAGCGAGACCTTCTCGAGGGCGGTTCCTGCCGGATATTTCAAAATCCGGACAATCGAAGGAGAATAGTAAATAATCTCCGTAGTCGTACCGTTAACGGTCATTTTCCTGACTTCGTCAATGCGCCACCCAAATTAAGATTTGTTGCCAGATATGTCGAAAAGTGGTTTCACTGCGAGG
>CALUKE010000005.1 GCA_944321165.1 uncultured Odoribacter sp.
ATATTTGGACGGTTATCCCGGCAAACTGACGGCTAAGAACTGGGCAAAACGTGTAAAGGTATCACCAGATACAGCAGTACGCGATATAAAAGATTTGGTAGAAAAGGGTATTCTGATACCCCAGCAGGGGCGGGTTCGTGACGTCTTTTACGGAATCCGGTGCAGTGAGTCTATCCTTGTCATCCCCATGCCGGAAGATTTATAATCATTCATCATACAAGCGATGGCATATCTAGTTTTGAATTCCATAAATTCATTTATTTCTTTTTATAATATTAATTTAGAATTGTCACTCTTTATTAGATCAAAAATATCCTATGTTTCTAATAAGCTAATTTTAGAGTCTAACCTTAGTTTGATTAATCTAAGAACAGAAATTGATAAACTAAAATCATTATGTAATATATTCTAATATTTTTCCGTATCTTTGTTTCGGAAATCTCCACGCAATCTTGTGCAAAATATTGTAAGCCTCCGGTGGAGCAATAGCGGGAGATTACTCCTTTAGCTGAAAGTTATGTCAAAGATATTCATCCACTTATCGTTAGATTACGATTCCTGGTGGGAACGGAACACAAAGCAAGTGTTATAAAAGCTAATTTTAATATTTATGTTAAAATATCGCTGGTCGTGTAATACTTAAATAAGCTGTCTGATGATAAAATGAATAGTTTCATTTTCAGGCAATTATATGTCGAATATTAATTTATGTAATTTCATGCAGATGAGACTTCCTTTGAGCTTGCTTGTAATGATATTCTTATTGTATGGGTGTCATAATCGTTGTAATTTTTTTTCAAATAACATAAAGATTGTTGATAGTAATTTTGAAATATCAGATACTATCAGAGGGGAGAAGTTACCTGTTAGTGATATTTATAGTATGACCAGCCTGATTTGTTTTGATGAATATTTGTTGGTTCTTACTCCGAGAGCGAATAATATTTTTAATGTACTTACATTTGATGGAGAAATCATATCTCAATTTGGTACGAAGGGCAGGGCGAATGACGAAGTGATGAATTGCCAGTTTAACGGCCAAATAGAAAAAATAGGTGGCAATAATTGTGTATGGATAAGTGACGTGGGAAAGTCCCGTTTGGTATTAATTGATATTGATAAATCGATGGAAAATGGCAAAATAACCATTATGAAAGAAATGAAAACACCCCCTATGTCAGTATATAGTTTTTGTGTAAATGATTCAATGCTTATTGCAGAACAATTAAGTGGTAATAATTTTGAATTATTGAAGCATAATATTTCATCAAATAGCTTTTTTCAAGAAACCCTATATAAGGATGACTACACCAATGCTTTTAGTTTGTATAAGAGTATCTGGCGGTTAGATTCGTGTAAAAATAGGATAATCGGTGCAATGCAGTCTGTTAACCAGATAAATGTTTATTCAATAAACGATCAGGAAAGATGTTCAATTGTAATAGGGGAGCAGTGGACCGATAAAAAAGAATTGATAGACAATGAAACCGGTTTGGAACGTACATCGACGTTTTGCGATTTGGAGATAGCTGGTTCTTATATTTATGCATTATATATGAATCAAGATTTCAATGAGTCTTACGAAAAAGCGAAACCACTGGATTTGCTTATTTTTGATTTGGATGGAAATCTTGATCGGGTTGTACGTGTAAATGATTATGTTTTTGACATTACAATATCAAGTAACGGGGAATATTTGTATGGAAGAACTCCGAACGATGAAATTTATCGTTATAAATTTTAGTATGACTCAAAATAGTAAGATGCAGATGAGAATAAGTATCAAATTTGTGTATGTATTATTGAGTGTTTTACTGTTAGGATGCAATAATACTCGGATGAAAGAAGACATACAGGGAGCAACAGTATTATCTTTTAATGTCAATGACGTTAAAACAGAAACAAACTTTATCAACTCAATAGATTCCATTCGTTTTGTCGTATTAAAGGACAATACAATCAAGGGTGTTTCGAAAATATTGGCTTATGACAGCAGGTATTATGTCTTAGATAAAATGCAAAATGCAGTCAGCATTTTTGATGAAGATGGGAATTTAAAATATAAATTGTCGAAAAAGGGAAGATCGCGACAAGAATATCTGGAAATCACAGACTTTTCTGTTTCAAATCACAAGATAACTGTCTATGATCAATATTCCATGAAATTTGTTGAATATGACATGAATACAGGTAAATATCTGAACTCATTTGAGGCTTTGGATATCTATTCTAATATTTGTATGTCTGATGATGGTTTTTTAGTTGCCTATTGTTCATATGGACTTCAAAGTAGTACCAATAAAATGCTTACGCTGTATCATTCAAATACGGTTTCCAATTACATTAACAGGCCGACTTATTTAAACGAACGAATTAATATTGAGCAAAGTTCTCCTGTTTCCCGATATGAGGATAGAATATATTTAACACCATTATTTTCTAATTTTATTTATTGTATTAAATCTGATTCAGTGAAGGCTAAATATTATATTGATTTTGGAGAACAGCAAATTCCGAAAGGATTTTATAAAAAACTTGACAATGAAAATGCCAATCATATACTAAACGAGATGTACCAGTCTCACTATGTCCATAGTATTGACCATTTTATTGAAACAGAAAATTATATATATTTTATATTTGCTTATAATAAAGAAGATTATAGTACCTATTATGATAAAAGAACAGCAGAGTTTTCATTGTATAAGAAAACTTCTTTCAGTAGTGACAATCAAATTTGGGCCTGCAATCATCATATTTCCAATACGAGTAGTGAGTTTATCAGTCTATTGTATCTTACAAATATTTCTCCTATAGAACACAATAGGAGCTTGATTTTGAAGAAACTAATTAACGTTGTTCAGGAAACAAATGAAGAATATGAATTTGCAATTGCAATTTATAAGTTCAAATGAATAATACCTGTCGTCAACAACAATATATGCAAGTGATAAAACTTTTACAATCGGAGAATATTCAGTTGCCAATGAAAGGATTAGTTATTCAACAAGGTGAAAACACAAAAGGGAGATCTGGCAAAACGTGTAAAGGTATCACCCGATACCGCAGCACGCGATATAAAAGACCTGGTAGAGAAAGGTATTCTGATACCTCAGCAGGGGCGGGTTCGTGACGTCTTTTACGGAATCCGGTGCAGTGAGTCTATTCTTGTCATCCCCATGCCGGAAGATTTATAATCATTCATCATACAAGCAGAAAGACTGTGTGCCGCATTTGCTTGTATGATGAATAAAGCGTTATACTTTGTAGTGTAATAGAAAATCAAATCCGTACCTGTCAAAGACCAATGCGTTGCATACCTTTTTGCTGGACGAAAACAATCATGTGATTCTGGTAAGCAGCCCTCTGCATAACAAGAAGATTGAAGAGATGTTCTACCGGATTGTGGAAGAGAAGCTGGGTAAACCGGAATGAATTTGCAACCTGTGAGCAACCGTTTAGGCTTGATTTCCGGATTTTTTATTGTATATTCACTGCATAGTTTATATCAAAAGTATAAGGTGTTATGTATGAGGATGTTGTTGAGAATATTTGTAATGTTTGTAATGATTTCATGCCAATATCGGGGTACTGAAACCATACATACGGATCATACCATTGTCTTTCATGAAGAGAGCATGCCGTCGATGGCGGAAAATATAGACACTGTCATGTATCTTCCGTTGGAATCGCACAAAGACGGATATTATTCTCATGTTTCCAAGGTTGTGTCTTGCGGAGACAAGATTTTTATCGGCGATTTTGTACAGCACAAGATAGTTGTCTATGATACTGTGGGGCGTTTCCTTTATGCCTTGAATCGTCGTGGGCGGGCGGCGAACGAATATCTGGAAATTAAAAGCTTTTGTGCAACAGAGAACGAAATAAGCCTGATAGACAACTTTAGCCATACTTTGAAAATCTACAATTCCGCAACCGGTGATTTTATAAGAAATCATACCATGCCTTTCGTTGCCTGGGATGTGGAATGGATGAATGGCGGGTATGCCTTTGCATTTTCTCCGCTGCAGAAAGATTTCAATCCTAATGATGAAAGATACCGATTATTCCTGACCGACAAAGAATTGAATGTTGTAAAGAAATTATTTCCCTATAAGAAAGGTTCAACAGATCCGATTGGAAAAACGGTTTATTTTTCTTCTTCCCCACAGGAGATTATTTTTCATTGGTGTGGGGTGGATTATTTTGTAACCATGAACCGATTTGAACGTGACAGTATCAAAATCACATCCGTTGATTTTGGAGACAAACAGATTCCTGCAAAATACCGGGAGAATATTGAGAAAATGGATGAAGGCGGATATTGCTATATTTATAATACCCCTGTTGTAAATAAGGATGTCATTGCTCTTGACATCATGTCCCGGGATTTCTCTGCCTGCTATTTGTATGTTGTAAAGGAAAATATGGTGAAAAAAGGCTATGACGAGGATGCATGGGTGATGACGTATCCTTCGTGTGTGGACCGGCAGGGGAGATTCATCTATGTGATGAATTCTCCGGATGAATATGACATGTTTGTCAATAATGGTTTTCCACGAGCATCTGCCAAAGTGGAAGAGCATATAGTAAATGGCGGTTCGGTTGTTTTATATTATGTGACAAAGTAGATTACCGGGACA
Organism: uncultured Odoribacter sp.; assembly: GCA_944321165.1. Classification (GTDB taxonomy): domain Bacteria; phylum Bacteroidota; class Bacteroidia; order Bacteroidales; family Marinifilaceae; genus Odoribacter. The sequence goes on from CALUKE010000005.1 coordinate 4,644, forward strand.
GGGTTTTGCAGGCAGTTAGAACTTGAAAGGGTTACACGAAAAAACGAACAAAATAGCGAGAAAAAGAGAATTTTATGAATTGTATCAGCGTATTTATTCGAATAAGTGTCTTCAGTATTTTTCTGGGGGGATGCATGACAAAACCCTCTAATTATGCAAAAATCATTATGGAGAATCAAGGGGCAGATTGGCCGATTTATGTGGCAGGAGATTCTACCCAAAGAACCATCTCTTTGGAAATGCCAGCAAATTCGTTTATAGGCAGTTTTGACAAAATTTTCATGAACGATTCTTTGATTTGTATTTTGGACAAGGGAATCGCCAAAGGTGTATTTATTTTTGATCATTCAGGGAAGTTCAGGTCAAAAATACAGAGAAGTGGCAGAGGCCCCGGTGAATATATTTCGCCTGATGATGCTGCATTGAAGAAAGATACGGTTCTAATATATGACAGAAATAGCCGTAAAATGCTGTATTATAATTTACAAGGAGAATGTTGCAAAGAGACTTGTTTTAAAACATACAGACCGATTCCTTTTGCCATCAAAGATGAGGGGCATTTTGTCTTTTATTTCGGGATGCCGGGATTTTCGAAAGATAATTCGGAAGTGGTAGAAACGGATCTGGCGGGGAATATCACAAAGCAATATATCGCACGTCCGAACTTGAGAGAAGCCCAGGGACGCTTCCATTTGCCTTATTATTTTGCACAAAATAGCGAAGGCGTGTTTTTTATTCCGGTGTTCGGGGACAAAATATATCAGATAACTACTGATTCAATCCGTCCGGTCTTTGATTTTCAATTTAAAAGTCAAATGTATTCATTTGATGAGATTGGAACTCAGTCAATGGTGGAGCAGAAAGATAAATATTCTTATTTCAGTGATTTTCATATGACGGATGACGGCAGTTTTGTGTGCTTTATCAATCGAGGCAATATTTCTTTAGTCAATTTGGCCGGCAATATTCATACCGGAGAATTGATGACCTGGAAAGGTGATTCACCCATTATAGGCGTCTATCAAAATTACTTTATCACTGTAATGGAATCAGCTGGAAGCGGAACGGATTCGGATGAAATGAATACCTCCCTCGTGTTTATAAAAAGCGAACGGCTGACTGATGTAGCAAAGAAATAAATCATCATCATGAAAGTTGTGAATAATCTACTGGTATTCAAGAAGATTGAAGAGATGTTCTACCGGATTGTGGAGGAGAAGCTGGGTAAACCGGAATGAATTTGCAAATGATAAAAAAAACGTGATAATATGATGAGAATAAATGCTTTAATGGTAATTTTTGCAAATGTCTTATTGCTTTGTTGTATGAAAGACAATAAGGATGCTGAGTATTTCAATGGAGAATTGGTGTACACAGATTTGTCTGCCCCAACAGATACATTGAAAGGGGAGGCTATAGTCTTGGAAGAGGAATGTGTGGGAGGGATGGTTACAGTATTGGATTCGTTGATCTTTTTTTATAATCCAACAGATAAACATTATTCCTATCATTGTTATAATTATAAGACAGGTAAGCATATTGGTGATTTTTTTCCAATAGGCAGAGGGCATAACGAATTTTTGAACGTAACACCGATCTATGGTGTATCAATGTGTAAAGACACGGCAAAATCCGTTTTTGTGGCACTTAATGAACAAAAACTGGGAACATTTAATATTACTCGATCTATATCAGAAAAGAAGACTATTTTGGAAGGTGTTCGGGATTTTGAATGGAAAAAGCACTTTATGAATCCGATAACCCAGGTTTACCCATACAAGGATAAATTGATTGTTTTTGAAAATGGAAGGAAAACACATTTCAAGCATGATACCTATATTCTTCCTCAGTATGTTTTTTTAGATAAAAAGACATTGGAGCCTGTTGATACTACAATAAAGCACTACTGAAAGAGCTGCACGAAGAAACGGATATGGATCTGTTTCGTTTTTTCGGTATTTTGAAACCGGACAGAACCCGAATGGTGAGTATTATGGGATATTTGCCACAAATCAGTATATGGGATATCGAATCGGGTTGCATCAAAGAAATCAGATATGGGAAAACAACTCTTGTGGATTTACTTGTCAATCCGACGAGTGTCGCAAGATGTCATTCGAGTGTGGCTGCTGATGATAATTATATTTACCTACCTTGGTTTATTGACGGTGAAATAACCAAAGGGACGCATATTGTCAATGTTTTTTCCTGGGAAGGGAAACATGTCGCTCAATATTATGTAAAAGAACCGTTTGATCAGATTCAAATAGATTCAAAATCGAATGTTCTTTTGACTTATAATCAATTTACGAATAGACTATATCGTTATATAATACCTAATAAATAATGTTTTTACTTATAATCAGGAAGTTATAAATCATGGTGATCTCGTAATAGGCGATTCTTTTGAGGCAAATTTTTGTAAAATCAAAAAAGTGACATATATGAGAATATTATTTTAAATTTTAATATTGACCATGATTTCATGTCGATACCAGTGAGACGAAACCATACATGCGGATCATACCATTGTCTTTCATGAAGAGAGCATGCCGTCGATGGCGGAAAATATAGACACTGTCATGTATCTTCCGTTGGAATCGCACAAAGACGGATATTATTCTCATGTTTCCAAGGTTGTGTCTTGCGGAGACAAGATTTTTATCGGCGATTTTGTACAGCACAAGATAGTTGTCTATGATACTGTGGGGCGTTTCCTTTATGCCTTGAATCATCGTGGGCGGGCGGCGAACGAATATCTGGAAATTAAAAGCTTTTGTGCAACAGAGAACGAAATAAGCCTGTTACAAACAACAGACTTATGTGACAGCAGTCGCTATTTCTTAAGGTTGTCTTGGTAGCAATATTTTGAATAGAAAAGGAAGTATTATTTCTTTTATTGTTCAAATTTTTACTATATTTGCAGTATGGATAGACAATTAAGTGAAATAGGAACCATTCCAGTAACGACTTCAATCATTGAATCGTTGTATCCGGAACTGAAATCTGCTAACAAGAAAGTAACCTGGCTCGAAAAGCAAGGGGTTATCATTAGACTGAAGCGAGGACTTTATGTGATCAACCCCGAACATTCAGGAAAGACTTTGTCGAGTGAGTTGATTGCCAATCATCTCTATACACCTTCGTATATTTCAATGTCCACTGCACTACGATATTATGGACTTATCCCCGAGGCTGTATATGTTCATCAATCGATGACAGTAAAACATCCCCGAAGCTTTCAAACTCCACTCGGCAGTTATGACTACAAATATATTTCAAGAAAGGCATTTCCGATAGGAGTAAGGAGTATGAATAAAGGTGACTATGCATTTCTTATTGCATCACCGGAAAAGGCTTTATGCGATTTGATTGCCAATTCCTCAAAAGTCATTCTTCGCTATATGAAGGATGTAGAGATATATCTTGAGCAGGATATTCGTATGGATATGGATGAGTTCTATAAGATGGACGTAAGCATATTTGAAGATTATATTCATCTGGGTAAAAAGGCTGATTCAATTTCGACACTTTTAAAATTCTTAAGGCGATGAAAAATGAAATATTCGACGATATGCTCTCCCGTTATGATTTAACAACGGAGCAACATAAGAGAAACGCCATATTTGAAGTGAACCAACAAATGATACTTGCAGGCCTGTATGCTGGAGGCTTCTTTGAGTCAGCCGCGTTCTATGGCGGAACTTGCTTGAGAATCTTTCATGGCTTGCAGCGTTTCAGTGAAGATATGGATTTCTCACTGCTTGCGCAAGATGATAAGTTCGATTTTACGAAATACTTCCCTGCTATCATTGACGCCTTTGCAATGGTAGGCCGTGAGGTTGAAATCAAGAAAAAAGACAAGAAGAATTTCGGAAAGGTCGAATCGGCATTTCTTAAAGATAATACCGATGTGTATGATGTTACTTTCCAGACAGAGAAGTCTATCAAGATAAAAATGGAAGTAGATACTTGTCCACCGTTGAACTTCAAGACGGAACAAAAGCTATTGCTTCAGCCACATTCATTTATGACCCGTTGTTTTACACTTCCGGACCTGTTTGCAGGCAAGATGCACGCACTGGTCTATCGTGTGTGGAAGAATAGAGTCAAAGGTCGTGATTGGTACGATTTTGAATGGTATGTACGTCATAATGTCCCGTTGGATTTTACTCATTTGGCAGAACGCTGCAAGCAATTCAACAATGAGAATATTACTCCAGAGTTATTCAAGGAAAAACTCATTGAGCGTCTTTCTACTGCTGATATAAAACAAGTGAAAGAAGATGTATTGCCTTTCCTCCGCAATCCAAAGGAACTTGATATTTGGTCAAATGATTATTTCGTTCAGTTGGCAGGGATGGTAAGAATTGGATGATTCTATATGAAACAGAGGAGGTTATGTGAAACATTAAGCGATAAAGATAAGTTTGTTATGGAAGATAGAACTATTAATCAAAATGGTGTAACGCAAAATGTGCGGTACAAAAACTTGTGAAAAATGCCGTTTTTTGATGAGAAAAGGTACAAAAATAGCCCTGAAATAGATGCAAACATTATGGTTATTTTGCGAAGTACTCAGTTTTCAACCAATAGGCATAAATCGGATCCTGGAATGAGATTTCACCAGCCTTATTATCCAATATGTCATTCTTGATAAGAGCAGCTTTTGAACGGAATATCGAGGTCGTTGAAGAGATTTGATAGCGATGCATCACTTCGGTCGAACTGAGGGCCTTTTCGCCGGCTATAAGGGCTTTGAGATAGTTCAGTTGCTGTGTGGTCAGTCTTTCGGTGATTGTTACAAACAACAGACTTAACTGTTCCACCAATGCCATGTGTGCCTCACGTACGATCTCAACGGTACATACATCCTTTGTCCTGAGCCAGGAAAGCTGTGCCAGCTGCTGTGCGTAGTATGGATGATTATCTACAAGCTTTGCAATCAAATGGCTTGCTTCATCACTGATGTTCTTGCCGGTATCAGCGAAACGACTCTTGAAAAATTCCACGAGACAGGGCGTCTCAATCTTATTGAGAAACATCAGGTTGCCGAATTTGTAGAATGGTTTGGATGAGTCGGTAAATACTTCCATCATCATGTGGCGCTTGCTGCCATAGAGACAATAGGCCACATTTGGGTGCAGCTGCCAATGTGAACGCAACTTTTTCTGGAAATAGTCAGGGTCGGTAAATTCCGCGATATTTTGGAACTCATCTACGCAAATCACGATTTTCAGGCCCTTCTTCTTGGCAATCTTTTCGGCAAGATCGAGCACTTCATCAGGATTGCGCTTTACCTCCTCCCAATCAAAGTCGATTGAAACCTCATTAGTGGGGTCTGTACCGATTGAAATCTTGGGAACAAGGCGCGAAAAGAAACTCTTCGCACTCTCGATAGCTTCCTCCCATTTTGTAGAAGTGGCGGCAATGACCTTTTGGGCGAGCAGCGAATAGAAATGCTCCTCGCTACGTATATTGAAAAGGTCGATATGACAGATTCGAAGGTTGCTGTCCTGTGCCATTGCTAACTTTGCAGCCTTGTTTACAAGCGAACTTTTACCCCATCGACGAGGAGAGATAATAATCGTGTTGATCAACGATGTGAAGTTCTGAACCAAGTCGGCTGTTTCTTTCTCACGGTCGGTAAAATTCTTCTCGGTAGCAATCTTTCCAAATATAAATGGAGTTTCCATAACGCTCTATTTTTGAGTTTCAACACAAATATAATACATAAAATGTAACTACAAAAATTGTTACAACAAAAAGTGTGTGTACATTTATTGTAGTATTTTGTTGATGAATATCAAATAAATTGATATATTGGCAAAACTAAGAGGTCTGAAGACTTATTTCAGACACACTGAATGAAACACTACCAAAATATGAAATATGTATCGATATTTTTTGTGTTCTTTTTATTTGCATGTGGCAAATATCAGGACAATTTTCTTGATAATACCAAAACAGTCTCTTTAACTGTCAGTGACACATTGAGTATTGACTGCGAACGCTTGGGTAAACCATATTTTATTTTACCATATGGTGATTTTGTGATTTTAGCAGATAACTCCAGCAAACATTTATTGTCATCATATAATCTTGAAAACAAATCTATCGTGTCCATATTGGAAAAAGGGAAAGCGAAAAACGAAGCATTGATAGTGACAGGTATTCATGAATTAGAAGAAAATAAATTTTATGTTTATGATGACTTCAGTAAGAAAAGAATTGTTATGTAACAATATGTGCATATTTGACTGGGCTGGAAATCTGTTGGGAAATATAAAATTGAGTATTGAAGTTATTGATATTTATTATGACAGTATCACAAAAAAAATGAATCTTATAGGAATCAATCCTCGTGGGGAATATCAGATTTTTACCATCAATGAAGATGTCATTTATGATGCGGTAAAAACAATAAATGAATTTGCAACCTGTGAGCAACCGTTTAGGCTTGATTTCCGGATTTTTATTATATATTTACTGCATCGCTTTATCTGTACATGTGTGATTTATGAAAAATTATTGGATACTGCTTTGCATTGGACTTGCGACAATCGGTTGTTTTACTCAAAACCAGCAAGATGCTGAGACCATAATTTACGTAGACTTAAAACAAATGCAGGAAATTAATCTTCAAAATGAAAATTTCCAGCAGATTTGTCTGACTGACCAGGAAAATCCTGCGGAGATAGGTGATGTTAGAAAAATCTTATTTACGAAAGACCAATATATTATAGAATGTAGAAATAGTGTCTTGGCTTTTGACTCAAAAACCGGAATATTGGAGACCACCTTTTCAGGGCAAGGCAGAGCAAAGGGGGAATTCATCACTCTTTGGGATGTCTGGTTAAAAGGAGATACACTATGTTTATATGATATGGACAGTAAAAAGATTCTTCGTTACGATCTGAATGGAAATCTTCTTGACATACATGCTGTTGCTGCTAAGGCAGAAGATGCCCCTTTTCAAGCGTTGGCTGAACTGGGAAAGAATTATTATATAGGAAAACGGATATATAGTGGTATGGAACACGTGGAGTTAAATTTATATGACCGGAATTTCAAATTTGTAAGAGAGATTGGAGAACTGAAAATAGAATCGGGTATCTGGTTGGGTTATCCTTTTTTTGTGTATAAACCGGATGAAGTGTTGTATTACCGCTATCTTTATAATGAAATTTATTCAATAGACGAGCAACAAAATGTGCGTGTAAAATATTACGTGGATTTCGGAGAAAACAATGTGCCTTTGAATCCGGATTTGAAAGATGAATATGACAGGATAGACTTTGTCAATAACAGTACCAAGAAATATGCGACTTTTGTTTCGAATATCTATGAGTCGGAGGAGTATTTTTGTTTCAGATTTGTATGTGACAAAGGGAAATGCCTGGGGGTATATGACAAATTGAAAGGGAATGTCTTTTCATTTGTTTTTACTTCTCCCGTATCTATCATTGATATTTATACTACTGACAACCATGCCGTGATTGTCAGTCAAGATATGGAAAAGACTTATTTGACGACTGTCAGCATAGAGAAATTACTTGAAGGTCCCACTCCTCTGTACAAGAAGATGGTAAAATAATAATATTGAATATAGACTAATAAAATAATTATGCATATGAAAAAACTTATGACCATGGCTTTCCTTGTAGGCTTGTTCGTTTTATCAGCTTGTGATAAAGGCAATCAAGATGCAGAGTATTTGAATGGAGATATCAGCTATATAAACAAAGATACTGTAAAAGTCAAAGACGTCACAAGCAAACCTATTCATATTGAAAATTTAGGATATGGAATGTTTTCGGTATATGATTCATTGATCGTATTTTGGAATCCTAAGTTTTCACATCACTTTTTCTGCATTTATAATGTCGATACGGAAAAAGAAGTCGGTTTTTTCTGTAATCAAGGAAGAGGACATCATGAATTCAGTTCGGTTGCTCCTGTCTTCCAGTTTTTCAAGACAAACAATGGCCTTGAAACAACAATACAGGATGACAACAGCAGGAAAATATATTTTTGGAATATCAGTGAATCCATATCCCGAAAAACAACCGTATATGATACGATTATTTCGTATAATGACTTGGAGCTTGGTAAAAATTCGGTGCTAAGTGATTTGTTTTATCAGTCGGAAAATACTTTCCTGGCAAGAAAGAAATCCGTGTATTTTATCGAAGGTGAAACACCTTTCCCTTATTATATAAAATGGCGGTTATCTGATAGTATAACGCATGACTACCATGTTTATAAAAAAATAGAGATGGATGATAATGCTGATTTTTCATTACAGGATCGGGTTTACTCTCATGATGCCATTAAACCGGACGGCTCAAAGATAGTTCAGGCACTAAGGTTAGTTCCTCAGATTAATATCATAGATACCAAAACCGGTAAAATCACCTTTCACCGGCTATCCGATGTTTCGCGGGTTTCTCTTTTTGATTCTAAGCGAGACGATGGGCGGGTATATTATAACAGTGTTCAGGCTGATGATAAGTATATTTATGCGTCCTATTGGGGAAAACAACAGTGGGATGCAGGTTTTGGCACGAAGAGTCCGTTTATCAATACCATTCATGTTTTTAACTGGGAGGGGCAAATGTTATATGAATTGAAAACCGACCGGACGTTTTTTAGAATAGCTTTGGATCCTGTAAGAAACAGATTATATACTGCAAATCTGGATACGGATGAAATGTATTATATCGATTTGAATGAATTATAGAATAGTGTGTGGATCAATGATGTATCCAAGGTACGCCTTGTGTTGATTGATATAGATTAATCAACACAAGGCTGGTCGATTCGTGATTTGGAACAGTGTCTGCTTGTCAGGGATTCCAGTTTTCAAGTGAATTGGTTGGTAGGGTTTGCCCTGTTTCTTCCAAACAATTTTTTCTGACTTGTTTTGCTTCCGCCTGAAGTGATTTTACTTTCGATTGGTCGCTTGTGGTAAATTCTTGCGTCCGATCTTGATATTTTGTATAAAGATCACTGAGTTGTCGGCCGATGGAATTGAGATGTTGCTGTGCCGCACGATAAATTCCGGTATTAATAGGCTTTTTCTCTTCCGGTGACTTGGCTGACGAAGCGGAGCGAGAATTGGGGGTGTCGTTCATACTGTTGGCCAACTGCTCGATTTGTTTGTTTAATTGTGCTTTTTGAGTCAGAAGAATCGTCTTTCTGTCGTTCAACTGTTTTAACTGAGCATCTATTGAAGATAATCTGTTCATGGCCGGTTTTTGTGCATTGGCATTCTGTTGGGCTCTTTGGCGGACTTGAGATGCAGAAAAATTCCTTGTGGCATTGGAGCCGGTTTGTGCATTCTGTATACCAGCATTCCTGACTTGCTCTTTGGCTTTTAATCTTTCTTGGGCAAGTTGTATTTGTCGGGTCGATATTTGTTCCAGATCTTGATTGATGGCATCGATTTGTGCCTGCAATACCGAGATGTCTGTTATTTCTACATTTTTCTTGACATTTGTTTCGACATCGGAAGTAGTAGGATTTGTTGCTTCGGAGGAAATTTCATTAGGATCGGCAACTGATTTGATGGTCTCTCCCAGTGCTTTCAGATTTTGCGAAGTTGAACTGTTCGAAAACGAACCGGCCGTAGCAAGTATATCCCCGAGAATGGACCATCCCGATTCAGATTTTTGGGCCTCTTTCTCGGCTTCGATCTGTGCGCGTTTGGCTATTAATTTCGGATCACAATAATAATTATAACTTTTCGCTACTGTTCTGATGGTTGCATCACATGCATTCCTATACCAAGGACTGTCATAATAAGGCATCACGGTCGAAAAACTGTTTACCCACTTCGCGGCTTCCTCCCATTTCCCTTGTTTGGCCGCATCCTGTATTTTAGTAAGGTATTTTCGGTAAGAATGGTTCAGTGGAGACCATGTGCCGTTCAATCCGATACGATCCTCTTTTTTGTCGGAATAGGCGAATGCCTGTCCCTGCTTGTCAAAGGGGGCAATGCTGTCATAAGCTGGAAATGGCAGCCAACCGGTATTCAAGTTAATGACCCGCATTTTATTGTCTTTTTTCACCCGGAGTGCATCCCCTTCGCGTTCGAAAACAAAATCGACGGTGTCTTGCACAACTGGTGTGTTATCCGCATAAAGAATCCTGTAACGAGATTTTGAACCCGCTTTTCCTTGCTTTGGCTTAACTTCTACTACCTTTATTTCCTGTGTGAACCGATTGACATAATCTCCAATTACCAGTAACGAATCCATTCGGTTGGCCAATATATTAATTCGTGCATCATATTTTTGGGTATCATCCGGTTTTCTCTTTTTAAGATAAGCTTTCGCTGCCTTGGAGGAAAACGATTTGCTTTGCTGCCATGGAATAATTATTTCGCCGAAAATGTCTATCCATGCACTTTTACCTCCTTTTCTGACTTCTGCCAGCCAGTTTGACCTTTGTTTATCTCCACCCAACCACCTTGTGAAGATGAAAGCTTCATCGTATTCAAACGGTATGACTGTTTTTCCATTGAAATCTACATAACCCCACTTCCCCTCTTTTTTTACAGGTAGAAGGGGAAAAAGATGAGGAATGCTTGGAAATCTATAACGATAGTTCCGCTCCAGGGTAATTGTGGGGAGAATAACACCCCGATCAAACATCTCAATACTGTCCAGAATGATGGCAGGAGAATTAGGTTGATATTGAGATGCTACACAGACATCATCAAAGGTGAAAGGAATGATTTCACTGTTGTCTACTCTTCGAAGACCCCATAAGCTATCTTGTTGTGCCCAGAAAACCGCATGGCTTGGACCGAGATCAACCACATTCTCATAACAAGGAATCACGAAGTGGATACCTTGATAACAATATCCCCACTTATTGAATGAATCATAAGCAAAAACAGGAAATTCAGACTGGGCGGCAGCTGGAGAAAAGCTTATTCCTGAAAGTATGGCGAGTATGAAAACTTTCCACTTCATATGACATGTGCATTGATAAAGATTATTGTGTAGTCAAATGCAAAAATACTCAAAAAATACATAAATTATTCCACAAAAAATATTTTTTTGTTTTCGTGTATATTAATTATCTTTTGCTACCTGAAAGCAACGTTTTTATTTGTTTCTTCCATTTTTCGCTCTATTTTTGTTGAGAAAATGGAAGTATTGAAGAAAATTTATGATCACTTTTTATAATGATTTCTCAATATGCAACAAAACATTTGTTTTAAAGTATTATTTCCAATATTTGCCGTTTTATTATTGAATGGATGCTTTGATGATATTTACAAGAATGCATTCATTGTTAAGGATACCGATTTTGCAAAAACAGATACTTTTACCTATCGTGGAACGCTGGATGTGGGGGTTTTTTCGGTTGACAAAATCATGAAGACAGACCAGTATTTCATTATCAGTACCAGCAATCGGAGTGATATTATCAATGTTTATGATAAGGATTTTCATCCTCTTGCTTCCTGGGGAAATAAAGGACAGGCTGCGAATGAATTTATTATGCCTCAGCTTTGTGAAGTTGATGATAGTACCGTCACTATTTTGGATAACGGGAAAAAAGAAATTATGGTTTTTGATTATTCGGGGAATTTAGTCAGAAAAGTGAATACGGATGGGAAACTTTATCAACAATGTAAAGCACTCGATCGAGAGAGTTTCCTGTTGGAATATAAAACACACCGCGCCCTTTCACTGTGTTCAACATCGGATGTGGGAAAAGTCGTTTTTGATTTTCCCATGCATGCGGAGATATACAGAAATCCCAACATTTATTTCGGATTTCTTGAAGTTTTGGAGGAGAAGCAGACAATCGTGTATGTTCATCAGTATTTACGCTCGATTATTTTGCTGAATTATGATGGAACAATAAAAAAAATCATAAAAAGAGAGCCGCAAGAGGATGCCGTAATCGATGATAAAGGAGGAATAGATACAGATAAAAGTATTACTTATTATTGGGGGATTCAAGTATTGAAGAACAGTTTCATTGTGTATGCAGTTAATAAAAACGCTGCTGAAATTAAGGATAATTGTAATCAGAATGTTGAGTTTGAGGAATATGATTTTGACGGTAATCCTATCAGAAAGTTTGTTATTGACCGATTTGTCTCATCGTTCTGTATGGACGGGGATAAAATATATGGAGAGTTGCCGGAGGAAGAAAACGGCTTGGGTGTTTTTGTGATTCCCAGTAGCAATAAGAAACACTAAGACGGCAATTCAGTAAAATACGGACTAAAATTTTGTATCATGATGAATAAAATTGTAGGAATAGTTTTTGTTTTGGCGTTGTTGTATTGTTGTAAACAACACTCTGTTGAGGTTGAACTGGAGAAGGAGGCTTTTGGAGTGGAGTTGAAACCTCAAAATGATACACTGAAATTAAGCGCTCTGTTCCAATTGGATAAAATAATTGCCTTTGACAGTTTATTATTGTCAGACATCATAGACGTACAGATAATAGACTCTTCCATACTTGTGCAAAGCAAATCCGGGAATAAGGATTTGCACTTGTTTGATCGAAAATAAATGATGTTCATGTGTAAGCGATTAAAAATGAAAACAATAATTCTTGTTTTGCTGTGTCTGTCTATATTCGGGTGTAAATCTCAGGTAAAAAACGACAGTGAAGGGGCGGCGATTGTTTTTTCGCCTTTGAAGGAGGTTGCCTGGGTGGAGGATTTGACTCCGTGGGTGGATACCTTGTTTTGCGTTATTCCTGAATCTTTGATCCCTACGCCTTTGTTTAAAATGTTGATCGATGCCAGTGGTAATATGTATATGCTGGGATTTCGGGGAGATTTGATCTCTTTGACCCCGGATGGGAAGAAATTCCGGCATTTTGCCAACCGGGGGAGAGCCCGTAATGAATATGTCAAGATAAACGATATCGCTTTACGCAAGCAGCCGAGCGAGTTGCTGATATTGGATGAAGTCAAGGTGATCAGTTTTGGAATCGATGATTCGCTCTCGTTCAAGACGTTCAATACGCCTGTCGGACTGGCTTTTGATGCATTGGCTCCTGCCGGCGAAAAAAATTGCTGGCTTTTTTCTGCTTTCCCGAAAGATAGCGAGGATATAGAAGCCGGTAATGACTGTTTGTTGAAATTGGTGGATGAGAAAGGCGAAATATTGAAAGAGGCATTGAAACGCGAAGATTGTACCGTCAGCCTGATGAATATCACCCAATCGGCAGATAATGTGTATTATTTGAAGCCTCAAGATGCCGGTCAGCTATTTTATCAGTTGGGAGCGGATAGCCTGTTTCCCCGTTATAAGATTGATTTCGGCGACCGGAATATACCGGCCCGTTATTATTACGATGCGGTGGACAGCGATATGGCTGCCTATATGCGTTCCCCTTATTTTAAACAGCCCGGTTTTGCCCATGAAACAAAAACTCATTTTTATTTTAAATGTGCGGGTCCGGATGCCTTGGAATACAATTTTTTAATGGATAAAAGAAAGCCCGGCGGGGGAATCGGCTGGATAAATCGGGATCACTCTTCGAACCTTTATATCATCGGGTCTGATGAAGATTATTTTTATATCATATTCAATAAGCATGAGTTGGAAGAGTATGATGAAACAAAAGTGACAAATTTGTTATATCGCTATATCGTGCAATCTTTAGGGGAGGGGGACGTATTTAAAGATTCCGATGAGGTGATAGTAAAAATGGCGTTCCGATAAATATTTATATAAAATGAAATGTATTGGGTTTATGGCAATTCTCCTGTTGATTTTTGCCTGTCGTTCGAAATCTTTTGAAGAAGGATGCGAGGTGGTTGTTTATGATCCCTTGCGGGCCTGTTCTTTTGAGGAAATCATGGATTTAGTTGATTTTATACCCTTGGAGGCAGAAGATCTCATGCTGGATGGTCTTGCTGAAATATACATGGACGAGGAGTCGATTTTTGTGATAGACAAAACTTTAAGGAAAACAATTTACCATTTTGATAGAGCTGGAAAATACAGGAATCAGATCGGCAGTACCGGTCGGGCCGGGCATGAATATTTGGATTTGAGTGATTTCATGTTTTCGGGGGATTCTGTGTTGGTTTTTGATGCACAAACGCAGAAGGTGTTTAAAATAACCACTCCTTATCTGTTTGATTTTGGAGAATATAATATTCCGGATGAATTTTATACTCAGGCTTCGCCTCGCCAGTCAGCAGAGGTGTTGTTTAAGAGCGATTATGCTTGTTAAAAACAATTTTGGGTGACGACACTGTTTTTATTGGTAGAAAATATGATAAACCGATCCCAGGGGATGGAATCGGTATATGCAATATTGGACAAGTCCAGTCGTGAATGGATCTGGGTGAAACAATCTTTGGGAGAGGAAGAAGATTTGTTTTCAGGGACTTTTACCTTTGTAGATGAAGCCGGATCTTTTTATTTCTTGCTTGATAAAGAAAAACAGCATGCACTTCATGAATATGGAATTCAGGGAGGAAACGGTGAATATGGTCTTCTCAAATGTCGATTAAAGATTTTTAACCGGATATTTTTTCAAATATAAAATATTCATCCTGGAAGTCGTTTCTTCCGCATGGTCTGCCGGGATCTTGATGTGCCTTGTTAAAGAATTCTACAATCTTGAAACCGCATTTATTTACGTAGAAATGTATATTGCGTTTTTCAAAATAGGGCGTTATCAGACGCCAGATTTTGGTGTGGGGATATCTTTTTTCCAGACTTTGCCATGTTTGAAGTCCAAGCCCTTTCCCATGTTTGTCAGGATAAATATAGAACAGATCTACCCAGTTGATACCCGTTTGAGAATCAATCTTGACAACGACTCCTCCAATTTTTTCCCCATCAGCATATATGGCCAGCGTTTCACATTGAGGGTTGTATAAGGATACGTTTATATCATTATCCGGAATTATTTCTTCCTGGTCATCCGGATTCCCAAATGTTTCGATAACGGCTATGGAAAAAATCTTTTTTACATCTTCTCGAAATTTAGCGTATTCCTGTTCTCCAAGTCTTTTGAATGTAATATTTGCCATCTCTTTCTTTGTTTTATGATGAAAGCTAAACTGTATTTCGGTTATTTCCTTTTATATTTTGTGAGACCCACATGCTGATGTCTTGTTTACTTAAAGCGGCGGCCATCAAGTCGGGAAATTTGTCGGGAGTACAGGCAAAAGTCGGTACGCCGAGGGTCGCCAGAAACTCTGCATGTCGCTTGTCGTAGCTTGGTGCTCCGTCGTCGTTTAAGGCCGGTAGTACGATTAACTGTACTCCGCTGTTGACCAACGAGGCAAAGCGTTTGCACATTTCCCGTTCGTCTCCTCCCTCATAAAGATCGGTTACCAGGACCAGCACTGTATCCTGAGGACGGGTGATGATTCCCTGGCAATAGGTCAATGCCCGGGCGATATCGGTTCCGCCGCCGAGTTGTACGCCGAAAAGCAGATCGACGGGATCTTGCAGGGCGTCAGTAAGGTCTACGACAGCTGTGTCGAAAACAATCATGCGGGTACTGACTGCCGGAATGGAAGCGAGCACCGATCCGAAAATGCCGGAGTAGATGACCGACGTTCCCATTGAACCGCTCTGATCCAGGCAGAGAATGATGTCTTTCAGGGATTTGCGTTTGCGGCCATAGCCGATTCGGACTTCCGGAATGATTGTTTTGTAATCGGGTTGGTAGTTTTTGAGATTTTTGGTAATGGTTGTTTTCCAGTCGATTTCATGATAACGGGGATTGCGGCGTCGGGACGATCGGTTGAGGGCTCCGCTTATGGCTTGCTGGGTCGGTGCGGAAAGTTTGCGCAGCAATTCGTCGACGACCTGTCGTACGACTTGTCTGGCCATTTCTTTATTCTTTTCGGGGATGACACGACTCAGGGACATCAATGTCGCTACCAGGTGGACATCCGGTACGACTGTGGCCAGCATTTCTTTCTCTGTCAACAAGGAATCGAGATGCAGACGTTTAATGGCGTCCCGTTGAATGACCTGTACGACCGATTGTGGGAAGAATTCTCGGATATCGCCCAACCAACGGCTGACTTTCGGTGCCGAAGATCCGAGGCCTCCCCGTCGATCGCTGTCATAGACAGCTTCCAGGGAGCGGTCGAGGCGTTCCTCTTCGACATTCAATGTCATGCCCGTTCCGTCGGCTTCGTTGCCACCCAGAATTAAACGCCATCTTTTCAAATATTCTGTATCCATAAATTTTTTTTATTCTGTTTCTATTCCTAATAACCGACTCATCAATGGAATGATTCGTTTTGCATCCATGTCATTGCAGGAGGAATCCTCCGTAGGGCTTGACGAACTTCCCCGTTCTTCGAAATTTTTGGCTTTTTCGCCTAGTTTGCGGCGTTCTGCCGGTGTGAATTCGCTGAATGTGCGTCGTAAGATCGGCAGTAATTCGAGGAAATCTTCCTGTTGCTGTTCGCAAATCCAGGTGTTTACCAGGTTCCATAATTTGTCGTCTAATAAGAGAATGGATGCTGATGCACGAAGGAATCCCTCAAACCAATAGGCCATGTCTGACGGAGCATTACCGACCGAAGAGTAAAAGCTTAGGGTATTCTGCATCTCTTCGGGGGTGATTTTTCCTTTGTCATTCAATAATCGTGTGGCATATCCCGATAATAACGGGTGTGCGTTGGCTGCGCTTCGGATCTGTTGTACAAATTCGTACCACATGGCATTCAGCTCTTCGTCATTGAGGGTTGCTACGGCATAGTCTGTCGCTGACAGCTTGTTGAGCACTTCTGCTGCCTCTTCTTCGTCGATATGTATGCAGACAAGCAAGCCTCCGGCCAGAATACGGGCAATCATTGCTTGCAACATATGGCCTACCTGCGAGAAGTCCAGGTTGCGGACATTGCCGTAGCGGACAATGCTTACCAGATCTGGAACCGCTTCCATCATTTCGACAATATCGGTCGAAGCTGCCGACAGCCGGTCGAGTTGTGCGGTCATGGCATCCACCAATGTTGGCAAATGGGCCGGAATGACCCGATTGAGCAGGTGTGTCAGTTCGGGAATATGCTGGAGTTCTGCCATCTGCCGGGAGAGATATTTTTGTACCGCTTCCTCCAGTGTATTGCCCCAAATGGCCCGTTCGATGAGGTCGACGATCTGTTCGGGTTTGTGGTATAAGCTCCATCGCTCCTTAAAGGTACCTTTACCGTCGACAGATGCCGGGGTCGCCCAGTCGATGTCAAGGAGTAGTAGTCGATGAAAGAAGAGACTACGTTCCAGGTCGTTCTCTTTGCGAAGGTCGAGAGTGAGGTCTTTGATTTCCGCTGTAAAGGGAACTCGCAGTTTTTTCTGGAGTCGTTCCACATCGATCAGCAAAGGTACTTTCGGGACTGCATCGGGTACCTGGCCGATGCGGTTGCCGACCACCAGCGATTCTTTGACGAGTTGCAGCAGGAGGTCATCGCCGAATCCCATCACGGTGGTGACTGCTTCGTTGTATTCTTCGAGGGTGGGGCTGGGTAACTCCCGTAAGGCGGCGGTTGTTTGTGCCAGCCGCACGGTTTCGATGACGTGAGCGACCGAGATGTCCATGCCTTTTTTCCGGAGCAGGGCGGCGATATGGCTGACCCAGCGGGTGCCGTCATCTTCGGGATGTTTCCACAGATAGTCGTACCATCCGGGGGATTCTATACCGGCGCCGTAGCCGCTGCGGAATGCCAGACGGTCGTAGGTCCACGGAATCCAGGTGCATTCGACTTTTACCTTGGCGAGGCCTTTGAGTAGTTCGTTATCTTCTTTGATCTTGGGCATGTGCTCCAGCGCCGGTATGTGCCAGGCGCCACAGACGATGGCGATCCGTTCGAACGCTTCTTTTTGTGCGGTTCGAATCATTCGCCGCATCCAGGCTTCCCGGATGAGATCCCGTTGTGAGGTCCGTTCGGGAAGTGCGTCGCGCAAGACTTCCACCGCTTCTTTTACGGCTTCGAAAACACCGCTCTGATTTCGTCGTTGTTCGATGGTCATGTTCCACCAGGATTCGCCGTCGCTATATCCGGCTGCTTCAGCCAGCAGATCGAACGGATCGCGGGGAGACACTTCCGTCTCTCCAGAAGAGGAAACGGCTGTTTCGAGGGACGGGAAAGCCATCGAATGAGCCAGGGGTAAGTCGAAAAAACGTAGTGTGATCCCTTTCTGCTGCGCGTAACACAGGGTTTGCCATTCGGGCGAAAAGGCTGCAAAGGGATAAAATACGGCATTTTGGGGGGCATCGGGTTGATACCCCAGCAATGCAACCGGTGGCTGCATCTGTCCGTCCCCGATGAAGTGCATGACTCCTTCCGCTTCCACAGGACCTTCCAGCAAAATTAAATCAGGCTGTATTTCTTCCAATGTCTGCAGTACATTCCGGCATGAACCCGGACCGTGATGTCGTATTCCCAATAGATGAATGGCGGCCATAATTTACATCATATCTCTTGAAGCGCGGTAGATGTCTTTCCATCCGTCGCGATTCTTGACTACTGTTTCCATATATTCTTGCCAGACAATTTTGTCCTGTACGGGATCTTTTACGACCGCACCGAGAATGCCCGATACCAGATCTTCGGCATGAATCTGGCCGTCTCCGAAATACCCGGCCATGGCCAGTCCGTTGTTGACAACTGAGATGGCTTCGGCCGTACTTAGTGTGCCGCTTGGTACTTTGAGCTTGGTTTTACCGTCGGAAGTAGCCCCTTGACGCAGTTCGCGGAAGATGGTTACGACCCGGCGAATTTCTTCCAATGCCGGTTTTTCTGCCGGCAGCTCCATGACTTTCTCGAAGCTTTCCACGCGGCGGCGGACGATATCCACTTCTTCTTCCAGCGTATCGGGTAATGGCAGTATTACCGTGTTGAAACGTCGTTTCAAAGCGCTTGAAAGGTCATTGACACCCTTGTCGCGATTGTTGGCTGTGGCAATGATGTTGAAGCCCCGGATGGCCTGAATTTCTTGGTTCAATTCAGGAATGGGCAGTGTTTTTTCTGAAAGGATGGTTATCAGTGTATCCTGTACGTCCGAACCGATACGGGTCAGTTCTTCGATGCGTCCGATTTTCCCCTCCTGCATGGCTTTCATTACCGGAGTCTGCACCAAGGCCCCTTCGCTGGGACCTTCTGCCAGCAAACGTGCATAATTCCAACCGTAGCGGATGGCTTCTTCTCCTGTACCGGCCGTACCTTGTACGATCAATGTAGAGTCGCCTGAAATGGCGGCAGCCATGTGTTCGCTCACCCAGCTTTTGGCTGTCCCGGGAAGTCCGTATAGCAACAGGGCTCGGTCGGTTACCAGTGTGGCGACTGCAATTTCCATCAACCGGCGGTTACCGATGTATTTGGGGGAGACTTCGAATCCGTTTTTCAGTGTGCCGCCCATCAGGTAGGTAACTACCGATTGGGGTGACATCTCCCAGTTTTCGGGAATCGGGTGGGTTTCATTTTTTTTCAGTTCGTGCAACTCTTCGGCGAATTGTTGCTCGGCGTGTTGTCTTAATAGGGTGCTCATATGAATAATTTTATTGATTGTCGTTGAATAAAGTGTCAATGGCTGTTTTGAGAGACATGTATTCGGATGTCTTTGTGCAGAATTCGAGTATGGACGGCGCTTCGTCCGTGATGGCGGATAAATGCTGTTCGATTCGAGACTGCTGTGACGGATCCAGATAGAGTGCCAGATGTTCGGCCGTGTCGTTTACATAATAGAGATACCTGTTTTGCAAGAGCCACGATACAATGTGCTCTGAGAAGCGGGGACCCCAGGTTTTTCCGTCTTCATTGAACCATGAGGTGGGAATAAAATTGAAATTTTCCCATTTTTCGGGGAGTGCTATTTCTTCTCGCTGTGCCGGTGTCAGCAGTCCAACCAAGGCCTCTTGCCGGATATAGGAAGGATCTTCTTTCAGGGTGTAGCAGGCCCACTGGCTGTCTGAGAAATTTACGATGGGTTCTTGCAGGTTGAAAAATTTTCGAAACGGTTGGTGGCGGGTTAGCCGTCGGGCGGCCTGTTCCGCATCACAACCGAAAAATTTGCACCAGAATGTAAGCGGAACCCGTTGTGCCAGTTGACGCAGCAGGTATTCTTCATCTTTTTCCTTTTTGTTTGGACTGACCTCTTCGAGTCCGAATTTTTTCATTTCAGGGGTATATGCCGGTTTTTTGTAAGACCAGCCTGTCAGTGCATTGTAGCGAAGGTGTTCCTGTAGCCATTCGCAGTATCGTTTCACCAGTTCCGATTCGGGCATACGGCACAGAAGGTTCCGTGCCGTTTCTTTTACGGTACTGCTGCGGTCTGATTCGGCCACTTCCTGCAGGAACGTTTCGTCAGCCTTGCTCAGATTGATGCGGAGATAGCCGAGTAGTTCGTCACGGTGTACGGCCGATTCGCTTTTCCATTCATTCCGTAACATTTCAAGGGCTTGTGCCGGATGTTCGTGCCTGCATTGGCGAAGGATTTCTTTGCGCTCGTTGTGCGATGCCGTGTCCCAGGCTTCTGTTTCCATTTTTCCCCAAGGCGTGAATCCCAGGTGTGGAAGCAGCCAGCATCCGCGGTTTCCGGCCAGCCGGGCCAGCAAAGCCTGTTCGGCATTTCGGTTCGGATTATTTCGGTCGAAGGCCCGGCGGATCAATGGCGGCAGGAGTTCTGGGACAATGAGTCGGCGGGATGCTACCGCTTTCCGATAGGCATGGAGCAACAGATAAGAGGTAGACTCTAAACGGGCGAATAATGCATTCTGTTCCGAATCGAAGTAGGGAAGATTCTCTTCGGGGGCTGCTTGAATCGGGGGGATATCCTTGGCCGACAGGGGTTCCCATCCGGCCCGGCGATAGGCAAATGTGGCTGCGGCCGTTTGGTATAGAGCCGATTCTGGATCTTCGGATATTTCCTGAATTTTCCGGATAAGGGTAGCCAGGGCTTCCGGAAGTTCGCCCGGTACAAATTCTTTGTTTGCTGTTCCGAGCAAGGCGGTCTGAATGACGGGTTCAGTTGCGTTCATCTCTCTACGTATGATAGACTGTTTGATACCACATAGATTTTAATTCCCAATAATCGGCATTTGCCAGCAGAAAGGCTGAAAAGGGTTTTCCTCCAGTGATGGCCAGCAGGTCGATTTTTGTTTCTTCGCTGATCTGCAGGGTGACACTGTGCGCGTTTTCATCTGTCAGACAGAGTTGAGAGCCCTGTCCGGACAGTACGACGTTGGTTACCAGCACCGGAATGTCTTCGCTCAGGGGATTTTCCTGTATGGCTCGCCGATAGTGGGCTGCCGCTGTCTGAAGATCGTTGCAGAAAGTGGGGATAAAACTTTCCGGCGATAAGGTCGTTTCCTTGAAAAGGGCCCGCCGACAGAGGCCTGTTCCCCGATAAAAACATAGTTCTCCGGAATATGTTCCGCCCGGAATCCAGCCAGGATCTGAAAGGTTCCCCGGCACGGCAAAATGAAGGCAGACGGCAAAGCGGCCGCTTTGCTCACCGTAAAACCAATAGGTGTCGGTATGAAGGTCGTTGATCTTTTGGGAACGTTTGTGGAGGACCAGCCAACGGTCTGCAACCGCTTCTCCAGCCAGAACGCTTTCTTTCGACTGGGGGTATCCGATTTGTGTGCGGATTTCATCCTGCCACGCTTCCGGTAACCGATCTAAATGTCGGTAACTCCGTATCAACAGGTAGAGTTTTCCCAGGCGATCTGTCAGTTCCGATTTCCATCGCTCTGTACTGAAATTCATTTCCTGAATGCTTCTTAGACGAGTTGCCAGCCCCGGTGCCTGGGCATCGACCATGCGACGGGCCATGTTGTCAAAGAGGGTATAGGCTCTTTCGGGTATATTGAGCAGGCCGTTGCGCAACAAGTCCTTCATCCAGATTTCAAGGTCTGCAATGCCGTTCAGTATTTTCTGGTGGCGCTGTGCTTGTCGTTTGGCCTGAGCCGCTTCGTCCACAGGAGTATCATTCTTGGCTTTCTGCTCTTTCTTTTCGGCTTTCTCCATTCGTTTCGACAGCCAGGATGTCACCCATTCCGGCTCTTCACTCTGTTGGAACCGATCTGCTTGTTTGGCATACAGCAACAAAAGTCCCAAACCGTGTTTACAGGGAAATTTCCGGCTGGGACAGGAACATTTGAATGCAATATTATTCAGGTCGACGGCCGTCTGATAGGGATTCTTTCCACTTCCCTGGCAATGTCCCCATATGGCCCGTTCATTACACTCCAGCAGTACCCATTTGCTGCCGGTGGCCAATCCTTTTCCGGCTTTGATGGAGGAATCATCCGGAGCCAATTGTAAAATCTGCTCTTCTGTTAACTTGTTTTGCATGTCATTTCATTTCTCAAAGAACCGTTATCGGTTGATCGGTATTTTGCAAAGCTACAAAAATTGGTGAAATCAAAAACCCTTTCATGATTTAGAATTTTAAGTTGTTTGTAATATGAGGCAGATCAATAATAGAAAATGTGTATATATAAGATTTGTCGCAAAAAACATTTTTTATTTCTAAAAAAGTATTTTCCTTTGTGAAAAAATGCGGTTGTATGAAAAATGTCGTATGTATGCTTTGTGTTTGGGGAGTGTGTCTGGCCTGTTCGGAAAATCCGGAGATCGATCTGTTTCCCCTTCCGGAGGTAAATGGAATCCAAAAAGAACATATCGTTGGGAAAACGGATACTTTGTTGATCGATACGACGATGCAAACTACCTTTGAAGGGAAGATGGGGGTATATCGGCAGCAGTTGTATTTTGTAGACAATTTGTTGTGTACGATCCATTTTTTGGATTCGACCGGTCAGGTGGTTTCCAAAGCCTTGGGGGTCGGGCACAGTGCTTCGGAAACAACGGTCGGACAGATTTACGCCCATACTTTTTTGGATAATGGTTATTTGTGTTTGCTGGGCGTATCGGATGATGTGCATTTATTTGATACGGCCTTCAGGGCGGATTGGGCGAATTCGTACCGCAAAGCCCGGAAATCCTATCAGTGGGGAGACAAGATCGGATATGACCAGTTTGAATTGTATGGGATGGGGGCGCCGGTCGTATGTCGCAGTTATCGGAATGCTGTTTTTACCAATAACAGAGCGGAGGATCCGACATTCAACTATTTCCAGACGCCCGATATTTTTGTAAGGGAATACAGAAACATTACCGAGCAGTGGTTGGATAAAAAAGAAACGGGCCGCTTGTTGGGGCGGGGCATGCCTGCTGTATATCGGGGTAAATCGGATACGCACTATCTGTTTTCTTCTACTTTTTTCGATCTGGATGAAAACGGAAATTTCTATGTGGTATACATGGCGGATTCATTGATTTATAAGTATGATAAAAATTACCGGCCCTTGTATTCGTTCGGTTTTGAGGGACGGGCAATGGATAAAGATTATATACCCATTTTGAACGTGGAAGACATTCATGGAAAAGGAATTGCCCAGTATAAAACGAAAGGGTATTATACTTGGATCGAATACATCGATGAACTGGGATATGTGTTGCGTTCGTATGCCAAAGGGGAGAAAGAGCAAACGGATGGTTTGCAGATTTATCGGGACCGGACTCTTTTGGCGGATGTGGATGTACCCAAAGGATTTAGACCGGCGGGTTACATGGCTCCCTATGTTTTTTCTGATGCCGTGGTGGATGAAGAACATGGGCGGATGTATGTGTATAGAATGAAGATACAATAGATGGGTTGGAATATGAAAGCAGGCAGTTTTGTGATTTGTATGGCCATCGGCATGATGGGAATGGGATGTGCCGGGGCAGAGGATACTTCTGATCTTCGGGGAGAAATCCGTTATTTTGACGAGAGCGGAGTGCCTGTAAAAAAGGTAGTGAGCAAATCGCTCGCTTTAAGAGAAGGTTTTGTGGGAATGATGGTTGCCGTGTATGATTCCCTGTTGCTTGCCTGGAGTCCGGGTCATCCCGGGTATTTTTTTCATGTCTTTCACGTGGACACGGGAAATGAGATCGGTACTTTTGTCAGCAAGGGGAAGGGGCATCAGGAGATGACTTCTGTCAACTGTGTATATCAGTTTTTTAAAAAAGGCCCGGAATTAATGACATTGCTTCAGGCTTCCAATGAAGGAAAATTGTTCTTTTGGAATATTTCCAGGTCCGTAGAAGAAGGTATAACGGTATACGATACGATTGTTTCGTGTCAATATTCCTTGGTCGGTTCGCGTATCTTTTTCCTGCCGGAAGATACCTTGTGGGTTTATAAGAGCGATCAGATAGAATATTGGGGACAAACCACTGTGGCGACTCCATTTTATGAGAAAAGAACCGTGGGATAGCCGTTTGGGGGCTAAAATGCCGCTATTTGACACGTTCCACGTATTCAACTGGGACGGAGAACTTTGTTATAAACTGATGACCGATCGCTCTTATTTCACTTTTTGGGCGGATCCGGTTCGGAAACGGCTCTATACGATCGACATGGAGACGGAAGAGGTGTATTATTTGGAGGATGTATTTTGCAACTTTTAAGCAACTTTTTCTGTTTATGTATACGGTTTATATTTTTATATTTGCAAAAAACATACAAGAAGTGTAATGAAGAATAAAATAAGGAGAGTCGTTTGCTGGGTGGTCGGATGTCTGATGGGAAGTACTGTTTCCGGGCAGGAACTGATTGCCGGCAAGATGAGTCTGGAGGAAGCGATTCAGATCGCTTGTACCCGTTCGCCACAGGCACAGATGGTGCAGCTTTCTTTTATGTCGCAGTATTGGAGTTTCCGTTCGTACAGGGCCCAGTTGCTGCCGTCCCTCAATCTGAACGGAACTTTAGGCAGTTATAACCGTTCGCTGGTGGAGGTCCGTGATCCGGAAACCGGACGTATCAGTTACGTGGCCAACAATACCATGAACAATACGCTGTCGCTTCATATCAATCAGAACATTGCTCTTACGGGGGGAAATGTTTCTCTGTATACTTCCCTGGACCGTCTGGACCAGTTTTCTTATGATACGAAGACTTACAATACCATACCGCTTTCCATCAGTTATAACCAGCCCCTGCGTTCGTTCAATTCATTGAAGTGGTTGAAAAAGACCGAACCTTTGCAATATGAAAAGGCGAAAAAACAGTACCTGGAAAATATGGAGAATATCGTGGTGCAGACTTCCGCCTATTTTTTTGCCGTGCTGTCGGCTCAGACCTCTCACAAGAAAAGTGTGGAAAATCTGCAGGATACCCGTGACATGTACGGAATGGCCCAGAAACGTTTCGATATCGGTACGTTGACCAAGAGCGAGCTGTTACAGTTGGAGCTGTCCATGATGAATGCGGAACTGGCGGTCAGCAACAGCAAAGTCAATCTGGACATCGCGCTGTTCAATTTCAAGTCTTATTTGGGAATTTCCGAACGTAGCCTGGTGGAATTGTTGCCTCCGATGAGTGTTCCGGAGGTATTGCTGGATTATGAGTTTGTGCTGGACAAGGCCTTGCAGAATTCGTCTCATCTGCTGACTTTGAAGCTTGATCAGCTCAATGCTCAGAAAAGTGTGGCGGAAGCCAAAGCCGGTCGGGGAATCCAGCTTGCCTTGAATGCCAATCTGGGACTTTCGAAGACGGCGGATGATTTTATCGGTGCCTATCAGCGGATGCAGGATCGGGAAGTGGTGAGTCTGTCGGTGACGATGCCGATCTATGACTGGGGGATGAGTCGCGGAAAGGTGAAAATGGCAGAGGCCGAAGCGCGGCTGGTGCAAACCCAGCAGGAACAGGAAGAGATCAAGTTTCAGCAGGATATCCGAATCAAGGTGATGCAATTCAATAATCAGGCCATGCAGTGTCGAATCTCAGAGAAGGCATTGATTATTGCCGAGGAACGTTATGACATTACCAAAAAACGTTTTCAGAATGGGGGAATTACGGTGACGGACCTGAATACGGCCCAGAAGGAATATGACAGTGCCAGTGAACAGTATGTCAATCAACTGAGTACGTTTTGGGGCGCTTATTTTGAATTGCGCAAGTTGTCCCTCTATGATTTTATTGAAAAGCGGGATATCAGTGCTGAATTTGACGAGATTGTTGGAAGATAATGACTTGTGAAAAGAGAGAACCATGAAGATGAATCGGTATAGAAATCTGTGGCTGTTATTTGTTGCCTGTGGCCTGCTGGCTTGCGGCAAAGAGAAAAAGACGGAAGAAACGGAAATCGGCAAAAGCGAACAGGCCGGTCAGTTGATTACGGTGGATACGCTGCTGCTCAAAAAACAGACCTTTCAGAAGCAGATCGTGTGCAACGGGAAGTTGCGGGCCGTATTGAAAAGCGATCTGCATTTCGAAGGATCGGGTATCATTACTTCCATCAATGGAGTAAACGGGGATTATGTCGAAAAAGGTACCCTATTGGCGACGCTCGACGATGAGAAGGCCATGGTGGAGCTGGAGAAAAGCTACCGTTCGATGGAAAAGGCGAATATCGACTTGCAGGACAAGCTGATCGGTCAGGGCTATGCAGCCGATACGTCGGCAGTGCCGCCGGCCATTTTGCGCAATATGAAGATTTCCTCCGGTTATACCAATGCCCAGGACCAGCTGGAAGCCGCTCGACGGAACCTGGAGGACTGTTATTTGAAGGCTCCTTTCAGCGGTCGGATTGCCAATTTGGACGCAAAAGTATATGACCGTTCTGAAAACAAGTTTTGTACCTTGATCGACGATTCTTATTTTGATGTGGAATTCAGTATCCTGGAAGCGGAAGTCGAGGAGGTTGCACTGAAACAGGGGGTGAAGATCATACCTTTTGTGAATGACAAGAAAACCTTTTATGGGGAGGTGACGGAGATCAACCCCTTGATCGACGATCACGGACAGGTGAAAATCCGTGCCCGGGTGAGTAATGCGGACAAATACCTGATGGAGGGTATGAATGTGAAGATCGTTTTGGAACGGGCCGTTCCGGACTGCTTTGTCGTACCCAAGGATGCCGTGGTGCTGCGGGACGGTTTCCAGGTCGTTTTCTGTTACCGGGAGGGAGCTGCTGTCTGGACCTATGTGGAGGTAGTCATGTCGAATATCGATTCTCATGTGATTACGGGGAACGAGAAAAAACAGACCGTTATTTCGGAAAATGATATCGTGATTACTTCCAACAACCTGAACCTGGCTGACGGAACCAAGGTAACCCCCAATAGTCGCTGATCATGATAAAGGAACTGTTGAAACGTCCCATCGGGGTGAGCATGAGTGTCATCGCCATCGTGGTGTTGAGTATCGTGGCGATGGGATATCTGCCGGTATCACTGATGCCGAACATCGATATTCCGCAGATTACGATTCAGGTCTCTGCTCCCGGTCTGTCGGTGCGGGAAGTGGACAACACTTTGTTGAAACCCCTGAAAAATCAGCTGGCACAGGTTGTCGGACTGAAAAACATCACGGCGGAAGCACGGGCGGATGCCGGAGCAATCTACATGGATTTCGAACCCAACAGCAACATCGATCTTCTGTTTATCGACGTGAATGAAAAGCTGGACCGGGCGGTATCCGCTTTGCCCAAGGATGTCGAACGTCCGAAAGTGATTAAGGCCAACGTGACCGATATCCCTGCGTTTTATCTGAATATTTCGTTGAAAGACAACTCTCCCCGGGAAAATGACAGGCCTCGGGAGGCCGGTATCGATTTCAGTGAACTGGGACAGTTCGCCCGGGATGTCATTGCCAAACGGATCGAGCAATTGCCGCAGACCGCCATGGTTGATATCAGCGGAGTGGTTACTCCGGAATTGCTGTGCATTCCCGATTATAAGAAGTTGACTTCGATGGGGGTCGATATCAGTCTGCTGGAAAATGCGATCAATAGTAATAATGTCTCTTTGGGGGCTTTGAGCATCAAGGACGGGGAATATCGTTACAACATCCATTTCGATTCCAGAATCCTTTCCAAGGAAGATATCGAGAACATCTATATCAATCACAACGGACGTATCTATCAGTTCAAGGAGCTGTGCAAGATTGTGGAACGTCCGGCCAAACGCAGCGGACTGGTCCGTAGCGGAGATGAACCGGCCGTTACGATGGCCATCATCAAACAGAACGATGCCCGGATGGCCGATTTACAGGAAAGCATCTCGACTCTTATTGCCGAGCTGGAAAAGGAACATCCCAACCTTTGTTTTGAACTGACCCGCGATCAGACCAAATTGTTGTCGTATTCCATGGACAATCTGAGCAGTAACCTGCTGGTCGGAGCGATCCTGGCGGCGATTATTATCTTCCTGTTCATGAAGGACCTGCGTTCTCCGCTCCTGATCGTTGTTACGATTCCTTTGTCGCTTCTCGTCACTCTGCTGGCTTTTTTCGTGTTGGGCATTTCGTTGAATATTGTCTCTTTGTCCGGATTGATTCTGGGAACGGGAATGATGGTGGATAATTCGATCATTGTGATCGATAATATCTTTCAAAAATGGGAGCGGGGCACCCGCTTGGAAGAGGCCATTTCCAACGCGGTGAAAGAGGTTTTCACACCGATGCTGAGTAGTGTGCTGACGACCTGCTCCGTTTTCTTGCCACTTATTTTTCTGAGCGGTACAGCCGGAGCACTTTTTTACGATCAGGCCATGGCCGTCACGATTGCGCTGTTTGCCTCCCTGTTGGTATCGGTACTCGTTTTGCCGGTTTATTTTTATCTGATGTACCGCAAGCGTTCGGCGGCATCGGAAAACCGATATCTGGCGAAATGGTTTACGTTCAATTATTACCGACCCTATGAGGCCGGCATGAAATGGACGCTGCGCCACGGACGCCTGTTGATGGTGTGTTTCGTGTTGCTCATACCGCTTACTTATCTGCTTTATCCGCTGGTGGAGAAAAGCCGTTTGCCCCGCATTTCGCATGACGATGCCCTGCTGACAATCGATTGGAATAGCGGTATTTCTCTGGAAGAAAATGATTTGCGGGTTTACAGGCTGTTGGCACAGGTAGACAGTCTGATCCGTCAGACCACTTCGATGGTCGGTGTACAGCAATTCCTGATGGCACATACTCCGGAGATCACTCCCTCGGAAAGCGTGATTTATATTCAGGCAAAAGATGCTGCCGCACTGGAACAGGTGGAACGGAAAATATCGGATTACATGACTTTGCATTATCCGAAAGCACAGGCTTCCTTCCGGGTTTCCAGCAATATATTCAATATGATATTTGCGGAGAAGGGCAGTTCGTTGGTCGTACAGTTGCATCCGAAAGAAGGCCAGGCTCCGACCGTGGAACAGGTGACGCGTGTCGTCGACCGCTTGAAGACCGTGTTGCCGGAGGTACAGATTCCCCCGACTGTCTTGGAACAGAATATCCGTTATATTGCGGATGTGGAGGCGATGGCGCTGCATGAGATTACCTTTGATGACATCTACCGGAAAATGAAAAATATCATTAGCCAGAATACTTTGTTCCGAATTAATCAGGGAGGGTATTCTGTGCCCGTAACGACCGGGGATTCCCAAGCGGAGGTTGCGGATGTTTTGTCGGGCAAGGTGCGCAACCGGAATGGAGTGGAGGTTCCGCTTTCGATGGTGATCCGGGAAACCAAGGGAGAAGATTTTAAGAAACTGTATTCCGGAAGCGGAGGCGATTATTATCCGATAGCGCTGGATGTCGAAGATCGGGAGGTAAAACAGATCATGGAGCAGGTGGAAGAGGTGGTGAAAGAGGATCCGGATTTCTTTGTGACCTTCGAGGGAGAGTATTTCTCCAGCCGGGCCACCATTCGCGAATTGATCGTGATACTTCTGGTTGCCATTTCCTTGCTTTATTTTATTCTGGCAGCACAGTTCGAGAGTATTGTTCAACCGTTGATTGTCCTGTCGGAAATTGTGGTGGATATTTTCTTTGTCCTCTTGGGGCTCTGGCTGTGCGGAGAGAGCCTGAACATCATGTCGATGATCGGTCTGGTGGTGATGAGCGGTATCATCATCAATGATTCCATCCTCAAGGTCGATACCATCAACCGGCTTCGGAAAAATGGCATGCCTTTGGTGAAGGCGATTTTTACCGGAGGACACAGTCGTCTGAAGCCGATTATCATGACCTCCTTGACGACTATTCTGGCGATTGTACCTTTTCTGAACCGGGTCGATATGGGATCGGATCTGCAATATCCCCTGTCGCTTTCCATCATCATCGGTATGAGTGTCGGAACGGTCATCAGTCTGTTTTTTGTACCCTTGTTGTATTACATGATTTATCGAAAACGCTGATGTCATGGGGAATGGAGCTCGGAAAAAGGGATTTTTGGAACGTATACCGACGTTTTCGCTTTTGCTGATCATGCTGGTGCTGATGGTGATCGGTGGGGCGCTGATCCCTTTGTTGCGGATAGCCTATCATCCGACTCCCGAGCAGGGGAAACAGCTGACGATTTCATATAGCTGGCCCGGAGCATCGCAGCGGGTCATCGAACAGGAGATTACCTCGAAGATTGAAGGACTGGTGTCGTCTGTGGTCGGAGTCGAAACGACCTCTTCCATTTCGAGCCGGGAAAACGGCAGTGTGACCGTGGTTTTGAAAGAAAAAGTAAATGTTTCGGCGGTCCGTTTTGAGATTTCTTCTTTGTTGAAACAGATTGCAGAGAAATTGCCCGAAGGGGTCGGGCCCCTTTATTTGCAGGGAGGAGATATCGGGGGCGGTTTGCAGCGGAAAACACGACTGGTGTTGTCCTATATCGTCAATGCCGATATGGATCCTTCGGGCATCCAGGAGTACGTCGAACGGCATATCAAACCCTATCTGACCCAGATCGACTATGTACGGGAGGTGTATGTCGGTGGGGCGATGCCGCTCTATCTGGATATTGTATACAATCCGGAGGAATTGCAGGAATATGGTCTGGAGCCGAATGTCATCGTGACCGGCTTGAGAAATTTTCTGGGACGGCGTTATATTGTCGGGGATGTCGACCGGATCGACCGGGCCGGCAACAGGGAACGGATCACTTTGTTGCTGGAAACCGAACCGTTGGGAGCGGATATCGGTAAAACTCCCTTGACGACGATAGACGGTAAGATCATTTATTTGAGCGATGTAGCTGAATTCAATTATAAAAAACGTCAGGAGACCAGCTTTTACCGAATCAACGGCCTGAATACGATTTACCTGAATATTTCTGCCGATACGGATGTCAATATCATCCGGGCATCGGCAGAATTGCAGCAGGAAATGGAGAAGATACAGGCCAACCTGGCGGAAGGATTTTATGTCACTCTGGTTCAAGATGCGGCGAAAGAGGTCCGGGCGGAACTGGTGAAACTGGTGAAGCGCACCTTTTTGTCGCTGGCGATTTTGTTTCTGTTTGTATGGCTTGTCAGCCGCAGCCGGCGTTATCTTTCGGTAGTAGCCGTTGCCCTGTTTGCCAATGTACTGATTGCAGTTATTTTTTACTATCTGTTTGATGTCGAACTCAACCTGATTTCCCTGGCCGGGGTGACTGTTTCGTTCGGTATCATGATCGATACGGTGATCGTGAT
Organism: uncultured Odoribacter sp.; assembly: GCA_944321165.1. Lineage (GTDB taxonomy): Bacteria > Bacteroidota > Bacteroidia > Bacteroidales > Marinifilaceae > Odoribacter. The sequence continues at coordinate 36,109 of CALUKE010000005.1, forward strand.
GGTGGATCATTACAGCTATTATCACGATCGGAAGGCTTTCCTGGCAATTCTGGCAGCTTTGCTGACCACCATCGGATCGCTGGTGATTGTCTTCTTTATGCCCGATTATGTAAAGGGAACCCTGAATCATTTTTCAGCGATCATTATCATCAATTTGACGGTTGCCCTGTTTGTCGCCCTCTTTTTTGTGCCGGCGATGATCGACCGGAACGGTCTGAGTCTTCGGGAGACCAGGAAGAGTTATCCCCGCATGAGGCGAATCGTGCGGTGGAGTTGTTTTTATCGTCGCTATGTGGCCTTTACCCAAAAGCGGAAATGGATATACATTACTCTTTTTATTCTGGCTTTCGGCATTCCTCTCCACCTGTTGCCGCCTCAGTTGGGGAATGATAACCGCTATCTGCCTCCGGAAGAGAAGAGAGAGTTGAAATGGTACGAAGAGGTTTACAACAAAACCATCGGAAGCAGTTTTTATCAATCCACTTTGCGGGAACCGCTCGAGAAAATGCTGGGGGGAACTTTGCGACTTTTTTCTTCGATCCATACTTCCCGGACTTTCTCCCGGCAGGAGCAGCGGGTGAAACTCTATATCTCCGCCCGTTTGACCGAGGGGGACGATGCCGGGGTACTGAATCAGAAGATGTGGCAGATGGATCGTTTTCTGGCCAAATTCAAGGAAATCAAACAGTTCGTGACGCGGGTGGATGGAAAAGAGGGCTCCATAGAGGTGGAATTTGCTGAAGAATATGAACACGGTTCTTTCCCTTATCATCTGGAGTCGCAGGTGATTCAGGAAGCCCTGCTGATCGGTGGGGTGGATTGGAGTACGACCGGAGTCAGCGAACGGGGATTTTCCAATTCGCTGGGACTGGGATATAAATCGCATCGCATTGGGTTGAGCGGTTATAATTACGATCGTCTGTACAAATATGCCGAAATGGTGGTTGAAAAAGTGAAAACCAATAAGCGGGTGACAGACGTGGGTATCGAGCTGGGCGGAAATGATTACTGGCAATTCCGGAACGATCCGACCTCGGAAATGTATATCAAATACGACATGGAAAAGATCGCTCTGAACAACCTGAGTCTGACCCAGTGTTATTCGACTCTGGCGAATCTGATGGAGGAGGGAACCGTGGGGACCTATCGGAATGGCAGCCAGCGGATCGATATCGATTACCACTCTTCGGAACGGGATAAATTCGACGTGTGGCATTTGATGAACAGCTATCTTACGGTGGGTGACCGGCAAATCTGTTATGCCCATATCGGAGAGGTCGGCAAGCGGGATGCGGCAAACCGGATTACCAAAAAGAACCAGGAATATTCGCTGCAGGTGGCTTTTAACTTTATGGGGTCGTATTCCTTGTCGGACAAATTTATTCAGCAGATCACCGAAGAGGTCAATGCCGTGTTGCCGGTCGGTTTCCGAACGGTGAATCAGAGTTTCGGATGGTACGAAGACCGGGGAACGCAATATTGGTTGATTCTGCTGATCGTGGTCATTATCTTTTTTACCTGTTCGATTCTGTTCGAATCCTTACGCCAGCCCTTGGTCATCATCTCGCTGATCCCGATCTCCTTTATCGGTACTTTTCTGACGTTTTATTTTTCGGGGGTCAATTTCGGTACAGGCGGCTTTGCTTCGCTTGTTCTGCTGAGCGGACTGGTGGTCAATGCGGCCATTTATGTGATCAACGAGTATAATGGTCTGGGGGGACGGACGCGTGAACGTTCCGGACATTCCGATGCACTTCGCCTTTACGTAAAAGCCTATAACCACAAAATCATTGCCGTTTTGCTGACCATTATCTCGACTGTGTTGGGACTGGTGCCCTTCCTGATCGACGGTCCCGTGAAAGAGGAGTTCTGGTTCTCTTTTGCCATCGGTACGATGGGCGGTCTGCTGTTTTCGATCATCGCGCTTGTCTTCTTGATGCCGATTTTGATGCCTTTCGGAAAAGTCGTCCGAAAAAAGCCGGGTTCCGACAGTAACGCTTGAAATGTTGGAGGAAGAAGGAGTGGGGAGGATATATGAAAAGCGACTCAACCGTCGGTAGAACGAATGAGTCGCTTTTGTATGGAGGAAAAGTGGGTTTTAATGAGCCCACTCTGCGAAGAAATCGTTGCCTTTGTCGTCTACGATGATGAAGGCCGGGAAGTTTTCTACGCGGATTTTGCGTACGGCTTCCATGCCCAGTTCTTCGAAGTCGACCACTTCGACTGATTTGATGCTGTTTTTAGCCAGAATGGCTGCCGGTCCTCCGATGGAGCCCAGGTAGAAGCCTCCGTGTTTTTTGCAGGCATTGGTAACGTCGATGGAACGGTTGCCTTTGGCTACCATGATCATGGAACCACCCAGGGACTGGAACAGGTCGACATAAGGATCCATACGACCGGCGGTCGTCGGTCCGAAGCTGCCCGAAGCCATGCCTTTGGGAGTTTTGGCAGGACCTGCGTAATAGATCGGGTGTTTCTTGAAATATTCCGGCATCGGTTTGCCTTCGTCTATCATCTGTTTGATCCGGGCATGAGCGATGTCCCGGGCCACAATCAGGGTCCCGGACAGGTTCAGACGGGTCTTGACCGGATATTTGGTCAGTTCTTTCAGTACGTTTTCCATCGGCTGGTCGAGGTCGATGTTGATGGCCGGAGCCAGAGCAGGACTTTCGGCCGGCAGGAAACGGGCCGGATTCTTTTCGAGTTGTTCGAGGAAGATACCTTCTTCGGTAATTTTGCCCTTGATGTTCCGGTCGGCACTACAGCTGACTCCGATGCCGACGGGGCAGGAGGCTGCATGACGGGGCAGGCGGATGACACGTACATCGTGTACCCAGTATTTACCGCCGAACTGTGCTCCGATGCCTTTTTCCCGGCAGATTTTCAGAATTTTCTCTTCCCATTCCAGGTCGCGGAAAGCCCGTCCGCCTTCATTGCCGGAGGTCGGCAGATGGTCGTAATAGCCGGCGGAGGCCTTTTTCACGGTTGCCAGGTTGGCTTCGGCAGAGGTGCCGCCGATGACAACGGCCAGGTGATAGGGAGGACAGGCCGAGGTTCCCAGATCCAGTACTTTCTGGGAAATGAATTTGGTCAGGGTCTCCTCATTCAACAAGGCTTTGGTCTGTTGATACAGGAAAGTTTTGTTGGCAGATCCACCCCCTTTGGTAATGAACAGAAATTCATATTTATTGCCCTGAGTGGCGTAGAGGTCGATCTGTGCCGGCAGATTGGTGCCCGTATTCTTCTCTTCGGTCATGGTAAACGGTACAACCTGTGAATAGCGGAGGTTGCGGTCCCGATAGGTTTCGAAAACACCTTTGCTGATGGCTTCTGCGTCGTTGATGCCGGTCCAGACGTTTTCTCCCTTTTTACCGATGCAGATGGCCGTTCCGGTGTCCTGGCAGGTCGGCAGTTCGCCTTCGGCGGCTACCACCTGGTTCATTAACATCGTATGGGCAACGAATTTATCGTTGTCGCTGGCTTCCGGATCTTTCAGAATATCGGCCAGTTTCTGCAAATGAGAGGCACGCAGATAGAAAGATACATCGGCGTATGCTTCGCGGGCCAATAATTCCAGGCCTTCGCGTTCTATTTTTAAAATTTTCCGTCCTTCACATTCGATCGTTTTCACATAATCCTTTGTCAGAAGGCGATACTCGGTGGTATCTTTTTCGATAGGAAAAGGTTCCTGATACTTAAATTCTGCCATATTTATTTCTATTGATTTATAAGTTCGTTACGATGCAACGAAATTAGGATTAATAAATGAAAATAGCGAACGTTTTAAAGAAAAATTTCTGCAATTGGAAATGATCTGAATAAATCGAACAAGTATTTGCAGTTTTTAGTATCTTTGTGAGATACGGGGTAGTTGTAAACGAATGATATGAATATGGAAGTGGTTTTTGGTCTGATTGTTGCTTTTATCGTTTTGGATTTTGTGCTGGAGCGGATTTTGGAGTGGTTGAACATGCGTGCGATGGCTCCTGTGTTGCCGGAAAATCTCAAAGGGATTTACGATGAGAAGGAGTATGCCCGTTTTCAAAACTATAAGCGGGAAAACAACCGCTTGGGATTGTTCAGTTCGACCGTTTCGTTTGTAGTGATGATGGCCTTTCTGCTGGCCGGAGGATTCGGCTGGTGGAATGGAGTGGTGGTGTCGGTGGTCGAACATCCGGTTGGACAGACCTTGCTGTTTATGCTGGGGTTGGCTTTGGCGTCGGAACTGTTGAGCCTTCCGTTTGATGGGTATGCTACTTTTCACATCGAAGAAAAATACGGTTTCAACAGGACTACGGTGCGGACCTATTGCTGGGATTGGGTGAAGGGAATGCTTGTTTCGGGTATTATCGGTGGAATTTTATTGGCTGTTGTCGTCTGGTTTTACGAATGGGCCGGAACTGATTTCTGGTGGTATGCCTGGGCAATCATTACGTTGTTTTCGATTTTTATGTCGATGTTTTATTCTCAGTTGATCGTGCCGCTTTTCAACAAACAGACTCCACTGGAAGAGGGTAGTTTACGGAATAAAATCGGGGAATTTGCCCGAAAGGTCGGTTTTCGTTTGGATAACATCTACGTGATCGACGGATCCCGGCGTTCGACCAAGTCGAATGCCTACTTTACCGGTTTGGGACCGAAAAAAAGAATTGTGCTGTATGATACGCTGATACAGGATTTAACGGAGGAGGAAATTGTTGCGGTATTGGCACACGAGGTGGGACATTATAAAAAGAAGCATACGTTTCAGTTTATGCTGGCTTCTTTTATACAAACGGGTATTATTCTCTGGCTGTTTTCGCTGTTGGTCAATCAGCCGGCTTTGTCCGAGGCATTGGGCGGGGATCGGGCCTGTTTTCAGCTGGGATTGGTGGCCTTTACGATTCTTTATTCTCCGATAAGCATGGTGCTGGGTTTGGGCATGAATGGCTGGTCGCGGAGAAATGAATATCAGGCGGACGCTTTTGCGGCCCGTTATGCAGATGGAAAGGCATTGGGATCCGGTTTGAAAAAAATTTCTGTGAAATCCTTGAGCAACCTGACGCCGCATCCGCTGTATGAATGGGTGTATTATTCGCACCCCTCTCTGTTGAAAAGATTACGCGCTTTGGAATAATGACTAAAAAATATGACGATGAACAGAATGATAGGAATACTGCTTTGTATGCTGGCAGTCGGGCATGTAGGGGGACAGGAAAAAAAAGAGATGTCGGGCAATCCGATATTCGAAGGATGGTACGCAGATCCGCATGCAGTGATTTACGGAGAGACCTGTTGGGTTTATCCGACTTATTCTGCTCCCTATGAAGAGCAGACTTTTATGGATTGTTTTTCTTCGGACGATCTGGTGCATTGGACGAAACATTCCCATATTCTCGATACGGCGTCGGTGAAGTGGGCCAAAAAATGTCTGTGGGCTCCGGCCGCTTTGAAAAAAGGGGATCGTTACTATCTGTTTTTCGGGGCGAATGATGTACACGAAGGGGAAATCGGAGGGATTGGTGTGGCTGTTGCAGAGTGTCCGGAAGGACCTTATACTGATCTGTTGGGAAAACCTTTGATCAATGAGATTGTGAATGGTGCGCAGCCCATCGATCAGTTCGTATATGAAGAGGACGGACAATACTATATGTATTATGGCGGATGGGGACATTGCAATGTGGTGAAACTGAAGGATGATTTTTCCGGTTTGTTGCCTTTTGAAGACGGTACTTTTTATAAGGAGATAACTCCGGAGGGCTATGTGGAAGGTTCCTTTTTGTTTAAGAAAGACGGAAAATATTATTTTATGTGGTCGGAAGGAGGCTGGGGAGGTCCTGATTATTGTGTGGCTTATGCCATTGCCGATTCGCCTTTCGGTCCTTTTCGGCGCATCGGAAAAATTCTGGAACAGGATGCGTCGGTAGCAACGGGAGCGGGACATCACTCTGTCATTCATCTGCCGAACACCGATCGATGGTATATTTTTTATCACCGCCGTCCATTGGGGGAAACCGATGGAAATCATCGGGCTACCTGCATCGACCGGATGGAGTTCGATGAACGGGGATTGATCCGGCCGGTGAAAATCACTTTCGAAGGGGTTCAAGCAATTAAATGGAAATAATATGAAAAAAAGTGCATGTTTTTTGGGATGGAGCCTGTTGCTCCTGTTTTGTCTGCCTTTGCAGGCAAAAGTAAGTCTGCCTCATTTTTTTTCTTCGAATATGGTTTTGCAACGGGAGATGCCCATTCGTGTTTGGGGAAGGGCGGATAAAAACGAGGTGGTTACCGTCCTTCTGAACGGTCAGGAGCAGACGGCGAAAACCGGAAAAGATGGAATATGGCGGGTGGAACTGCCGGCGATGGAGGCCGGAGGACCTTATGACATGCAGGTGAAATCGGGGGATCAGGTGATCGATCTCACCAATATACTGATCGGTGATGTCTGGATTTGCAGCGGACAGTCGAACATGGAGTTTACCTTGAGCGGTGCGATGCGGGCAGAAGAGGAGATTGCCGCTTCTGCGCTCCCGATGGTCCGTCTGCTGAATGTGCCCAAGGTGATGCAGTCGCGGGAACAATTCGATCTGGCGCCTTGTGAATGGACGGAATGCAATCCGCAGACGACTCCTTATTTCAGTGCGGTGGCCTACTTTTTCGGAAAGAATCTGCAGCCGGAGATCGGGGTGCCGGTAGGCTTGATCCATACTTCCTGGGGAGGTACGGACATTGAAACCTGGACAAGTTGGGAAACAGCGGTGAAGGTAAATGAAAAATACAAGCCCTATGCCGGAAAGACGCAGGAGAAGGCCATGGGATATTCGATGGACAATGTGGCTCTTTACGAGAAGGCCTTGACCAGGGATGCCGGCATGAGACAGCAATGGTATCTTCCGACATATAATGCCAGGCATTGGAAAACGATGGCGGTGCCGAAAGTGTGGGATGGAGAGTTGGCTGAAGAGGATGGGATCGTGTGGTTCCGGAAAGAAATCGAATTGCCGGCCGAAGTGGCTGGAAAAGAGGCCTTGTTGAATCTGGGGGCGATAGACGATGAAGATATTACCTACATCAATGGTGTGAAAGTCGGAGAAACGAATTCCTGGACGGACAATCGTGCTTATCCGGTTCCGGCCGGTGTATTGAAGGCTGGAAAGAACCTGATCGTCGTAAGGATTTTAGACGCCGCCTGGGGGGGCGGAATGTACGGAAAGGAAGAGGAGGTATACCTGGAAATCGACGGGCAGCGTTATTCGCTGGCCGGAGAATGGCAATACAAACCTTCGGTAGTGACCTCCATGTTCAAGATCAGCCATGTCGGTCCGAACAGTTTTTCTTCTTTGTTGTACAATGGAATGGTTTGTCCTCTGGTGGGGTTCGGCATCAAGGGGGTGATCTGGTATCAGGGAGAGAACAATGCCCCCCGGGCATATGAATATCGGACTCTGTTTCCGGCCATGATTGAGGACTGGCGTCAGAAATGGGGATATGAGTTTCCTTTTTTATGGGTACAGTTGGCCAACTTTATGGCCGTAGATGAGCAGCCGCAGGAGAGCGACTGGGCGGAATTGCGGGAGGCTCAGAATATGACGCTTCGGCTTCCGAAAACCGGACAGGCGGTCATTACCGATATCGGAGAGGCTTTCGACATTCATCCCAGAAACAAGCAGGATGTGGGGAAACGCCTGGCACAGGCCGCTCTGCCGGTGGCTTACGGCCGGGAGACGCTCGGTGGCGGACCGGTGTATCGTTCCATGCAGATAGAGGGCGGTAGGGTGATACTGACTTTTGACCAGATCGGAGAGGGCTTGTCAACCAGTGATCACAACCGTTATGGATATGTCAACGGTTTTTCGATAGCTGGCGCTGACCGGAAATTTGTGTGGGCCAAAGCGTACATCGATGGAAATCGGGTGGTGGTATTCAGTGAGAAAGTAGCGGATCCGGTGGCGGTCCGGTATGGCTGGAGCAATAATCCCTGCGATGATAATCTGGTGAACAGTGCCGGTTTGTTGGCTTCTCCCTTCCGGACGGATTCCTGGAAAGGTATTACTGAAAAGTAATGGGTAGTAAAAACGATATATGGAGAAATAAAAGTATGAAAGCGATTATTATAACCATTGGTGATGAAATTCTGATGGGACAGATCCTGGATACGAATTCGCGTTATATGGCACGTCAGTTGACCGATATCGGCGTTGAAGTGACGGAAATATTGTCGATTCCGGATCGAAGAGATGAGATTTACAATACGGTGGAATATGCCATGGAAGAGGCCGATCTGATTCTGGTGACAGGGGGATTGGGACCGACGAAAGACGATGTGACCAAGAAAGTATTGGCGGAATATTTCGGTTCCCGTTTGGTATTGAATAACCAGGTGTTGGGATGGCTGGAGAATATGTTGAAGGGGCGAGGCTTGGTCATGAACGAGGAAAATCGCTCTCAGGCTTTGTTGCCGGACAATTGCCGTATTCTGAGAAATCTGAAAGGTACGGCTTCGGGGATGTGGTTCGAAAAAGGCTGGAAGTCTTTGATTTCCCTGCCGGGGGTACCGTTTGAAATGGAACATTTGATGGATACTTGCGTCATCCCCGAGTTGAAACAGAAATATCCGCATTTGCAGTTGAAATACCGGATGCTGAAAGTGTATGATGTGCCGGAATCCCAGTTGGCACACCGTTTGAGGGAGTGGGAGGAAAATCTCCGGGAAGGATTGAAGCTGGCCTATTTGCCTGCTCCCGGTTTGGTGAAATTGCGCATTACGGCCAAGGGAGAAGAGGTGGCTTTGCTGGAAGAGACCTACGAGAGTCTGAAGCGGGAGTTGGCAGGACTGAAGGTGGTGGAAGGCGAGGATACGATCGAGAAGCAATTGGGAGCGCTGTTGCGTAAAAAAGCGGTAACCCTGGCGGTGGCTGAAAGTTGTACCGGCGGTTACATCGCTCATTTGATTACTTCTGTCGCTGGAAGCTCCGATTATTTCAAAGGGGGAGTTGTTTCCTATGCGAATGAGGTGAAAGTGGGGGTTCTGGGGGTCGATCCCGAACTCTTGGCGCGGGAAGGGGCTGTGAGTGAGCCGGTGGTGTTGCAGATGGCCGAAGGGGTTCGGAAAATTACCGGGGCGGATTATGCCGTGGCTACTTCGGGAGTGGCCGGACCCGGTGGCGGTACCCCGGAAAAACCGGTAGGTACGGTATGGATTGCTGTCGCTACTCCGCAGAAAAGTTATGCGCGACTGTTTACTTTTTCGTTTACCCGGGAGCGGAATATTGCGAAGGCCGCGGCGAAAGCTTTGGAAATGCTGATGGAAGATGTGTTGAACGAATCGCGGTAATTGAACAGAAGATGGCTTTGAAAAAGAGAAAAACCTACGGAATCTTTTTGACGGTATTGCTCATACTGGGAGCGGTTTACGGATTCGGACCCCGCCTGCCGGAGAGGGAACCCGATAAAAAATTGCCGGAGATACCGGTTGCTATCGATGAAATTGCTGAATATGTTCGTGACCGGGAGGCCCGCATGCCCGTCAAACCGGGAAACGAGGGAGTGATCCAATGGGGAGATTCGGTGGGGAGACCTACGGAATATGTCTTGCTGTATTTACACGGTTTTACGGCCAGCCGTTTTGAAGGCGAGCCGATTACGACGGATTTTGTCAGGGAGTTTCGTGTCAATGCCTATTTTCCCCGCCTGGCAGCTCATGGACTGGAGGATACGGAGGCGATGCTGGAGATGACACCGGCCCGTTTGTACGATTCGGCCAAGGAAGCTTTGGTGATTGCACATACCTTGGGACAGAAAGTGATCGTGATGGGGACTTCCACCGGTTGTACCCTGGCCTTGATGCTGGCAGCCGATTTTCCGGATCTGGTCGATGCGTTGATATTATATTCACCGAATATCAAGATTCGCAATCCGATGGCTTTCCTACTGAGCGGTCCCTGGGGATTGCAGATCACCCGTGCCGTTCATGGCGGTAAATACGCGGTTTCGGCGGATGCCCCGGAGAGTGAGGATTGTAAATATTGGTATTGTAAATATCGTTTGGAAGCGCAGGTTTATTTACAGCAGCTGCTCGATATGCGGATGAATCGCCGGGAATTCGAAAAAGTGCATCAGCCGGTTTTCCTGGGGTATTATTACAAGGATGAAAAGCATCAGGATCCGACAATCGATGTAAGGGCAGCCTTGAAAATGTTTGATGAACTGGGTACTCCTGCTACTCTGAAAAGAGCGGTCGCCTTTCCGGAAGCCGGTGTGCATGTGATTGCCTGCGGCCTCTCTTCGAAGGCAATTCCTGCCGTGCGAAAACAAACTTTTGCTTTCGCACGGCAGGTGTTGGGTTTGTAATTTTCGTTATCTGCAATATCTTTTTACATAGACGCCGGCACTTTGTACGCCCAAGCTCTGGGCTTTTTTCCAGTCTTTGCAGGCTTCCGTGCGTTTTCCCGTTTTGTAGTAGGCGATGCCCCGGTTGGCATAGGTGGCCCCATTGTCGGGATTTAGTTTCAGCGCATAGGTGAAATCCGGAATCGATTTGCTGTATTCATTGATTTTCAGGTAACAGCTGGCCCGGTTTTGATAGTAGGCGTATACCAGATCGAAGTCCTCCCCGTTTTTTTGTGCATATTGGATGGCCAGGGTATATTCGGCAATCGCCTTGGTATAATTGCCTTCGTTTTGGTAGATATTACCCAGGTAATAACAGATTTCATCGTCTTCCTCGAAAATGGCTTTGGCCTTGATCAGGTATTGTTTTAAGATGGAGGTTTGGTTGGTATGCGAACAGGCCGTATTCAAGGACATGTACATGTCTCTGATGTTCGGTTCCAGGCGGATGGCTGCCAGTAATTTCTGGACAGCATCGGTATAATTCCCGTTTTCGATGTCTTCATTGGCTGAATTTAAAAGCTCCACCGGTTTATTGACTACCTGAACGTCTACCTGACCGAATGACAGTCCACTGATGCCCATAAGCAGTACCAGGAGAAAAAAGGTTCTCTTCATAAAAAATGTAAATTAGTTGGTTGTTGTAGTTTCATTCACGCTTTCAAAAATAATAAAATTTGCGAATAAAATACGACTTTGCTTAAAATGCAATCGTTTTTAGTTGCATTTTTAACAAAAAAGCGGAGATTTGATAATTAAAAAAAACTCATCCCGATTTCCGGGAAAGCATCTGCTTTTCGGGAATCGGGATGAGTGGAAAGAGGGGTAATCCGTTTTATAATCCCAGTGTTTTCAGTCCTTGCTGGAAGCAGATATCTTTGGGAATACCGGCTTGAGCAATGCGGTCGAGGTCTTTTTGGAGGGTAGGAGAAACGATGCCTTTTTCAGCAATCAGCTGAGCGGCTTTTTCATAGTTACCGTCTCCCTCAATGGTGATGTATTCACCGGCAATGACTTCAATGTCTTTTTTCATTTTTTCAAAGTCGACGGTGTAATAACCGCTGGTCTCATCCCGGCTGATGGCTCCGCTTTCCATGAGGTGCGAAAATTGCATCATATTGGCTTTTCCGTGGGCACTGGCAGCTCCGAAACGGGTGGAGCGGAAAATACCGGCGATGAAAGTCACGTAGTTATCCATCAGGTCCTTGTCCTGGATAATGCCCCATTCCGTCAGTTTAGTGATGCAGTACAGGCCCAGGATATCGGCTTTTCCCTCTTCGATGGAGGTGTAATTGTCTTTCAGAGCTGCTCTGATGTCCTGCTTGTCCTGAATGGTATAGTTGACACCCAGACCGTGGGCCACTTCGTGGAACATGGTGTTCTCGAAGAAGGCATCGAAGCGGATGTGTTTTTGCTGTTCCGGGGCAATGACCAGTTGGGCGATCGGCATCACCATTTTATCGAATTTGGCCTGCATGGAGTTTTTCAGCTGCAGTTTGCGGCTTCCTTTGGCGGCATGTACCCGTGGATCGTTGGGCAGGTTGATGGCGATATTTTTACTGCCGGCATTGCAGTCGCCTGCGTAGTAGATGACGTCATAGGCGTTCATGTCGGGATTGGCGTTGGCTTTTTCTTTTTTGTAGGCTTCCGGAACCGGCAGGTTTTCCTGCAGTTTGGGCAGGTATTGGGCATAAAGCGACAGCCGCTGGCTCCATTCTTTGTCTTTCACCAGGATTTGTCCGGAATGGGATGCTTTGTAACCGAAGAGGGCGTCCTCGTAGGTTTCGATCGGTCCGATGACGATATCCAGGGTATTGTCTTTCATGTCCATCCAGGCCAGGTCGCTTTGCAGATAATCATCGGTCAGCAAGGCTTCGGCCCGCAGGTTCAGGTAGTTTTTCAATCCGGCATCTTCGGCCAGCAGGGCTGCTTCTTTCAGCAGGGCTGCCGCTTTCTGGATCTCTTCCGGGTAGGCTTCGTGATAGGGGATGACTTTTAAGGCTCCCTGCTCATCCCGGCGGATGATGCTGTACCAGTCGCTTTTCCGGGGATCCTGCAGGGCTTCAAATTCTTCCTTGGTCATGTCTTGGGGATAGAAATTGGCTCCCAGCGGTTTCGGACCTGCATTTTCGATGAAAGGCCGGTTGTCATTCAACCGATCCCAAGGTCCGTAGTTGATGGAAAGGTATTTGATCAAGGCCGAATCCGTCACGCCGGCGAAGAGTTCGTCTTTGTTTCCGTAAGCATCCTGCCAGTAGATGGCTTCCATCTGATCGGCCGCTTCGATGAGCAGCGGGATCATTTTCTTTTCATTCTCGGTCAGTTTGCTCAGATCAGTGGTCAATGGAAATTCTGCATATTGATCGGCCAGTGCCTGATAAGGGGAGGGGGCAGCAGTTTTCTGGGCTTCCCGACATCCTCCGAATGCGATGAGTAGGGCAAATAGAAAAAAGGATTTTTTCATATTTAAAAAATTTATGGATAAAATGTTATTTGTTTATCGAAGCGGCTAATATACCAATAAAAGGTGGTTTTTTTCGCTATTCGGCGAAAAATCTTGGCATGATTTACCGGATGTCGGGAAGGCCTGGAAGGCTACAGATAGGCAGCGACCTGTTTTTCTGTTTTTTCCCAGAGTTGCTGGCATACGTCTCTTTGGGTCAGGAGGCGGGGCATTCTTTGACGGCGTTTGTTTTTCCAGAATGTCCCGTTTTCTCTCTTGACCTCTTCGGAGCAAGTCAGGTACAGGGTCGTGGCAGCGCCTTCCTCGGCGGTTTTGATGAAAGGACGGAAGAAAAGATTGGTCAGGGGATCGAACCAACGGTGCATGGTGATCATGGGGGTATCTACCACACCGGGGTCGACCGCGTTGACGGTGATGCCGGTGTGTCGGCAGCGATGGGCCAGTTCGGCGGTGAAGGCCAGAATGGCCAGCTTGGAACTGCCGTAAGTACGGAACATGTGGAAATGTTCGAGGCTTTGCCGGAAAAGATCGCTTTGGAGATTGCCCAGTCGCCAGGTGCACGAGGAGGTACACACGATACGTCCTTCCTGGTCCATTCCGGGTAAAAGCAAACGGGTGAGCAGGTAGGGCGAGAGGTAATTTACCTGAGTCATCTGTTCGAAATGGTCCGGGGTGATCCGGCACTGCTGGTTGAGGGTACCGGCGTTGTGTACCAGTGCTTTGATACGGAATCCTTCTTTTCGGATGTTTTCGACGAAGTTTCTGACCGAGTCGAAGGAGGCCAGGTCCAAATGCCTGACCAGAGGTCGGGGAGTGGCAGAAAGAGACGGCAGTTCTTCTATGAAATTGCGGGCGCGTTCTTCGTTGCGGCAGGCCATGAGTACGGATTTCCCGGAACGGTAGAGCTTCTCGGTCAGCACTTTTCCCATGCCTCCCGTGGCTCCGGTGATGATGTAAACTTCTTTGTCATTCATGTCGTAGCGGTAATAGGCCGGATTTGCGCATGCTCCAGCGGATGAAACCGGCGGGCAGCATGACTACCCAGGGGATAAACAACCAATTGATGAATCCGGGAATTACCTGGCCCCGTTTGTGAAACAGGGCTCGAATGCCCCGTCGGGCCAATTTTTCCGGGCGCATCATGACTCCCAGGCGGATGGCCAGGCGTTGCAGCCGGTGATTCAGGTGATACAGGTCTGTGGCAACGGCTCCCGGGCATAACCAGGTGACACTGACGCCATACGGCAGGACTTCGGAACGGAATGCCCGGGAAAAGTTTTTCAGATAGCGTTTGGTCGAAGCGTACAGGGCAATACCGGGATAGGGCGACCAGGCGGAAAGGGAGGACATGTTCAGGATATATCCGTATCCCCGTCGTTTCATCTCCGCACCGAACAGACGGCACAGGAGTGTAGGGGTGACCACGTGCAATTGCAGCATCTGCCGGGTTCTCTGAACGGGTTGGTCCAGCTGTTCCCCGAAATAGAAGATACCGGCATTGTTGATCAGAATATCGATTTGAAGTTTTTCCTGCCGGCAATAATCCATCAGTCGGTCGGCGGCATCTACCAGTGACAGGTCGAGGTAGAGGGACCGGACTTCTATGCCGAACTCTTGCTCCAATGCTGCTGCCTGCTGATGGATGGCCTGCTCTTCATTGCTGACAATCAGTAGTTTTATTTTCTGGGCTGCCAATATGCGGGCATATTGATAACCGATTCCGGAACTGGCACCGGTGATCAATGCCCAGGCGATTTCTTCCGATTTCATTTTTGTTTGATTCTTTCTATTTCCCGACAGATGGAGGCAGGTAAATCCTGCAGGTGCTGGTGACAGGCCATTTCCCGGGAATACATCCGGGCAATGCAATAATTGACATGTTCACAGGCACTTCTTGCCTCTTCTTCCGCTCGCATCCGGTTGACAAAGGCCGGATCATTGACCAGCGCCCTGGCCATGGCGACGAATTCGAAACCGTGGTTCAGCACTTCTTCGATCTTTGGGCGTGAGAGCAGGCCTCCGACATATACCAGCGGTAATTTCAGGGCTTGGCGGAATTTCAGGGCATCGGGCAGGAAATAGGCCTCTTCGTAGGGTGCTTTCGGAATCATCAGATTACCGAACAGTCGGACGCCCCATTTCAGCCACCAGCATTGCATGTAGTGGGTCATGGAACGGATGGGCATTTCTCCGCGCATGACGTACATGGGTGCTTTGCTGACAAAGCCTCCGCTCAACACCAGGGCGTGGGCTCCCGCCTTCTCCAGTGCCCGGCCGACTTCGAGGGTTTCTTCTAATTCCATACCTCCTTTGAAACCGTCCCGCATATTCATTTTGACCAAGACGGCCAGGTCGCTGCCGGCTTTTTCCATTACTTCATTCATGACCATGCGCATGAAACGCATCCGGTTTTCCAGAGAACCGCCATATTCGTCGTGCCGACGGTTGGTATATGGAGACAGAAACTGGCTGATGAGATAACCGTGGCCGGCATGTACCTCTACGGCATCGAAACCGCAGGCTTTGACGATTTGGATCGCGGCACCGAAAGAGCGGGCCATGTCTTCGATCTCCGATTTGCGCATGCCCCGGACGAAGGTCGGCGAGTAAAGGTTGAAACCGGTAGAGGCGGAAATGGGCAGACAGCCGGCTTCCCGGCGGTGAGACATGTTTCCGCAATGACCGATCTGGATGGAGGCGGCTGCTCCTTCCTGGTGGATCCGGTCGACAATTTTCTGCAACTCGGGAATGACTTCCGGTCGCAACCACAGCTGATGCTGAAACGATAGACCGCTTTGAGTGACTGCGGCGTAAGCCAGCGTGGTCATGCCGATACCTCCGGCGGCAACGGCGTGGTGGTAGTCGGACAGCATCTTCGAGGGAACATTGCCCGGACACATGCCTTCAAAGGCAGCCGCCCGAATGGTGCGGTTGCGCAAGGTCAGCGGACCGATTTTTCCCGGTGTAAAAAGTGTGGATTCCATAATATATTCAATAAATAAAAGGTAGTATGCGTTTTTTCCCTTTCAGGCGTTCTGCTCCGAATTCCTGCTGGTAGCGGTGATAAATGCTGTTGGATCGGGGCACCAGGTTGGCGATGGTCCACCAGGCGAACACTGCTCCGGCCCAGGACCAGGTCATGATGGCAAAACCGCACCATTCAACGATTTCTCCGAAATAGTTGGCCGACGTGATGTAACGGAACAGTCCTTTTTCCGGCAGATAGTGGCGGGTATCCCCCGGAGCCCGCAAATGGCGGATGATCCGGTCGGATTGAATGTTCAATATCATACCGGTGAAAAACAGCAGGGTTCCCACTATAAACTGAGGTGTCTGCAGCCAGGCGAGGTCGTAGCGGTTGGCCGGCGACAGGAAAAAAATCCATTCTCCCTGCATGATGCCGTTGAGGAGATTGAAGCAGATGCCCATCAGCATGATTCCTAAAGGCATCCGGCTGCGACTCTTGATCAGCCAGGGAAAAATGAACGAACGCTGAAAATAGTGGCATTCAAAAAACAGGAAAAACAGCAGGGGCACCGTTTCGTATTTCCGATCGGATGACCACCAGAAGGCCAGCATTACCAGGAAGACCGGAGCTTCCATCAGCATCCAGGCCCAGCGATTGTCCAGCGGTAACCCCCACTTGCGGTCGAACATCAGTCCGTAGCCCGCCTCTACAAAATAAAGCGCGATGAAAACAATCAAAGCGATGCCGCTCATTGTTATCAGAAAAATATCGAAAACAGACTGATCCATCTACCTTGTTTTTATTTCAACCACTTGTCCAACCAGGCTTTAAAGGTCCGTTGCCAGAGAATACCGTCCTGACATCCGGTTACCCAGTGGCATTCATCCGGGAAATACAAATACTGTGCCGGAATTCCCCGCATGCGGGCCGCATTGAAGGCCGCCATCCCTTGGGATACATCGATCCGGAAGTCTTTTTGGCCGTGAATGACCAGAATGGGGGTGTCCCAGTTGCCGACAAACAGATCCGGTGAGTTGGCAAACGTGCGTTGTGCAATTTTATTTTCCTTTTCCCAGGGGGCTCCGCCCATGTCCCAATTGGCGAACCACATCTCTTCGGTGGTATAGTACTGCATCTTCAGGTCGAAAATACCGCAATGGGCAATAAAGGCCTTGAAGCGTTTGTCGTGGTGGCCGGCCAGGTAATAGACCGAATAGCCGCCATAGGAAGCGCCGACGCATCCCAGCCGGTTTTCATCGATGTAAGGTTCTTTTTTGGCATCATCGATGGCAGAGAGATAATCCTGGATATTTTGTCCCGAATAGTCACCGCTGATTTGTTCCAGCCATTCCTGGCCGAATCCGGGCAACCCACGGCGGTTTGGAGCGACGATGATGTATCCGTTGGCAGCCATTTGCTGGAAATTCCAGCGGTAGCTCCAGAATTGGCTGACCGTGCTTTGCGGGCCCCCTTCACAATAGAGAATGGCCGGGTATTTCTGGGAGGGATCGAAATGGGGCGGATAAATCATCCATACCAGCATTTCTTTGTTGTCGGTTGTTTTTACCCAGCGTTTTTCGACTTTTCCCAGGGTCAGCTGATCCAGGATAGGTTTATTGACAAAAGAAAGCTCTTCATCCTGTCCGGTGGTCGGGTCTACTTTGTAGATTTCTGTCGGTTTGCTCATGGATACCTTGGTGGCCAGCAACATGTCTCCCACCGGGATCACCGAGGTGTAATTGTGGATGCCGTCCGTGTGTTTGGTGATTTTCCCGCTTGCCAGATCCAGCGAATAGATTTCGTCGGTGGCATGCCAGTCGGAAATAAACCAGATGGTGTTGTTGTCACCCCATTTCAAGCCTTCTGCATTCTGGTCGAAGCCTTCGCTGTAGTCTTTTTTCTCGCCGGTTGTCAAATCCATGACATAAAGGCGGATTTTGTCCGCTTCATAACCTTCGCGTTCCATGCTTTCCCAAGCCATGTAACGGCCATCGGGCGAGATGACCGGATTCTTGTCGTATCCCATCATGCCTTCGGTCAGGTTGATTGTCTCACCGTTTTCTGTGTTATAGGCATACAGATCGGTATTGGTCGACTCGGCATAGTCGATTCCGGTTTTTTTGCGGCAGGTATAGATGAGTTGTTTGCCGTCTGGGGTCCAGGCCAGCTGTTCCGTGCCGCCCCAGGGACGTACCGGAGATTCCCAGTGTTCTCCTTCCAGGATATCCTTGCCGTCCGTGATGGTTTTGGCCGGTGCATAATCGGCGATGAAAAGGTGGGTATAGGCATCTACCCAGTCGTTCCAGTGGCGGTAGAACTGATCGTTGATGATCCGGGCATTCGCTTTGGGAAGATCGGGATGCAGGTCCTGTACCGTCGGTTCGAGTTTTACGTCTTTCAGGTAAACGATTTTGGACATGTCCGGAGCATATACATAGCCGTTGATGCCATCGGCGATGTCGGTTACCTGCCGGGGGGCGGAACCGTCCGGGTTCATTTCCCAGAGTTGTCCCTGGAACATGTAGGAAATATGTTTGCCGTCCGGAGTCCAGCGGGCATCCGATTCGTTGGCTTCCGTATCGGTGAGCCGGGTGGTTTTTCCGTCCGGCAGACTCATCAGATAAAGATCGGTGTATCCCCGGTTGGCTTCTTTGTCGAAATAGGTGATATCGTATACCGCTTTGCTGCCGTCCGGAGAGACGCTGACGTTTCCGATTCTGCCAAAGGACCACAGGACTTCAGGAGTCATCACATCGGAGGTGAGTTTCAACTGGGGAGGTGTATAGCCTTTGGGATTTTGAGATTCCTTGTTGGAGGTGTTACAAGCCATGCAAGACAATAAAATGAGTGATGGTATGATGATTTTTTTCATAATGTGATAAGATGATAAAATTTGCTTCTTCAAAAATGACGTGTGCCACCGGAGTCGTTGTGTCGATTGACCGGTGACACACGGGCATTTTGGGTGTGTCCGTATAATATGGATCAGAATTCCGTTTCTTCGTTTCCGGCAGTCGCGGAGGTCGGAACGTCGGAGCTGCCGTTCAGTGCTGCGACGATCTTTTGTTTCAGTTCTTCTACCAATTCCGGGTTGTCCATGATCAGTTGCTTGACTGTTTCGCGTCCCTGGCCCAGCTTGTTTTCTCCGTAGGAAAACCAGCTGCCGCTTTTCTTGATGATGTTGCATTCAACACCGAGGTCCACGATCTCTCCGGAAATGGAAATACCCTCTCCGTACATGATGTCGAATTCGGCCTTGCGGAAAGGAGGTGCCACTTTGTTTTTCACCACTTTTACCCGGGTGTGGTTACCCAGGATTTCTTCGCCGTCTTTGATCGGACCGATTTTTCGGATGTCCAGGCGGACGGAGGAGTAGAATTTCAGGGCATTACCGCCGGTTGTCGTTTCCGGGTTGCCGAACATTACACCGATTTTATCCCGCAACTGGTTGATGAAGATACAGCAGGTATTGGTCTTGCTGATGGTGCTGGTCAGTTTGCGCAGGGCCTGTGACATCAGTCGGGCCTGCAATCCCATGACGCTGTCGCCCATGTTGCCTTCTATTTCCGCTTTGGGGGTCAAGGCGGCTACGGAGTCGATAACGATGATGTCGATGGCGGCTGAACGGATCAGCTGGTCGGCGATTTCCAGCGCCTGTTCGCCGTTGTCCGGTTGTGAAATGAACAGATTTTCAACATCTACTCCCAATTTTTCCGCGTATGAGCGGTCGAAGGCGTGCTCTGCGTCGATGATGGCCGCTATGCCGCCCTGTTTCTGGGCTTCTGCAATGGCGTGGATGGCCAGCGTGGTCTTACCGGAGGATTCCGGTCCATAGATTTCGATGACACGTCCTTTCGGATATCCGCCGACTCCCAATGCCTTGTCGAGTGCAATGGAACCTGAAGGAATCACCGGAATTT
The DNA here is from genome assembly GCA_944321165.1 of uncultured Odoribacter sp. Lineage (GTDB taxonomy): Bacteria > Bacteroidota > Bacteroidia > Bacteroidales > Marinifilaceae > Odoribacter. The sequence continues at coordinate 55,832 of CALUKE010000005.1, forward strand.
TCTCGATCTGATTGTCGCCAAGCTTCATGATGCTTCCTTTCCCGAAGTTTTTTTCGATCTTGTCGAGCGTCAGTTGGAGTGCCTTTAATTTTTCCAGATTTGTTTCTTTTGATGCCATAATGTGATTTTGATTGATAAATGACTGAATTTAGTGAGCCTGCTCCAGATCCAGTATCTGTGCGGCCGCGTTTTTGGTGTCCACCCGGTTGATGATGTGTCGGATCAGTCCGTTTTCATCGATGATGAAAGTTGTCCGGACGACTCCCATGTATTTGCGTCCGTACATGGATTTTTCCGCCCAGACATCATAATCCTGCAATATCTTTTTTTCGGTGTCTGCAATCAGATTGAAAGAGAGGTTGTATTTTGCGATGAACTTTTGATGAGAATTGGCCGGATCGGGGCTGACGCCGACGACCTCATATCCCCGGGAGGTCAGCAGGTCGTAATTTTCGTTCAGGTTGCAGGCTTCTGCCGTACAGCCGGAAGTGTTGTCTTTCGGATAAAAGTAAAGCACCAGCTTTTTGCCTTTAAAATCGTTTAGACCAATCTCCTGTCCATTCTGGTTGATCCCTTTGAAAAAGGGCGCTTTCTCACCTTCTTTTAATGATGTCATGTTGTTTTGAAAATTTAGATGCTATTATACAAAAGTACGAATTTTTTTATTGATACCGTCCATTTCGAATCAATAATGTGATTTTTCCCTGACAGACATTGGACGATGCACTTATTTTTGTATTATCTTTGTTAGGTTTAGCAAAAATGGGATTTATCGATTGGATCATGATGGAGTTTGTTGAGGCGCATAATCTGACCGGTCTGTTGATCGGGATTTGTACTTTCTTGATTATCGGGGTTTTTCATCCGGTGGTGATCAAATGCGAGTATTATTTCGGAACCCGCTGCTGGTGGGTTTTTCTGCTCCTGGGGATTGTCGGGATGGCGGCGGCCTGCTGTGTGCGTCAGGTTTTATACTCCTCTTTGCTGGGGGTTTTTGCCTTTTCCTCTTTTTGGACGATCCTGGAGATCTTTGAACAGAAAAAGCGGGTGCAAAAAGGGTGGTTTCCGATGAATCCGAAGCGGAAAGAGGAATATCGGAAGGAGAATACAAAATAAAAAGACATATGAAAGCATATTTGGAAGAGTTGACCGCTTTGTGTCAAAATACCTTGGTAGATAATCTGGGCATGGAATTTACGGCTTGTGGGGAAGGTTGGTTAGAAGCCCGTATGCCGATCGACCGTCGGACCTGTCGGCCGGATGGGGCTTTGCATGGGGGAGCCAATATGGCGTTGGCCGAGACCGTCGGAGGGGCCTTGAGTTCGATGTCCGTACCTCGGGAAAGCTGTTTCCGGGTTTTCGGGATAGAAGTGAACGGAAATCACATGAAGCAGGCTCAGGGACGCTATGTAGTGGCGCGGGGATTTTTTATCCACCAAGGGAGACGAACCCATGTCGTACAGGTGGAAATCCGGGATGAATTCGGAACGCTGGTGACGGTAAATCGGGTAACCAATATGATTATTTAAAAACGATTTGTTTGCATAATATAATTTCTTTTCACATTTTCTGCGGGGAGGTGGCATGGTTGTTGATAACCTTTTTTACGGGAAAAAATATGAAATCATGTTTCTTTTAAAAACAATTTAAGTATGAAAAGGTTATTTTTAACAACAGTGTGTGCCTTTGTGGTGGCGTGCATGTCCTCGTGTTATCCGGATGGTCCGGATTATGTTCATGAAAAGGATATTGCCTTGACTCATTATGATGAAAATGCTGATTTTTCGGCATTGAAGACATTCGTTATTCCGGATTCTGTGGTTTGCATCCAGGCCGATTCGAACTCTGCTTTTGCCGCAGAGTTGAAGGAGGAGATTCTTTCTTTGGTGAAACGGAATTTTGAAGATTGCAATTATCAGTTATTGACGGAGGAAGAGGCGGAGACTCAGACACCGGATTTTGTCGTAACGGTAACGGCTTTTTCAACCCCGACCTTTAATTATACGGTATGGGGAAATTATTGGGGGTGGTATCCGGGATGGAACTGGTTCGGTTGGGGACCTTCGTGGTTCGGGTATTATCCGTGGTATCCCTGGTACAGTGGCAGCTATTACTATGCTTACGACAAGGGTACGGTGGTTATTGATATGCTGGATGCTAAAAATGCGGACAGCGAGACCAAACGTATTCCGGTGTTGTGGTCCGGTGTGGTAAACGGCATTCTTTCCGGAAGCGAGACTTATCTGTATGAACGTCTGGAGAAGAATATCGACCAGTGTTTTACTCAATCTCCTTATCTGAAAACAACTAATAAATAAAAACGGTTATGAAAAAGATTTTAATGATTATATGGGTTGTGCTTGGCATCGGTGTTGGCAGTCAGGCACAGGCTCAGCAATTGAATCTCAATTATCAGATGTCTGTCCCTTTTGGTGATCAGCATGATTTTATCTCGAAGATGAGTTTCCGGGGGTTCAGTGTGGATTATCACTATTTTTTGACAGAACGCTTGGCTGTCGGTGCCAGTCTGGGTTGGAATGCTTCTTATAAGCATTTGGATTATACAACCGGAAATTTTACCATGAATGGCGATAAAGTGACTATTTCCGGTGATCAGTTCCGCTATTTGAATGTGGTTCCGTTGATGGCCGATGTCCGTTATTTCTTTACGGACGGAGATGCCTGTATATTGCCCTATGCCGGAATCGGAATTGGAACCACGTGGGCGGAGACCCGTTTGGAAGTGGGTGATCTCTTAGCGAAAGAAAAAGGCTGGCAGTTTGCTTTTGCACCGGAAGTGGGTGTGATACTTCCTTTTTCCGAGTTTGTCGGATTGAATGTGGGGGCGCAATATCGTTACAGTGTCAAGGCCAGTGGTCTGCCAACCTTGCAGGATTTGGGTATTAAAGTAGGTTTATCCATTCGTTGGTAAAATTTTCTTTTCCAATCAGGATTTCCTTTCCTTTCAAAAGGAGTTTATCCCGTGGAAGAAGTGACCGCGACTTTAGGGGTCACTTCTTCCACGCGGTTCTTTACGCTTCCGTCAATATGCTTGATGGACAATCGTGAATTTCCCGATATTATACAGGGGAAATCAGAAATTTGCATATGACAATACAATTAGTATTTATGTCATGAGCGTCTGTAATTCCATTGTCGGAGAGCGTAGTCCCAGTGTTTTTCGACCAGATCGACGGTACGGGGGGCATACTGGTAGGCATTCTTTTTATAGCCTTTCTTGGTTTCCAGATAGGCCGCAATGTCGTTTTTGGCCTCTTCAAATCCAGGCAAGGAGAGAGTCCGGTAGATTTTTTCAGTCATAGTCAGGGCATCTGCTTCAAAATCTTCGAATTTGATCTCTATCAGATTGCCGGCCGGAATGTGTTTTTTATCTGTTTCGTATTTTCGATACAGCCGGGTGTATATTTCGAGAATATTGTTCTCCATTTCTTCCGGAGAGATGCGTTGCAGTTGCAAGGGTTGAATCGTATTGTTGAAAAAACTCCGGGTGGATTCGAAGACTGTGTAGGGATTGCGCATTAGATAGATGAATTTGGCCTGAGGAAATATTTCCAGGATTTCTTTTACTTTGCCCGTATGGGGTGGATTTTTGCTGAGGAACTGAGTTCCGTGGGTATTCCAGAGAGAAATCTGAATCAGTTTCTGAAAGGTCTCCTGAAAGATCCGGCATTCTTCGGCTGTAGCCGTTTCCATCGTTAGAAAACGGTCGCAGTATGTCAGCATTTGTTGGGGCAGATACCAGAAATTGTAATAGGAATAGGGCATCATGTTGGAAAGGGCGAATTCTTCTTCCTGTGGCAGATCGACCTGCAGTTCCATATTGTCTGTCGGCCGTTTGTCCGGCATCAGCCAGGACATGGTCTTTTTGAAAAAGGGCTGTCCCCACATCATCAGGTGAGGAAATACCGTCTGATAAGTGGTGGTGTAACCGAAATGTCTGTCGTGTGCCAGTACGTTGTGTACGAAAGTTGTACCGCTGCGCCAGTGACCCAGGATAAAGACCGGTTCCTGTTGGAGCGGTTGGGTTTTCAGTAATTTTTCGTATTTGTGATCCTGAAGCGGTTTCAGCAGACTCAACAGCCGACAGATGCATTTGGTCAACTGGTATTTTGTTCGATAGCCTTTTTCTATTTTCTGTCCTTTGGTAATTTCCTTGAAAGTTTGCCAATCGGCACCCACTAACGTATTGACAGGAAGCTTTTGAAATTCTAACACACCCATTTTACTCGTTTTACCTTGTTTTGCAGATTATTGATTCAGTTTAATACTGATGCCCTGTCGGTCGAGTTCCCGAACGACTTGCTCGATGGCTTCGAAATGTTCCGGGGAAATGCCGAGTTTCGAAAGGCTGATTTCCGGTATTTCGAATTCCTGCATGTCTTTCATTTCCACTTTGTCGATGATCATGCCGACGGCACAGGTGTTATTGGTGATCGGATCGATGAGGATAAATGCACCGGTGTTTTTATTCTTGGCATAGGGATCGAAAAACAGTGGTTTTCCGGTAGTGAAAATCACCCGACCGATCTCGTTCAGCTCCAGCGCTTCCGTTGCGGACTGTTCGAGCGTGTTGACATTTATTTTATAGCGGATTTTGTCAATCTTGACGCGGGTGAGGTTGGTCGTTTGCTTGATGAAAAACGCCTCTTCCGAATCCATCCTTTTTTCATCCATCCATACCAGCATGGCTTCGAAATGGCGGGATATCAGAGGCAGATTATCCGGGTGTACGAGCATTTCTCCCCGGGATAGATCGATTTCGTCTTCGAGTGTGACGGTGACAGCCTGTGGCGGAAAAGCCAGCTCCAGTTCGCCGTCATAGGTGACGATGGATTTTACCCGCGACCGTTTCATGGAAGGAAGAGCGATGACTTCGTCTCCCTGGCGGATGATGCCGGAGGCTACCGTACTGCTGAAGCCTCTGAAATGGAGGTCCGGCCGCAGGACATACTGGATCGGATAACGTAAATCCGTAAAGTTTTTATCGCTGCCGATGTGGACGGTTTCCAGATGCTCCAACAATGGTTTTCCCGTATACCATTTCATGTTTTCGGAAGATGTCACGACATTGTCCCCCTGCAGGGCCGAGAGGGGAATGCAGGTGATGTCGGGGATTCCCAGCGATTCGGCAAAATGCCGGTATTCCTTGACAATGTGGTCGAAAACGGATTGGGCATAATCGACCAGGTCCATTTTGTTGACGGCCAGTACAACGTGTTTAATGCCCAGAAGCGATACGAGGTAGGTATGCCGTCGGGTCTGGGTAATGACTCCCGAACGGGCATCCACCAGGATGATGGCCAGGTTGGCGGTCGATCCTCCGGTGATCATGTTGCGGGTGTATTGTTCGTGTCCCGGTGTGTCGGCGATGATGAATTTGCGCTTGTTGGTCGAAAAATAGCGATAGGCGACATCGATGGTGATGCCTTGTTCGCGTTCGGCTTTCAATCCGTCGAGCAGCAAAGCGTAATCGATGTGATCGCCGGCATTTCCATAGCGTTTGGTGTCTCTTTCCAAAGCGTCCAGCTGGTCTTCATATAACTTTTTGCTATCGAACAGCAGCCTACCGATCAGGGTCGATTTGCCGTCATCGACGGAACCTGCCGTCAACAGTCTGAGCAAATCTTTTTTTTCGTCCTGATCCAGAAACTCTTTTATATTTAATTTTTCCATGAATATTCGATTAAAGTCCGTCTACTAAAAATATCCTTCTCTTTTTTTCTGTTCCATACTGGCATCCTGGTCGAAGTCGATCACCCGGGTGGTGCGTTCGGATTTGGTGGTTGTCATCATCTCTTCGACGATTTTTTCGATGGTATCGGCCTCCGATTCGACGGCACCGGTCAAAGGCCAGCAGCCCAAAGTGCGGAACCGGACCTTGCGCATCCGGATTTTGTCTCTGTATTGGGCCGGCAGACGGTCGTCATCGGGCATGATCAGGTTACCGTCTATTTCGACGATGGGACGTTCTTTGGCAAAATAGAGCGGAACAATCGGTATGTTCTCCATGCGAATGTATTGCCAGATGTCCAGTTCGGTCCAGTTGGACAAGGGGAAAACCCGGATGGATTCGCCTTTGTGTATGCGGGCGTTGTAGATGTTCCACAGTTCCGGACGCTGGTTTTTGGGATCCCATTGGTGGAATTTGTCCCGGAAGGAGTAAATGCGTTCTTTGGCACGGGATTTCTCCTCATCCCGGCGGGCACCTCCAAAAGCGGCGTCGAATTTGTATTTGTCAAGGGCCTGCAGCAACGCCTGGGTTTTCATCAGGTCTGTATGTACCTTACTGCCGTGAGTAAAGGGACCGACGCCTTCCTGAAAACCTTTCATGTTGGATTCTACGATCAGATCCCAATGATTTTCCCGCGCATATCGGTCCCGGAATTCGATCATTTCTTTGAATTTCCATTTCGAATCGATGTGCATCAATGGAAAGGGGACTTTCCCCGGATAAAACGCTTTTTCTGCCAGACGGACCATGACCGAGGAGTCTTTGCCGATGGAGTAAAGCATGACTGGATTTTCGAATTCGGCCACTACTTCGCGGATGATGTGGATGGATTCGGCTTCCAGTTCTTTTAAATGACTGAGTTTATATGTTGACATGTTCTTATTTATTTTTCAATTTTCGGTAAAATGGCCTGTAATAATTGAGCCACCGATGTTTCTATCGGTTGGCGGGAAGTGTCGATGCTGACAAAGGGATGTTCCGGCACTTCAAAAGGGGAGGAGATGCCGGTAAATTCCTGTATCTCACCTCGCCGGGCTTTGGCATACAGGCCTTTGACATCCCGCCGTTCGCATTCTTCGATGGGGGTGCTGACATATATTTCTAAAAAATCCGGTTTTCCGATGATTTCCGATGCCATGCGGCGGATTGCATGGGTGGGACTGATGAAAGCCGCAATCGTAACGATTCCGCAGTCGACGAATAGCTTGGATACTTCTGCGATGCGGCGGATATTTTCGGTGCGGTCGGCATCTGAAAAGCCCAGGTTGTTGTTGATGCCGCTCCGGATGTTGTCGCCGTCCAATATCCGGCACAGGAAGCCCCGTTCGTACAATGCCCTTTCCAGGGCGATGGCCAGAGTGCTTTTCCCGGATCCGGACAAGCCGGTGAACCAGATCATGATGCCTTTTTGGTGCAGTAGGGCTTCGCGGTCTTTCCGCTGTAGCATTTTATCAAAAATCGGATAGATATTTTCCGTCATATGTGATCGTTTTATGGATTTTACAAGTGGTTTCATTGAACGATAAACCAGGGATTCTGGAGATTTTCCTTGTTGTAGGTCAACGGAGTGCGACCGTCTTCCCGGAAGATCTCTTTGTGGGCGGCTTTGACAATGGCATGTCCGGCAGCAGTGTCCCATTCCATGGTCGGTGCAAAACGGGGATACACGTCCGCACTTCCTTCTGCGATCAGGCAGATTTTGATGGAACTGCCGATGGAGGTCAGCCGGATCGGAGCCTGTTTTTTTTCTATTTCCCGAATGAATGCTTCGGTTTCGGGGGTCAAGTGCGAACGGGAGGCTACAACCGTATAGGTAGGATCTTTTCGCTCAAGCGGCAGACGGACCGCCTGGCGTTCCAGTTCCTCGAATGTGATTTCGGACGGATGACCGATTTCATCTGCCCGGAACGCCCCTTGTTGGAGGGTTCCGTAGTACAGTCTTTTTTTCACTGGAATGTAAATGACTCCTAAAATGGGATTCCCGTTGTAGACTAGGGCGATGTTGACCGTGAATTCTCCGTTTCTTTTGATGAATTCTTTTGTGCCGTCCAACGGATCGACGATCCAGACCGTTTGCCACTCTTTGCGGACGGCATAATCAACAGCCCGGCTTTCTTCGCTGATGACCGGATAAGGCGTCTCTTTTAGAAAATCCAGAATGATGTCGTTGGATTTCCGGTCTGCGACAGTCAGAGGAGAATTGTCTGCTTTGTGTTCTATCTCAAAATCCGAAGCCGGATCGTCGTATATCCGAAGTATTGCTTCGCCAGCTTTCAGGGCGGCTTGAATCGCTTTTTCTAATAATGAATTCATCGTTTTTTCAGGAATGGTCGACAAAGGTATCAATTTTTTTAATAATAATCACGATTAGAGAAAGCGATTCAATCAGAATCATTATCTTTGTGTGCTTTTAATCACGTGAAATAATTTTATTATACAAAGCATGACTATAGTTTTCTATCAGAAAGACGCTACGATATATGCTGTACAGTATCGGACGTCTGAAAATCCTCTTGATGTCAGTAAATTGGAATGGTTGTTCAATGGAGCCCGGAAAGTGCAGGGCGATGCTTTGAACGGTTATTTTGTCGGCCCTCGTCGGGAAATGATCACGCCCTGGAGTACGAATGCGGTGGAGATCACCCAGAACATGGGTATCGACGGTATTGTCCGGATTGAAGAATTTACGCAGACAGCTTGTGAGAAGACTCCCTATGATCCGATGTTGCAGGCTTTTTACAAGGGCTTGGATCAGCAAGTATTTACCATTGACAGGCAGCCGGATCCGATTGTATATATCGAGGATATCCGGGCCTATAATGTGCAGGAAGGATTGGCGCTGAATCCGGATGAGATCGCTTATCTGGAGGGACTGGCCGGGAAACTGGGACGCAAATTGACCGATTCGGAAGTATTCGGTTTCTCCCAGGTGAATTCGGAACACTGCCGGCACAAAATTTTCAACGGTACCTTTATCATTGACGGAGAGGAAAAGGAAAGCACGCTTTTCAAACTGATCAAGAAAACATCTCAGGAGAATCCCAACCGGATTGTTTCGGCCTATAAGGACAATTGTGCCTTTATCGACGGACCGGAGGCGGTGCAGTTTGCTCCGCATACACACGACGGACCGGATTTTTATGAGACGCGTGATATAGAGACGGTCATATCGTTGAAAGCGGAAACACATAATTTCCCGACGACCGTTGAGCCTTTCAACGGGGCAGCAACCGGTAGCGGCGGTGAAATCCGCGACCGTATCGCCGGCGGACAGGCGGCTTTGCCCTTGGCGGGTACGGCGGTTTATATGACTTCCTATCCCCGGCTGGAGGCCTCCCGGAAGTGGGAACAGGCAATCAATCCCCGGAAATGGCTCTACCAGACTCCGGAAGATATTCTCATCAAGGCTTCGAATGGAGCTTCCGATTTCGGAAATAAGTTCGGACAACCCTTGATTTGCGGTTCTTTGCTGACTTTTGAACACGAGGAAGACGGCCGTACTTATGGATACGATAAGGTCATCATGCAGGCGGGTGGAGTCGGTTATGGCAATCGGCAGCAGGCAATGAAGCATACGCCGGAAGTCGGTGATCAGGTGGTTCTGCTGGGTGGTGACAATTACCGGATCGGGATGGGCGGCGGTGCCGTTTCTTCGGTCGATACCGGTCTGTATGCCGGAGCCATCGAGTTGAATGCCGTACAGCGTTCCAATCCGGAGATGCAGAAACGGGTCTATAATGCTATTCGGGCCATGGCCGAAAGCGAGGTCAATCCGATCGTTTCCATCCATGATCATGGCGCCGGCGGACACCTGAACTGTTTGTCGGAATTGGTAGAGGAAACCGGCGGAAAGATCCATCTGGAGAAATTGCCGATCGGAGATCCGACTCTGTCGGCCAAAGAGATTGTCGGTAACGAGTCGCAGGAACGGATGGGATTGGTTATGAAAGAGAAAGATGTGGCTGAATTGCAGCGTATTGCCGACCGGGAGCGTTCGCCGATGTATGTCATCGGAGAGACGACCGGCGATCAGCGCTTTACCTTTGAAAATGCCCGGACTCATGAAAAACCGATTGATCTGGAATTGAAAGATATGTTTGGAAATCCTCCCAGGACGATCATGGAGGATAAAACCATAAAAGAAAAGTATGCCGATCTGGAGTATTCGGCTGATCAACTCGAATCTTACCTGGAACAGGTGTTGCAGATCGAGGCGGTAGCTGCGAAGGATTGGTTGACCAATAAGGTGGACCGTTCGGTGTCGGGACGTGTTGTTCGGCAACAGTGTGTCGGTCCGCTGCATCTGCCGTTGAGTGATGTGGCTGCCGTTGCCTTGGATTATTCCGGATATCGGGGAATTGCCACCTCTATCGGACATGCTCCGGTAGCCGCCATGGCGAATGCGTCGGCCGGATCGCGTCTGGCCATTGCCGAGGCGCTGACCAATCTGGTGTGGGCTCCGATTGAAAAAGGACTGAAGGGCGTGTCGCTTTCTGCCAACTGGATGTGGCCATGCCGGAACGAGGGCGAGGATGCCCGTTTGTACCAGGCGGTGCAGGCAGCCAGTGATTTTGCCATTGAGCTGGGAGTAAATATCCCTACCGGTAAGGATTCTTTGTCCATGACCCAGAAGTACGGGAACAGGAAAGTATATGCTCCGGGTACGGTGATCATCTCTACCGTGGGGGAGGTGAACGATTTCCGGAAGATTGTGGTGCCGGTATTGAAGGATGATCCGGCTACCGAGATCGTATATGTCGATTTTTCTTTCGATAAACTGAAACTGGGAGGCTCCAGTTTTGCCCAGATTTTGAATAAGGTGGGCAAAGAGGTGCCGGATGTCAAGGATAGCGATTATTTTGTAAAAGCCTTTACGGTTGTCCAGCAGTTGGTGGCCGAAGGGGTAGTATTGGCCGGGCATGATATTTCTGCCGGCGGTATGATTACAGCTTTGCTTGAAATGTGTTTCGCGGACAATCGCTTGGGCTTGGACATCGATTTGTCCTTCCTGGCGGAGAAAGACGTCATCAAGATTCTGTTTGCTGAAAATCCGGGCGTGCTGATTCAGATTGCCGATAAAGAGGCCAAACGGGTGGCTGCCCTGTTGGAGGAGGCCGGAGTGGCATACGCATTCCTGGGTAAACCGGGGAAAGCCGGTCAGCTGAACCTGAAGAAAGATGCGGCCGGCTGGTCGCTGGATATTCCATCCTTGCGGGATCTCTGGTTCAAGACCTCTTATTTGCTGGATCGTCGTCAGAGTGGAGAAGAAAAAGCGCTGGAAAGATACAGAAGCTATAAAAAGAACGAATTGAAATACCACTTCCCGAAAGGGTTTACCGGTAAACTGGCTGATCTGGGATTGCAATTGGATCGGAAGACCCGATCCGGCATCCGGGCGGCCGTGATCCGGGAGAAGGGGTGTCAGTGTGAACGCGAGACCGCCTGGGCTTTGCATCTTGCCGGTTTCGATGTGAAGGATGTACACATGACCGACCTGGTCAGCGGACGGGAAACACTCGAAGATGTTCATATGATCGTGTATGTCGGCGGATTTTCGAATTCGGATGTGCTGGGGTCTGCGAAAGGCTGGGCCGGTGCTTTCAAATACAATGAAAAAGCCCGTCAGGCATTGGAGAATTTCTACAAACGCGAGGATACCTTGAGTTTAGGCATCTGTAATGGCTGTCAGCTGGCGGTTGAGTTGGGATTGATCTATCCCGAACACCCGGAGATGCCGAAGATGTTGCACAACGATTCGCATAAGTTCGAATCCGGATTTGTCAACGTCACCATTCAGCCGAACAATTCCGTGATGTTGAAGTCGTTGGCCGGCAGCCGTCTGGGAATTTGGGTGTCTCATGGGGAAGGAAAGTTCAGTCTGCCGTATGCCGAAAGTGAATACAACATTCCGATCAAATACAGTTATGACGCCTATCCGGCCAATCCGAACGGTTCGCCCTTTGCCACTGCCGCTATTTGCAGCAAGGATGGTCGTCACCTGGCCATGATGCCCCACCTGGAGCGTTCGATTTATCCCTGGAACTGGGCTTATTATGCCGAGGGTCGGGAAGCTGATGAAGTCAGCCCCTGGATCGAGGCTTTTGTGAATGCCCGGAAATGGGTGGAAGAAAGGCTCAAGAACCGTTGAGCATATTCATCAACAGAATTTATAGGGAGAGGGGAGGTTTACAGTCCCCTCTCTTGTTGTCAGACAGATGTATAAGAGAGGAATTTTTTTATTTTTTCTGTTTTTCTGTTGTTTGGAAAACGGATGGGCACAGCCTGCCGGGAAGATTTTGCAGATATTGGAGCGAATCCAGCAGACCTATGTGAAAATGAAGACCTTGACAGCCCGGCAGACCATCATACTCGGTTCCCCTCAGCCGGAAACCGATTTGATTGTCGGACATTTGGAGGGATCGGTCTGTTTGAAAAAACAGGCTGCAGACAGTTTGCTGGGCTGGAATTTTGTGAATACATTCTGTATGGAAGAAAGAGGAGAAGGGTATCAGGTGTATTATCTCGGGGATAGTCTGGTGTATCTTACTCTGGAAAATGTATTGATGGAGAAGGATCCTGCAACGAAAAGCGATACGGAGTGGGGATTCGGAACTTTTCAAAAGTGGCAGCAAAAGGTTTGTTTATACTATGATCGTCTTTGTCTGCCGGATTCTGTATTCCAGCAGCGCTATCCGGAGGATGCCTGGCTGGTTGGCGCGATTTCGCTGGCGGCAGATACGGTCATTGACGGGCGTCACTGTTATGTGCTGGAAAATCGTCAGACCGGTACTGTCCCGAAGTTGCAGGTCGATACCCGTAACTATGAACGTTTGGCTGTAGATAAGCAGAGTTATTTACCTGTATGTCTGTTTACACACTTTGTTCGGAATGTGAAAGGGAAACCTCATATCGATCAGAAAAATCAGACACAGTTGCATGAGTGGCGGTTAAACGAACCTGTTCCCGATTCTGTTTTTTCCATTCCGGAGATAATCCGTTCCGAAGCGGTTCCGGCGGTGGAAGAACTGCAGGAGGGAGATCGAATGCCGGACGGGAATTTGATCAATATGCAGGGTGATACTCTTGCTTTGTATGATTTCGAGGCGGAACGGATGGTATTGGAATTCTGTTATATTGGTTGTGGGGCCTGTGCCTTGGCTTTCGATGAAATTCAGGAACATGTTCTGGATGTCTGTGAACAGAAAAAATACCTGTTTCTTTGCATCAATCCGCTTGATTCATACGGTTTGATGAAAAAGTATGTGCAAGAAATGTCTGTTGCCTGTCCTTATTTGAAAGGAGAAAGTCAATGGGTTAAACAGTGTGGAATTACCGGTTTCCCCCGTTTTTTCGTTCTGGACCGTAATTTCCGGATTCGGAAAGTGATTTCGGGTTATTGGGAAGGAATGGGAAAATATCTTCGGGAGTTTTTGCTTGAAGATTAGAGCATCCAAGCTGGTGTAACTTTCCGGAAAAAGCAGGAATCCTGCTTTTTCCGGAAAGTTACACCAGCTTGGATTATAGCCCCATGGCGGTTTTCAGGCGGGTGACGGCCGTTTCGATCATATCGTGGGTGCCGCTGCCGTCGGTTACATATTCCATGACCATGCGGGCGTATTCGACCGCTTCTTTCAAGGCTGCACTGGTGGATTCGTCGATGGTACCGGCCCGTCTCAACAAGCCGGACAAGGGTCTCAAATCTTCCATTTCTGGCAAATTACCCGGTCGCATGGTGTTGATGGCAGTATTTAAACTGGAAACGATGGCATTCACCTCTTCCTGCGAGTAATTTTTGTCTTTATTGTCGTATACCCCTTGGGCCTCTTCCAGGGTTTTGGTCAGGCGGAGATAGCCGAAATGGGCCCAGGGAGCAAATTCGGGTACTTTTACCGTCAGTGCGTTCCATTTTTCCTGAGCAGTGGTCCGTTCCTGGGCGATATTCAGCAACTCTTGCAGTTGGGTTTTGTCGACCTCTTTGGCCAGTACCAAACCGGATACGGCATCCTGTAAAGCCAGTGTTTGCCGGTCGATGATGATTTGCCGGTCGCTGTCGTTCAAGATGTTTTGTGTGGTTTGGATTTCTGCCTGCAACTGCTGGAAGCTATTGCCGGTATACAAAGACGCATCGTAGTTCCTTGCGTTGAGCAGGGCTGTTTCCAGCAGACTCTTGTCCAGCCGGGTGGCTTTCAGTCCTTCTGTTGCCTGATCGATGGCTGTAATGGCAGCAGAAATGGAACTGCCGCTTACCGTCGTTGCTTCCATCAGTTTTTTCCCTGTTTTTTCCGCTGATTTCAGTGGAGAGAAACTGGCCCTGGTATAGTTCTTTTTGTGGTATACCGTGATTTCCCTCAGTTTGGTCGCCAGGGCTGTTTTCAGTTCGGCCGTGGGATCCTTGACCTGATTGATGCGGAAATAGTGGGTTGAATGTTCATGTCTGTAATAGTCCGGCTGGAAAGTTTTTCCGCCCTGAGTCAGCATGTACAGGTTGCCATTGGTGCCTGTTTGCAGGCCGTTGGAGGAAACGGGGGTGATGGAAGCCAGATAGGGATCGATATTGAGAGTCGCTTCTTTCCAGTTTGTTATGTCTGTGGCGGTCATGGCCAGAGGTCCGTACATCAGGGTGCCTACCCAGGCACTTTCAAGCGGTTCGCCGTCTTTGCTGGCAATTTCTGCCGACAATTTGTCCGGACCGTAGTCGATGTGTTTCGTAAACGGCATCACCACTTCCACGACATCTCCCGCTTGCCACTGACGATAAGGAATCTGCACATAGGAGCAGGGAGTATATTCCGAAGCCAGGGACTTGCCGTTGAGTTTTACGTCAAAACCGTTTGTGGCCCAGTAGGGTACCCGCAGTTTCATGGCGAAGGAGGCTCCGCCCTCGTTTATTTTAATGACCGATTGTTCGGCCGGCCACAGGCATTCCTGTCGGATTGTCACTCCTTTTTCCTTCCAGTGGAGAGTGGTGGGCATATACAAGCCGACCCACAGGGTCGAATCGGAAACAAAATAGGTGGCTTCCTGATATTTGACGTGATTTTCTGAACCGGTTCCACCGCAACAGGTTGACTGAGGGGTTTCGTTGCCCCAGGGTTTGGAGGCGTTCATGCCTACGGCGTATTGATAAGTGGTCTGGTAGTGCACCGGATTCAGAGAGCCTACGATCTGATTGTACAGTGTACGTTCGTAATAGTCCATGTAGCGGGCGTCATTCGGATGGAGACAATTGAGTTCTTTGGTCAGTTTCAGCAGGTTATAGGCACAGCAGGTTTCGTTGATATTCGGATTGGAATGGCTGTCCCCTTCAGAAACGCCGTTCATGACCATGCTCAGTATCTGGGTGTAGGGCTGACGGAACATTTCTCCGTTCCCGACACCTCCCGTGGCATAACGGTAACGACCTTGTATCATATTCCAGAAATTTTCGGAAAGGTGATAATAGAAGGGATCGTGATTGCTGAGGTAGCTTCTCAAAGCCGCAATGATCATGGGAATATGCTGATTGGCGTGACGGGTGCGGATATTGTCGATATTCCTTGAAAGTGGAACGAAAAAGGCCGGACTGTCAAAACAGTTGGAGGCTTCCAGTAAACGGGCTTTGTCTTCCGGGTCGCTGACCATTTCGGAGAGGCGTGCCAGCGATTCACCTATACCTCCGACTTCTCCGGCGATGTACATGTTCCACATTTCATAGCGGTTGCCTGGGCGGGCTCTGCGTTCATCCTGGGTGCCGTCGGTCTTGACATAAGTCCGGTAATGCATCCGGTTCCAGACCCACAATCCCATGTCTTTGGCGATGAGGAGGGCTTTGTCGGCTACTGCCGGATCGTCCATGTAGGTGGCGATGTCGATCAGGCCGGCCAGCTGTTTGTGGATGGAATAATAAGGGGCCCATACCCAGTCGGAGTTGTTGTAGGCCCGATACATCTCGATCAGGGCTGGATGATGGGCCGGGATAGCGTTCAGATAGCCGTAACCGTAAGTGGCCCATTTGGTTTTGTGTTCGTCGAATGCTTCCCAGGTGCCTTTCATCGTTCTCAGTTCCTCGTCGGGGGCAAAGTCCCGTGCTTCCCAATACCGTCCCAATTCATCATGCCAGACGAAGGTACGTTCCTGGCATTCCCGCAATTCATTGACCATGCGGGTGATGTTACGGTACAGTATCGCTTTCTGCTCCGGATCGGTGGCAGCGGCATAAGCCAGCGCCAGGGCGGACATGTAATGTCCGGATCCGTGCCCCTTCAGTTTGATTTCCGGAGAATCCCAGCCGTCGGAACGGGTATACCCTTCTGTACTCAGTCCGTAGGTATCCCGGTAGTTATACAATTGTTGGGTAACATCCCAGCTGATGATTTCCCGGATGGCCAGATCCCGGTTGGAGGTCAGACGGTTGTCTCCGTCGATTGTCACATCGGTCAAGGGAACGGTATGGGCTGCCACTTGTGTCGGCGTATCCTCATACTCCTTTACGACTTCTATGTTCGCTTGAATCGGATAACCTTCGTCTGTCGTTTCATCTCCCAGGATATATCCGTTTACAGTATATTGGCTGCCTGCCGGATGGAGGGTCGCATCCGCCTGAGACTCTTCTGTCGCGAGGGCTGAGTTTGACCATTTTGCCTGCCGGTATTCGGATTGTCCGTCAGAATATGTTACCCATACCTGATATGGCAAACTGGGTACAGTTCCTACCGGACAACGGACGGAAATGGTTTTAACTGCAACGATTTTGCGCGTTTCTACCTCTTGTTTGGGTAAGGCTTTCGAATCGGTGGAGGTCTTATTCGAGGAATAAACTCCCAAAGGCAAACATGTCAGAAAGTGTACAATGACTGCCCACGTAAAAAATGAAATTTTTGCCATTTTGTAATAGTTGTATTAGTGTGTTTAGTTTGTATTTTTGAATTTATATTTTGCAAATATACATATTTATTCATTTCATTGGTTGATACCGATGATTCCTTTGGAGGAATTTTCAATGAAACTGATTAGGTAATTGATTTCTGGACTGATGGGGATGATTTCTTTGATTCTTCGCAGGGCATTTTCCAGACTGATACCGCATTGATAGATTTGTCCGTAACATTTGGCGATGTTATCGATGATTTCATAGGAAAGATGTCCTTCTTTGTTTAAATTCAGCGCATTGATACCGTAGAAACTGATTGGATTATGGGCTGCGACGATGTAAGGCGGTATATCCTTGTCGGTTTGGCAACCGTCTTGTATCAGGGCCCAGCGACCGATGTGACATCCGTGTTTGACGATTGCCTCGCTTCCCAAAATGGCTCTGTCGTCGATGATGCAATTACCGGCAGTTTTGGCTCCGTTGCCCAATATGCAATGGTTCCCTAAATGGGTGTCGTGGGCCAGATGTACTCCTTCCAATAGGAAGTTGTGGTCTCCGAGTATCGTACAGTCTGTCGGATTAGTTCCCCGGTTCAGGATGACTTTTTCACGGATGGTGTTGCAGTTGCCGATTTTCAGGAGAGTGTCTTCTCCCTTGAATTTGAAATCTTGAGGGGGTGCACCGACGATGGCTCCCTGATAGACGATGTTGTCTGTTCCCATGCGGGTACCGCTGAGGATACTGGCATAGGGCATGATGGTGCAGTTGTTGCCGATTTCAACATTTTTGTCGATATAGGCGAATGGGTGAATGGTCACATTCTCTCCGATTTTGGCTTCCGGGTCTACATAAGCGAGTGGATGGATCATGGTTTTGTTATTAATATGGTTGTTATATACCGGCTAATGCATAATTCGTGCAATTTTTTTTCAAATAACCCCATGTATTAGGAATAATTGGCAAAATTTTAAATTAAAAAGCACAAAAAATGTAAAGAAAACGTTTGTACAGAATGCTTCGGGACGATTTTTTTTATTTTTGTTCAATCAATAATGAATAATAAATAATAAACAAATTGAAATTTATGCCTATGAATATGCAGGCGGTTTGTGAGTGTGCCGTTCAGTTCCGGCGTTGGTTGCATCAGCATCCGGAGTTGTCCACGCAGGAATTTCAGACCCGGGATTTTATCAGAAAAGTATTGGAGGAGTATCAGGTCCCTTACAAGACTTATGGAACGGGTATCATTGCAGTTTTGGGAAAAGGGGAGCGGTGTGTGGCTTTGCGGGCGGATATGGATGCTCTTCGCATTCAGGAAGAAACAGGTTTGTCTTATTGTTCTGAAACTGCCGGCATGATGCATGCCTGCGGTCACGATATGCATACGGCGATGCTGTTGGGGGCCGTGTTGTTTTTGAAGGGCCGGGAAGGGGAACTGGGGGGAACGGTAAAGTTTGTTTTTCAACCCAGTGAGGAGAAACGCCCGGGAGGGGCACGCTTGTTATTGCCCTATCTGCTGGAGCCACCTGTTCCGCAGGCTATTTTCGGACAACATGTATTTCCGGGTTTGCCTGTCGGACAGATCGGGATACGCAGCGGGGCCTTTTTTGCTTCTTCCGACAATATTATTTTTTCGGTGGAAGGAAAGGGAACCCATGCGGCCATGCCTCAGGCTGGCTCTGATCCGATACTGGCGGCGGTTGCTTTGATTCAATACTATCAGACGATTATTACCAAATTCCGTCATCCGCTGATACCGGCTGTATTGTCGATTACTTCTATTCATGGCGGATCGGCCAATAATGTCATCCCTGACCGGGTGGAGGTGTTGGGCACGGTCCGGACCCACGATAATGCCTTGCGTTTGCGGATTTTTGAGTTGATACAGGAAAAATCACCGGTCATTTGCGACTTGTATGGCTGTCGTTTCGTACCGGACATGCCTTGGAACGGACTGCCTCCTTTGGTGAATGATGAGGCGTTGACTGAAAAAGTCCGCTCGTGGGCAACGGAGGTTCCTGAAGTGAAAAAGGTGGTGGAGTCCGATCCGCTGACTCTGGGGGAAGATTTTGCCATTTATTTACAAGAACTGCCAGGGGTTTTTTGGACCTTGGGAGTATGTCCTCCGGAAAAGGCGGAAATGCCTCCTTTGCATAATCCTGCCATGGCACCGGATGAAAGAGCCATCCCGGTGGGAATCGCGATGTTGGTCAAGGCCTGCCGAAATTTCCTGAAGGAGGAATGATTGTTTTATAAATCTTTGAAATGTATGATATTATAAGAGATGTGCCGGTCGTAGACATCGCTTTGGTCTATCTTTTTGATGTACCGGACCACCCGGATGGTAACCGGCAGGATGATGACTTCATACAGGGATTTCAACAGGGCCTGTGTTCCGATCAGGAGGCCCAGTTCTGCACCGGATATGAGACCTCCGAAGGCAATGGGAAAGAAAATCAATGAATCGGCACTTTCTCCGGCGAGGGTAGAGAGGATGGCCCGCAGGGAGAAATATTTTCCACCGGTGGCTACTTTCATTTTGCTCATGATATAGGCATTCAGGAACGAACCGATCAGAAAGGCCAGCAGACTGGCCAGGGCAATGCGGGGAGCTAGGCCGAATACGAAGTTGAAACTTTCTTCTCCCTCCCAGAACGGAGCGGCCGGCAGGGCAATGGCAATCCGGGCAAAGCCGATGGTCAGGAAATTCATGAAAAAGCCGCACCAGATGATCAGACGGGCTTTTTTAAAGCCCCAGACCTCAGCAATGCAGTCGTTGATGATGTAGGATATGGGAAATACGATCAGACCGGCGGTGGCGGTGATGGGACCCAGTTGGATGACTTTGGTCTCCAGAAGATTGGAGGCTATCAGGCAGACATTGAAAAGAATGCCCAACAGCAAAAAGGGTAGGGATACCTGTTTTTGCATGATTCTTGTTTTTTACGTGGTTAAGCAAGCACACGGGTATTATACCGGATTAAAAAGCATAGTCTACGCAGGCTCTGTCTTCTTTGATCGGAGCGATGAGGTTTTTGACGATGCTTTGATGGGCCGGATGGTTGGCATAAGTTTCCAGATCTTGCCAGTTTTCTACGATTGCCGTTAAGCTCAAGTCCCACTGTTCTTTGGGATTGGCATTGATCCCGACTTCCATGCTTTTCAATTCCGGTATTTGTGGAATCAAAGCTTCCAGCTGTTTTTTAATTTCCTGCATCTGAGCGTGTTTCTGTTCCGATGCCTGCAATTTGAAAAATACGATGTGTTTGATCATGGCTTTCTATTTTGATGCATGCAAAAATAGGAATTTTTTAGCAACCTGTTGTAAAGATAAAATGAAATACTTAATTTTGATAACTATATTTAAATTCTAATAGATTATGGTTTTAAGGCGATTGGGTATGGCGCTCCTGTTGTTTGTCGTTGCTGCCTGTCACGATCAGCGGTTTACGCTTGTCGGGGAGATCGACGGACTTTGTCCCGGTGACACCTTGCGTTTTGAGCGTATCATCCATCCGAATTGGACATATGAACCGGCTTTTGATATCATTGTTCAGGATTCTGGTCGTTTTCGTTACAGGGGAAATCAGCCTCATGACCAGCATTACCTGATGAGTTTTCATCCCAAGGTGGGACAGGCCCGGAGGTGTGATTGCAGAGGAAAAGAACTGATCATCACGGATTCCGATTATATTCGAATGAAGGGGAGTGTCGATCAAATTTATTATTGTTCTTTGGAGGGAGGAATATACGACGATCCGTTGCTTGCCGAGAGGTTGCGCCTCGAAGATTCATTGGGGATGGTTCGCGGAGAGTATATGTATTTGGCAGGCGAAGCATTGGAGAGGAAGGATACGGCTATGGCAGAAATATACTCGCAAAAGTTCAATTTGTTTTATGAAAACAATCCTGGGTCGGATCGGAAAAAGTCAGCCAGTCGGCGTTATACCGAGGCTCATTCCGAAGGCACACTTTATTTGTTGGTTCAGGATCTATCTGCTATATCTTATCGACCGATTGAAGAGTCGAAGGCCATTTATACCGCTTATTCTCCTGAGTTGCAGAAAAGCTATTATGGACAATTTTTTGCCCAACAGATGGCTGTTATGGAGCAGTTGGCCGAAGGACAACCGGGACCGGATTTTACTGTTACGACTGTTGATGGAAAGGCTCTTGACAAAGTTTCTTATGCTGGCCGTTATTTGTTGATTTATCATTGGGGCATGTGTCCCGGATCGATTTTTATTGACCGATATGTGCAGGAGCTTTACGACCGCTATCACAGTCAGGGCCTTGATGTGTTGGGGATTACAGAATCCATTGCCTCTATCCGTGAAATCTATGAGAAGTTGCCGACAGACAAGAAAACCCCTTTGCCTGGAGTAGAGGATATACGTCCGATTTTGGCTGACATGCTTCAACATCCTTGGCCTGAGGTTGAAGTCGAGACCGATAGTCCGACTAATAAGCTTTTGATGGAGACCTACCGTTTTTCGGGATGGCCTTTCTTTGTGCTCATTGCACCCGATGGAACCATTCGAGCCCGGGGATTTATCGATGCTTTTAGAACGTCGCAGAAAGTTCTGGCGGAAGAATTGGGTGAAAGGCCGGATGTCACAGTCGCAGCATCTGAAGAATGAGGTATTGTTTCTCTGTTTTCATGTTTTTTAATAAAAATGAATTTTTCTGTTAAAAACTTGTTAATATGAAAATAATGTATTAACTTTAAGACGAAAAGCAGAAGTATTCACTTTAAATTTAAAAGCTATGAAAACGCGAGGCACTAATTTATGGATTCAATTTCTGCTGATGATCATTATCACGGCGATTGTTACTTATTCTTGCATGAATTTGGCGGAATTGCTCAGCATGTATACAGATGTGATTCAGAATACATTGAGTGAGTTTCATTTTGGATTCTGATCGATGAATAATCTTTGGAGGCGTTGAATCAGGAAATCGGAAAAGTCGTAAAAAGTGGACGGTTTGCCGAGAGGGGGAGTTATGGTGAATCAATTTATTTTTTATTTTTGTACCTCGTTTGAAAATGGTTTGTCCGATTGTGTGGAGACAAACCGTTTGTTTTGAATGATTTAAATTTTCATATGAATGAACACAAGATTTTATTTACCTGTTTTAATGCTGGCTTTGGCTGCTGCTGCCTGTGATCAGAAGAAGGAGACGGCCCAGACCGGTGGAATTGACGTTGCCAATCTGGATCGGTCGGTAGCGCCTAATGCGGATTTTTATCAATTTGCCTGTGGCGGTTGGATGAAGGCACATCCTTTGACAGATGAATATGGCCGTTTTGGTTCTTTTGACCAGTTGGCGGAGAACAACCGTACGCAGCTGAAAGGTTTGATTGAAGAATTGGCTGCCCGGGAATCCGAAGCCGGTTCGGTGGCTCAGAAGATCGGTCATTTGTATAACATGGCAATGGACTCGGTCAAATTGAATGCCGATGGTTGTGCTCCGATCCGTCCGATACTGGAAAGGATTGCCGCCGTGAAAGATGCGAAAGAAATGCTGGTTTTGGTGGCGGAGATGACCAAACAGGGATTCGGTCCCTATTTCAGTGTTTACATCGGTCCCGATGATATGAACAGCAGCATGAATCTGCTGCAAACCTATCAGGGAGGTTTGGGACTGGCAGACCGGGATTATTACCTGGCGGAGGATGAACACAATAAGGAAGTTCGTGCCCGGTATCAGAAGCACATGGAGAAGATGTTTCAATTGGCCGGTTTGGATGAGAAAGCGGCTCGGCAGGCTGCTGCCGATGTTTTGACCCTTGAGACCCGTTTGGCCAAGGCTTCCTATGATAAAGTGAAGATGCGCGATCCGCACGCCAATTACCACAAGATGACGATGGCTGAATTGGAAAAGGAAATTTCTGGGATTGATTGGAAGGTATACTTCACAACTCTTGGATTGCCGGAAGTGACTGAACTGAATGTGGGACAACCCGAACCGTTGCAGGAAGTGGCCCATATTTTGCAGCATGCCGATCTGGAAATGCAAAAGGCATATTTGCAGTGGAAAGTACTTCGGGCGGCAGCTCCTTATCTGAGCGATGAGTTTGTGGCAGAGAATTTCGATTTCTACGGGAAGGTGCTTTCCGGTGTGAAAGAGTTGAAACCCCGTTGGAAGAGAGCGGTGTCTGCAGTTGATGGAGCGATGGGAGAAGCGGTTGGACAAATGTATGTGGAAAAATATTTCCCGGCAGCAGCCAAGGAGCGGATGGTGAAACTGGTGGGCAATCTGCAGCAGGCGCTGGGCGAACGGATTCAGGCATTGACCTGGATGAGCGAGGAAACCAAGACCAAAGCTTTGGAAAAACTGGCTGCCATTTATGTGAAAGTCGGTTATCCCGATACCTGGAGAGATTATTCAGCCTTGGAGATCAAAGACGATTCCTATTGGGCCAATATCTTGCGTTCCAATGTGTTCGATTTTGATTACATGCTGAGCAAGGCCGGCAAGCCGGTGGACAAAACCGAGTGGCTGATGACTCCCCAGACGGTCAATGCCTATTACAACCCGACAACCAACGAAATCTGCTTCCCGGCCGGTATCCTGCAGTATCCGTTCTTCGATATGAATGCGGATGATGCCTTTAATTACGGGGCCATCGGAGTGGTGATCGGCCATGAAATGACTCATGGATTCGACGATCAGGGACGTCAGTATGACAAGGACGGTAATCTGAAGGATTGGTGGACGGCTGAAGACTCGAAGAATTTTGAGGAGCGGGCACAGGTATTGGTGGACTGGTTTGATCAGATCGAGGTATTGCCCGGGTTGCATGCCAACGGTCAGCTGACTCTGGGTGAAAATATTGCGGATCATGGCGGATTGCAAGTGGCCTTTCAGGCATTTCACAATGCTACGAAAGAGCAGCCGCTGGGAGAAGTTGACGGTTTTACGCCGGAACAGCGTTTCTACCTGGCTTATGCCAGTGTATGGGCTGCTAATATCCGCGACGAGCAGATTCGTCTGTTGACTCAGATGGATGTTCATTCGCTGGGACGTTGGCGGGTGAATGCCGCTCTGCCGCACATCAACGGTTGGAATGAAGCTTTCGGAATCAAGGAAGGCGATCCGATGTATCTGGCTCCGGAAAAACGGGCTTCTATCTGGTAAGAAAAACAATGATCTTACATACGGGAGGTTGCTTCGGCAACCTCTTTTTTTGTTCCCTCAGGGGAAGGATTGACGGATCATGGAAATTGAGAGAGTTTTTGTAATTTTGTACCGACGCTGTTTGGGGATGATGATGAAAAGAAATGTTTTTTCCTGGGGAATTCCTTTGATCTTGATCGGGACGGTGGGTTTGTGCCGTTGGCAGTCTGCCTGGGCAGAAGCCTATGCACGGCATGTGTATCCGTATGTTTCTTCGGTTTTGTCTGCTTTTTCTTCTCTTTTTCCTTTTTCTGTCGGGGATTGTTTTATTGTGGGGGCCTGTGCTTGGCTGATCGGCTATCCCTTTTATGCCTGGTGGAAGAAAAAGGGTTGGAGAAAAACGATTGGGGTGATGATTCGCTTTCTGATGTGGACCTATGTCTGGTTTTACGGGGCCTGGGGCTTGAATTATTTTCGCGATTCCTTCTATGAGCGGACCGGGGTGGCGGAAGTTGAATATGATGCGGGGAAGTTTCAGAGATTTCTGACGGATTATATCGATCGCTTGAATGAGAGTTATGTTTTGGCCGGGGATCGGGGGGGCGATTGGTATCTGGAGCCCTGGCGGACTTCCGACTGTCTGAAAGCAATGCCTGTCGAGACTGGAATACAGGAGCGCTACAGGAAGATCGCCGCTTCGTTCGGGTTGGTGTCTTCCGGGAAGTTTTTGAAAGCCAAGCCGATGTTGTGGAGCGGGGGGATGTCGCGTTTGGGGGTATCCGGGTATATGGGGCCTTTTTTCTCCGAGTTTAACCTGAATCAGGAGGTGTTGAATGTAGAGTATCCGTTTACGTATGCGCATGAACTGGCTCATCGTTTGGGGATTGCGGGTGAAGCCGAGGCCAATCTGTATGCCTATCTGGTTACCGTTTCGGCGGATGAGCCCGCTGTCCGGTTCAGCGGTTGCTTTTCCATGCTGGGATATGCGATGAGCAATGCCCGGCGCTTGCTGTCCGGGGAGGAATATCGGCAGCTGCTTGCCCGGATTCGGCCGGAGATCGTCGAACTGTACAATCAGGAACGGCAATATTGGCGTGAAAAATACAGTCCGGGAGCCGGAGAGGTGCAAAATAAGGTTTACAATGCCTATTTGAAGGGAAATCGGATCAGCAGCGGGACTAAAAATTATTCGGAAGTGGTGGGCTTGTGGATGGCGTTGGAACAATCCGGTTACAGGATCGACTGAATCTCCACTTGGATTTCATCTTCCAAATCCAACAGGGCGTTGATGAGCCGGAGATGTTGAAAATGAGGGAGATCCTGTATCCGAATCTCTGTTTCTCCGATGATTCCCTCTCGTAAAAGGTATTGACGTTTGGTGCCGTTCAGCAGGCAGGTGGAGGGGGTCAGGTAGCGATGTCCGTCGTAGAAGGCGACGTTGCTGTAGCTGGTATCGGTGATCCGGCCGTTTTGGCAGATAAGAATATCGTCGCAATCGCCCTTTTGTTGCAACAGCTCCTGAATACCGCTGCGGTCGGCATATTTGAAACGGTAGTCCAGCTGAGTGCCGTCGACCAGTTTCAGGCGGTGGATCGTCCGGGGACGATAGGGCTCAATTTCGATTTTCCGGATGATACGGTCATACGTAATGCGGCATTTCTGCACCCCTGGTTGTTGTGCTTTGGAAAGGCGGATTGTCGGTGGAGAAAATGAGTCGCGACAGTCGCCGAAAATGGCCTGCCGGGTTTGATGCATGCGTTGCCAGTGCCATTCCGGGCGGATAAAACGGCCGTTGACGATTTTCAGGCTTTCGATGAAAAGAGGTGATTCCATGTGAAATGAATTAATTGTGAATGGGCAGATAGATCTTTTCGAGTATTTCCCGGTACTCGTCTTCAACGGAACTGTGGACGGTTATGCCGCCTCCGCTGCGGAAATAGTATCGATCGCTTTCTTTTTCGATGTAACGGATCATGACGGCACTGTCGAACTCTTGTCCGTCGTAGTAGCCGAATATGCCGGTATAATATCCCCGGGGAATTTTTTCTGCTTGTCGGATCAGGTGTACGGTGGCCGGTTTGGGGGCTCCGGAAATGGAACCTGCGGGGAGCAGTTTAAACAGGAGATTGCCTAAATCGGCCGCCCAGCCGTCGGGTAGCAGACCGCTGATTTCGGAACTGGTCTGCAATATTTCGCCGTGCA
The DNA here is from genome assembly GCA_944321165.1 of uncultured Odoribacter sp. GTDB lineage: Bacteria > Bacteroidota > Bacteroidia > Bacteroidales > Marinifilaceae > Odoribacter. Next base: position 81,757 of record CALUKE010000005.1, read on the forward strand.
GGGTCGGGATTTTCTCCACATACCGGAACCGTTTTACCCGAACGCGGGTGGCTACCATGTTCAGATCGTTTCGGATCAGGTCGACGATGGTATGGTGTTCGCATTCTTCCTTGTAGTTGCTCAACAATTGCCGTTCTGCCTCCGGCAGGGTGGCATCGATGGTGCCTTTCATCGGAAAGGAGGAAATTTCGTTGTGTCGGATGCGGACAAAAGTCTCCGGAGAAAAGCAGACAAAATGCTCCGGATACAGCAATTTGTAATGGGCCTGGCTGAGGAGAAAAATTTGTTCCAGACTCAGGTTGCTTTCGATGGCAGTCTTTTCCGTCAGGTTCAGTAAAAAACTGTCGCCCCGCATGAGGCCTTGATGTACCTGTCCGAATTTATTCCGGTAAGCCTCGAAGTCGTTTGGATGGACGGTTAGCCGGGGAGCTGTTGCCGGGGGTATTTCGGAAGGAGCGTTGCCGACAGGGCCGATCCTGAAATATATAGTCTTTGCGTGGAGTGGGTCTTCCACGAAAAAACCGTTTTCCATTTCGAAATCGATGGCGCATAGAAAAGGGATTCCCGCTTTTCCGCATCGATTCATCTCTTTTCGTACTGTTTCTGCTTTCATATTTTGCGGGTAAATCTGCCCGCAAATTTAATAATCTATTTTACCTTTACCGTATGAAAAAAATTCTTGTCGTCGATAATTACGATTCTTTTGTATTCAATATCGTACAATTGCTGCGGGAAAGTCCGGAAGCGGTTGATTGGGAGGTGGTCCGGAATGATGCGATCGATTTTTCCCGTCTCCGGTCATATGCGGGAATACTGATTTCACCGGGACCGGGATTGCCGGTGGAGGCGGGGGAGTTGTTGCCTTTGATCGAGTATTGTAAAAATACCCATCCGATGTTGGGGATCTGTCTGGGACATCAGGCGATCGCCGAGGTATTCGGAGCTTCCTTATCCCACTTGTCCGCTCCCTTGCACGGGCATCGGTCGGCCTTGCGGGTGGTGGATCCTCGGGACCTGCTTTTAAACGGTCTGGAGGATCCTGTGACGGTCGGCCGTTATCATTCCTGGGTCGTGGCGCCGGAAACGATGCCGGCCGATTTGAGGGTAAGCAGCTTCGACGAACAGGAACACATCATGTCTTTTTACCATGTTTCTCTGCCCATTCACGGAATTCAGTTTCACCCTGAATCCTGTATTTCCTCTTGCGGCCGGGAGATCATGGCGAACTGGCTGGCTTCGCTTCGGAAGCTATAAATTAAATCAATCCCATCTGTTTCAGGAGAATGCTGGCATTCATATTGCGACTGACACCGGGATGGAGTTTGTAGTCGTAGGAAATTTCCTGTCCGGTGTGAATGATCTCGAAGCAGACATTGAAAAAGTGTTCCGGATATTCTGCGGCCAGTTCTCCCAATGCCAGATCGTGTGTGGCTACCAGACCGGAAATGGGCAAGGTCAATAATTTTTTCAGGAAAGCCAGGGAGCCGTTTAATTTGTCAACGGAATTGGTGCCTTTCAGCATTTCATCGATGATCATGAATACTCGCCTTTCTTTGGTTGCTAGGGTGACTAATTGTTGAAGACGGATTAATTCGGCGTGAAAATAGGAGGTGTCTTTCGACAGGTTGTCGGTTGTCCGCATGCTGGTGAATAGGGTCATGGGTTGAAAGGCCAGGTAACGACTGCAGACGACGTTTCCGGATTGTGCCAGTACCAGGTTGACACCGATGGTCCGGAGAAAGGTGCTTTTACCGGCCATATTGGCTCCGGTGACGATGGCTACCTGATGCAGGGATTTTATCCGAAAATCATTGGTGACGCTCCGTTCGCTTTTCAGGAGGGGATGACCGATTTCCCGGGCCTCTATCAGTGAATCGTTGCTGATGACCGGAATCGAGTAGGACGGGTGGTTGAAGCGGTAGTTGGCCATACTGATCAGGGCGTCGGTCTTGCTGAGTACCTGGGTCCACTCCTCAATCCGTGCACCGTAGTTTCTTTTCCAGCGGTCCAGGCAGAGTAGGGTGTGAAAGTCTTTCAGATACAGACCGTTTAAGACGAATGCCACCAGGATGTTTCCCCGTTGGTCCAGGCGGTTTTGTATTTTATATAGAGCTTTCAATGCCTGCAGTGAATGGTTGGGCGGGGCAAACAGCCGGTCGGTGATCTGTTTCAGGTAGTCGGACTGGAAGGTTTGCCGGTGGAGCAATTCTACCAGCGGTCGGTAGTGGCTGACAGTTTTCAGAAAGAGATTCAACTGCTGGTGATAGCGGTTGATTTTTTTGAGCCAGCAGGATAATATGAGGAGTTGGAGCAACGAAAGACACAGGGGCAGGGAGGCCGGAATGGGAGTGAAAAAGGTGGCTGTCCAGGAAAGGATAACCAGACTGTTCAGGCTCCACAAGACCGGGCGAACCGTTTGCGGCTTTTTGAAAAACGGACTTCCGCTTCTCCATTTTTTCAGGATTTCAGCATCGAGGTGCTGGGTGGGATGAAGGGCTCCGCAGGCACGGAAATGCTGGCACCATTCGGGTAAAGAGGCTAATTCGGCCGTGGCCTGTTGGCGCTGCCGGATGGTTTCGGGATCCTGACAAAGGTGTAACAGCCAGTCGGCTAACTGTCGGGTACCGGAGGCTGTTACCGTACGGTTCAATTGCTGGAACAGGGAGTTCTCGCCGAACAAATCGAGGTCGTTGGCATAGGGATGGCCGGGGTCCAGAAATTCATCGCCCTGAGCCCCATCGGTGTATTTCCCGTTTAAAGCATCCGTTTCCAACTGGTTGATTCGGAGCAGTTCTTCAGTGAAACGTTGCCGGTAAAGTGTCCGGCTGTCCCAGAAAGTCAAGGCTCCGAAAAAAAGAACCGAAAGAATGCCCCAGTACAGCAGGGGCTGATCGCTTCCGTCGATGAACCGGTAAACCAGAAAAACCATTAGTCCGAAGGTGAGTAGTTTCATAAACGTTATCAGATTGCGTTTTGTTCTGATCCGTTTGGATAGAGCCAGCAGGGTGGCGCTTTGTTGTTGATAAAAACCGTGTGGGTCCATGAGGTTGATTTTATGTCGACAAAATTAGAAGGATAAAATGGAAAAATAAATAGAAATTTATACTTTTGCGGCCCGAAAAGAAGAACACACTATATGAATTTATTGACTATTATAGACTATATCGGTACTTTTGCCTTTGCGATCAGTGGAATCCGGCTGGCATCCGCCAAACGTTTTGACTGGTTCGGCGCTTATGTGGTGGGATTTGTGACGGCCGTGGGTGGCGGGACGATCCGGGATTTGTTGCTGGATGTCACCCCTTTCTGGATGTTGCAGTCGTCTTACCTGATCATCACGGCACTGGCTTTGGGGTTTGTCATTGTTTTCGGAAAATACGTAATCCGACTGAACAATACCTTTTTTATTTTCGATGCGATCGGTTTGGGATTGTTTGCCGTGGTCGGCATTGAAAAGAGCATCGCTCACGATTATCCGATGTGGGTGGGACTGATTATGGGTACCTTGACCGGAGCTGCCGGGGGTGTTTTAAGAGATACCCTGATCAATGAGGTGCCTTTGATTTTTCGAAAGGAAATTTATGCCTTGGCCTGTGTTTTCGGCGGATTGATATATTATATCTGTTTTTATGCCGGCTTGTCACCGGCACTCACCCAGACGGTGGGGGCGGTTTCGGTGATTTTGATTCGTATCCTGGCTGTCAAATACCATGTCAGCTTACCCAATCTGAAAGGAGAAAATTAAGTCGGAAACGGTTGTTCATAGCTGTCTTTTTGTCACTTGTTTGATTTTGGCATAACAATTGTGGATTGAGCTGCGTAAACTTGAAAATCAAAAATTAAAAAAGATATACTATGACAACTGGAAAAATAGGCGTATCAACACAGAATTTATTTCCGATCATCAAAAAATTTCTTTATTCCGATCATGAAATTTTTTTACGGGAAATCGTATCGAATGCGGTAGATGCTACCCAGAAATTGAAGGTGCTGGCTTCTTCGGGAGAGTTCAAAGGCGATGCTTCCGGATTGCGGGTCAGGGTAAAAGCTGACAAAGAGGCAGGTACTTTGACGGTTTCCGATAGTGGTATCGGAATGACTCAGGAAGAGGTGGAGAAATACATCAACCAGATCGCTTTTTCCGGTGCCGAAGAATTTCTGGAAAAACACAAGGACGATGCAGCGACCATTATCGGGCATTTCGGCTTGGGTTTCTATTCGGCATTTATGGTGAGCGACAAGGTGGAGATCATTACGAAATCCTATAAGGAAGGGGCTCAGGCGGTCAAATGGACCGGAGAAGGGGATACGGAATATACCCTGGAAAATACCGAGAAGGCTGAACGGGGAACAGATATCATCATGTATCTCAATGCCGAGGAAAAAGATTTCCTGGAAGAAAACAAGGTGCAGGAACTGTTGACGAAGTATTGTAAGTTCTTGCCGGTGGAGATTGTATTCGGGAAAAAGAAAGAGTGGAAGGATGGAAAATATGTCGATACCGACGAAGACAATGTGATCAACGATACGAATCCGTTGTGGACGCGCAAGCCGGCTGAACTGAAAGAGGAGGATTATCAGAAATTCTACCGCGAATTGTATCCGATGGCACCGGATCCGCTGTTTCACATTCACCTGAATGTCGATTATCCGTTTAATCTGACCGGTATTCTGTATTTCCCGAAAATTGACAATAAGTTTGAAATCCAGAAAAATAAAATCCAGCTTTATTGCAATCAGGTATATGTATCCGATTCTGTCGAAGGCATAGTACCCGAATATCTGACCTTGCTGCACGGTGTGATCGATTCGCCGGATATTCCGCTGAACGTTTCCCGTTCTTATCTGCAGAGCGACCGGAATGTGAAAAAGATTTCCAATCACATTACGAAGAAAGTGGCCGATAGTCTGGGAGATATCTTCAAGAACAGTCGGGAAGATTATGAGAAGAAGTGGGATGATCTGAAGATATTTATTCAATATGGCATGCTGACCGACGAAAAGTTTGCTGAACGGGCCAACAGCATCGTTTTGTTGAAGAATACGGATGGCAAGTATTTCACTTTGGAGGAATATGAAAATCTGGTGAAAGTCAACCAGACGGATAAGGATAAACACATCGTTTATCTGTATGCTACCGACGTGCAGGAACAGTACACCTATATTCAGGCAGCCAAGGAAAAAGGCTATGATGTGCTGTTGATGGACGGTCAGCTGGATACCCATTTCATCAATCACCTGGAACAGAAAAATGCCGATCACAAGTTTTTGCGGGTCGATTCGGATGTGATAGACAAACTGATTCCGAAAAGCGAGACGAAGGAGAGCGATTGGACGGAAACGGAGCAGGAGGAGATGAAAGATGTCTTTCAGGCTCAGTTACCGAAGGAAGGCGGTATGTATATCGTGAACTTCGAGGCATTGGGCGAAACGGCTGAGCCGGTGGTGATCACCCGTTCGGAATTTATGCGGCGGATGAAGGAAATGGCTGCCATGAGTCCGGGCATGGGTTTCTATGGAGCCATGGACGATCAGTTTACCTTGGTAGTGAATACCGATCATAAGCTGGTAAAGGACATATTGGCTGACGAACGGAAGGAAATGGCGGCCAAACTTGAGCCGATCGATTTCGAAATCAAGGAAAACGAAGGTAGGAAGACCGAGATCGATGAGCTGAACAAGGACAAGAAAGAGGAGGAGATTCCGCAGGTGGACAAGGACCGGAAGAAAGAATACAATGATAAGATCGATGCCTTGCGGAAACAGAAACAGGAACTGTTGCAGGAATACGGCCGGGGAAACAAGATTGTCGGTCAGTTGATCGACCTGGCTTTGTTGGCTAACGGTCTGTTGAAAGGCGAAGCTTTGAATAAGTTTGTCAAGAGAAGCGTAGAACTGATTAAGTAATAAAAGCGATATGATTAGAATAGCCGTAGAGGAGTTTTTCTTTTACGGCTATTTTTTTCAACTGTCTGAATGCAAGAAAAGAAGTTTTATATACAAATTATTGATTTTGTTTTTGGTAGAAAAAACTATCTTTGCAGGTCGTTGAACGAAATTTAAATGTGGATGATTGTCATATGAAATATGTGGGGGCTCATGTCAGTATATCGGGTGGGGTGGAGAATGCTCCGCTGAATGCTCACCGGATCGGGGCGAAAGGGTTTGCCTTGTTTACGAAGAATCAACGCCAATGGGTGGCTGCACCCTATTCGAGAGAAAATATAGAACTTTTTCAACAACGTTGTCAGGAATTGGGCTATTCGGCCGATCAGATTTTACCGCACGACAGTTATTTGATCAACTTGGGAAATCCGGAACGGGAGGCATTGGAAAAATCGCGTTCTGCTTTTCTGGACGAGATGTTGCGGTGTGAGCAGTTAGGACTGAATCGGCTCAATTTTCATCCGGGGAGTTCTTTGAAAAAAGTGAGTGACGAAGAATGTCTGGCGACGATAGCCGAATCGATCAATTGGGCTCTCGACAAGACCCGGCATGTATGTGCCGTACTTGAAAATACGGCCGGACAGGGTTCCAATTTGGGGTATACTTTTGAACAACTGGCATATATCATCGACCGGGTGGAAGACAAAGAGCGGGTGGGTGTTTGCATTGATACCTGTCATGCTTTTGCGGCCGGTTATGATTTGAAGACCGAGAACGGTTTTCGGGAGACTTTCGAGCATTTTGATGAGGTCATTGGATGGAAGTATCTGAAAGGTATGCATCTCAACGATACCAAGAAGGGGCAGGGATCTCGGGTGGATCGGCATGAAGTGTTGGGAAAAGGCGAGTTGGGGGTGGATCCCTTTCGCTGGATTATGCAGGATCCGCATTTTGACGCTATTCCGCTGGTGCTGGAAACCCCGGATGAGGAAAACTGGGCGGCGGAAATTCAATTGCTTTATCGTTTACAGGAGAGCTGAAAATGAAAAAGATCGGTTTGTTATCGGATACCCATGGTTGGCTGGATCCCAAAGTACTGGCTTTCTTCACTTCTTGTGACGAGGTGTGGCATTGCGGAGATATCGGTGATTCGGCTGTTTCCCGGCGTTTGGCGGCAGATTTCGATCTGCGGGCGGTATATGGGAATATCGATAGTGGAGAGCTGCGGCGGGAATTTTCGAAGACATTGATATTCGAATGTGAAGGGGTTAAGACTGTTATGACACACATCGGGGGATATCCCGGGCATTATGATGCCGGGATTCGGGATGTACTTTACCGGGAACATCCGCAGCTTTTTGTCTGTGGACATTCCCATATATTGAAGGTGATGTATGATAAAACGCTGGCATGTTTGCATATCAATCCCGGGGCGGCGGGGCGTTTCGGATTCCATCAGGTGAGAACGGCTGTCCGTTTCGATATCGACCGGGGAGAGATAAAAAATCTCGAAGTATTAGAACTGGACAAGAATTAAATATTTCAATGGGCTAATTCAGAAATAGTTTGTATAAGATGAGAAGATTTTTATTTTTTATGTGGTTTCTGTTGCTGTTCGGGGCACATTTTCAGAGTGTGCTGGCACAAAGACAGGAGAATCAGGTGCGGGAACAAAGTATCAAATACCAGCGTCTGATGGCTTATATCGATGCATTTTACGTCGATTCGGTTGATTTGCAGAAATTGACAGAAGATGCGATTGTCAAGGCATTGTCCGATCTGGATCCCCATTCGGTCTATATTACCAAAGAAGAAGTGGAGGAAATGAATGAACCTTTGGAAGGCGGATTTTTTGGAATCGGAATTCAGTTTACCATTTTGCGGGATACCCTGACAGTCGTATCTATTGTTCCCGGAGGACCTTCGGAAAAAGTGGGGTTGTTGCCGGGCGACCGGATTGTTTCCGTTGACGGAGAAGATATTGCCGGCAAGAAGATTTCAAATTCCGATGTTCGTAAACGCTTGAAAGGTGAGGAGGGAACAATTGTCAATGTCGGAGTGTTGAGGGGGAAGGAAAAGATGGATTTCCGGATTGTACGGGGAAGAATACCGATTTACAGTGTCGATGCGGTGTATATGCTGGACACGGTCACCGGATATATCAAATTGTCCCGTTTTGCCGCAACAACGATCGAGGAGTTTGAGGATGCAGTCCGCAAATTGCAGGCGCAGGGAATGAAAGATCTGGTATTGGATTTGCAGACCAATGGGGGTGGTTATATGGGTGCTGCGATCGGCATCAGCGATCATTTGCTGGATGGCAGCAAGATGATAGTCTATACGGATGGACTCAATTCAGGGCGTCGGGCAGAATATTCGACTTCGGCCGGTTTGTTTCAGAAAGGACGCGTGGTAATACTGATTGACGGAAACTCGGCTTCTGCGAGTGAGATTGTTTCCGGAGCGGTACAGGATTGGGACCGGGGAGTGATTGTCGGTCGCCGTTCTTTCGGGAAGGGATTGGTGCAAAGACAATTCCCCTTGACGGATGGTTCCATGATTCGTTTGACGGTTGCTCACTACTATACTCCCTCGGGGCGTTGCATTCAGAAACCCTATGTGGCCGGAGAAGAGGATTATGAGGCAGAACTGTATAACCGTTACCGGAGCGGAGAGATGGTGAGTGCCGACAGTATCGTCGTGAATGATTCTCTGAAATATTATACGAAAGTGAAACACCGGCCTGTATACGGTGGTGGGGGAATCATTCCGGATGTGTTTGTCCCGATCGATACAACCATTAATTATTTGTATTTGAACCGTCTGATTGCCAAAAATGTCATTGGGGATTTTATTGCCAATTACATTGATAAGAACAGGGATCAACTGAAAAAGAAGTACCCGGATTTCAACCTGTATGTAAAGAATTTCCGAATCACTGATGAGATCATCGATGCGATTGTAAAAGAAGGGGAAAAAGCCGGGATACCGAAGGACGAAAAGGCGTTGGCTCCGCTTTTGCCGACTTTAAAATTACAACTGAAGGCGTTGATTGCGAGGGATATCTGGAACATGAATGAGATGTACCAGATCATGAACCAAGAGAATGAGTTGTTGAAGAAAGGATTGGATATTTTGAAAGACGGTACCTACGAGAAGATCATTCAGTGATCTTCTCCGGCCGATATATTTCCTGTAGCAGTTCTATGCCTAGCAGCGGGCGGTAGTGGCCTTGTTCATAATAGAAGTGGTAGTCTTCGGTGTATCGGTTGATGCCGCTGAAATCAAAGACATTTTCTCTGCCAAAGATTTCTTCCAGTGTGGCTTTGTCTGCGGGATGCAGCTGTTTTTGATTGTAATCCGGACTGATGAGAAGACGATAGGCGGTATGGTGGCGTTTCAGCAATGTCGCAATTTCTGTAAGTAGATTTTCCTGAGGCAGAAAGACTGCGCGTTCGGCGAAGACAGTTTCTTTATTCCGTTCGGGAAATTCTTTTTTTCGTTTTTCCCAATAAGCTTCTCCTTCCTGTTCGATCATTCTTTCGCGTGGATTGATGGCGTCGTTGTTCAGGGAATTGCGTACTCGTCCGTAAGGATTCATATATTTCATGGAGGGAGTGATCTGTCCGCCCAGTCTGTATTGGAGGTAAGGAAACAGAAATTCCGGCAGAATGAAAGCTTGTAGGAATTCCAGTTGTACGCTGAATGGATTTTCTCCGGAAATTTCAGACGGCAGGATGTGACTGAATCCAGAGGACTGGTAAGTTTTGGCCAATGAGGCCCGATTTAAAATCATCAGGACATTCCGGATGGGAGCCTGGTCGCGTTCTAAGGCCTGTAATTTCAGTAAAATGGCTTTCATACCTTCGGCATTGCCGAAAAGACGAACGGCATGGCTTCCCTGTGGCAGGAATTTTTCCCATTCTTGGCAAGGAAAGGCCATGGTGCATGAGTTACCGAGGAGAAAAGAATTGAATGGCAGACTGTCTCGTCGGTTTTTGTAAATTTGCCAGCCGACATGTCCTTCATTGAGGGTCACATCGGAGTCGTAGATCTTGTAGTTTCGCAACACCATGAAAGGGTCATCGTAGAGGTAGAGGGCGATGACTATCCAGAAAGGCAACATAAAAAGTTGGGTTTTCCACAAAAACTGTCGGAAAGTTTTTCGTTCTGTCGGCTGTGTGAGCATGTTCATCTTCTGTTTTTTTATCAGAATTGTAAGTAAATAAAGTTTTCCGAACCGAATTGACCATAGGCTAAAATCAGAAAAGCAGTCAGATAGTATATACTCCAGCGGACTACGGCCGGTTGTTTTTCGATTTGTCGCAGCAGGTCTGTTCGCGCCATGAAGTATTCGTAGATACCGATCAGCAATAAGGCAATTCCGGTTACGATGCAGATGTGATCGGATATGCCGAGGTCTATTTCTTTCCAGTTGCTGTGGGTTTGAAAGGATAGATGACGGATGAAATAGACGGCGTCGTCCATATTTTTTGCCTTGAAAAAGATCAATGAGAAGGCGAAAATAAGATAGGTGCGTATCGCTGCGAGTAGTCCGTAGAGCGGACTACCGATTCGTCTGCTGATGGTTTTACGAATGGAGGTGGTGTTTTGTTCCCAGACGATAACGATGCCTTGAATCAGGCCGTAAATTACGAAATTCCAGCCGACACCGTGCCATATACCCAGGGCAACGAAGGTGATGATCAGGCTTATTGCTATTCCTGTTTGTCCGAGGCGGCGTGTGACCGAGGTCAATGGCAGGTAAAGATAATCGCGCACCCAGCTGGAGAGGGAGATGTGCCACCGTCGCCAGAAGTCCGTTATGGTTTGGGCGGTGAACGGTCGCTCGAAATTAGGGGAGAGTCGGAGACCGAAAAGCATGGCACAGCCAATGGCAATGTCTGTATAGCCGGAAAAATCTGCATAGAGTTCGATGGGATAAAGGAGTGCTGCCATGATCAATTGAGCGCCGGAAGCAGTATGGACAGCTTGGAAAATCTCATCGATATGAGGGGCCAGGTGGTCGGCAATGATCAATTTTTTGATCAGTCCGATGGCGATGAGTTTTAATCCGTATGTCATCATGTCATAGCTTGCTGGATGCAGCTTTTTGATTTGTGGAAGCAGGTCATTCGGACGTTCTATCGGTCCGGAAAGAAATTTCATAAACAGCAGCATGTAAAGGAGAAAGTCGGGCAGGTTCCGTTCGGCCGGTGTTTCTTCCCAATACACTTCGGTCAGGTAAGCGATGGCCTGAAACGTATAGAAAGAAAGGCCCAGGGGAAAAAGGAGAGAAGCATTTCCCGTCAGACTTTCCGCATGACGAAAACCGGTCCAGCAAAGTAGCAGGCAGGCGAGAGCTGTCCAGTAGACTGTTTGTGTTGACTTGTTTTTTGGACGGACTTTCTCCAGAAGTAGGCCTGCATTATAAGTCAATAGACTGATCGACAAAGCAATGAGTAAAAATTCCCAATGAAAATAACCGATGAAAACACCGCTGGTGACGAGCAATACTGTTTTTCTGCTTTTTCCCCGGGTAAGATGGTAGAGTAAAAAGCAAAATATAAACAGGCAGATAAATTCAGGAGAAATGAATGACATGTTTGATAACCTTCTTGTAATTAATTGGTTTTACTGATAATGGCACGGCACAGATCACCTACATTTTTTAATTTTACAATTTCCCGGAAAGGGAAATGGATTTGGAAAGTCTGTTCTATTTCACTGATAAGCAACATATTGGTCAGTGAATTCCAGCCATCCACGTCGTGGGCCGTTGTGTTTTCAGAGAGGGTAATCTCTGTTTTCTTCAATACCTGACGGAATATCCGGTTTAGGATTTCCAGTGTTTCATTGATATCCATATTCGTCTTTATTTTGAATGATTTGTAAGATTTTTTTTCGATCGGTCTTATTGTTTTTATTTAGCGGGAAACAGTTCAGCAGATGAATCTGTTTGGGGAGCATGTAGGGAGGCAGGTGATATTGCAGGTAAGCTTCCAGTTCTGCGATTTCTTTGGTGGCATTGCGTTCTATGGCAAGGTGCAATTCATAATTGCCTTGTGGTCCGCAGATCGGAAGTACGACTGCATCGGCAAGATTCCGGTAGAATTGTTTGACCCGATATTCTATTTCTCCCAGTTCGATTCGGAAACCTTGTATTTTTACCTGGTTGTCCATACGTCCGCAATAGATGATATCCCCTTCTTCATCTATCTGGCAACGGTCTCCTGTGCGGTAAAACAGTTTCCCGTCATTGCGGTAAACGAAACAGCTGGCGGATTTTTCAGGAGCCTGCCAATAGCCTTGCATGATTTGCGGGCCGCTGATCCACAATTCACCGGTTTGATTGGGTGGGAGCGGATGCCCTTTTTCATTGGCAATTATGGCTTCCATGCCGGGAAACGGTTTGCCGATGGCTGCCATGCCATTATGATGTTTTCCTCCTTCGGTCGGAATTACATAGGAGGTGCAATAAATGGTCGCTTCTGTCGGTCCATATAGATTGATCACTGTGGCATTCGGGATGCAAGGACGGAATTCGCCGAGCAGTTGTAGGTCGGTTGCTTCTGCCGTGACGACCAGATATCGCAATGCCGGCAGTTGAATTTCCGGAAAGTAGGCGCGTGACAGCCGCAATACAGAAGGGGCAATGGCTGCAAATGTCAGTTGATGACGTTCCAGTATGTCCAGAATGTTCAGATATTTCAAACCGTGTTGTGGAACGGTGTATACACATGCTCCCCGGGTCAGCGGATAGAGAAATGAAACGACGGATACATCGAAGGTCAGTTCGAACATTTGTAACATACGGTCGTTTTCATTCACTTGCCAACCTAACTGCTGATAGGCTTCGTAAAAGGCATCCAGATTGTTGCGGGAAATCGGGACTCCCTTGGGGGCACCGGTACTGCCGGAAGTAAAGATGAGATAGGCCGGTACATTGGATTTCATTTTCTTGTACAATTCGTGTTCGGCCATGTAAGTCGGTTTATAGGAGGTTGTACAAACCCGTCCGACGCAGATATCCGGAGGCAATACCTGATCCCCCAGATTGCTGTAAAGTAGCAGTTCCAGGCCTGCTTGGAGGGCGATTTGTCGGTTGCGCTCTATCGGAATGTCGGGGTGCAGCATGACATAGGTCTTGCCGGTCAGCAATACGGCCAGTATGGAGGCGTATGTTTCTATCCGGTTTTCTGCAGTGATGCCGATGACACTCTCTTTCAAATTGCAGAGAGTATGGCTGATGCTTTTGGCTTGCCCGATCAGGTCTTTGTAGGTGTAAGTCTCTTCTTCGATGACCATCGCTGGCCGGTTTGCATGCTGGTTGGCTGCATGCATGATGTCTAGCAGTATTTTGAAGTTGTCTTCTGTTTTCATCCTTTCATGGTTTTTATTTTTGGGGCAAAAATACTTTTAAACCATGGTACGGTTGTTTATAATCGAGTTGTATTTGTTTGTAATGTGTGTTTCTAATATGTTGATTATTAGATGTATGAATAATATTTTCTTGTAATTTGCCCCAGTTGCATTGTAATGGGTCTTATTGCCTGAAACTGCCTTGTGTCAAACAATCAGCCAGGGGAAGATATTGTGGTAGGTATTCGGGGCGGTTGGCCCGGCTGGGACAAATGTCGATACCTCCCCGTCGGGTGTATAGACAGGTGATTGCCAGAATTTCCGGCTGAAAGAGATCGTTCAACCGTTTAAAAGTCATTTCACAGATTTCTTCGTGGAAATGGTTTTCGTTGCGAAGGGAAACGATGTATTTCAGCAAGGCGGCAGGAGCGGGAAGCTGTTCGGCTTTCAAATAGAGATATAGACTACCCCAGTCCGGTTGGTTGGTGATTTTGCAATTGCTTTTCAACAGATGGCTGCCGACTTTCAAGCTTCCGCCTTTCTGGATATTTTCCTGAAGGAAAGCCGGATATTCCTGGTATATGGAAAAATGAAGGGAGCTGGGATCGATATTTGTTTCGAGGATTTCATATTCCTTGAAATCGAAATTCCGTTGGGATGGCAGATTTTCGTAGAAATGGAGGTTGATTGCTGTGGTTAAACAAGTCGCCAGATCGTTTTTTACAATGGCTGAAAAACGGTCGATCGCCTCTTTTCGGGTATTTCCCAAGGTTTCCATATGGAAAGAACCGAGGTATAATTTCAGGGATTTGCTTTCTATGATGAAAGGGCTGGCGGCAGAGTAGACGATTTTCAGAATGCCGACGACCGGCATGCCGTTGTTTAAAAGGAAGCTGGCTTCGTAGGCATGCCAGCTGTCATAGCCGCAAAACAATTTTTCAGGTTGATGGATGCCGTAAATTTCCCGGTTCAGATGACGGGGAACTGCGACTAAAATCTCCGGACAGTAGTGTTTCGGATACTCCACTTGTTTTCCCAATAGTTTTTCTTCGGCTGACATTTTGTATTTGAATAAAGCTGGTTGCTGTTTGATTGCGGACAAAGGTAGAAAGAATCTATGAGATTTTGGGTGATCCTGTGATGAATATGTTATTTTTGTCTGGTTGAAAATAATTGAATTTTATGATGGATGTGTATAAATCGGATACAGTCATTTCTGCTGCTGCCTTTGCCGATACAAAACCTCATTACGAGTTGCTGGACGGATTGAGGGGGGTGGCGGCACTGGTCGTCATCTGGTACCATATTTTTGAAGGTTTTGCCACAAGTCCGATGGACCAGCAGTTTAATCATGGTTATCTGGCGGTCGATTTTTTCTTTATTTTATCAGGATTCGTTATCGGGTATGCTTATGATGATCGTTGGAAAGCCAACCTGAAAGTGAAAGATTTTATCAGACGTCGGTTGATTCGTTTGCATCCGATGGTAGTTTTAGGAGCAGTGTTAGGAAGCATCACCTTTTGTATGCAGGGGTGTGAGAAATGGGACGGTACGACGGTTCCCCTATCCTTTTTGCTGTTGTCTCTGCTGTTTCATCTTTTCTTGATTCCAGCTCTGCCGGGCAGTGTCCCGGAGGTACGTGGGAATGGGGAGATGTATCCGTTGAACGGTCCCAGTTGGTCTCTGTTTTTCGAATATGTGGGAAATTTACTCTATGCCTTGCTGATTCGCCGGCTATCGACGAAGGCTCTTGCGGTGCTGGTAGGATTGACCGCTATGGGATTGGCTTCTTTTGCTTTGTTTAATTTTTCCGGTTACGGTCATTTGGGTGTGGGATGGAGTTTGGCAGACAATAATTTGATCGGTGGTTTTCTGCGTTTGGGATTTTCTTTTTCTGCCGGCCTGTTGATTTCACGTATTTTTAAACCGATCTATATTCGGGGTGCCTTTTGGATTTGCAGTCTGCTCATTGTCATTTTGCTTTCCTTGCCCTATGTGGGGGATGGAGAGACTCCTTGGGTGAATGGTTTGTACGATTCTGTCTGTACCCTTGTCTTTTTTCCGCTCTTGGTATATCTGGGGGCATCGGGAAAGGCGACCGATGCCAGGACTTTCCGGGTGTGTCGTTTTTTGGGAGATATTTCCTATCCTCTGTATATCATCCACTATCCTTTCATGTATCTGTTTTACGCCTGGTTGTGGAGTGGAGAAAAACTGCCGTTCTCTCAGGTCTGGCCGATTGCAGTGTGTTTGTTTTTGGGGTGTATCGCTTTGGCCTACCTTTGTTTGAGGTGGTACGATGAACCGCTCAGGAGATGGTTGGGCAAAAGGTACTTCGTTTCCCGGTAGGGGTTCGTTTAAAAGTTCTGCATACTGTATAATTTCGTATAAATGCCGTTGCGGCTCAGGAGTTCCTCGTGTGTGCCCCGCTCTACGATTTGTCCTTCGTGAAAAACACAAATCAGATCGGCATTTTTGATGGTGGACAAACGGTGGGCGATCACGATGGAGGTTCTGTTTTTCATCAGATTGTCCAAGGCTTCCTGTACCAGTTTTTCGGATTCCGTGTCCAGGGCCGACGTCGCTTCATCCAAGATCATGATGGGTGGATTTTTCAGTACGGCGCGGGCAATGCTCAGGCGCTGGCGTTGACCGCCGCTCAGTTTGCCGCCTCGGTCACCGATAACGGTTTGGTAACCTTTTTCCGTTTGCAGGATAAAGTCGTGGGCATTGGCGATGCGGGCGGCCTGTTCTACCTCTTCCTGTGTGGTGTGTTCGACACCGAAGGCGATGTTGTTGTAGATGGTATCGTTGAACAGGATCGGATCCTGATTGACATTTCCCATCAATTCCCGGAGATTGAAAAAGGACAGTTCCCGAATGTCGATTCCGTCGATGGTGATGCTCCCCCGGTCGACGTCATAGAAACGGGGCAACAGATCGACGAACGTACTTTTTCCGGAACCCGACTGTCCGACCAGTGCGATGGTTTTGCCTTTGGGGATTACGAGGTTGATGTCTTTCAGTACCTGTTTGCTTTCGTTGTAGGAGAAATCAACGTGTTTGTATTCAATGGCCTGCTGGAATTGTTCCAGTTTTCGGGGGTGTTCCGGTTCTTGTATACTGGATTCGGCAGCCAGAATCACATCGATTCGTTCCATGGCTGCCAGACCTTTCTGGATGCTGTAGTATGCATTGGTGAGGTTTTTGGCCGGATTGATGATGCAGTAAAAGAGTCCGATGTAAGCAATGAAATCCGCTCCGGACAGGTTTCCGGTGTGGTTGATGACCAGGGTACCGCCAAACCACAGGATAATCACGACTACAATGGTTCCCAAAAATTCACTCATCGGATGCGCCAGCGAACGTCTGCGCATGAGCCGGTTTTGAATGAGCCGGTATTCTTCATTTTCGTCAGCGAATCTCTGGCTCATTTTTTTCTCGGCATTGAAGGCTTTGATGATTCGCAGGCCGGATAAAGTTTCTTCGATGGAGGCCAGGATTTCTCCCATTTTCGTTTGTCCTTCCCAGGAACGGCGTTTCAGGTTTTTGCCGACCCGTCCGATCAGGAGTCCCATCAACGGCAACAGTACAAATACAAACAGTGTCAGTTGCCAGCTCATGATCAGCATGGAGGTCAAATAGACAATGATCAGTATCGGACTTTGAAAAAGCATGTCCAGCGAACTCATCACAGAAGCTTCTACCTCCTGCACGTCGCCGGTCATGCGGGAAATGATATCTCCTTTCCGTTCTTCCGAGAAAAAGGGAAGGGGCAGGGAAAGTATCTTGGCATATATTTTACGGCGAATGTCTCTGACTACTCCATTCCGGATATAAATCAGCTCATAAGCTCCCAGATAGGCAAAACCGGTTTTCAGGGCGGTGGTGAAAATCGCGATCAAACCGATCAGAATCAGTGTGGCAGAGGCTCCATAGGTGCTTTTGATATAACTGATGTAATAATTGAACGTATCGCTGATGGTTTGAAAGTCGAAATGAAAAGGAACGGGTTCCAGAACCTCCTGATGATCGTTGAAAATAATCTTCAGGAGAGGGCTTAACATGGCGATGGAAATACTTCCGAAAACGGCATGTATGATGTTGTAAATAACACTTTTGGTTACCCGACTTTTATAGGGAGGAATGAAGCGTTTGAGAATAATGAGTAAATCGCGCATAAAATATATATACTGAATGCGGAAGGATAGAAAAACTATCCTTCCGCAAATAGGTTAAATACCGGTATAATTAGACGGAGTGATCTGTTTTAGCTTTTCTTTCAACTCTGCTGCAATATCGAGGGTATCGATAAATTCTGCAATGGATTCCTGCGTGATCTTGTTGTTGGTTCGCGTCAGGGCTTTCAGGGTTTCATAGGGATTGGGATATCCTTCACGACGAAGAACGGTCTGGATGGCTTCTGCCACGACAGCCCAGTTTTTCTCCAAGTCGCGTTCGATCGCTTCTTTGTTGATGATCAGTTTATTCAAGCCTTTCAGAGTTGATTTGATGGCGATGATCGTATGGGCCAACGGAACACCGATGTTCCGGAGTACGGTTGAATCGGTCAGGTCTCTTTGCAGGCGGGAAATCGGCAGTTTATTGCTCAGATGGTCGAAAATGGCATTGGCGATTCCGAGGTTGCCTTCCGAATTTTCGAAATCGATCGGATTGACCTTGTGGGGCATGGCTGAAGATCCGACTTCGCCGGCCTTGATCTTTTGCTTGAAATAAGTCATGGAAATATAGGTCCAGAAATCCCGGTCCAAGTCGATGATGATGTTGTTGATGCGGCGCAGGTTGTCGAACAAGGCCGCAAAATTATCGTAGTTGGAAATCTGAGTGGTATAGCTTTCGCGTTCGATTTTCAATTTTTGGGTTAAAAAGTGATTGCCGAATTCTGCCCAGTCGATTTCCGGAAAAGCGATGTGATGGGCATTGAAATTACCGGTGGCTCCTCCGAATTTTCCGGAAATGGCCACTTTCTTCAGGAGTTCCAGCTGGCGGCTCAGACGGTAGGTAAATACTTTGAGTTCCTTGCCCAAACGGGTGGGAGAAGCCGGTTGACCGTGTGTTTTGGCCAACATCGGTACTTCTTTCCACTCTTCGGCCAATTCTTCCAGTTTGGCAATCAGTTCGTCGATGGCCGGATAATAGACATCGTGGACCGCATCCCGGAAAGAACAGGGTACTGCCGTATTGTTGATATCCTGGGAAGTCAGACCGAAATGGATAAATTCTTTATAGTCATGAAGGTTCAAGGCATCGAATTTTTCTTTGATAAAATATTCGACTGCTTTGACATCGTGGTTGGTTATTTTTTCAATGTCCTTGATTTTTTGTGCATCTTCTATGGTAAAGTTCCGGTATATCTCGCGCAATTGTTCGAACATCCGAGGATCGAAACCTGCCAGTTGCGGAAGGGGTATTTCACATAAAGAAATAAAATACTCCACCTCTACCGTTACCCGATAACGGATTAAGGCACTTTCTGAAAAATAGTTGGACAGGTTCTCCACTTTATCTCTATATCTCCCGTCGACAGGAGAAATGGCTGTTAATGGTTGCATAGTATATAATAAATGATCAATTAAATCAGATGGTTGCCCATTTAAGGCTTACAAAAATAATAAAATTAGATAGAAAATCATGAGATTGACAGGGAAACTAAAGGTTAATTTATAAATTTTTCTACATTTGCTTTCACAAAGTTCAAATTCAATTTTTAATCATGGGATTCTTTGCAGGTATTGCTCTTTATGGAAAAACATTCCGGATTCTCTTCAGTCGGAAATTCTGGTGGTTTTTACTTTTTCCGGTAGTGATATTAATTCTGTTGTTTATCGGGGGGAATATTTTGATTTCCATAGCGGGAAACAGTATATACGGCTTAATAGAAGATCGGTTGAATGACTGGGTGGCAGAAATCTCCTGGTTGCAGTGGGCGGGAACGACTGTCCGGGTATTGATCCAGTTGGCGTTGCGTATCCTTTATTTTTTCCTGTTCATGGGCTTTGGCGGTTATGTCGTGGTCATTGTGATGTCGCCGGTTTATTCCTGGTTGTCGGAACGGACCGAAGCCTATTTGACCGGACGGGAGTATCCTTTCAGTGTGAAGCAGTTTTTCTGGGAGGTTTGTCGGGGAATTCTGATTGCCTTGCGGAATCTGTTTTTTCAGACGCTGATTTCCCTGGTGTTGTTCCTCTGTTCTTTTATTCCGGTGATCGGTTTGTTGGCCCCCTTTGCCATTTTTTTCACGTCGGCCTATTTTTACGGTTTTTCTTTTATCGATTATGCCATTGAACGCAAGCATTTCAATGTCAAGCAGAGCGTGCGTTATGTGAATAAAAATATCGGTCTGGTCACCGGTATCGGAACTGTTTTTGCCCTGGCTTTGATGATTCCAGGGCTCAGTATGGTGGTTTGTTGTTTCGTTTCCCTTTTGTCTGTAATTGCCGGTACTTTGGCAGTGGAAAAGATCAGTGCAGACTCGGCAGCTGTGTCCAGACCCTCCGCTCCCGGAGGGGAAGGTCATTGTTTATAAAATCATTTATCACTGTAAAAACTAAAGCAAAGAGTGGAATTGTAGAAGAAAACTTTGTCCATGATGATTAAAAACAATGAAGTATAATGTAAGATAAAACCCCTAAAAATAGGTATTTCCTGACAATTTCAAGCCTTGTACCTTTGCAAAAGTATAATCAGAAACGCTGTTCATTATAAATGCAAGTGCTGAAAGAGGACATACGGGGTCGTATATTGACAGTTGCCAGACAACAATTCGGGCAGAAAGGCTATTCCAAGGCTTACATGCGTGAAATAGCCGAATCGGCAGGGGTTGGTGTCGGGAACATCTACAACTATTTTACAGATAAAGACGGACTGTTCCGTGAGGTTGTCCGTCCTGTCTTATACGCTTTGGAAGCCATGCTGCAGGAACATCACGGCATACGGGGTGAGGATATAATGATGATGAGGTCGGAAAAATACCTGAAATCCTGTATAGACGAATATGTTTCACTTGTCGACAGACATCGTTCATTGATGGAAATCCTTTTGTTTCATGCACAAGGTTCTTCGTTGGAACGCTTCCGCGAAAATTATACCGACCGTTCTACGGAATTGGTCAAGGCATGGTTCGCGTCCATGCAGCAGAAGTATCCCGAAATCAATACAAAGGTGTCCGATTTTATCATCCATTTGCATACGGTATGGATGTTCACGATGTTCGAGGAACTGTTGATGCATTCCGTACCCCGACAAGAGATGGAGGCTATCTTACACGATTATATCCTGTTTGAAATTCAAGGTTGGAGGGCAATCATCAAGATATGAGATACAGACAACGTATATACAAGCAGACAGCTGTATCGGGACGGCTGGTAAGGAGGAAATCTTCACGGAGGTTTCCTCCTTTTTTATTGAACAAATCTGAATATCGTTCACTATTAAACACTCAAAGATATGAAACAGAAATACGAATTTAAGAGCATCGTGGTGCAAGCCAATTACATGAAGTTCTTCCGTCCGTGCCGGGGATTCTTCTTCGGACAGATATTGGGCCGCATGAAATGGTTGTGCTATAGATTCAGTTCATTACTCGGATACAGAATCACATCAAAATGACATAAAACAATGAAGAAATCAAAAAAGAAAAAAGGTTTGTCCCGTCTGTTTGAGATAGCGGGACAAAAGAAAGGGCTACTTGTTTTAGCCGGTTCATTGTCGGCTGGCAGTGCTGTATGTATGCTTGTGCCCTATTGGGCCGTTTATGAAGTCTTGAAGGAACTGTTGTCACATGGTGGAAACCTTTCCACTACGGACGGAGCCGGTATGATACACTGGGGATGGATAGCCTTCGGAGGACTTGTCGGCGGACTGGTTTTGCTGTATGCCGCCTTAATGGCCTCCCATGTCGCTGCGTTCCGCATATTATATGGATTGCGCGTTCGCTTGTCTGAACACATCGGCAAACTGCCTTTGGGATATTTGAACAACACCTCTACGGGAGCCATCAAGAAAACGATGGATCAGAACATTGAAAAGATAGAAGGTTTCATTGCCCATACCATTCCAGACTTGGTCAATGTAATGGCTACGGTGGCAGTTATGCTTGTCATCTTTTTCTCTTTGGATGTGTGGCTGACAGTTGTCTGTTTAGTGGTCGTGGTGCTTAGCCTCTTCCTGCAATTCTCCAATTTCATGGGGAAAAAAGCAAAGGAATTCATGGCTATCTATTACGATGCACAAGAAAAGATGAGTGCATCTGCGGTACAGTATGTTCGGGGAATGCCCGTAGTCAAGATTTTCGGGCAGAGCGTCCGCTCGTTCCGTCAGTTCAATACCGAGATTCAGGCATACAAAACATTTGCTTTGAAATGTTGCGACACATACCAGAACGGGATGATTGCATTTACCGTCTTGATCAATTCGATGGTGACATTCATCCTTCCTATGGGTATTCTGTTGTTGCAAGCAGATCCGCAATCTCTTTCGTTGGCAATTGTGTGGCTGTTCTTTATCATCATGGGGCCGGGCATGGCTTCACCCGTTTACAAACTGACCTTTTTAGGAGGCAACACGCGCGACATCAACGAAGGAGTCAGTCGTATCGACCGCATACTGGAAAAGAAACCTGTGCCGGAACCGGAGTTTCCAAAGGTACCTGTCACTTACGGTGTTGAATTTCGTCACGTGTCCTTCTCCTACGAAAATACAGAACAGGGAACACGGACAGAAGCCTTGCGTGATGTCTGCTTCATGGCACCGCAGGGGAAAATAACCGCCCTTGTCGGCCCGTCAGGGAGCGGCAAATCAACGGTTGCCAACCTAATACCCCGTTTCTGGGATGTGGAGCAAGGGGAAATATGCATAGGCGGTGTGGATATACGCCAGATAGCTACCGCAAAGCTGATGGACATGGTTTCATTTGTCTTTCAGGACACTTTCCTTTTTTACGATACATTGTATGAGAACATTGCCGTCGGCTCTCCGACTGTCACAAAGGAAAAAGTGATGGCGGCAGCCAAAGCCGCTCAATGCCATGACTTCATAGAGCATCTGCCACAGGGCTATGAAACACGGATAGGCGACAAAGGTGTATTCCTGTCCGGTGGCGAAGCGCAACGGATATGTGTGGCACGTGCCATATTGAAGAATGCACCGATATTGGTGCTGGACGAAGCAACCGCCTTCGCCGATCCGGAAAACGAACATAAAATGCAGATGGCTTTGAAATCGCTGATTAAGGACAAGACGGTTATCGTAATTGCCCACCGTCTTTCTTCCATCATTTCCGCACATCAGATTGTTGTCATGAAAGAAGGACGTGTCGTACAATGCGGACAACATGATGCTTTATCAGTGGCAGAAGGGGTATATAAAAACATGTGGGATGCCTATACAAGTGCCTATCATTGGACGTTGAACAAAAACTAAAAAATATATGAGAAAAAAGAATTTCTTGAACAGAGTCTTGCAAAACACAAGTTGTCCGCAAGGATTTTGGGGACGGATGATTTTGCGGGGAATGAATTGTTTTCATGCATCCTTGGCTAATCGTGGCATGAAACAAGTGGAATGGCAACCGAATTGGACAGTCCTTGATATAGGCTGTGGCGGTGGTGCGAATTTGAAACGTTTATTGAATTTATGTCCGAAAGGAAACATCTACGGCATCGACCTGTCAGAAGAAAGTGTGGCATTCGCCAAAAAGTACAACGCAAGATACTTGGATAAGAGATGTTTCATAAGACAAGGAAATGTTTGTTCCCTGCCTTATGACGATAATTTCTTTGATGCAGCCACAGCTTTTGAAACGGTCTATTTTTGGTCACCTATAAACATGGCATTGACTGAGGTGGTGCGTGTTCTCCGAAAAGGAGGTTGTTTTCTTATCTGTTTGGAAGCAAGTAATCCGGGAATTGGGGGATGTGGACAAAACGTATAACCGGAATGGTCATATATACTGCTGACGATTTGAAACAACTGTTGTTTGAAGCGGGTTTCTCATCAGTCAAAACATTTCATAATAAAGAAGAACTGCATATTATAGCACATAAATGAGTAAAAATGAATGCAATTAAAAACATTACAATAGGCCACACGGAACGGCTTTACAAGCCGGTGGGGTACACCATGCTTGCCAACTTCGTGAATATCGTGCCGTTTTGCCTTTCCATAGAAGCAATACGCACCATTTTTTATGCCTTCGACGGAAGCGGAAACCCACTTGATACGACCCGCCTGTGGTGGATATTTGGTATGATGGTCATTTATATGCTGGTCATGGCTTTGGCGGAGCAGGCATCTTACCGTGCCAATTTCAGGGGTGCATACGAAATGAGTGCTTCAGGACGTTTGTCGCTGGCGGAGCACCTGCGGAAACTTTCACTGGGCTTTCTGTCAAAACGTGACCCCGGCGATTTATCTTCCATGCTTATTACGGATTTCATGATGGCGGAAACCGGAATCTCGCACCATCTGCCCCAGTTAATGGGTGCGGTGATTATGCCCATGCTGGCTTTTGCCTCATTGATATGGATAGACTGGAGAATGGCGGTCAGCATGTTTGCCGCCTTACCGTTTGCCTTGTTCGTCCTGTGGGCAAGCACAAAGACACAACGGAAGTTGAGCGGCAGACAAATCCAGGCGAAGATAAACGCGGGCAACCGATTGGAGGAATATCTGCATGGCATCCGGGTAATGAAAGCCTACAATCTGTTGGGCGACCGTTTTGTCCGGTTGCGCAATGCCTTTGCCGAGCTTCGTCGTGCTTGCATCCGTCAGGAAGCCCTGTTAGGACCGTTCGTCCTGTTGAGCATTACGTTGGTACGTTCCGGGCTGACCATGATGGTACTGTGCGGAACTTATCTTCTGTTGGGAGGCGAACTTTCCATCCTTGTATTCGTATTGTTTCTCGTGGTGGGTTCCCGTGTGTTCGATCCATTGACTTCCGCCCTGACCAATTTTACAGAATTCCGATACTTCTCCATTGCCGGAGGGCGCATCCTTTCATTGATGAATGAGCCGGAAATGAAAGGAGAACGGCAATCTCCGATGGCTGGTGACATCCGGTTTGAACACGTATCGTTTGCCTATCAGGATAAGAAAGTGCTGCACGACATCACTGTCACGCTCCCGAAGAACTCATTGACGGCTCTTGTAGGTCCTTCGGGAAGTGGGAAAAGCACGGTGATGAAACTTTGCGCCCGTTTCTACGACCCGCAAAAAGGACGCATTTTCTTCAACGGTGTTCCGATGGATGAAATAGCACCCGAAAGCCTGATGAGCCATATCTCTATGGTATTCCAAGATGTCTATCTGTTTCAAGATACGATACGCAACAACATACGTTTCGGCAAAACGGATGCGACGGACGAGGAAATCATTGCCGCCTCCAAAAAAGCCTGTTGCCATGATTTCATTATGCGGTTGCCACAGGGCTATGACACGATGGTGGGGGAAGGAGGTTGCACTTTGTCTGGAGGCGAGAAGCAACGCATATCCATTGCCCGTGCCATGCTGAAAGATGCGCAAGTCATTCTGTTGGACGAAGCCACTGCTTCACTTGACCCGGAAAATGAAGTAGAGGTGCAAAAGGCTATCGACTCCTTGATCAAAGGGCGTACCGTTATGGTCATTGCCCACAGACTCAAGACTATCAAGAACGCCGACCGGATAATCGTCTTGGATAAAGGGCGGATAAAGGAAGAAGGAACACACGATGAACTTGTCCGTAAAGAAGGACTTTATGCTCATTTGTGGAATATCCAAGAAAGAATTTCCGGGTGGAAACTATAAAAATGGTAAAAATAACGCAAGATAGTGGATGTCTGGAAAAACCATACAACTTGGCTCCTTTTGGTCCAGATAACATTGACCACTTAGTACGCATATTTGACTACCCGGGTCCTAGTGTAACGGGGTAATAATAAAATCTATACAAATGAATAAAAGAATCAAAAACATTGAACCGGAAGCCTTGCTTCCCGGATATCTGTTCCGCCTGACATGCAGAGATCCATCGTCATAACCTTGCAGTACCCGTCGTCCAACTGATATGACATGCTTGGGTGTCCCGATAATAGCCGATACCATTTTTGACTGCATCATCCACACGGTCCATATCATAGATAAAAGCATGCGTAAGTTAAGGTCTAAGAAAAAATAGATAAATCTAAAAGGGTAAAATAAAATGAACCCCTATCATCAGGACTTTAAAGGGTCAATCATATTATAGCCGGTTATAGCCAGGGTGGGCAAATTCTGTTTGGCTTTTTGTTCGTTTACTGACAATTTCTGTCCAGTATGTTCCCGGAGGGGAAGGTCATTGAACCTTCTCCTCCAGGCCGATCCACCGGCAGCGGATTTGTTTTCGCATTTCTTCCGGAGAAAGCGAACATTGTATTTCTGTCCGGAAAGGAATGCCGGGAATCAGATCCTTGTAATTGTCTGAAAACTGGATGTCTGTTCCTGGAATATAAAACATGACATGGCAGGCCAAACGGTCGGTAGTCGCGGTCAGATAAGTTTTTCCGGCTTCTTCGGAGATCTGGATCCGGATCTGAGGTTGTTTTAGTCTCAGCTCTTTGGGCAGGGCGAAATATACCGGTTGCTGATCCCATATTTTTTCTCCTTTTTGCAGGGTCAGGATGGCCAGGGTTTCCTCGGGAGCATGGCCTTGCAGCAACTCGTCCCGAGCATATTCGGCTATTGGCAGGGCCTGGTTGGGACCAGTCTTGAATCTGCCTTGCAAAGTCCGTAGCGTTTTCCCTTCAAAATCGATGATCTGCAGGGTATAACGACCGGAAATGGAATTCTGCAGATCGTTGACTACCCAAAGCTGCAGACTGTCTGCTGTTTGTTTGGTGGATACGATCACCGGTTTGCAGGCATCCCGGAGTGCATATTGTGCCGCTTTCCAACGGTGGTAGTAATCGGTGGTCGACCAACTGGCAACGGGCCAGCAGTCATTCAGTTGCCAGGTCAACGATCCCATACAATAAGGCATGTAACGACGGTGTGTCTTCATAGCCAGATACATGGCCCTTGCCTGTAATACCTGACTCATATACAGCAACTGTTCGAAATCTTCCGGTACCTCATAGTACCAGCTCATGTATTCACGGATATGCAGATTACCGATGCCGCTGCGTTGGTGGGCGGTCATGATTTCCGATTCGATGTCATAATCTTCCGGAACGGTGTATTTTTGCACGGTCTCAAAATCCGGGAAAGATTGGAATCCGTGTTCGCTGATAAACCGGCCGATGTTGTGTTCGTATTCTTCGAGTTTGTGTTTTTCGTGCCATACGCCCCAGTAGTGATTGTCTCCCCGGGGTGCCGGGCGTATTTCATGGTCGCCGACATTGGGGCCGGACATGGGAGAGGAAGGCCAGTAGTCATCTCCGTCCGTATATTGTTCGACTACTTCCGGGAGGATTTGATGGAATACGTCCGTATATGCCTGGAAAATCTGGTCCTGTTCTTCCTGGGTATATCCTTTTTTCCATCCCCAGCCTCTCCAGGCAGCATCGATTTCGTTGTTGCCGCACCAAAGGGCGATGCAGGGGTGGTTTCTCAAACGGATGACGTTGTCGATGGCTTCCTGTTTCACATTTTCCAGGAATTCCGCATTCCCCGGATACATGGCACAGGCAAACATGAAGTCTTGCCAGATCATGATACCATAACGGTCGCACAGTTCGTAGAAATAATCGTCTTCGTATATGCCTCCGCCCCAGATCCGGATCATATTCATGTTGGCCCGGGCTGCATCGGTGACCATTTTTTCATAATCGGAACGACTGATGCGCGGCAGGAATACGTCGTTGGGGATGGCATTGGTTCCTTTGGCGAAAACCGGTACACCGTTCAGTTCGAAGTAGAAGCTTTCCCCCTGAGCATCGGGACGCCGGATCAATTTCAGAGAACGCAGACCGGTAGTTACCTCCTGACTGGCAATGATTTTTCCGGCTTTTTTCAATTGGATACGGAAAGTATAAAGAGCGGGTTCACCCAGGCCATTGCTCCACCACAAACGGGGATGCTTGATGGTGAACGGCAGATCGATGCTGTTTTCTCCTGCCTGACTTTCCAGCGAAGTGCTGGCCAGTGTGCGGTTCTGGTAGAGAATTTCCGCCGAAAGCTTTTCGGACCGGTCGCTCGTGAAGCGGATGGAAGCATTCAGACGAGCCAGGGAGCGGTCGACCTGGGGCTGCTGGATAAATACCTGTTCGATCTTGCAATCGTCCCAACCTTCCAGGAAGACCGGACGCCAGATTCCGGAGGTCACTAAGCGGGGCCCCCAGTCCCAGCCGAAATGGTAGGGAGCTTTCCGACTGAATACGCTGACCCGGTTCGGGCCCATTCCTCCGTTTTCGCTCTGATCGTTGGAGGCTGGAAGAACCAGTCCGTAGTTTTCCATTTCCTCCAGTCCTTTGAGAACAGGCGAATGGAATCGTATGTGCAAGACATTATCCCCTTCGAGCAGAAAATCCGAAACTTCGATGCTCCAGGTTCTGAACATATTGTTGGTGGAAAGCAGTGGACGACCGTTTAAGGTGATATCACACCAGGTATCCAGTCCCTGAAATACGAGTCGTTTGTGTTTTAGGCCGGACAACGTTTCGTTTACCTGAAAATGCAGTTCGTATTCCCAGTCGGTTTTGTCGATCCATTGGAGTTGTTTTTCATTGTCCCGGAAAAATGGATCTTCGATAATCTGGTTGTCCATCAAATCGGTATGTACGGTGCCCGGAACTTTTGCCGGCATCCATTTTCCGATTCGGTATTGTCTGAACTGCCAGTTGTCGCAAAGTTCCTGACGCACAGGGTGGCTGTCCGCAAAGGCAAAATAACTCCAACACAGGAGAAATAAAATCAATATCGGTTTTTTCATGGTGTGGTTGAAATAGTGAAACTTGGGCAAATATAGACAGAACTCGTGAAAAAACGACAGAAAAGAGCAGGATAAATGAAAAAAGTCTATCTTTGTTTTTACCAATTGACGATAAATATGTGGAAGAAAATCATATTGTTACTGGGGGGAGTTCTTTCACTTTCCCTTCTATGGGCGGCTGAACAGGAAAAAATAGTCTTTACCGTAGATATCCAGGATGAGATCGGGCCGAAAGTGTGGCGTCTGGCCCGCAAGTCGTTCGATCTGGCCGAGCAGGAAAAGGCCGATTATATCGTGATCCATATGAATACTTATGGCGGTATGGTGGTGTATGCGGATTCTTTGCGGAGCATGATTCTGAATTCGCCGAAACCGGTATGGGTATTTATCGATAACAATGCAGCTTCGGCCGGAGCCCTGATTTCGATTGCCTGCGACAAAATTTACATGCGGGAAGGGGCGAATATCGGTGCGGCGACGGTGGTGAATCAGACCGGAGAGGCGATGCCCGACAAATACCAGTCCTATATGCGTTCCATGATCCGTTCTACGGCGGAGGCTCAAGGGAGGGATACCTTGATACGGGGGAACGACACCACTTACCGCTGGAGAAGGGATCCGCACATTGCCGAGGCCATGGTGGATCAGTCGATTTCTATTCCCGGTCTTACGGATAGCGGGAGAGTGGTCACTTTTACTTCCCGGGAAGCCATGAAATATGGTTTTTGCGACGGAATGGCCGATAGTATTGAAGATATATTGGGAAAGGAAAAAGTTGAAAATTATACTATTAAGAGTTATCAGCCTACTTTTATCGATCAGATTATCGGTTTTTTGATCAGTCCGATCATTCAGGGACTTTTGATCATGGTGATTGTCGGAGGGATTTATTTTGAATTGCAGACTCCGGGAGTCGGTTTTCCTTTGGTGGCAGCCTTGACGGCCTGTCTGTTGTATTTTGCTCCCTTGTATCTGGAAGGATTTGCCGGTTATTGGGAGATCATTGTCTTTGTCGTAGGGGTGATTTTGCTTTTGCTGGAGATTTTTGCCATTCCGGGTTTCGGTGTTGCCGGGATTTCGGGGATTGTCTTGATCGTAGTTGCCTTGGTGTTTGCCGGTATCGATCATTTTTCTTTCCGGTTTTTGGGAGATTTCGTTCCCTTTCTGATCCGTTCCCTGTTTGTCGTGATCAGTGCCTCCCTGCTTTCCCTGCTGTTGAGTATGTGGTTGGCCGCCAAATTGTTGGGGAATCGTCGCTGGGCCTTTGCCTTGCATGCCGAACAGAAAAAAGAAGACGGTTATGTCGGTGTGGATCTGTCGGTAGGGCAGGAAATCGGAAAACGGGGAGTGGCGGTAACGGATTTGAGACCGGCCGGCAAGGTGGAGGTGGAAAATGAGATATACGATGCGGTCTCTTTGTTTGGAGAGTATATCGAGAAAGGTACAAAAGTCGTCATAAAAAAATACCAGGCAGGGCAGGTGTATGTGACTGAAATGGAGTAATAAAATTCTAAAAAACGATAATATGAAAATTTCCTCAAAAGTTTACCGTAACCTTTGAGGAAATTGTATGCCGGTTGCTTTTGGTAATCCTTAAAATTGCAGCAGCATGGCGCCGCAGGAGTAGCCGCCTCCGAAGACGGTGAGGCCGACCAGGTCGCCGGGTTTTACCTTGTCTATATTTTCCGACAGGGAAATGGCACAACTCGGGCTGCCGGTATTACCCCTTTGTTCAATATTCATCAGAAAACGTTCTTCCGGAATATTGGTTTGTTTGGCAATGGTTTTGATGATGCGTTGGTTGGCCTGGTGGGAGGATATCCAATTGAGGTCCTGCACCGTTTTTCCGTAGGTGTGGGTGACTTTTTCCAATGCTTCGACCATGTAGTGGCAGGCATTGACAAATACATCCCGGCCTTCGGGCATACCGATTCCTCCTTTCTGCGGTCGCAGGTATACGGCTTCGGCGGCTTTGCCGATATGTCCCAGTCCCTGGGTATAGATATCGACGATTCGAGGATCGTGACCGCTGTAATTCTGGGCAGACACGAAAACGGCAATGGCTCCGTCTCCCCACAGATGACCGCTCTGAGGATCGGTTTCATTGGCATAGGCTGAGTTGTGTTCGCTGCCGATGACCAGTGCTTTGGTCGCTTTGCCCATGGCAAAATATCCCTGTACAATTTCCATGGCATTTATAAAAGAGGAACAGGCCGAAGAAACGCTGACGCATTTGGCATGTTCGATGTGATAGCGGCGTTGTACCATGTGTGCCGGTGTGGCGACAGTATCATAAGGGGAATAGGTGGCGGCGACGATCAAATCGATTTCCTCCATCGGATAGGGCAGGCTGCTGGCAGCCAGATCAACCGCTTTGATGCCCATGGTGTTGGTATTTTCCTCTTCTCCTGCTTTGCTGCGATTCTTTATACCGGTTCGGGAATAAATCCAGTCATCATCCAATCCGTTTATTTCTTTAAAATAAGCATTGGGTACTACAGATTCCGGTAGATAGTGTGTGATTTTGTTGATATACAATTCCATAAACTTAGCATTATATTCTGTTAGCTGTGATCTTAGCATAAAACCCTGTGCTAACAAGAATTATGCCATATCTTAGCTTTTGTTTAATATTCCGTTAAATAGCAGGTCAACGTATTCACGCAAAGACTGATAATTTCTTTTCCGGTGGCTAATGATAATAAACGGTTGCTCCAGACTTTTGAACATGATCAGCAATGTCTTGGCAAATGTTTGAGGATTATTGATATTAAAAAGCCCTTGCTCTTTTCCGTTTTGAAGGATCCTGGTTAGCAGTTGGCGTTCTTTGATATCGATTCCCTTACGCAATTGCTCTACTCGCAAATTATTGAAAATAAAATCATAGCGAATGTATTTGTTTTGGCGGACCAGGTTGTCAATAACATTGAAACGGGCCAAAATATATAATTTCAGTTTCCGGTCAGGCGGCAAGGCCGAATCTGCTGCTTTCTGCAATTTTTCATTGATGTCCCTGACATGATCCTCCACTACATAGTGGTAAATTTCATCTTTGCTCTTGAAATGCATATATAAGGTCCGGCGACTCATGTTTGCCGCTTGGGCAATGTCATTCATCGTGGCTTTATACACACTCATTTCAGAGAAAAGCGATTTGGCAACATGTATGATTTTATTTTTTGTCCTGCTTAATTTCGTTCTCATATTTCTGTTTTGCGAGAAAATTGCACAAAACAAAAAATATTGTGCAATTATAGTTATTTTTTACGACATCATCATACAAAGATAGTTTTTTTTTAAGCATGAAAAAAGATGGATTTGTAAATTGTTAAAAATGAAAACGTTTTCATGGTTTTTGTTTCGTTTTTAATTTGAATGGACCTGATCTGGAAAAAATGACAAATATCATGTTTTATTGTTTGGCGGCATTCTATCTTTGCGCCCGAATTGAGCAGGGGGGCGTGGGGGATTTTAATGTGTTATTTTCAATGATTACGGGTGTAATTTAATGATTTAATTATGAATGTTACAAAAGTGTCCTTTTATAAGGAAAAGATCTTTTCGGCCCGATGGTTTCAGACTTGGGGTACGCTGTTGTTAGGCTCCATGGTGATTGCTACCGGTTACACTTTTTTCATGACTCCTTATCAGATTGTTCCAGGAGGTATTTATGGTATTTCGACCATTTTGAACTGGAAATTGGGTTTCCCGATCGGTATGGCAGCCCTGTGCTTTAACTTGCCGTTGAGTTTGATCGGTTTTAAGATTCTGGGACGGGATTTCGGCTTGAGGACCTTTATCTGTTTCTGGCTGGTGGCTTTTTTTGCAGACGGTTTTCCGTGGGCACTGGAACATTGGTTCGGATATGCGCATGATGTCGCTTATGATCCCTTGCAGTTGGTAAAAGGCGGTATCAATAATCCTGATGCAACCAAAGAAGGCGTATTGCTGGCCAGTATATTCGGTGGAGTGGTCATCGGAGTTGGGGCCGGTTTGATTTTCAAGACCCGTTCTTCCAGTGCGGGAACGGATGTATTGGCCGCTGTGCTGCATAAATTGACCCGGAAACCCTTGGGCATGATGCAGATGACTGTGGATTTGATTATTGTGGTATTGGGATTTGTGGCTTTCCCGGATTGGAAAACGCCTTTTTATTCCCTGATCACTATTTTTATTATGGGAAAAGTGATTGATACCGTGATTGGTGGTTATTCCAGCGACAAAACCTTTTTTATCGTTTCTGAGAAAACCGAAGAGATACGCAAATATATTCTTTCGGAATTGCACAGAGGTGGATCTATCGTTCCAGTAAACGGCATGTGGAACCGTTCGGAAAAAGAGATGATAATGACTGTTGTCAATCGGAAAGAGGTGACGACTTTGCAAAGAGCCATTCAACATATCGATCCGCATGCTTTTACCATGATCCTGAATGCCCAGGAAATTATGGGACAAGGGTTTAAGCGGATGGATTGGGATGACGAAAAATAAGATAGAGATATCGTACGAAAAGGAAGGCCGTCTGACATCATGGGTTTGTTAGGCGGCCTTCTTCTATATTTCCATGGCCGATGTTTTGGGCTGTTTTTTAGACTTGAAAGGGACGGGTGGCTCTTTCGAATATGCCTTGCAGATAGGCGATCGTCATGCCGTAATTACTGACCGGGATGCGGGCATCGATGGCCGGTTGCAGTCGGTGGCGCAACTGGGTGGAGGTGACCATGCATCCTCCGCATTGGATAAGAAGGGCATAATCTGTCATCGGACGTTTGATTTGATCCAGACCTGCGATGTGGTCGAATGCCAGCTGTTTGCCGGTGCGTTTCCGTAATAGAGCCGGTATTTTTACGCGTCCGATATCTTCGCAGGAGGTATGGTGTGAGCAGGATTCCAGCATCAATATGCGGTCGCCGTCTTTCAGTTTGTCGATGAATGGGGTTCCTGACAGGTATTTCTCGAAATTTCCCTTGTGGTGGGCAAAAAGAATACTGAAACTGGTGAAGGGAATCTCTTCCGGAATATAGGGCGCAATCTGACCGAATACCTGGCTGTCTGTAATGACCAGATCCGGTTTGGGACGACCGGATTGGAAATAGGAAATCGCTTCCTGGGGTTGAACGACAACGGCCAAGCCGTGTAGATCCAAAATGGCCCGTAAGGTTTGTACCTGAGGCAGGATCATGCGTCCGGTCGGTGCCTCTGAATCGATGGGTGTCACCAGCAGGACTGTTTCTCCCGGTCGGACCAGATTCGGCGGTAGCAGAGAAGTCCGGGCCGGTCGGATCAAAGAGGTGATTTCCTGGATGAGGAGTTGGCGGTCTCCGTTTCTGGTGGAGAAATCGAGAACGGATGTCTGGTATTTTTTTTCCAGCGTTTCCCGAAGTTCGTGTGTCATGGGCGCAAGGTCCGACTGATTGTGTATGATCAGAAACGGTTGTTTCAGTTGTTGGAAGGTTTGGATCAGCTTCTCTTCAAAGTCTCCGAAGCGGTTGCCGCTGATGACCAGCAAAGCGGCGTCGGCTTGCCGGACGGCTTCGAAGGTTTTGTTGATCCGAAGCGTGCCCAGGGCTCCTTCATCGTCCGTACCGGCGGTGTCGATCAGGATGAGGGAGGCTATCCCCGGTATTTCGTAGCTTTTTTTTACCGGGTCGGTGGTGGTTCCGGCAATGGGTGAAACCACCGCTTTGTCCTGTTGTAAAATGCAATTGATCAGTGAACTCTTACCGGTATTTCTTCTGCCTGTAATAACGAGATGAAATTTATCCATGGGGTGTAATACTTACTTGTATAACTTGACTTCCTCTTCCGTAATTGTCTGGCTGCCCAGAATAATCAGACGTTCCACGACATTTCGTAATTCCCGGATATTTCCGCTCCATTCATAACTTCGTAAAGCCTGTACGGCTTCCGGGGTGATATTTTTTCGGGCAATGCCCATTTCGTCGCAGATCGTATCCAGAAAGTAAGAGACCAGTTCGTCGATGTCTTCCGGCCGATCCTTTAATGGCGGTACGTCGATGATGATGACACTCAGGCGGTGATACAGGTCTTCGCGGAAACGGTTTTTGCTGATTTCTTCTTTCAGGTTTTTATTCGTTGCAGCGATGACTCGTACGTCGACCTGAATGTCTGTATCGCTACCGATACGGCTGATTTTATTCTCTTGTAAGGCACGCAATACTTTTGCCTGGGCTTCCAGACTCATGTCTCCGATTTCGTCCAGAAACAGAGTGCCTCCGGAGGCCAACTCGAATTTTCCCTTTTTCTGTTTGATGGCAGAGGTGAATGATCCCTTCTCATGTCCGAACAGTTCGCTTTCGATCAGTTCGGAGGGGATGGCAGCGCAGTTTACCTCGATAAAGGCTTTGTTTTGGCGATGGCTTTTTTCGTGCAACTGGTGGGCTACCAGCTCTTTGCCGCAACCGTTGGGACCGGTGATGAGTACTCTGGCATCGGAAACAGCCACCTTGTCGATCATCATGCGGATGTGGTTCAGCGCCTCCGAATGACCGATCATTTCATATTTTTTATTGACCTTGGTCTTCAGCTTCTGGGTTTCTTCCAGCAACTGATTTTTATCGGTGGCGTTTTTGATGGTGATCAGAATCCGGTTCAGGTCCAGCGGTTTTTCAATAAAATCGTAAGCTCCTTTTTTGATGGCTTCGATGGCTGTGTCGATGGTACCGTGGCCTGAGATCATGATTACCGGAATATCGGAGGTAAATTCTTTGATTCTTTCCAACACTTCTATACCTTCCATTTTCGGCATTTTGATATCACAAAATACGACTTCCGGTTTTTCATTTTTGACGGCTACCAAACCTTCCATGCCATTTTCTGCCAGTATCACTTCATGTCCTTCGAAAGAGAGAATGTCTTTCATGGAATTACGGATGCTGCGTTCATCATCGATTACAAGTATTTTTGCCATGATTCTGTTTTTACGAGGATAGCAAAATTAGGAATAATTTCGAAATCCTCAAATTTCGGAATCTTCAAATGTTTTTCATAGCTTTGTAGGGCTGATGATGGTCAAATTATTTGCTATGCGTTTTATGCGATATATCATATCTTTTTTACTGCTTTGTTGTCTGTTCAACCCGGAGGCTTTGGGACAACGAAAGAAAGTCGGGGTTGTGTTGAGCGGTGGTGGAGCCAAGGGAGTGGCTCATATCGGGGTATTGAAAGTACTGGAAGAGGCAGGTATTCCGATTGATTATATTGCGGGAACCAGTATGGGGGCGATAGTCGGAGGATTGTATGCTGTCGGTTATTCGGCACATGCTTTGGACAGCATGGTTCGGGTGCAGAATTGGCCTTTTCTTTTGAGCGATAAGGTGTATCGTTATAATTTGCCTTTTTCTGAAAAGGAGGCTGACGGGAAATATCTGCTTTCTCTTTCTTTTTCCCAGGAGAAGGGACTTTCCGTTCCGGCCGGTTTTGTCAGCGGGCAGAATGTTTACAATTTATTTTCAGAACTGACGATCGGTTATCACGATTCCATTTCTTTCAGACAGTTGCCGATTCCTTTTGCTTGTGTGGCGGCAAATATGATAAATGGGAAAGAAGTGGTCATGGACAGGGGGATACTGCCTTTGGCCATGCGGGCGAGTATGGCGATTCCCGGAGCTTTTGCACCGGTGATTCTCGACAGCATGGTGTTGGTCGATGGCGGTATTTCGAACAATTTTCCGGTGAATGTCGCTAAAGAGATGGGAGCAGAGATTACAATCGGAGTTGATTTGAGTACCGGTTTGAAGGATTTGCAGGGATTGGACAACATTATGGGAATTGTCGATCAATTGACTGCTTTTATGGGCATGCAGAATTATGAAAAAAACAAAGAAATGGTTGATTTGTATATCAACCCTGAATTGAAAGGGTATTCTGCGGCCAGTTTTACCAAAGAGGCCATTGATACCATGATTTTAAGAGGTGAACGAATGGCTCGGGCTCATTGGGATGAGATTATGGCATTGAAAAAGCAGATCGGTTTGGAGGAGGAAGAGAAAGCGGAGCCTCATATCGACAATAAATTTTTGCAGATGGATACCCTGGTGATTGGAAAAATCTTTGTCGAAGGGGTCAAGGAAAGGGATGAAAAATGGATTCAGCGGCAACTCGGTATCAAGGAATTTTCGATTACAACCATGGATCGTTTGCGCGAGGCTGTTTCATTTCTTTATGGAACGGGAGCCTTTTCGCAAGTCAACTATTCTTTAAGTGGG
This sequence comes from uncultured Odoribacter sp., assembly GCA_944321165.1. Lineage (GTDB taxonomy): Bacteria > Bacteroidota > Bacteroidia > Bacteroidales > Marinifilaceae > Odoribacter. Next base: position 118,138 of record CALUKE010000005.1, read on the forward strand.
GATCGTATTTATGATTTGACCTTGCGTCTGAGGGAGAAACCAGGCAGTTCGTTGAACCTGGGATTTCGTTTTGATTCGGAGGAAATGGCTTCGATTCTGTTGAATACTACTTTCAGTCACAGGGCTTTGCGGGGATCGCGTTTCTCGATTACGGGACGTTTGAACAAGAATCCCTATGTTTTGGTGGATTATTCTTTTGGCAGCAGTGTTTTGAGAAAATTGGGAATTTCCTATATGTATAAATACAATGATATCGATTTGTACGAGAAAAAAGACAAAGTCGATAATATCATTTATTCTTATCATCGGGGGGACCTGAATCTGTCTGATATTTACTTTCGAAATTTCAAGTTTCAGTTAGGTCTGCGGTATGAATATTATAAATATAAATCTGCCTTGTATAATCCCGATTATATTGCCAGGGAACTGGAATCGGAAGGTTTTTTCAGTTATTATGCCCTGGCACATATCGATACTTACGATAAAAAATATTTCCCGGACAAGGGATTGGCTTTCCAAGCCGAATATTCATGGTTTACCGACAATATGGTCAATTATAAGGGGCATGCTCCTTTTTCGGCCCTGTCGTTCAATTTTGAACCGACGGTGCGTTTGACTCGTCGGGTATACTTGCTGCCGGCTTTGTACGGTCGGGTGCTGATCGGTCGGGACATCGCCATTCCTTATCTGAATTACATCGGAGGAGAGGTGGCTGGACGGTATATGAACCAGCAGTTGCCGTTTTGTGGAATTCATAATTTGCAGATTTTCGACAATTCGGTGGTCGTCGGGCGCTTGCAGTTCCGTTATCGATTAGGGATGAGGCATTTTGTGACTTTGACCGGGAATTATGCCAAACAGACAAATAATTTCTTTGAGATCCTGGAGGGAGAGAATGTTTGGGGGGGAGGAGCCGGATATGCCTATAATTCAATTATTGGTCCGATTAGCGTTACCTTTGATTTGTCGAATTGGGATAAAAAATTAGGATTTTATTTTAATTTGGGATATTATTTTTAGTAGATTTGCTAAAGTAAAGTGAAGAGATGAAACACGAATGGATAGTTGTGGGGTTTTTGTTCTTTCTGCTGGGGGGCGGATGTACTCCGGTGCAGGAATATCGTTATATGCAGGGCGAGGTATATGGCACTTTTTATCATATATCCTATGCTTGGGAGAAAGAGCTGGATCAAGAAATCAGTCGAGCCATGGAATCGGTCAATGCCTCTCTTTCCATGTTTAATCCGCAGTCGGTGATTTCCCGTCTGAATCGAAACGAGACCGACAGTACGGATGCTTTGTTCCGAAAAATGTATGAGGAGGCCGTGTGGGTGAATCAGGAGACGGATGGGGCTTTTGATATTACAGTGGCTCCTTTGGTGAATGCCTGGGGGTTCGGGGATCGGAAGCAGGTATTTCCGGATTCCGCACAGATTGATTCTTTACGTCGTTGGGTCGGAATGGAGAAGTTGACTCTTGCTGGAAACCGTTTGCTGAAGCAGTCGCCGGAGGTCATGATGGATGCCAGTGCGATTGCCAAAGGATTGGGGGTCGATCAGGTCGCTGATTTTTTCGATAGTGTCGGGGTGCGCAACTATATGGTGGAGATCGGTGGAGAAATTCGGGTAAAAGGCATAAGCGATAAAAAAAGACCCTGGCGGATTGGAATTGACCGTCCGGACGAACAGTTGATGGACAGACAGTTACAGATGATTACTGCTTTCACTCAGGGCGCATTGGCCACTTCTGGAAATTATCGTAATTTTTATGTGCATGAGGGGAAAAAATATGCTCATACCATAAATCCTAAAACGGGTTATCCGGTGCAGACGGAGGTGCTCAGTGCTTCGGTTTATGCTCCGACCTGTATGGTGGCAGATGCTTATGCCACGGCCTTTATGGTATTGGGATTGAAAAAAGCACAGCAGATTATACTGGCACATCCGGAATTGGAAGGAGTATTGATCTATTTGGAAGAAGGAAATATGAAAACCTGGGTTTCTCCCGGATTTGAAAAAATGATTATCAGAGAATAAAGAGAATAACAAGGAGTGAGGGAAGAATGGGGAAGATTTTGGGAATCATATTTTTTATCTGTTTTTGGGTTGGGAGAATAGGGGCTGTCGTACCTGTCGTTCCGGCGATACCGGATTCTGTGCGTATCGACACGGTAGAAAAGAGGATACAAGTGATTCCCATTCAGAATGCTTTCGAGCGTGATACCCTGTTGCCGACAGTTTTTCCTATTCAGTTGTCGGAAGAAAAAGTGTCACCGGTGTATTTGCCGGACAGTTTGATTCGGGATACCTTGCGTTACGAATATACCCGGATCAAGGATTTTGCTTATCGGAACAAGTGGACCAAAGAGCTTTATAAAATGGTATTTGTCAATCCGCGGCCCGGTTATCTGAATGTCATGCGTACCCAGAACAGTGAGGAACGTTTCAAGGAATATGCCGGGAAAATTATCCACCGGATTGATGTGGTGGTGTTGCCTCCTTATGGTACCAGTGTGTACGATACGGCATATTATGAGGAAGATATGGGCTGGTTGAAGACTTTGGCCAATAAAACCCATATGCGAACGGCCGAGAAGGTACTGCTTCGGCAGTTGACGATAGAACCGGGGATGGAACTGGTGCCTTTTGAATTGGTTCAGAACGAAATTTTGTTGCGTCGCTTGGAGTATATTGATGATGCGACGATTATGGTGTCGGAAGTCCCTGATTTCCCGGATCGGGTGAATTTGACTTTTATCTGTAAGGATCAGCTTTCGTGGGGAGGAACCGTGGAATCTAATTTCTTGAATTCTTTTGAAATCGGTCTGGAAAACAAGAATTTTATGAAATTGGGGCATGTGGTGAATTACAATTTCAGTTATCGGGGAACGAAGGACAAGAAATGGGGAAATGAACTGGAATACAAGGTAAACAGTTTGTGGGGAAGTCATATCAATATTTGGGGGTATTACCGGAATGATTACAATGAAAAAAAGGTATTGGTGGAAATTGAGCGAAAATTTCTGACCAACCGGATGAAATGGGCCGGAGGAGTCGGTGTCGGTCGTATCTTTTATTCCGACGATTTGCCGGATCGGAATGTGAACCGTCTGGAAGAGTTGTTTAATTACCATTATGAGGATGTGTGGTTGGGAAGATCTTTCCTGTTGCCATCCCGATACAGTTATAATCAGAACATGTATTTGACCGGCCGTTTCTTCACGACGATTTTTCATGATCGGCCGATTGTCAGCGACGATACGAATCATCTGTATTATAACCGATGGGATGCGTTTGCTGCTTACACTTATACTAAAATTAAATACTACAAGGCCAATCTGATATATGATTTCGGTCGTACGGAGGATATACCCACCGGTCTTCTGTTCAGTGTGACGGCCGGGTGTGAGAAAAGCGAGTATGATGATTTCGGTTATTTGGCCAGTGAGTTCCGCTATTCTCATTTCAATAAAGAGGATGAACGTTATTATGCTTTTCAGGCAGCCATCGGTTCATATATCAATCAAGACGGATTTACTCGGGGAGTTTTGAAATTGGGCGGTAGTCATATCAGCAATTTATGTTCCTGGGGCAGTTATAAATTCCGATTCTATAACGATATAAACTATTTGCGAGGGATTCGGCGTTATCCCGGGGATTATATTTATATGGAAGATGCGGATATTCGCGGTTTTTCCTCTGACAGTTTGCGGGGTAACCAGAAGTTGTCGGTTTCTTTGGCAACCACTTTTTTTCTGCCGTATATCAAAAGGGGATTTCGGGCTTCTGTTTCTGCCTTCTGCGATTTCGGGGTGTTGGCGGCTGAAAATGAGCGATTATTGCGGAGCAAAGCCTATTGGGGGGTTGGCATCGGATTGAATCTCCGGAATGATAATGTCGTTATTAAAAATATTTCTTTCCGTCTGGCATATTATCCGACCTTGCCTGTCGACGGCCGAAGTTTTCAGGCGAGTATGTCGGGGAAGAATCGGGGAAATTTTTATGATTATCATGTAACAAAACCTCAACCGCTTCTGTATGAATAAAAGAAGCGGTAATTCGAGATTGTTTGGAGGGTATGGTCGTACGTTTTATCTTTGTGGGGAAAATAGGGAATAGATATTTAAAATGAAAAAAGTACTGTTGTTTTCTTTGTTTCTGGTTTTGGGGTTGTTTTTCTCACAACTGTTGCCGTTGTGGCTGGGCGAGGTGTTTTTGAATATTGAGAAGAGTGCGAAAGTGCTCATGTTTATCTGTCTGGCCTTTATCATGATCAATGTCGGGCGTGAATTCGAGTTGGATAAGACGCGTTGGAAATCATATGCGGCGGATTATTTTATTGCCATGGCTACGGCGGCAGTTCCCTGGATTTTTGTAGCTTTTTATTATATGTTTTTACTTCCGGCCGATCTGTTCGGCAGTTGGGATGCCTGGAAGGAAAACCTCTTGTTGAGCCGGTTTGCGGCTCCCACTTCTGCGGGGATATTGTTTACCATGCTGGCGGCAGCCGGTCTGCAGAAAGAATGGATTTATAAGAAGACCCAGGTGTTGGCGATTTTTGATGACCTGGATACGATTCTGTTGATGATTCCCTTGCAGATTTTTATGATCGGTTTCAAGTGGCAATTGCTGATTATCCTGGTGGTGATCACTCTGCTGTTGATTCTCGGTTGGAAAAAATTGAGTTCGGTGAAGATGTCGCAGACCTGGAAGGCGATTCTGTTTTATGCGGTGTGTCTGGTAGGGGCGACGGAGAGTATTTATCTGTTGACCAAGAGCTGGATGGGAGCGGATGGAGCCATTCATATCGAGGTACTGTTACCGGCCTTTGTGTTGGGGATGATTATGAAAACGGTCCATCACCACGAACCGCAGGAAGAACGGATTACCGGTCTGATTTCGTATGTCTTCATGTTTCTCGTCGGTTTCAGTACACCGCAGTTCATCGGAGTCGACCATGCACACCGGGTAGTGGAGGCGACGGGGGTGATTGCCGCTCAGCCTATGCCCTCCTGGGGAGTCTTGGCTTTTCATGTACTGGTGGTCACTTTGCTTTCCAATCTGGGAAAAATGTTCCCCCTGTTTTTTTACCGGGACCGAAAGCTGGAAGAGCGGATGGCATTGTCGGTCGGTATGTTTACCCGGGGAGAGGTCGGGGCTGGAATTATCGTCATTGCCCTGGGATACAACCTGGGCGGTCCCGCCCTGATCATTTCCGTTTTGAGTTTGGTGCTCAACCTGTTGTTGACAGGCGGTTTTGTGGTGATTGTAAAACGTCTGGCACAGCGGGCCTATGGCTTGAAAGAATAAGCGCTCCTATTCTTTGACTTTCTTTCTGAACAGACGCCGGAAGAAGCCTTTCTTTTCCCGGACTTCCTGGGTCGGTTCCTGGGGTTGAACCCGTTCCAGTTTCCGGTTGGAAATCTTTTCAATCAGGTTGAGATGATCTTTAAACGGAGGAGTTTCCATTTCTGTACCTTGCGGTTGTCTGGCGATCGGAAAAGTCAGTTGATTCCAGAAACCATATGATGGACTTTTCAGGCAGCGTTGCATGAATTCCCCAAAAATCGGCAGGGCCATATTGGCTCCCTGTCCCAGACGGATGCTGTTGAAGTGAATATTCACGTCATTGGCTCCGACCCGTATACCGACGACAATTCGGGGGTTATAGCCGATGAACCAGCCATCTACCTGGTGTTGGGTGGTACCGGTCTTGCCGGCTATTTCATTGCGTAAACCATAGGTGGTGCGGAGTCGCTGTCCGGTGCCTTCGTTGATGACTGCCGCAAGCATCTGGCTCATCAGGTGGGCTTCGTCGGCCGGCAGGACGGTTTGTGCGCTGGATGGCTCTGCCTTATACAGGATATTTCCCTGCCGGTCTTTGATTTCTTCCAGGTAGTACAGATCGTTCAGTTGTCCGTTGTTGGCGAAGCACATGTATGGACGGATCATCTCGCTCAGGGGAATGTCTGCGACTCCCAGGGCCAAAGACGGGTAGGGCGGCAATTCGGCTTCGATGCCCAGTCGGTGGGCATGACGGATAACCGTGTCGATACCTGTCTGCAGGAGAACCTCGACGGCAATGGTATTGATGGATTGGCTGAGGGCACCCTGGAGGGTGTAATAACCTCCGTATTCATTGTCAGAATTCCGGGGAGACCAGTTGTCGTATGCCGGATAGGTTTTCTGTTCGTTTTTGTAATAGGCATCCAGGCGGGCTCCGTGGTGGATGGCGGCACTGTAGACGACGGGTTTGAATACCGATCCGACTTGTCGCGGAGCGTCTACCTGGTCGTATTGAAAATATTTGTAATCCAGGTCACCGACCCAGGCCTTTACCTTGCCCGATTGCGGATCAACGGCGAGCATGGCCGGATGCAGGATTTTCAAATAGTGTTTGATGGAATCGATCGAGGAGTATTCCACCCGTTTTTCTCCTTCTTCCGGACTGTATACCAGCATAGCCTTTTTCTCGTCCATGATCTGTCGAATCTCTTTTTCTGATTTTCCCTGATGTTTCAACCGTCGGTAAAGAGGGCTGTTTTGGATGGCATGCTTCAGGATGTCCGGATCTTTGTCCCAGGGTTCTTTTTTCCCTAAGTGTGTATCGTAATCCCGTTGTAATTTCTGCATGTGTTTTTCCACCGCCTCTTCGGCATAGGACTGCATTTCTGCATCCAGGGTGGTTTTCAGAATCAGACCGTCTTTGTACAGGTTGTAATTCGTGCCGTATTGTTCGTTGTATGTCTTCAGAATCTCATCGGCATCTTGCCGTATCTTTTCCCGCAGATAGGGGGCCAGTCCGGAAAAGTGGTTGATAGGGATATAATGCAGTCCCAATTCCTCCTGCTTCAGTTTTTCTCCGTTTGCTTCGTCCAGGTAATCGTATTTGACCATTTGGTTGATGACCGTATTGCGTCGGCTGATGGCCCTTTCCGGGTGCAGGCGGGGGTTGTAGCGGGAAGGACCTTTCAGCATGCCGATCAGGGTAGCTGCCTGAGGAATGGTCAGATCGGAGGCCGATGTGGAAAAATATTTCTGGGCGGCACTCTCGATTCCGAAGGTATTCTCACCGAAAGAAACGGTATTCAGGTAAAGGGTCAATATTTCGTCCTTGCTGTAGATGTTTTCCAGGCGTCGGGCGATAAACATTTCCTTGAATTTCACGACCGGCAAAAAGGTAACCTGCTGTTCTTCCCGAGGGTACAGGTTTTTGGCCAGTTGCTGGCTGAGGGTGCTTCCTCCTCCGGAGCTGCGGTCGCCGAGCAGGAAAGTCTTGAAAAACACTCGCAGCATACTGATTTTGTCCACTCCCTCGTGTTCGTAAAAGCGGACATCTTCGGTGGCGATCAGCGCCTGGATGGCAAACGGGGAGATATTGTTGAAATTGACATTGGTGCGGTTCTCGATGTAATATTTTCCGATCAGAACACCGTCTTCGGTATAAAGTTCAGAAGCTTCGGCATTCCGGATATCCCGGAGTTCTGCATAATTCGGCAGTTTTCCCCATAGCCCCGCATATACGGAATAAATGAACAGACCACTTCCGATTGCACACAGAAGTATGAACAATAGCAAGTATTTCAGCAAACTGAACTTTTTATGTTTCCGGCGTTTTGTCCGTTTTTTTTTAGGGGTGGGGTGTTTTTGGACCATGGTTCAAAAGGCATAGTTTCGGGACAAAAATACAAAGATTTTGCCCTTTTCACAAACAAAAAAAGGAGATGCGAAAAATAACGCATCCCCTTCGAGGTCATATGGTGATAGGGTTATTTGATTACTTCGACAATGGCACAACGGTTCCATTGGTTGTCTTTCTGATAGTAAGGTTTTTCCTTGCCTACATATTCGATCACCATTCTGTCGGCACTGATGCCATAATCTTTTTTCAGCATATTGGCGACTGCATCGGCTCTTTCTTTGGAAATTTGCAGATTGACATTGATCGGTCCGAATTTATCGGCGTAACCGATGATGCGGATTTTTACTTTCGGGTTGTTTTTCAGGAAAGTGGCGATGTTATAGATCAATGGATCGTAAATATTCTGGATCTCTGCGCTGTTGAATTTAAATGGGATGGTGGACGGGATCGATTCGATGCTCTTGCTTTCCACCGGTTTGATGACCTCTTTTTCTACCACTTTGATTTCCGGTTTCCGGTTTTCCAGCTGGTTTACCTGGTTGGCCAGCAATAGGTTGGCTGCTGCCAGGTCGTCAAGGGCGGCCTGTGTCGGTGCCGTACGGAAACCTCTGCCTTTGAAATAGTAGGTAACACCTGCTGTCAGACCGGCCAGTCCGTCGTTCGGGAATCCGCCGGTCGTTACCATTTTATCGTTGAAGACCATGCCCTGGAATTCGATATTGGCATCGAATCTTTCCGACAATTTCATTTTGGCCTGAACACCGCCATGAACAATGAATGACTGCTCATTTTTCCGGGTCATGCCTCCGATACCGAAGAATGGAACGATATCGAATTTGCGGTCCGGATTGTATTTGGCGAAGAAATTGATCAATCCCAGCATAAAATCGATATTCATATGCATGTAGTGCATGTGCAGCATGCGGTCTGCATTTTCCGAAAATCCGTGCAGGGCACCGCCACCGCCTTGCAAACGCAATCCCCACCAGGGTTTGAACATTTTACCTACTGCCAGTTCCGGCATAAAAGTGATGGTACTCTTAAAATCAGCCTGGGAGGAATGTTCTGCGAAGAAAGCATTCGCTCCGAAGTTGGCAGATACAAACCAGTTGTGCCAGAACGGATTTGCTTCAAAGGTGGTTTTGTATCCGGGAAGAGCCTGTTCGATAATGATTTCTTCCATTTGGGCTTGGGCCTTGCTGATTCCACACAGACCTGCGACCAACATAATTAACATCAATCCTTTTTTCATAACATTTTTCCAATTAAGTAACTTCATAAATGTATTCGTTCTAAAAACTTACCGGAATAACGTAGTTCAGAGGAAAGACGTTTCAAAATAGGAGGATAAAATGTGATTTTTTATGATTTTTAACCTTTTACTTTTAAGCTTTGCATATTTATCCGTATCTTTGAACTCGGGTTCGTCCCAGATATTCAAATAATAAAAATTACAGACATGTTGAACATAGCATTATTTGGTCCTCCGGGAGCCGGAAAAGGGACTCAGGCGAAAAAAATTGTTGAGAAATATCATTTGACTCACCTTTCGACGGGGGATATGATTCGGAAGGAAATCGCTGAAGGAACGGAATTGGGTAAGATGGCGGAATCGATTATCCAGCGGGGCGAGTTGTTGTCGGATGAGTTTGTGGTGAAATTGATTGCGAACAGCATGGCCCAGCAGCCGGATGCCGCCGGTTTCCTCTTCGACGGTTTTCCGCGGACAGTGGTTCAGGCCGAGATTCTCGACCAGATGTTGGAGGAAGCAGGAAATCCTTTGAAAGGACTGATCAGCATCCAGGTGCCTTTCGAAGAGTTGAAACGTCGGATGTTGGAACGGGCCAAGATCGAAGGTCGTGCCGATGACAACGAAGAGGCGATTGCCAAACGTTTCCGCGAGTACAACGACAAAACCGTACATGTCGCCAATCATTACAAGAAAAAGGGGATTCACATCGACATCGAGGGGAATTGTCCGGTAGAGGAGGTATTCGCCTCCATTTCGGAAGCCATCGAGAAGATACGATAAAAAAAGGCGCCTCGGGCGCCTTTTTTATTTTTACCCGGTGGGTTAGTTTTTCAGTCCTTTTCTTTGCAGCAGCGGTTCGATGCTGGGTTCCTGTCCGCGGAACTGTTTGTACAGCTTCATCGGATCGTCGGAACCTCCCTTGGAGAGGATATTTTCGCGGAATGCCCGGGCTTTTTCCGGGTTGAAAACATCGCCGGTTTCCTTGAAAGCTGCGAAGGCATCGGCATCCAGCACTTCTGCCCAGGTGTAGGCATAATATCCGGCTGCATATCCACCGTTGAAGATATGTCCGAAATAGGGACTGCGGTAACGGACGGTAATTTCCGGAATCAGTCCGATTTTGTCCAACACCTCTTTTTCGAATTTCTGGGCCTCGATCGGTTCGCTGTTCTGGATGGTGTGATAAGCCATATCCAGCAAGGCTGCCGACATGAATTCGGTTACGACGAATCCCTGGTTGAAGTGTTTGCTGTTCTGGATTTTGTCGATCAGTTCCTGGGGCATTGCTTCGCCGTTTTGCCAGTGGTGGGTGTACAGCTTCAGCACTTCGGGATCTCCGGCCCAGTTCTCCATGATTTGTGACGGCAGCTCGACAAAATCGCGTGCGACGGAGGTGCCGGCTACGCTGGGATAGGTACATTCAGACAACAGTCCGTGCAGGGCGTGTCCGAATTCATGAAACAGGGTACATGCCTCGTCGAAAGTCAGCAGGGCCGGTCTGTCTCCGGTCGGTTTGGTAAAATTGCAGACATTCGTGATGACCGGGGTGGAGTTCAGCAATTTGGACTGCGGACGGTAGGCGTCCATCCAGGCACCGCTGCTTTTGCTGGCCCGCGGAAAATAGTCGGCGTAGTATACTCCGATGTGCTTGCCGGCAGCATCTTTGACTTCGAAAGCCAGCGCATCCGGATGCGGAAGCGGAATATTGGACAGCTGTTCGAACTGGAGACCGTATAATTTATTGGCCACGAAGAAGGCGCCTTTGCGTACCTCTTCAAGCGGGAAGTATTCACTGATTTCCGTTTCGTTCAGACCGTATTTCTCTTTTTTCAGTTTTTCGGCATAATACCGCCAGTCCCAGGGGGCTAACTGGAATTTTTCCCCACTCCGGTCGATCATTTTCTGCAATTCGGCTGCTTCCTGTTTGGAGATCGGCAGGGCTGCGTCCCAGATCTGGTTGCACAACTGATATACATTTTCGGGTGTTTTGGCCATATTGTCGTCCAAGACATAGCTGGCATAATCCGGGAAACCCAATAATTTCGCTTTTTGTACGCGCAGGGACACCATCTGGCTGATGATTTCCCAGTTGTTGTTTTTATTGTCCTGGCTTCCCCGGTTGATGTATGCTTTGTATATCTCTTCCCGCAGTTTCCGGTTATCGGCATATTGCAGGAAAGGCATGATACTGGGGTTGTGCAGGGTGAAAATCCATTTGCCTTCCATACCCTTTTCCCGGGCGGTTTCTGCGGCAGCGGCGATCACACCTTCGGGCAGACCGCTGAGGTCCTTTTCTGCTTCGATGACCAGCTGATAATCGTTGGTTTCTTTCAGTTGGTTGGTTCCGAATTTCAGACTGAGCAGGGCCAGTTCGCCGTTGATCTTTTTCAGGGTTTCCTTGTCTGTCGGAGAGAGGTTGGCTCCGCCGCGCACGAAATTGTTGTAATATTTTTGCAATACCATTTTTTGCTCGGTCGTCAGATTTTCTTTGTCCTGGTTGTCGTAGACCGTTTTGATGCGGGCAAACAGTTGTTCATTCAGGTTGATTCCGTCGGAATGGGCCGTAATCTCCGGCATGATTTCTTCTGCGATGGCGTTGAGTGAATCGTTGGTATTGGCTTCCCGGAGGTTGAAAAAAAGATATGATACCTGGTTGAGCAATTGTCCGGACTTTTCCATGGCTTCGATCGTATTGGCAAAAGTGGGTGCCTCCGGATTGTCCAAAATGGCTTGAACTTCAGCTTTCTGTTGCTGGATACCTTCCCGGAAGGCCGGCAGATAGTGCCGATTTTGGATTTTGTCGAACGGCGGTACGCCGAAAGGTGTGTCGTACGGTTTTAGCAAGGGATTGTCTGTCGTCGGACTTTGTTGACAGGATTGCATGATGATTCCCGTAAAACAAATGAGGTAAGCGATTTTTTTCATTTTATTTCATTTTTTGATATTAGGATGCTCTGTAAGACCGAATGCAAATATAAAAGAATATTTTTCAGAAAAAAAGCATGTTTTTTTTGAAGCATATTTGCGTATGTGAAAAAAATGTATTTCCTTTGCACTCTGTTTGGAAAGCGTTTATAAAAATTACTGAGAGATGTCAAGAGTTTGTCAAATAACCGGAAAAAAAGCAATGGGTGGAAACCATGTATCTCACTCTAAAAGAAGAGTGAAGAGAACATTTTCAATTAACCTGTTCAAGAGAAATTTTTATTGGCCAGAGGAAGACAGATGGATTCGTCTGAATGTTTCAGCTGAAGGTCTTCGTTTGATTAATAAAAGAGGTTTGAGTGCCTGTTTGAAGGATGCAACAGCTGCTGGATTAATTAAAACTATTTAAAATCACTGACGATGGCTAAGAAAAGTAAAGGAAACAGAGTGCAGGTGATTCTTGAATGTACAGAGCAAAAAGAATCCGGCGTACCGGGAATGTCTCGGTACATCACTACCAAGAATAGAAAGAATACTCCTGAAAGATTGGAACTGAAAAAGTACAATCCGTATTTGAAAAGAGTAACGTTACACCGTGAGATAAAATAATTGAACTATGGCAAAGAAAACCGTTGCAACATTGAAAACCGGGGAGGGACGTGGTTATGCAAAAGTAATCAAAATGGTAAAATCTCCGAAGACTGGTGCCTATATGTTCAAAGAACAAATGGTTACCACCGATCAGGTAAAAGAAGTCTTGAAGAAATAAGATATTTCTTTTCTATACAAAGCAGTGAATGTGTCGTTGGATGCATTCACTGTTTTTTTATATAGAGTTTTGTTCCGTCATTAAAGGTGTATTCCTACCGCAGCTGTGCACGCAGAGTCACCACATAGCCATTGCGCCGGTCGTAGATTACATAAATCTGTACTGTACGATCTTCGTTTTCCCAGCATAACTTGAGTTCCTCCTGTTTTGTCTGATCGGCCGTTTTCTCCATGAGTTTGATTCCTTGTGCCTCCAGTTCTGCCGCCAGTAAATAGGCGAACCGGACACTTTGCAATCGAAGAGACGACAACGGTTTACTTTCCGCATCTTCTCCGCCAATCGTGGAAAACGTGTATTCGTACGACAATAACCGTCCAGCCTCCGAGAATACCGCGGAAGCGTTCGGTATCTGTTTTTTATAAGTCAGATCGTATTTGCTCTTGGGCGACAGTTCTATCCGATTATTCAGGAGTTCGGCCATCCATCCTTTGGCCAAAAGTTGTTGTACGGCTTCCTGCGCTGTTACCGTACAATCCAACACACCGAACGGATGATCGACCATCGACCTGGCCGAGAGTACGTTTGCTGCCGTTACCTCCCCGGATGCTGTCGATGCCGTGGCCTGGGCCTCTCTTTGTGCGGTCTTCTGGGCCAATTTATCGAAAGCCTTCAGAAAACCGCCTCCCGAGGAAGAAGTCGTACGATTCTCGTTGGTTGTAGTCGCAACGTTTTTGGTGTCGCTCGCTTTTTCGCGCAATTGTGGAAAATGTCCATCCTCATCATCCTCCAATGAAATACGAATAAGATACGGTTCATCGGAATCTGTCAACAGGCTCAGGAGAATCACCCGGCTATCCGGGTCCTTCCCGATATAATAGTTCTCTGTACCATATTCGAATATCGTTTGCTTTGCTTCCGACAGGAATTTAAAACCTTGTGCGGCCAATTTCTGTTTCCGGTTCGGATCCCGGTAAATGTTCTGGTCTATGCCATAGAGAGTTTTCCACGACTCTGGAATACGATGAGGCTTATAGTCAATATACCTCAATGCTCCGGTAGGGGAACTATGGAAAATGATTTTATCCTTGTCCCCGTCTATTTGTAAAATTCTTATATCCTTTCCGCTTCCCCTTACGTCCGTGTAAACCATGTCTTCGAGCTGACTCATAGAATACAGAGTCGTCTGTCCCAACGTCACGATATAGTCGTTTTGACTGCCGTGCAGTACACATTCCAACAGGCCTCGGTACTTCTCGTCTACATAACGTACGTTTTCTCCGGGGTCAATCTGATCCTGCACCCTGATCATACGGCGAGGTCCTGTCGGAACGGATGTTTCCGTTGCGACAGACTCGGGCCAATAGGTAATCACCCGTTTTTCACGCGCTTCTTCCCCTTCACGATCGCAAATACGTTCGGTCCAGTTCCCCTGCTCGTCGAATGCGAGGTATGTATAACGGATACATGTAGTCGAAAAAAACTTTTCTATCTCCTGTATCATCAATCCCTTGTCGTTATACTCGTATTCCGCCTTGCCACTTGGAAAAAAACGACGAATCACACGTCCCTGCCCGTCGTATTCGTACTGATAATAAGATCCTGCGTCATTATATACATATTTGGCCAGACGTCCTTGCCCGTCGCGTTCCAGACTGACGATTTTGCCCTGTTGAGTGGCCAACAGTTCGCCCGACGGTGAAAAGGAATAGGTACTTCGAATTGTTCGACCGAGACGAGTATAATCTTCCGTGATCATTTTCACTCTTCCTTTGGCTTCGAACACCTCGGCATCGTGATATTGGGCTTCAACAAACATGGGCCCCGCGAGCATCCCTATCAGGATCAATAATATCTTTCTCATGACCAGCCATTAAAACTAACTATACAGAAATACGTTTTTCGAGGGCAGCTAATCTTACATCAGCTGCACATATAACGCTGATTGTTAGTACAAATATACGGAAATTATTTAGATTTGTCAGTCCTGTTCACTCTGTTTGCTCCCTTATTAATTAGAAAGATAAAGAGCTGTGTCGTCACATACGACACAGCTCTCTATTTGTGTAAGTTGGACTATTGTACGATGATGGTGAAACAGTCGTGTACATTTTGGGAATAACCTTCGTTCTGGAAGTTTAAGGAGATTACATAACGCCCGACGGGGATTGTGTGTCTCAATGGTACTTCAAAGGTACCGTCTCCATATACCTTGATTTGTTCCAAAGCTTCTGCCACACTTCCTCCACCTTCTTCTCGGATTCCCTGGATGGATACAAAAATTTGGGCAGTCCCTTCCACTCCTTCAATGGGGGTACTCATCCAAGGGGCGCCCCATTTAGAACGAATGTAATCTTCCCCAGCGTTAATCCGTTCAGGAATCCCGAACCATTCAACGATTTCTTGTGCGCTATATCCCATATCCAGATACATTTGAAACTCCGGATTTGGTTCTCCTGGATAATCATCCAGTGAATTGACGTTTTTTATCACCATCGTGTCCGGATTGTAGCTGGCATCCTCCGTCTGCAAGTAACCAACGGGAATATCCTGGCAACCTGAACCCCAATATCCCAGTACGAGTAATATTCCGATTGTATATAATTTACTCATTATCATATCTTTTAAAGGTTTGATGTTAAATTCTTCCCAGCACGTAATTGTAATTCAATGCGTGTACCACCCCGTTTAGCGGCTGGATATCCGGAGAGGCCAAGGGCACCATTTGCATGGCATCAAAGGAATAGAGGTAAAGCGTCTCCGGACCGGCATCCGGGACTCCCTCGTAATCCGATTTATCCCGATATGCCCGTATTTTATTCCCGCTTTCGCAGGTGAAATCTGTACCGCCTGTCTGTTCTTCGGCAGAAATATCATAATTTGGGTCTCGGTAAGCGATGTCTGCTTTCAGGTATTTCCCCTTCACTACGTGCCGCATCAGCATCTCCCGGCACCACTCCGGGTCCAATGCCTGCACCAGTCGTTCCGGATGATTCTTTTCCTCCTCCGTCAGGGGACGCTGGTTTCCTGTATCCTTTCCGGAAGCCTGATCCCAGACATAACGCAGTATGGAAAAAGAGGGGGGAGCGAAAAAGGTGATTTCCGGATAATCTTTATCTTCTCCTTCAAAAAGTTGAGTTAAACCGGCTCGTTCGATTAGAACGACCGTCAATTGCCAATTTGCTGTATCATCGCGCAAATAATCCATAATACTTCCATTGTGATAGGGGGAACTGATCCCCGAATCCCACCAGTTTTGTTGGGTTTCGCAACTTTCCATTCCCCAACATAACACTATCGCTATGACGATATATAGTATACATGTTTTCATATCTTTGTCTATTGTTGTTTATATTCTAAATCATTGTCGTTTTAACCAGTAGGTATTTTGCCGCATCAAGGGATTATCTGTAAATAAAGCTTCATCCAATGCGTTAAAGAATACCCCATCCACGATATCCTGTTCCGATACTTCCCGAAAATCGCCGTAAAGTTCTGTCTTATAGTAGCCGTTCCGCAAGACATCGAACCAGCGTTGTCCTTCCATCAGCAATTCCTTTTCTCGTTCCTTAAAAATGGCGTAGCGTAAATCCCCGTTATATTCACTTTCACTGTAACGTTTAGCATTCGCTCGATCCCGGATTGTGTTCAGGTCATCGATAGCACCTTGTCGGTTATTGAGTCGTGCTCGACATTCAGCCCTCAATAGGTAGATATCCGCCAAGCGAAACCAGATTTTATTACAATCAAAATTCATGAATTGTCCGGCATACCATCCTTCTGAGACTACTTTGGCATATCGCCATTTGTAGGGGTAAGCATAAGCACCAGTGATGGCCTCGTCCATCTGTTCCATTTCCTCGAAATTATAAAACCAAGCATCCCGCCGGGTATCATGTCGAGTTTCCCCGCTTACCTCGTACTCTCCGAACATTTCCCGTGCCGTCGTGTTCAAAATACGGTAAGTCCTATTCTTTATATCTCCTGGTTGTCTACCTGTAATGACAGGAAAGGATTCGTATAATCGGCCTAAATTTGTTTCATTCCCAGCAGTCATTTCATCTAATTCTTCCCAGTATCCCCGAAAAACACTTTCAAAAACACATTCCCTTCCCCCGTCCACGAAAGTCTTCTCGCAAACTTCATAGGGATTGGCTTCCAAGTCGTAAATATCCGGGCGATTGATTATTGCCGAACAGGCAGAATCAGCTGTTCGCCATAAGGCTTGTTCGTCGTAATCCCTGTCATTCGGTTGAGCTATGTATTTGCATCCCGCCTTCCAGGCACAGAGATGCGCCAACACGGCATTGGCGGCTCCTTTACAAGGACGTGCACGATGGGTCACCGCATTCCCGTCCGCATCCCGTAGCTCATCCCATTCCGGTAGCAGGCGTACCGCCTCCCGAGCCTGGGCGATGGCGTAATCCGCCACAACGGGCCAAGGCGTTTTTCCGATAGGTTCCATCTCTACCTCGTCCCGGATAAGCACGCAATCCCCCCATCGGCGAATTAAATCCAGGTAAGTGAATGCCTTGAAAAAGGCGATACACCCTCGGTAAAAGTCCTGTCTTTCCTGGGACATGTCCACCTTATTTAAGTAAGGCAAAGGCACGTTTGCTGCGGCAATCACATCATAATTCCAAATCCATTGATAGATATATGACATTGGGGAATTTTCTTGTAATAAATCGTTCGAGTAGGGAAAACGATAATCCGAATATTCCCCGTAAGTTTGCGGTTGCCAGGGATTAGCTGTCATGTTAGTTCGTATTTTCTGTTCTGCCCCTAATAGTGCCGCCTCAACATCTCGTTCCGTCTCGAAAGCGTTTCCAAATGTGACTGAATTTTTCGGTTTAAAATCAATCCATTTTTCACATCCGCTTAATATTTGGGTGAAACCGAGTAATAATATGATATACAATTGTTTTTTCATCGTTTAAAATTTTAAGGTTAAACCTAGGGTCCATTTCCGTGCCATGGGATAGGCAACTCCATTGTCGATTCCCGTACGAATATCTACCACTTCCGGGTCCAAGCCGGAATAATTCGTCCAGGTGAAAAGGTTCTCCCCGCTCACGAAGAATCGTAACTCGCCCAGTCCACATCGCTTCATCCATGTTTTCGGCAAAGTGTAGCCAATGGACAAAGTTTTCAATTTTAACCAATTAACTCGTTCCACATGAGAGGAAGTATATTCCCACAAATAAGTAAAATGATCACATTGCCACTTCGGGAAATCGGCCTCGTCACCGGGCTTTTCCCAGAAGGAAATTTCCTTTAAGTCCATTACAATGGATTCACTAGCTCCATAAACCGATAAAGGGTGAATTCGAGTAGTATTAATCATGTGCCGAGCAAGTTGGAAACTCATGGAAAGGTTTACGTCTATATTTTTCCACTGAAATTCGCTCACCATTCCTCCGGATAATTCCGGTAAGGCACTTCCGCAATACACTTGATCATCATAACCGATTTTTCTGTCCCCGTTCACGTCTATAAAGAGATAATCTCCAGGCTTGTAAAAAAAGTTTTCCTCCCATTCTACCGATAACGGAGTCTTGACTCCTAATTGGTTGTAATAAACGGGAACCTCCTCCTGATAATCCACGAAACCATCCGTCTGCAAGGCGTAAATCCCGTTCAAGGGTTTTCCGATAATTCGTCCGTTCAAGTCCTTTCCCGTGTAGGATTTTTCGAAACGATTCCAGTTATGAGTTCCATTTATAGATATTTTCCAATATAGTTTTGGTTTTCGAAATATTTCGTATTTTACCATAAATTCCAATCCTTCGTTAGAAATTGTTGCTGCGTTTTGCCATTGTGATGTATAGCCCGTGTTATATCCTCCACTCGGTAAAATTACTTTTTCTAACAGTTTATCTGTGTAACGGTAATAATAATCTATCGTTATTCCTAAACGATGATCAAAAAAATCTAAATCCAACCCAAAATCATATTGGTCCGTCTCCTCCCAGGAAAGTTTATCATTATACAAACCATCTCCCCACTGTGGCTCGATATAACTTTCACCAAGATAAGAAGAGGTTCCCACTTTCATAATCCCTAAAGCCAGATAATTTTGTGAGAAGTGCATCCCGGAACGCCCCCAGCTGGCCCGGAACTTCCCGAACGAGAGCCAACCTACATTTTCTTTTATCCAGGGTTCCTCGGAGAAAGTCCAAGCCGCAGCCATGGAGGGGAAGGTTCCCCAGCGATTTTTTGCCCCGAAGGTGGAACTCCCGTCCCGGCGGATACTGAGCGAAAGCAGGTATTTATCCCGGTAGCCGTATTCCAGCCGGGCAAACCAGGAAAGTAGGGCTTTCTCCTGCATGTCGGACTGGTAATTTTTCAACGCTCGCACTTCTTCATAATTTCCCCAACCTACCGTTTCCAGGTTCGGCATCCCCGATGGGGCGTAGTAAATCTTGTCACTCGGGGATTTTTGGGCATATCCTCCGTTATATTCTTCCTGGTCGTACTGGTAGGAGAAACCTCCCAACAATTCCAGTGAGTGAGATTCCTGGAAGGTGCGTTTGTAGGTCAACAGGTTTTCGTTTAACACCATGAGGTTGATTCCCGTTTCGCCCAGGGAGATGGAATTGTTATCATCCGATAAGTAGGAAGGTGAAAAATAATTCCGGCGGGCGATGGCGTAATCCGCTGCCAGGGAAGTGGAAAAATCCAATCCTTCGAGAATCTCATACCCCAACCGGAAATTACTCCGCAAGCGGATGGAGCGATTCGCTTCCCGGGTTCCTTCGTACGCTTTTAATACTTCTTCCCAAACCACTGAATTTTCGCCTGGTAACAAAGAAGATAGTTGATAGGGGTCTCCTGGGATAGTTTCCACGGGAACAACGGCATTGCTGTATTGCAGGTTTTGATCCATATTGGAGGAGGCCCGTTTTTTTTGCGCCAGCGAAGCGTTTAGGCGTAAGTCTACACTGAGTTTTTGGACAGGTTGCACCGTCATGTTGGAATTCAGATCAAACCGCTTGAATCCCGTGCCCTTGAAAATACCCGTCTCATTGTAATATCCCAGGCCGATGCCGTAGGTCATCCGCTCGCTTCCTCCGTAGGTCTGGATGTTGGCGTTCGTGATTTTTCCCGTTTCAAAATAGATGGGGAAAAAATTGGTTGAGTGATTGTAAAAAGCGTTCAAGCTATCCTGGTACATGTTCCCATTAGCCGTCCCTGCCATATTTTTATCTGGAATCCAAAAACCGTTATAACTACTTTTAGGATGCTCGTACTGTTCCGCCAGGCTTTGTGGATAACGATAACTGTTCGTTTCCTCATCTAAATAAGCCGTAAACGTATTCTCCGTATTTTTTAACCGCAGCAACCGTTCTGCCCGTCCTGTGGTCAGGTCCGGGAAACGGGGCAAAATACTCCAGGACTGGGAAATGTTTACTGAGAAGGTGGCGTCCTGGTTCTTCCGTCCCTTTTTCGTGGTCACGATAATTACCCCGTTGGCTGCCCGGGAGCCGTAAATGGAGGCTGCAGAGGCGTCTTTCAATATTTGCACGGATTCGATCATGTCCGGGTTGAGGTCGGAAAGCAGGTTGGTACCCGTTATCGGTGAGGTAAAGGAGTTCAAGGGCACTCCGTCCACCACCCAGAGTGGGTTGGAAAAACGGCGGCCAGCCTCCACGTCGAGCGAATTGTAACCCCGGATGGTGATGGCGATATCGCCACCTCCCGGAGCTCCGGAAAGGTTGGTGATGTCCATTCCCGCCACACGGCCCTGCAGGAGGTTGGCAATGTTGCCGGAGGGAATGCCTTGAATCTCGTCCGCTTTGACCATGGAAATGGCTCCGGTGGCTTTGCGGCGGGTGGTTTCACCGTAGGCCACGACTACGGCCTCGTCGAGGTCCTGGATGGATTCTTCGAGGATGATCTGCAAGGTGTCGGTGGTTGTTGAGGTGAAGTTGCGCCGTTGAGACTGGTAGCCGACATAGGAAAATTCCAGCTGTCCTTTCAGGATGGGCAGGGTGAGCTGGAACCAGCCGGTGTGGTTGGTGGCTGTCCCGACGGAGGTACCGGCGACCTTAACGGTGACACCCGGGAGGGGTTGTTTGTGGGCATCGTAGACGAATCCTTTGACGGTGATGCTTTTTCTGGCTTGCGGGATGATGACGATTTTTCCGTTCTTTTCGATGCAGTCAAAGGAGGTTGCTTCCAGGCATTTTTTGACGGCGTCGATGAGTTTGACGTGGTTTAGATCGAGGTTTACTTTCTGGGTCTCTTTTTCCACTTCCTCTTTCCGGAAGACGATCAGGTTGCCGCTTTGGCGGTTGATCTGCTGTAAAGCCTCGAGAAGGGTGGCGTTTTCGATTCGAATCGAAAGCGTTTTACCGGATTCCTGGGCGAAAAGCCTGTCGGCGGTACCGCCCCGGGCGATCGCGAGCAGTAGAAGGATGCAAAAAATTCTACCGACATGCACGAAAGCCTGCCAAATGTTTTTTTGTTTGGTGAAAAAAATCATAAATTTGTGAATAGTTAATGATTATTACTTACCTTGCTTCCAACAAGGTGGGGATCGAGGTTGTTTACGGCAACCTCGATTTATTTTTACTCATGTATACTTGCTTGCCTTCGATTTTGAATGCCGGACCTCCGGCCAGGGTGAGTATTTCCAGAGAGGCTTCCAGCTGGTCGCTTTTACTCATCATGCCGCTGAAGGTGTAGGTTTCCAGGTGGGCGTCTTGGGTGATGAATTCAACTCCGTACCACCGGGACAGGGTCCTCAGTACCACCTGAATATCTTCTTCGTTGAATATGAATTCACCTCTTCGCCAGGCAATGATGTCGTTGGGTTGGACGGCCTGTACGGACAGGGATTGACTGCCCTGTTGCCATTGTGCCTGCATGCCCGGTTCCAGTATCATGCGCGGAGTGGGGGATTCGGGAGATGTTTGGGAGAGGGAGACCTCTACACGGCCTTGCAGCAGGGTGGTCTGTTCACGGGGTTCGTCGTGGTAGGCTTTGATGTTGAAGGCGGTTCCCAGTACTTGGGTCTGCATGCCCTGGGTTTGGACGATGAACGGCCGCTGTTCGTCCCGGGCGACTTCGAAGTAGGCTTCTCCCTGAAGTTTGACCGTGCGTTTCCCTTTGATGAAATTCACCGGAAATTCCAGGGTCGTATTGGCATTCAACCAGACTCGGGTGCCATCGCTGAGGGTGATGAAGTATTCTCCGCCGACGGAAGTGATGACCCGGTTCCATTCTTCCTGCAGTTCGGCCGGTGCTGTGAGGGGCATGGCTTCGTAGGAAAGCTGTCCTTTTTCTCCCCGGATGAGAGCCTGGGGAGTGGCCAGACTGTCCGGAATCTGCTTTTCCAGGTCGACCTGCCGGCCGTCGGCCGTGATCAACAGGGTTTTCAGTTCGGTGTTGGGAACGGCGGCGATGATGGTCGGCTGGGAGGGAAGGATTGCGGATTCGTTGTCTCTCTCCCGGGGTAGACTGAGGTACAGGAACAGAGCGATGCATGCGGCAGCTGCGCTGCTCCAGGCGATGCGTTGCCATATATGGCGGCGGTGTTCGCGGGTGAGCCGGTGGATGATGTACGACTTGATTCTTCGGAAGTCTGTCGTCTGATTGAGTTGTTCTTCCGTCTGCAAGCGACGGGCGATGGCTTCTCCGCGGATGATTTTTTTATAGGTTTGGCGGTTGATTTCACTTTCGTCCAGCCAATCGTTCAAAAAAGCCCGTTCTTTGTCGGTGGCTTTTCGAAGTCGGATCTTGACGATGATTTCTGCCAGTTGTTTCGCTTTCGGGTATTCCATGGTTTTTCTTGTTTCTCTAAAGACGTCGCCGAGGCAGGAAAAGGATGAACGAAAAATAATTTTTTTTAGATCTTTTTTCGTTTTCGAAAAATACTTTTATACTTGCGAAGAGAAATTCAAGCGGTTTGCGGTCATGGAGGATTATGCTTTTCTTGAAAAATTTATCCGGGAGAATTATGCGGCTGTATGTGCTGTGGCGATGCGGTTTGTGGACAAGGATACGGCTCAGGATATTGCCCAGAATGTTCTGTTCCGCTTTTGGGAGAACAGGGAAAAATATGCGGATATCGAATCGTTGGATGATTTTTTGTTTATCATGGTTCGCAACGAGGCGTTGAGTTTTTTGCGTTCCCGGAAGAAGGAAAATATACGCCATGAGAAATGGGAAGGAGAACGGGGAGAGGAGGAGCAGCTCCTGCCTGTTTTGATCGAGGAGGAAACCAATCAGATCGTGCTGCATGCGATCGGTCTGTTGCCGGCACAGACGGCGCATGTGATGCGTTTGGTGCTTTCCGGCTATTCCAACAAAGAGATTGCCCTTTTGATCGATGTCTCGATCAATACGGTGAAGACGCTCAAATACGGCGGTATCCGCAAATTGTGCGAATATTTCAAGAAGCACGAATTCTGAAGGAGAAGGGAATTGATTTTCTGTGTGAAAAATCGTATTTTTACCCAAAAGCTTGAATCAATAAAATAGATATGTTTATGAGAAACAAAAAATGGAGTCTGTTGTTTGTGGGTGCCGTGCTGGTGTTGGGAAGTGTCGATAGCCGGGCAGAACAGAAACAAGTGACCGCGGAAAAAGCTATGAATCAATCTAATGCAGTGACAGAAGGGCTGAAGACCTTGCAAGTCGGGGAGGTGAAAATTACCTGGATTCAGGACAATGCCGGCGAAAAACTGATGCCGAGAGGTCTGTTTGCCGATGCTTCCGACGAGTTGATCGACAGTCTGGCTTTGCAACAGGGAGTCCCTTCGTCGATCGGTGTGTTTTGGATGGAGACCCAGGGAACCGGGATTTTGTTCGATACCGGGATGGGCGGTGCCAGCGGGCATATGCTGACCGGTCTGCGTGCTTTGGGGGTACAACCGGAAGAGGTGAAGTATCTGTACATTACGCATTTTCACGGAGATCATATCGGAGGGATGCTGGAGAACGGGCGGGCGGTTTTCCCGAATGCTCAGGTGTATGTGTCCCGGGTGGAATATGAGGCCTGGATGAAGCTGCCGGCTGAGCAGAACGTGCAGGTCGTGGAGACCATGAAAGCCTATCAGGACCGTTTGCATCTGTTTGAGTTCGGGGATCAATTGCCCGGCGGCGTGAAGGCGATGGATGCATCAGGACATACACCCGGTCATACGGTTTTTCAGGCCGGTCGGGTATTGGTGATTGCCGATCTGATTCACGGAGCCGCCTTACAGCTAGAACATCCCGAGATCTGTGCTTCGTTCGATATGGACAAGAAGGCAGCCGTCGCTGTCCGCAGGCATTTTTTGCAGTATGCGAAAGAGAACGGACTGACTCTGGCCGGGATGCATCTTCCCGCACCTGGATTTAAGGCTTGGTGATGGGAAAAAGAGGTGATATGAAAAAAGGGATTTTCAATTGAAAATCCCTTTTTTCTTGTAGCGGGGGCCCGACTCGAACGAACGACCTTTGGGTTATGAGCCCAACGAGCTACCACTGCTCCACCCCGCAATCTCTGTCAATACTCTCTGTATTGCGTCTGCAAAGGTACTGCTTATTTTGAATAAAACAAATATTTTGGGAAAAATATTTTAAGAAAAATGATATAAAACAACTAAATGTTTCTGTATCTGGTTGTTTTGATTCAACATTTCGCTTATGCTAATCTGTCTGAACGATTAGATTATTCTCTCGAATTTCCGTAAATTTGCCGGAAAATCCGTAAAGAATTAAATGTTGAATTGTTATGATGGCTCGTTTGAAAGGTTTGATGTATGGAGTGATTTCTTCTGCCACTTTTGGATTGATTCCTCTTTTTGCTTTGCCGGTGTTGCGGGAGGGAATGGGGGTGGATTCCGTGATGTTTTACCGGTTTGGCATTTCGGCTGTTGTGCTGGGCGGGTGGTTGTTGTTGCGGGGGCATGATTTGAAGGTCCGCTTCCGGGAGTTGCTGACTCTGGGCGGTTTGGGGATATTTTATGCGATGACGGCTTTGTTGCTGACCAGTTCTTATCTGTATATTCCCAGTGGAATTGCGACAACCATTCATTTCCTGTATCCGGTGGTGGTGACGGCAGTGATGGTGCTGTTTTTCAAGGAGAAGGTTTCTGTACCGGTGATCGGAGCCACGTTGATGGCGATTCTGGGGGTCTGTTTGTTGAGTAATAATAATACTGCGGGAGGAGTCAGTCTGAAAGGATTGCTGTTGGTATTGACGACTGTAGTGACCTATGCCGTGTATATTGTGGGTGTCAACCGCTCCTGTGTCCGTCAGATGGATGGACTGAAATTGACTTTTTATGTATTGTTGGTAGGAACCTTGGTGTTCGGTGGAAATTTATTGATAAAAGCAGAACCGTTGGAGTTGATAACTGACTGGAATACGGGGATATATCTGTTTTTACTGGCCTTGATTCCGACGCTGGTTTCTGATTTTACGCTGATTCTTTCCGTGCAGCATGTCGGTTCGACGACGACGGCGGTGTTGGGGTGTATGGAGCCGTTGACTGCCGTTTGTATGGGGGTCTGTTTTTTGCATGAGAGTTTGGGATATTGGCAGTTGTTGGGGATGGGAATGATTTTGCTGGCTGTTTCGGTGGTCATCTTGTCGCACAGCAAGGATGGCTTTAAACCGAAACGCTTGATTCCGGTCAGATTGAGGAAGTTGGTTCATGGAAATTTTAATTGAAATTGATTTTTTATGCTTGTGTTGGAAAGAATAACTGATGTGAAAGCAACGGTTTTATCAAAATTGGTAGAACTTTATACAGAAGCATTCCCTGCTGAAGAAAGAAGAGAAATCTCTCAATTGAGGGAACTGATTGAGCATGAATCCGATATGTTTTTCAATGCGGTATATTGGGAGGGGGAGTTGGCCGGTTTGTTCGTTTATTGGAATATGGGAAGTTTTTATTACCTGGAACATCTGGCTGTTTTGGCAGAGAAGAGAAATCGGAAAATCGGACAGCATATATTGGATTGGGTGAAGGAACACCTGACAGGTATTCGGCTGTTGGAGGTCGAACCGGCAGAAACGGAGATGGCTGTCCGGAGAATTCATTATTATGAGCGGAATGGCTATCATGTACTGGATAAGCATTACAGGCAGCCTTCTTATGTAAAGGGTGGAGCGGAGTTTCCCCTTTGGGTGATGGGAAATGAAACCGACTTACCGGCGGCGGTTCTGCAGGCGCATGTCCAGACCATCAAGGCAAAGGTTTATTATCGGGAGTAGATCGGTGATTTTAATTTCTGAAATTTCTCCAAATTATGCCGAAAATTCATGAGTTTTCGTATCTTTGAAAAGATCAAAATGATTTTCAAACCAGATAAACCAGGTGGAATATGGCTCAGGAAAAGGACCGGCAATCGAAGGAACCGCAGTCGCAGCAGACGAATGGGATCATTACCCGTGTGCGGGTCAGTTGTAATCCCGAAAATGATTATCAGGGAGAGAAGGAGTATCGTTCCGTATTTGCAGTGCAGGAATTGGAAAATTTGTATGTCAGTGCGGAACTGTTGAACAGACGTTTTGCGGAGGAGGCCTGGGAGGCGGAGATGACAGTCCGTCTATTTCGGGCGGAGAACGGGAAAGGGGTCTGTTTGGTGGAAAAAAGCAGTCGGATTCCTCTGGAGGTACATGATTCGGTTTGTGTATATGAAGAGCTGATCGGTCGGGAGGAGTTGCCGGAGAAACTCTGGCAGCCGGGAGTGTACCGGGTGTTGGCGGATATGAATGGGTTGGCACAGCAGTCGGATAATCTGTATCTGATTGAGGGTGACGGAAAGCCGGAGAAATATTTTCGCATTTTGCATGCCGGTTTGGACCGGGTTTGTCGGGAATCGGAACAGGAGGCGCAAAAACGGCCCCATTCTTTTCGGATGTTCCAGGCCGATTCGTTGGAGAATGTCCGTTTTTTTCTGATGGCCCAGAATTTACGGGGGGAAGAATGGGTGTATGAATTTACGGTTCGGGTAATTGACCAGGCGGGCCGTCTCAAGGCCATGCAGGTCGTCCGTTCTGCACAATATATCAAAGATCAGGCAGGGAACAGTATTCTCTGTTTTGCCGTAGATCTGGCCAATCAGGCCGATTTTGTGACGGCCGGTGAATATACGCTGATCGTTTCCTGTTTTGGACAGGTGGTGTTGAGAATGAATTATGGCATTGGGAACAAGGATATTCCGTATGATTTCGCCCAGGAGATATTGGCGGATGGCGGAGAGGTGGCGGTGAAGCAGAATCTGGCTCCGGAGTATTCCGCCAAGGACAAGGATGAGATATTGGATCGTTTGTATCGTTTGGTGGGATTGCGGAAAGTCAAGGAAGAGATTACCCAGTGGGTGGATTATGTCGAATTTGTCCGTTTGCGTCGGGAGAATGGTTTCAGTGACACTTTCCCGCAGATGCATCTGATTTTTACCGGCCATCCGGGAACCGGCAAGAATACCGTTGCCGGGATGGTGGGGGAATTGTGCCAGAAATTGGGGCTGCTGAGTCATGGGCGGGTGAATCATTACAGCCGCCGGGATCTGGTGCGGGAAGGTACGGCTGCCGAAGAGCAGTTGGTACGTCAGGCGCTGAAAAACAGTCTGGGAGGCATTCTTTTTGTCGATCAGGCGGGGGATCTGTTTCAGCCGGAGGATGCAAACGACCGGGGAGTGATTGCCCTGGGCATTTTGTATAGCATATTGGCGCGTGAGAATCCGGAGGTACTGGTGATTCTTTCCGATGTGGAGGAAGAGATGAATATTTTGATGGAGGCGTTTCCCGATTTGCAGAAATTGTTTACCCGCCGTTTGTGTTTCGAAGATTACACACCGGAGGAGTTGATGGAGATTGCCCGTTACAAGCTGGAAAAAATGCAATACCGTTTTACACCGGGGGCAGAGGAAAAGTTTTATCGGCAGTTGAAAATGGCCTGCCTGACCAATGATGCCGAATTTACCAACGGGTATTATGTCGAGGAGCAGCTGAAAGAGGCGGCTGCGCGCATGTCCCGGCGTTTGATGGCCAACCGGAAGGGAGAATACAAGAAAGAGGACCTGATGTTGATCACGGAAGAGGATATCGCTGTTTTGCCGGAAGGGGATCCCGGAAAATCTTTGGAGAAACTCAAGGCCATGATCGGTCTGGGAGAATTGAAACAGAATATCGTGCAGCACCTGAATTACGTGTATTTTATCCGGGAACGCCAGAAACACGGGTTTGCGGATACGATGCCTCCCCTGAATATGATTTTCAGCGGAAATCCCGGTACCGGAAAGATGACGGTAGCGAAGATGATGGGGGAGATTTATCATTCGGTGGGCATTTTGTCCCGTCCTAATGTCACGGTTCAGGATGGTCGGAATCTGACCGGCGACAGCGGTCTGACTCCGCAGCAGGGTGCGGAAGTGTTGATGAATATGGCGGCGGGAGGAGTGTTGTACGTCGATCATGCGGATGTCCTGCCGCAGAGTGAGTTCGGACTGGCTCTGTTCGAGGCGCTGCTGGCGAATCTTTCGCCGGAGGAGTGCGGGGATACCATTGTCATCCTGGGAGGATACCCGGAACGGGTGGCGAAAATGCTGGAACTGAATCCGGCACTGAAGAATTACTTTCCGTCTGTGTTCCAGTTCAATGACTATACGCCGGATGAGCTGATGCAGATTGCAGAGAATAAACTGAAGGAGAAGAATTATGCCTTTCATCCCAAGGCCCGGGAGGCTTTTGTGGAACTGATTCAAAAGGCCTATGAGAATCGCGACAAAAATTTCGGGAATGCGTTATTGGTGGAGAAGGTGGTGGCTTTGGCCATTCGGAACATGTCGGAGCGGACGATGAAGATCCGGCAGGAACGGGAATTGACGCGGCAGGAGATGACAACGATCCGCAAGGATGATATCCCGGTGGATATTTTTGAACTTCCGAAACTGGAACGGGATGTTTTCGATGAGGAGGAGATCCGGCGAGCTTTGGAGGAGTTGGACAAGATGGTGGGACAGGACGGTATCAAGAAACAGATCCGGGATTTTGTGGAACTGGCCCGTCATTACAGCCGGGAAGGGGTGAAACTGAGCAGTCGGATGTCTCTGCAATGGTGTTTTACCGGCAATTCGGCGATGGGCAAGGGAACGGTGGCCAGAATCATAGCCCGTTTGTATAAAGCGATGGGAATCATCAACAAGGGACAGGTGTTCGATTTCAAGGTGGAGCGGATGATTGGACTGATGGAAGACGAGGCACAGCGTTGTATTGGAGAGGCATTGCTGAAATCCAGCGGCGGAATTTTGCTGTTCGATGAGGATTCGCCGAAACTGAACGAGGCGGTCGGTTTCCGGGAGAGGGTACGGGCGCTTTTGGTGAACCAGATGGCGGTGCATCCGGGCAGCTGTATCATCATTTATGCCGAACCGCGCAATCGGGTGGCCGGTCTCAACGGAGATGCCGAACACATGTCGGAACTGGTGAATGTATTGCTCTTCGAAGATTATACGAAAGAAGAGCTGATGATTATCTTGAAACGCCGTCTGGAGAAGGAACGGATGAAGATGACCGCGACGGCCCGTCAATACATGGCCGGTTTTATCGACTCTCTGGTGGCGACGGAAGAACGCAGCCATGCCAGTTCGCGGCTGATGCGCATCATTGCCGATCTGATTGTCCGGAACTGCCTGCAGCGGATTGCCAAGAACAGCCAGCTGTCAGCCCGTCAGGAGGTCATATCCGTTCAGAAGAAGGATGTGGAAATGTTTACGGAGTCTTTTGTGGCTAAATTGATGAATGAACGGAAACGGATCGGATTTGTTTAATCAGGAGGGTCGGTTATGGAAGAACAGGCGCAGGTACTCTCAATCAAAAACATGGTATGCAATCGTTGCATCCTGGTGATTACCAGACTCCTCGAAGATTTGGGCTTTACGCCTTTGCAGGTGGAACTGGGGACGGCAGTCGTTCGGGAAAATATGACGGCGGCGGATCGGGAAACGATCCGCAGGGAGCTGGAAAAATACGGTTTCGAACTGATCGACGATAAACGTTTGCGGATCATCGAGCAGATTCGGACGGCCATCATTCAGTTGGTCCACTATGAGGAAAATCTTTCCAAATGGAAACTGTCGGAATATCTGCAGGAGAAGTGTCATCACGAATACAGTTTTTTGAGCAAGCTGTTTACCGAGGTGAACGGAATCAGTATCGAGAAATATTACATTGCCCAGAAGGTGGAGCGAATCAAGGAGCTGCTGATATACGACGAATGGTCTGTCAGCGAGATCGCTGCCCGACTCCGGTATTCCAGCGTTGCGCACATGAGTACGCAGTTCCGGCAGGTGACCGGACTGTCGCCCAGCGAGTTCAAGCGTTCGAAAGAGCACCGGCGGGAACCGCTGGATCAGGTGTAAGTTGTAAATCTTATCCATAATTTTGAAACTATCTGTGGGATCGTACGTCTTATCTTTGTACGACTATATAAATGGAGCGTATGGAGATAAAAAAGACTTTTCCGGTGGAAGGCATGAGTTGTGCAGCTTGTGCAGCCCGGGTGAACAAAGTGTTGAGCAGGCAGCCGGGTGTGTCGGAGGCCCGGGTAAATTATGCGACAGCCAGTGTGCAGCTGGTTTACAATCCGGAGGAATGTTCCGCTTCTTCCCTGAAAGCGGCTTTGCAGCAGGATGGGTATGATCTGTTGATCGAGGAACGGGAGGATCTTGCGGAGGCTGTGGAAGAGGAACAGGGGAAAAAATACCGGCGCTTGAGGCGACAGACCTGGGGTGCCGTGGTTTTGTCGGTTCCCATTCTGGCGATCAGTATGGGCGGACTGGACCGGCTTTATTGGGATTATGTTTTGTGGGGTTTGTCGACGGTTGTCGTTTTCGGTTTCGGACACCGGTTTTTTGTCCATGCCTGGCAGCAGTTGCGGCATGGCAGTGCGAACATGGATACTTTGGTGGCCAACAGTACAGGCATTGCCTATCTTTTCAGCGTATTCAACCTGCTTTTCCCCGATTTCTGGCTTTCCAGAGGGGTGGCTCCCCATCTGTATTTTGAAGCCGCCAGCGGTATCATTGCATTTATTTTGTTGGGGCGTTTACTGGAAGAACGGGCCAGGCGGAATACTACGACCGCCATTCGGAAACTGGCCGGTTTACAGCCCAAGACCGTGACGGTGCTTTCCGGATCGGAAGAACGGATTGTTCCGATCCGGGAGGCTCGGGTGGGAGATGTCATTGTTGTCCGGCCCGGGGAGCGGATAGCCGTGGATGGACGGGTGGTAGCCGGAGAGTCGTATGTGGACGAGAGCATGCTCAGCGGTGAACCGCTGCCGGTCCGGAAACAGGCGGGCGATGCGGTATATGCCGGTACCATTAATCAGAAAGGCGCTTTTCGGTTTACGGCGGATAAAACTGGATCGGATACCATGTTGGCACAGATCATCCGGATGGTGCAGGATGCCCAGGTAAGCAAGGCGCCGGTACAGCGACTGGTGGATAAGGTAGCCGGTATTTTTGTTCCGGTGATTATGGGGATCGCCCTTCTCTCATTTGTGCTGTGGTGGATTTTGGCTCCGGTGGAGGGTTTTACCCACGGGATACTGGCTTTGGTGACCGTGTTGATTATTGCCTGTCCCTGTGCTTTGGGTTTGGCCACTCCGACAGCTTTGATCGTGGGGATCGGAAAAGGGGCGGAACTCGGTATTCTGATCAAGGATGCCACCAGTTTGGAAATGGCCCGGAAAATAGATACGGTTGTCCTGGACAAGACGGGAACCCTTACCGTAGGGCGTCCGGAAGTGTTACATGAACAGTGGACAAGCGGAGCAGAAAAATATCGGTCGGTATTGTATGCCCTGGAGCGAATGTCCGAACATCCTTTGGCAGAGGCCATTGTCCGGGCCTGTAAGGGGGAAGCGGATGTCTCGGTCGAGCAATTCGAAAGTGTACCGGGAGTGGGTATCCGGGGGGAATGGGAGGGTGTGCCGTATGAGGTCGGATCCCTCGATTCTCTGCTGAATCGGGAGGTGGTGATCGATCCGGCATTGAAACTGGCAGCCGATTCTTGGATTGCTGAAGCTCAGACGGTCGTCGGATTTGCCCGTTCGGGAAAAGTGCTGGCAGTCATCGGCATCACCGACCGGATAAAAGATACCTCTTTGGCTGCCGTGAAACGTATGCAGGAGATGGGGCTGACGGTTTACATGCTGACCGGCGACAATGCGGCGGCGGCGGCCGGGATGGCCCGCCAGTGCGGTATCACCCGTTACAGGGCGGGGATACTTCCGCAGGAAAAGGCTGCTTTTGTCAAACAGTTGCAGCAGGAGGGGCGGAAAGTGGCGATGGTCGGAGACGGCATCAATGACAGTGCGGCGTTGGCACAGGCCGATTTGAGCATTGCCATGGGAAAAGGAAGTGATATCGCCATGGAAACGGCCATGGTTACGATTCTGGCATCGGATTTGATGAAGATTCCGGAGACGATTCGTTTGTCGCGGCTTACGGTGAAAACGATCCGGGAGAATCTGTTTTGGGCCTTTATATATAACCTGATCGGAGTACCGATAGCTGCCGGAGTGCTTTATCCGCTCAACGGTTTTCTGCTCAATCCCATGATTGGAGGGGCTGCCATGGCTTTCAGCAGTGTCAGCGTGGTCGGCAACAGTTTGCGTTTGAAACGGAAAAAAATAGGAACAGAAAAAGAGAATATTTTAAAACAGAAAACGATGGAAAAGAAATTTAAAGTAGAAGGTATGATGTGCAACCATTGTCGGATGCACGTGGAGAAGGCTTTAAACAGCATCGACGGAGTGAAGGCCGTCGTGACCCTCGATCCGCCGATTGCTACGGTTGAATTTACCCGGCAGGAGCTGTCTCTGGCGGAGTTGCAGAAAGTTGTTTCGGAGCAGGCCGGAGCTTATCGGTTGTCTGAAATTTAAGCAGAAAGGGACTGTATCGAAAAGATTATTTTCCGGTACAGCCCCTCCTTGAAATTTCGGTTGGCTGGAATTACATCAGAGACTGGTAGACGATGATTTTAAATTTTTCAAAGATTCCGGGGTCATCGTAATCGATGCCGTTCCAATACAATAAAATAGCCATGTCTTCTTTCGGATCACACAGATAGAATGTTTTGAACATACCGCTCCAGGAGTAAGAACCTGCAGAAGCCAAGGTTTCCAGTTCTTTGTTTTTGCCGGCTATCTCGAAGCCTAAGCCCCAACCAAAGCCCTGATCGCCATTCCCGAGTTGATTCTTGATGATCAGTTCAACCGTTTTTCTTCCCAGAATGCGTTTTCCGTTAAAAGTGCCTCCGTTTAAAAGCATCTGGCAGAATTTGGCGTAATCTTCGATGGTGCCGGATAATCCTCCTCCTCCGGAAAAATAGGTTTTGGCTCCGGAAACCGGATAGGTCTGATAGAATTCATTGTCTGATTTTACGATCTCGGAGTTCGATCCTGGTTTGGTGTACAAAGTGACCAAACGATCTTTCTTGTCTTCGGGAAGAAAAAAGTGGGTATCTTTCATTCCCAAGGGTTCGAATATGACTTTTGAGAAATATTGATCGAGGGGCATTCCGGAAATGAGTTCGATCAGATAGCCGATAACATCAATGTTCCATCCGTAGCCCCAACTTTCCCCCGGTTCCTTTTCCAAAGGAATCGTAGCGTATCTTTTTACGGCTTCAGCGATTGTGATGGAGTCTTTGCTTGAAATATTGGGTATACCGGCCTGTTCACACAGTCTGTAAGTCGGGTGTCCCCACAGGGTTCCATATCCCATACCAGCCCTGTGTGTCAGTAAGTCCCTGAAAGTAAGTTCCCGGGCTGCCGGATGTGTTTCATAGGTCAGACCGTCCTGGGAGATATGGCTGAGTACTTGGGGATTTTTAAATTCGGGAATAAAATTTGAAATGGGATCATCCAGAAAAAAATAGCCTTGTTCGTATAGAGTCATCAGAGCGACGCTGGTAATGGCCTTTGTCGAGGAGGCCATGCGGAAAATATCGTCTTTCTGTAATTTGATCTTCTGGTCGATATCTCTCCAGCCATACGCTTGGTGGAATACGATTTGTCCATGTCTGACGATCATGGCTGCCGCGTGCGGCAATATACCGTTGGCTGTCCAAAAATGGCAAATGGAATCGACTCTTTTCAGCCGTTCGGAATCTATGCCTACTTCTTCTGGTATGGTGTTGACTTTAAATCCGTTATCTTTTGCAAAAGAATGATTGTTTTTTTCAGTACATGATACGAAAAGCAGGCATAAACATATTAGAATATGGTTATGCATATGATGATGATTAAAGGTTTTGGGTATGAGATATTGAAAAGAAATAGAATAGAGGATCTATTCTATTTCTTTTATGGATTGTTATTTACCTAATAGCTGGCAGATTTCGTTGTAAACGAATTCTCCGGTAAAACCGAATTTTTCGTCCAACACTTTGGCTGGAGCCGAATATCCGAAATGGTTTACTCCATGTATTTTACCGTTGCAGCCGACCAGACCTTCCAGGGTCACGGACAAACCTGCCGTCAATCCGAAATGTGGTTTGGAGGCAGGAATGACCTCTTCCTGATAGGCGGCCGTCTGTTGCCGGAACAGGCCTTCTGAAATGGCCGAAACGATCTGGGCGGAAATGCCTTTTCTTTCCTTCAGGAGTTTGGCCGCATCGACCAGGGTTGCTACTTCCGAGCCGGAAGCGATCAGGATGACATCCGGATTTTCACCGGTTTTCTGTACGATGTAAGCACCTTTTTCCGATTGCAGGGCTTCGTCGTAGCGGTTGGTGGCTGCCGGCAGGTCGTTGATGTTCTGACGGGAGAGAACCAATGCGGTCGGAGTTTTGGTGTTTTCCATAGCCATCTTCCAGGCGACGGAAGTTTCGGCAGCATCGGCTGGACGCAAGGCCAGCAGGCTCATTTCTCCGGCGTGGTTCTGCATTTTCTCCATCAGGCGCAACTGTGCTTCATGTTCGATCGGCTGGTGGGTAGGACCATCTTCACCGACCCGGAAGGCGTCGTGAGTCCAGATGTATTTTACCGGCATCTGCATCAGGGCTGACAGGCGGAAGGCCGGTTTCATATAATCGGAAAATACGAAGAACGTGGCACAGGCTACGTGTATACCTCCATGCAGAGCGATACCGTTGCACAAAGCGGCCATGGTCAGTTCGGCAACGCCGGCCTGCAGGAATTTTCCGCTGAAGTCGCCTTTTACCAGGTTACGGGCACCGCCCTTGATAAATCCGTCGGTTTTATCGGAGTTGGAAAGGTCGGCAGAGCTGACGATCATGTTTTCCACTTCCTGGGCCAGGGTGACCAGTACGTCGGCAGAAGCCGCCCGCGTAGCGATATTGGCCTTGTGAGCGATGGCTTTGTAGTCGATGGCCGGAGCTTCGCCCGACATGAATCGGTGGAATTTGGCGGCCAGTTCCGGATGGGCTTTCTCCCAAGCGGCCTGT
Source organism: uncultured Odoribacter sp. (assembly GCA_944321165.1). Lineage (GTDB taxonomy): Bacteria > Bacteroidota > Bacteroidia > Bacteroidales > Marinifilaceae > Odoribacter. Next base: position 153,142 of record CALUKE010000005.1, read on the forward strand.
TCTGCTTTTTTCTGTCTGGCGTAAGCCCGTTTTTCTTCCAGTACCTTGGCATAATATTCCTGAACCTCCGGGAAGATCACGAATGGGTTCTGCGGATCTCCACCGAGATTTTCAACGGTTTTTTCGAAAGAGGCGCCTGCGGCACTCAGCGGTTGTCCGTGGGTAGACACTTTGTTGGAGAAGTCTTCCAGGTTGGCACCGACAGCCCCTTTCCCCATCAGGGTATGACCGATGATCAGGGTGGGACGTTCTTTTTCCGCCTGAGCGGTTTTCAGGGCCTGGCGAATTTCGTCGGCATCATTTCCGTTGATGTTGATGACATGCCATCCCCAGGATTCGTATTTTTGGGTCGTATCTTCGTGGGTGACTTCTTCCACTTTGGTGGAGAGCTGGATGTTGTTGGAGTCATAGAACATGATCAGGTTCGACAGACCGAGTGTTCCGGCGATACGCCCGGCTCCCTGGGAAATCTCTTCCTGTATGCCGCCGTCGGAAATGAAGGCATAGGTCTTATGAGCCATCCATTCTCCGAAACGGGCCACCAGAAAACGTTCCGCGATGGCTGCACCGACTGCCATGGCATGTCCTTGACCGAGCGGTCCGGAAGTGTTTTCGACACCTCTTTGGATGTCTACTTCCGGGTGACCGGGAGTAATGCTGCCCCACTGGCGGAAATTTTTCAGATCTTCCATGCTGTATTTACCAATCAGGCTCAGCGTGGCATAAAGCATCGGCGACATGTGGCCGGGATCCAGGAAGAAACGGTCCCGATTTACCCATGCTGCATCATCCGGATCGAAGTTCAGAAATTCAGAATATAGTACATTGACATAATCGGCTCCACCCATGGCTCCTCCCGGGTGACCAGATTTAGCTTTTTCAACCATTGCGGCTGCCAGAATACGGATATTGTCCGCTGCTCTGTTGGTAGTTGTATTCATGGATATAAGTTTAAATAGTGTTTTTTAGTTTTTGCAAATTTATAATTATCTTTTGAAAAATAAAAGTAAAATTGACACTTATTATTCCCGTTTTGCTTCTACTTGTCGTGTCTGCTGTTTGTCAAAGGTTCAGATCTTTATACAGATGCTCCCACCAGGCCGGTTGACCTTTAAGGTATTTGGCAAAGTAGGAGAGTATGGTGTTGTTCCACAGGATCCGTTGGTTGTAATCCACCACCGCATGGTCGGCATCCTTGACAAATACCAGTTCTGCGTCTTTTCCCAGCAGTTTGAGCGCTGTATAAAACTGTACGCTTTCGTTGGTCGGTACATTGACGTCTTTTGTTCCGTGGATCAGCAGGATGGGTACTTTGACCTGGTCGGCATTGAAGAGCGGACTCTGGTCGACATATATATCCTTGCGATTCCAGGGGAAAGCGTAGGCCGAAGCGTTGGTGCTGTAACCGTATCCCCAATAGCCGCCGCCCCAGTAGCTGGAAATCGAAGAGATGCCGGCGTGCGAGATGGCGCAGGCGAAAAGATCGGTCTGAGTGGTCAGGTATTCCGTTGTAAAACCGCCGTAAGAGGCCCCCATGCAACCGATTTTCGAGGCATCGATGAACGGGTGGGCCTTGACGAAGGCCCGGGTAGAGGCGATGATTTCGTCGGCGGTGATTTTACACCAGTTGTTCTGGTGACGGGCAGAAAATTCCTGACCGTATCCGATTGTTCCGGATGGTTGCAGAACGTATACCACGTAACCGTTTGCCGTGTAAAGGTTGAAGGGCCAACGTCCGCCGAAAGTTCTGGATACCGGAGTCGTTCCTCCGTAGTAATAAACGATCAACGGATATTTCTTTTGAGGATCGAAATCGGCCGGCAGATAGTAACGTCCGTCGATGACGGTGCCTTTCCGGTAGGTGTAATCCCAATCTTTCATTTCACCGAAAACAATGTTGCGGTATTGTTCTTCTTGCGGATTGTCCCACAGTTGGGCCTGGAGATTGTTCAGGTCGAGGGTATAGATCCGGGGAGGGTAATTGGTATTGGAAGCTGTATACATCATTCGGTCGGCATCTTCGGCAAAACTGGTGCGGAGGATCAGGTCGCCCGGACAGTCGATCCGTTTGAACTGTCCGTTGGCATAGCAGTAGAGCCGGACGAAATCGGCGTCGGTTACCTTGAGATAGATGTTGCCGTTTTTGTGCCAGGTGACTTCTTCCACGGAAGGATTGAAATCTCGGGTAATGGCTTCGGTTTTTCGGGTGGCCAGATCGTAGATATACAGTTGTACGTCGTATTGGTTGGCAATCTGTTTTTTACCGATATTTTCACCGAGTTTTCCGAAGGCAGAAGGACCTCCGCTGATCAGCAGCCGTTTGCCGTCCGGCGAGAAGGTGGCGGAAATGGAAAAAGAACGGTCTTTCCAGAGGGTGTCTACCTGTCGGGTAGTTATGTCCAGCAGGTAGACATCCTGTTTGTTGTACGGATACTCCGTGTAGGCCGGGCGGGAGGTGGAAATCAGCAATTTTTTTCCGTCGGGACTGATGTCCATCAGGGAAGTGGTCAGGTTGCCCCAGGTCAATCGGGAATGTACACCCGTTGCCAGGTCGTATTTACAGAGAAAACTCCGGTTGCGGAAATAGTCCTGACGATCCTGGATTCCGTCCAGTTTGCGCAATTCCCATTTGGGATCGGCGTAATTTTCGTTGCTGTAATAGAGCAAGTAGGAACGGTCGGGCGACCAGATGTAGTTTTTGATTTTTGAATCTTCTTTAATCAGGCAGTTTTGGGTTTGTTTCTCGAGATCGTAGCAATAGAGCGACTGGCCGTTTCCTTCTGTCTGCAGGAAAGAGAGCCGGTCCTGACCGGGAATCCATTGCAGGTTGCGTACGTTGTTGCCGTAGAAGGTGTAGACAATTTCCTTGTCGGCAATTCTGTATACGTAAGTATTGGCACTGCTTTTACCGTTGATGGTCTCGACGATGCCGACGATGGCATATTTTCCGCTGGGCGATACCGACAGACTGCCTACCTGTTTTCCGTTGAGTACGTCGTAGATGTTTTTGCCCCGTTTGGGAGAAATGGAAAAATCGAAGGGGAGCTGCTCGAATTCTTTATCTGCTTTGAAGGTGGCGGACAAGATTTTACCTCCCGAGGTAATACTTTTGACAAGAATGGTATGTTTCCCCGGAATCCATTCGCCGTGGACGGTTCTTTCGACGATTCTGCCGTCTGTATTGCCGGTTTTCTTGATTCCGTCGATGTATACTTCCGCGTTTCCGAACAGATGAAACTCGAAACTGCCGCTCATCCATTCCAGGTTATTGAAATATACGGCGTAGTAATTCAGGGTCCATTCTCCCGGGGTTTCACCGGCTGTTACCGTATCCTGCTGCATCGAGGCGACGGTCCATTGGAGTCCGGGAAGATCGCTGGCCGTTTGTGCGGTATCGGGTGTCAACCCGGAGAGATGGATGCCTGTGTAATCGGTTAGCAGATCATCGGTGAATGCCTTGTCTTTCACATTTTTGACATGGCTGAAAGCCGGCTTCTCGATTTTTATCGGAGTCGAACACAGCCATTCTTTGACTTGCTGGGCTTTTGCCGGGAAGATAAAGGCAAGCAGCCACAAAATCAGTATACCTTTGTTTTTCATGGATATAAGGTTTGATTTCATAGAGGTTTAATCTATGGACGAAGGTATTGTTTTTTAATTGAAAAAAAAGTTAATGGCAAGTTAAACCCTTTCTTGGTTTAACTTTCCAGCATCGAATCGTGACGATTGACTCTGGAGACTCCTTCCAGGTGTTTTAGCCGGGAAATCAATTGCGACAAATGTTCGGTATTGTCGATCAGTACGGTGATGTTTCCGTCGAAAATACCTTCGGCCGAGTTGATGGAAATGGCCCGCAGGGTGGCATGCGGATCTTTGGCAATCAGTTCGGTGATTTTATTGATGATATTTCCGTCGGCTTTGCCGGTCAGATTCAGTACGGTCTGATAAGAGGTCGCTCCGTCGTTGGTCCAGCGGGTTTTCACGATTCGATATGGGTAACGGCGCACCAGTTCCAGGGCATTCTTGCACTGTTTCCGGTGGACCTTGATACCTTCTCCGATGGATACGAATCCGATGATTTCATCGCCGTATACCGGATTGCAGCAACGGGCGAACTTATAGTCTACATTGTCCACGTTTTTATCGATCAGCAATACGTCTTCATCGATCTTCTTGGGACGAACCACCTTGATGTCTTTGGGTGGGGCTGTCGGTATCGGTTTCTCTTCCGTCTGGGTAAGGATTTCCTTGATTTCTGCCGGGTCGTGCTTTCCGATGGCGATGCCGTGATAAAGGTCGAGTGCAAATTTGTATTTATAATGCTGCATCAGTTTCCGGATCACTTCATCGTTGAATTCTATTTTCCAGTTTTTCAGTCGCCGCATCAGAGTCTCTTTCCCGATATCCGCCTGGTGGTTGATCTCTTCGTTCAGGAATTGGCGGATTTTGTTCCGGGCTTTGGAGGTGACGGTAAAATTCAGCCAGTCGGCCTTGGGTTGTTGGTTGGCTGCCGTGATGATAGACACCTGGTCGCCATTTTTCAATACGTATTTCAGGGTTTCGTTTCGATGATTGACAATACCACCGACGCATTTGCAGCCGATATTGGTATGGATGGCATAGGCGAAGTCCAACAGCGTGGCACCGGCCTGCAGGGTGATCAGGTCTCCTTTCGGGGTGAATACATGCACTTCCTTGTCCTGGAGGTTGATTTTCATGTCGTCCAGCAATTCCAGGGCATTCTCCTTGTTGCTTTCCAGGATTTCCCTCAATTCGTTCAGCCAGTTTTCAATGACCGTATCCGAAGTACCTCCTTTGTATTTCCAGTGGGCCGCAAACCCTTTTTCTGCGATTTCATCCATTCTTTCGGTCCGGATCTGCACCTCCACCCAACGTTTTCTGGGCCCCAGCACGGTTGTCTGCAAAGATTCATAACCGTTGGATTTGGGTACGGAAATCCAGTCGCGTAAACGTTGCGGATTGGGGGTATATTTGTCCGTAACGATGGAGTATACCCTCCAACAGTCCGGTTTTTCATTTTCTCCGGTGCTGTCGATGATAAACCGAACCGCGAAAATGTCGAAAATCTCTTCGAATTCCACCTGGCTCTTCCGCATTTTATTCAGAATGGAGGCGATGGTTTTCGTCCGGTATTTCATTTTGAATTTGATCCCCTTGCGGTTCAGTTCTTCGACAATGGGGGCCGTAAATTCAGCGATATAGGCTTCGCGGGCGCTTTTCGATTCTTTCAGTTTCTGTTCGATCTCCCGGTAGATTTTCGGATTGGAATAGCGTAGGGCCAAGTCTTCCATCTCCGATTTGATGTTGTAAAGTCCAAGCCGGTGGGCAAACGGTATGTAAATGTAACTGGTCTCCATGGCCAGTTGTTTCTGTTCTTCCGGAGAGAGGGTGGCTGCCTGACGCAGAGCATACAGTTTTTCCGCGAGGAAAATCAATTGGACCCGGATATCTTCGGCAAAGCTCAGAAGCAGTTTCCGGAAATTTTCCGAATTGACGATCCGCTGGGTGGCGTATATGTGGCTGATGTCTTTCAGTCCCTTGATGATTTGCCAGACTTTGTCCCCGAACATTTCCCGGATTTGTTCCAGGGAGATCATGTCTTTCTCCACGGTTTTGTGGACCATGGCACAAATGATGGAAATACGTCCCAAACCGATCTCCTGGGTGATGATCAGGGTGATGTCCAGAATCCGGATGATCTCCTGATAGTTCAATTCTGCCGCCTGGGCTTCGTTTTTAATCGCGATTTTGAAGGCCTTCCGAATTTGGCGGAGGTCTTCGCGGGAAATCAAATTCCGGCAGGATTTTAAAACCTGCGTATATTTGCTTAATATGATGGGGCGATAGGTTTGTTCTGTCATGGATGTCTGTATTTAGGATACATTTTATTGATGGCCTAAAGATAGTGATAAAAGCCTATTTGCGCAATACCTTTCCCTTGTTCGAAACCTGGGGATGAAATGAATTATCTGGGTTTTATTTTGATTGGAACTGTTTTTTTTATGTATTTTTACCATTCAAATGAAATTATATATGACGACTCAAGAGAGATATACCGAAGTTTTGAACTGGTTTGCCGAAAAGATGCCGGTAGCGGAAAGTGAATTGAAATACAGGAATCCCTATGAATTGATGGTGGCGGTTATTTTGTCGGCCCAATGTACGGACAAACGGGTGAATATGACAACTCCTGCCTTGTTCGAGCGTTTCCCGGATGCCCGGGCTATGGCTGCGGGAACGGTGGAGGAGATATACGGTTTGATCAAGTCGATTTCCTATCCCAACAATAAGGCGAAACATCTGCATGAAATGGCTTGCAAACTGGTGAGCGATTTTGATGGTTGTGTTCCGGAAGATATGGAATTGCTGCAAACGCTTCCCGGTGTCGGACGGAAAACGGCCAATGTCGTGATGGCTGTTGCCTTTCACCGACCTGCCATGCCGGTAGATACCCATGTATTTCGGGTGTCGCATCGCATCGGACTGGTCGGCAGTGATGCTAAAACGCCTTTGGAGACTGAAAAGCAGTTGGTAAAAAACATACCGGCCGCGATTTTGTCTACGGCCCATCATTGGCTGATTTTGCACGGCCGGTATGTCTGTTTGGCCAGAAAACCCAAATGTGAGGTTTGCGGTCTTCGTGCCTGGTGTCAGTTTTTTCAGGAGAAAGCCTCTTGTTCCTGACATTTTAAGTTAGTTTCTGAACCAATGTAATGCCATGGGGTTGCCTACTGTAGTGATGATAGGTTCCGGATTTATTTTGCCTGTCACCGGATTCAGCCAATAAATTCCTTTGGTTTTTGAGGATGCATTAGAGATGGCTAAGCCGTTTTTATATGGGGAGACAAGGATTCCATAACCATTGGACAGTTCCAGGCCATCGATTTTTTTCAGGGTTTTGTGATAGATATCCATTTCCACCGCTCTGTTCGAAATGGCTGTGTATCCTGATTCTCCGGCTTTATAATATCCAGGCATGTCGATGTATCCGTATGCTTTTCCATTTCCTGCATAGTAGATAGAGGAAATAAATCCGGCAGTCTTTTCTTCACCCGCAATAGAGGCTCCCGTGATGAGAAAATTGTAAGTAGGATCGAAATCCGTTTCTCCTTTTTTGATGCGTAATATTCCTGCCTTATGTCCTGGAACCATACCGAAATTTCCCAGGCAGGTCATGTAAATATCTCCTTTTTCATCTATAAAAATTGATTTGGGGTCGATGGGACGTGTAGGCTGCGAGAAGCCACTTTGGGTTTCGGAGATCATTTTTACGAGTTTGTCTGTACGAGTATCAATAACAGCCACATCGGCTTGTTTGTATTCTGCCGGGCTGGTCCAACCGGCAACCATTTGACTGAGTCCTACAAATACATATCCGTCCCGTGCAATCATGATGCCCATATCCGGGTTTTGGTCTTGAATTCCCAAGGAGGTCAAATCTATTTCTCCTGTTTGCTGCATGGTCTCGGGATTGAAAATGTAGATTATTCCTAATCCAGCCAGGGATAGATAGGCTTTTGTTGAAGAGATTTTTACAATGTTGTTGGCACTGTTGTTGGCGGGTAAGGTCATGTTTCCGGCCTTTTGCAATGTTTTATTCACCCATCTGTATTTTACGATTTCATTTTTTGTATCTCCTGCATAGCTTGGGAATACGAAAATATCTTCACCGATCACCAACGGATAAGCTCCTCCATAGGGAATGTCTACGGCATTGGTATTATCGGTTGCAAGCGTTGTTCCATTACCGGGTCCCTCTATGAGTTGCATGTAATACATGCCTGTCATACCGTCTGGATTCGGCATTGCTGTCGTTAATAAAATATCTCCTGATCCTCCAATTGGTTGAATATCATTTGAATTGTTTTTGTTACAGGAAGTAAAGCATGAAATAATAAATGCTGCAGTTGTAGAAAATAGGATCTTTTTCATTTTTTTGATTTTAATGATGATTAATTTGTTATTTGAACACATATCTGATTCTGATTTGAAAATTCCGACCTGGTAATGGACGATTGAATTCGCTCATCATGCGGGTATTGGTCAGATTGTTGATTTTACCCGTTAGAAAATATCGTCCTTTCCCGAAACTTTGATCGAAGCCCATGCTGTATGAAAAGGTACGCGGTATTCGCCGCTGTTGATAGCGACTTTGTTCAAAGTCGTACAGGTATTCTTCAATGAAGGAAGCATCCGTAAACAGGCGGGTATTCATTCCTTTTCCTCCAAACAGGTTTTCTTTATGGAATTCCAGACCGACATTTGCCATTAAGTATGGAATGTTGGGCATGCGACACCCTTTCGTCGGATTGGGCACTGTTGTATTTTGTTCGTATTTTCGTCTGTCGCGCAGATCTTGGAAAGTGGCATTAAAGTATCCGTACAACCAAGGGGTCATATCTGCTTTTATTTCTGTTTCCACCCCGAAGGTTCGCATTTTTCCGAAATTTTGATATTGAGATTGTAGATAACCGCCGGTGAAACGAATCATGTTTTTCAGATACATATAATATCCGTTTAATTCTATTTGCAAATTACCTGACGAATTGTCGGTCCGATCATATTGTATCCCCACGTTGACACTTGCATTGCGTTCTGGGATCAGATTGCCTGCCGGTGCTATTACATAACCGTCTCCCAAAAGTTCTTCCTCGGCTGGAAGTCTGACGTCATATCCCAATGATGTTTTGACCATCAGGTGGGAGGTGATTCGATAACGAAAAGCGGTGCTGATTCCGAAGTCTTGTTTTTTGGTATGGATATCTTCTGCATCATTCATCAGTACGCTTGCCATTTTTGTTTTTATGGTATAGTAATAATATTTGATATGGATGGAACTTAAAAATTTATCATTTAATGTGCGGTAATCACAATTGAATCCAACTGTCCAACTCAGCATGTTGCTTGTAAAGTTGGTACGATAACCGATGACTTGATCCTTTAAGTGATCTTGCGGATTTGCGTGGGCATATTTCAATAACGAATTAAGATTGACGGAATGGTGCTCGTTTATGAGGTAATCTAGATTTACTTTGTGTTGGAGTTGATGTTTTTTGTTTTTTAAAAGGGATGCCCACTTGCCGATTTCTCCACCCAATCGGGATACCGGTTGATAATGTGTTCCATCCCAATGGGTGCGATAGGATGCCGTATCTATAAAATGGTAGTCGGTATAAATGTATCCCAATTGCCAGTTTAAGTCCAGACCTTCCGTGCCAAAATTTTCTTTTTCAATTTTATTGGCAAAAATGAAAGCGTTGGAATAGTTGTGTGCATACTGGATATTTGACTCAATGCCTTGTATTTCTTTAAAGGTATGCAGGAAGACCGGCTCAAATTCGATCAGATCAAATCGCCATTTGCGGGCTTTGAAACTTCCGCCGATGGCCAATTTTTTGAATCGGTCATGATCGCGGGTAATGACCAAATCTTGCTGGAAAGGTGATCTCATTTTATAATTATTTTCGGCATAATCATAGAAACCGCCCAGTCCTAATTCAATACCTTGGGGAGCGATATTCATTTTACTGACCAGGGATGCTTTGTGGGTATGGTAGCTGCCCCATGAGTAATTGGCATCCAAGTATTTCGGTGGATATTCTCTGATAACGATATTGACGGCTCCGCCTACGGCAGATCCTCCGAACCTGGCAGGGACGATGCCTTTATATATCTCGATACGATCGATCATCTCTACCGGAATGTCATTGATATCGATAAAATCTGAATTGTCGTTGATGGGATTTCCATCGATGAAAAGTCCGATGCGTTTACCCTCCAGACCTCTTACGGAAATCCGGGAAGCACTGCCTGTTCCTCCTGTGGCCCGAACGGTGACACCGGCTGTTTTTGCCAATACATCCTGGACATTATTTACTGTTCCCTGTAATTGTTTCATGCTGATAACCGATACCGGCATAGCCTGTTCGCGAATTTTGCGTATTTCATTTTTACCCATGATCATTACTTCTTCAAGCAATCGACTTTCGGGTTTCAAGCCGATGATGATTTCCCGTACATCTCCGTTTTCTATTTTAACTATTTGTTTTTTAGTTTGATAACTGATAAATTTTATAGTAAAGGTATAAGTTCCAAAAGGAATGTGTGAAAAGGAGAATTTCCCATATTTATCGGTTACGCACCCCTTGTTCAACTCTTCAATGAAAATTGTTGCACCGGATAGATGAGTTTTATTTGAATCATCCATGATTATGCCAGTGATGTTTCCTTCTTCTGTTTGAGCAGATGCACGGTTTGTCATAAGAGCCAGTGCCAATAAAAAGAATGGTATTTTTAGTTTCATTTTGTTGATTGTATTTGAGGTTGACGATTCAAAAAAGAACAGATGACTGTTTTGTTCTAAAATAAAGCGAGCCGCTCTTTTGGAGCGACTCGCTGATTGAAATGAATGTATAAAATTATGGCGTGTTTCATATGGGTTATTCATTTTTGTCGGTATTCATTATTTTTTCCCATCCTCCTGTACCAAAACGGACGAATTCACTGATGAATTGTTCGATTTCTGATTCAGATAGTTCTTTGTGTAATATAATTTCTTTCATCATGGAAAGCCACCAAGAACAGCAAAAATGCATGAAGAAAGGGGAGACATCTGTTTTTAGATGTGGATAGAGTTTTTTCATTTCTGCCATATATTCCATTCCTATTGCTGTGCATCTTGTTACCCACTCATCTTCATAATTTTTGAAACGGGAATCTTGTGAAAAGAATAGGAGCAATTTGAATTCTTCCCGAAAACGGTTTATCAATGTCATCATTTCGTGTATTGAATTACATTGGTATTCTTCTGAAGTGAAAATTTCAATGGAAAAATTTTCCGGGTAATTGTGTTTTTCCAGCATGTGATTCATGGTCATGAGAAGAGGATACAATATATCAGCCAGTAAATCGTCTTTGCATGAATAATAATTGTATATATTACTTAGTCCAATGCCTGATTTTTTGGATATTTCACGCATGGATACAGCTTTGAATCCCTTTTTGAAAAAGGCTTCTCTGGCTGTTTCAAGCAGGTGTTTGCGTGTATGATCTTTGGGTATTTGCATAATTAAGATGAAAATTTTATTTCGCAAAATTCACTATCTACCTCTTTCTTTACAATACCTAAAAATGATGGTTTTATTGAGAATAAATCCAGAAAAGGTATATAAACAGTGAAAATTTGTTTTTTCCTTTGTGTCCAAATTTGTTGACAATCAACTGTTTTTAGAAAAAATTCTACATAAGTAGAAAAAAATAGTTCATGGGACGCAACCATTTCCAGTTTATTGCATCTTTTAAATGAAAACAACGATAAGAATATTCCTTAAAAGGCCGACAACTAAGTGGTATTAACGGGAAACTGGATTTTAAGGGTTAGTCAGTAAAAGAGCGCATCGGGAAAATGCGCTCTTTTTTTATATATCTCCTGTCTTTTATGCTTTTCTTTTATACTTTTGCAAACGAATTCGATTTATTTTGACATGGAGAATACCAGAAGAAAACCGGAATGGTTGAAGATCAAGTTACCGATGGGGAAATTGTCGGTAGAGGTGATGAATACCATCCGGGGGCATCATTTGAATACGATTTGTACCAGTGGTCGCTGTCCCAATCAGGGAGAGTGTTGGGGATGTGGAACTGCTACTTTTATGATTGGCGGGAATATTTGTACCCGGGCTTGTAAGTTTTGTAATGTAACCACGGGTCATCCGGCCCCTTTGGATCCTCAGGAACCGGAAAATGTAGCTCAGTCGGTTAAAATGCTCGGTATCCGTCATGCGGTGATTACTTCCGTCGACCGGGATGATGTGGCGGACTTGGGGGCTTCGCATTGGGTGCGTGTGATTCAGGCAGTGAAGCGGGAAAATCCGGGTACGACCATGGAGGTGCTGATTCCTGATTTCCAGGGGCGGGCAGAATTGGTGCAACAGATCATAGAGGCCCGACCGGAGGTGATTTCCCATAATCTGGAGACAGTCCGGCGTTTGTCTGACAGTGTACGGAGCCGGGCAACCTATGAAGTATCCTTGAAAGTGATCGAGCAGGTGGCATCCAGCGGTTGTGTGGCAAAGTCCGGTATTATGCTTGGCCTGGAAGAAACTCGGGAAGAGATTCTGGAGACGATGGATGATTTGAGAAGAGTGGGGTGTGAGGTGATGACAATTGGCCAGTATTTGCAGCCGACACCCAAGAATATAGCCGTCAAGGAATACATTCGTCCGGAAGTTTTCGACGAATACCGGACCATCGGTTTGGAAAAGGGATTTTCATTTGTGGAAAGCGGTCCTTTGGTAAGATCCAGTTATCATGCGGAAAGGCACGTCAAGAAAACTGAAAATGGAAATGAGGGAAACGAAATTTTGTGATTTAGGACGGAGAGGCTATCGGGAAGTTTGGGAGTTGCAGGAACGTACGCTCGAAAAACTGAAGGAAGAGAAATTAAACCAGAAACCCGGGAATCATTATCTGTTTTTTGTAGAACACGATCCGGTTTATACCTTAGGCAAGAGTGGAAATGAAGCGAATATGCTGATCGGTGCGATTCAGCTACGGGCTGCGCATGCTGAGTTTATTCGGGTCGATCGTGGCGGGGATATCACTTTTCATGGTCCGGGACAGCTGGTGGTGTATCCCATTATCGACCTGGAGCAATTTGGATTGGGGGTAAAGGATTATGTCGATCGACTGGAGGAGATTGTGATTCGGACGATCGCCGATTATGGCATTCAGGGACATCGGCTGGCGGGTGCTACCGGTGTCTGGTTGGAACCTCAATCCTCCCGGGCCCGGAAGATCTGTGCGATCGGCGTGAAATGTTCCCGTTATGTCACGATGCATGGGTTTGCCCTGAATGTCAATACGGATTTAAATTATTTCAATTACATCCATCCTTGCGGTTTTGTTGACAAAGGAGTTACCTCTATCGAAAAAGAATTGGGACATCCTGTTGATTTTCAGGAAGTAAAAGAAAAAGTACTTCGTTATTTTTCAGAGCTTCTGGAGATGAATATTACGATGGAGTCCGCTATTTAAAACAAAGTGTGCAAGGAGTAGGCCGCAATGATTCCGACGGTGACCAAACCGGTATATACGGTTAGCCGGGTATGGCGGATTTCTTGGGGATGTTCGATCAAACGACGATTGTTGTCATCATATTTTAAGAAACGGGCTATCCTTTCCATGCGAAGAGCCTTTCTTAACAGATAATAAAATATCAACGCGCCGCTTAACCCGACCAACATACCGGCCAGCAGGTCTCCCGGGTAATGGACTCCCAGATAAATGCGGGTATAGCAATTCACAGTTGCCCATAGCAGGATGAAAACCGATAAACTTCTCTGCCGGAAAAATAACAGCATAAAAAATGCCAGTCCGAAGGAGTTTGCCGCATGACAGGAAGGAAAGCCGTATCTGCCGCCTCGTTTACCGTTGACGATGTGTATGAATTCCGACAATGGATTGTCCAGATTGGAGGGCCGCATGCGTTCCACTAAAGGGCGGATACAACTGGCGCATAATTGATCGGCATAAGTGATGGTTAAAGCAATGGCGATCGTCGTGAAGAGAGTGACGTAGATATTGAAATTTCTGAGTAGCACATAAAAGATGGTTGCATACATGGGAATCCAGATGAATTTTCCTGTGAAAAGCCACATGAAACTATCCCAATATGGTGTGTGCAATCCGTTTAATGTCAATAGTATCTGTTGGTCGATCTGTTGTAAAGCTTCAAGCATGCCACTGTTCTTTTTAGGGTTTGCCTGCAAAGATAGCGATAAATTGGTTCATAATCAATCCCCAGTTTGAAATAGGCATTGTCCACTTCTTCTCTATTTCCATAAGTGAGAGATACACGGTCTTTTTTACGGCATCGTCCGAAGGAAATGAAAGCTTTGATTTCGTATACTTTCTGATTTTTCCGTTCAGATTCTCAATGAGGTTGGTTGTATAAATTATTTTTCTGATTTCCAGCGGGAACTGCAAGAAAACAGTCAGATCCTTCCAGTTGTTTAAAGTATGGCATAAGGATACTTTCCTCCCCATTTCTTTTCCAGATTGTCAAGTCCCGTGGCAGCAACCTCTTTATTGGGTGCATTATATATATTCTTCATCTCCGCCGTAAACTCTTTCTTGTCCTATGTCGGAAACGCTCATTCCTTTGGCAGATAGGGAGATCTTCTCATAACCCCAATGGGCATCCATTTCATCCTCCAGCATCTTCTCTAGTACTTGGGGATGCAACTGCTTCCGGAACTTGCTTACATCGGCTTCTGTCTTGAACTGGCAAGGAACTCCTTGCTTAACACTTCATCGGGCACTACTTGATTCTTTTCTTTCATGATTTTCTTCATTTTGTAAATCTATAAAATAAAAAATACGAGACTCTAACTTGAATCCCGTATTTCCCATTTACACAAAATATTATATAGTGCCAAATGAAATATGAATTTGCTTCAATTTGGATATTTTTTTGTCATCTAGATTTACCTGAACTTGTTTCATAAATATTTCTCTATTTCCCATTTTTTGATATAAATCAATTTTCCATTCTTCAATCGATTTCATAAATATGCGATTGAATTCTTTTTCATCCCAATATTTCGTTTCATTTTCTATTTCTGCTTTTATTGTATTAATTAAATTTGCTTGACCTGAATAGAAAGCCAGAGCTAATTTGAGTTCAAACAAGCGATGCCATTTAATCGGATTATGCTTGGGTATAAGAGTGGATGAAAAAGAATCAATAAACCGGAATATATCATTTGCCCTTATGCTCTCTCGCAAAATGAGACCAAATTGTTGATTTGCACATTCGGTTGCTTCCTCAAATAAGTACTTATGCAATTGATATTTAATAAAAAATTGTCCCCCATCTTTATCGAATAATTCTACAAAAAAAACAGGAATATTAATATTTCTTTTTTCTTGTACCCATAAAGGAAGAATTTCTAATATCAACCGATAGGTATCAGACATCACTTTATCTAATCTCAGCCCTATTAAAATTATATCGGCTTTGGCATATAAAGTAGAAGAAGTGTATTGAGACAAAATGGGAAACTGTATTTTCCAATCGTTTACAATATTTTTTAATTCCATAATATTCACAGCAGTTAATTATGGCCACTTCAATTCATTCACTGAAGAGCACTATTTTACAAGCAAATATACTAACTAATTATCAAACATATTATTTTTTATCTAATACATCCAATAT
Source organism: uncultured Odoribacter sp. (assembly GCA_944321165.1). Classification (GTDB taxonomy): domain Bacteria; phylum Bacteroidota; class Bacteroidia; order Bacteroidales; family Marinifilaceae; genus Odoribacter. The sequence goes on from CALUKE010000005.1 coordinate 168,383, forward strand.
ATATTTCTTTCCATTGATATCATAATCGGACTCTTTAAAATACGGCTGTCGATGTCCATACCTGTTCAAAATCTTTGCCAGCTCTTACAGCCTCTATTCCCCCTGCTATACCTCCTGTTATTCCGTCCAAGACTCCTCCGGTGATGAGATCACTCAGTCCATTGCTCAAAGATTTCCCCAAATTTTCACTTGCTGATAAAGCATTGGATGTATTTAATATAAATCCACTTGTCGCCCCACTAGCCGCTCCAACTGTTGCTCTTGCTGTAAAACCTATTGTCGCTGTAGCAAAAGATGCTGCTGTTGCTGCGGACATTCCACTAAAACCTACAGTTATTCCAATTTCTACGTAGCACCTGTTCCTCCTGATACAAACTCACAGTTCGATGTATACGCCCGGAATGTTAAATTTCTGGGAAAAATTTATCTGCATGGATTTTCTTCATATTTTTATGCATAAATTAAGTAATTGCATGACTTGATGTCGTGTTGTGGCTGTCATCCTGTTAGGGGCGGGATAGGTGTTTCTGTATATATGAATTTTAATAATTGTTTTTATGATGACATCGATGAAAATGTTGAGAATGTTTATCGTGATGGCTGTATCATGTATGACTACAGTGGTTTGCGGGCAAACCGAATCTTATTCTACGCAGGCTGTTATGGAAGATTTGCACTATTTCAAGGATTGGACAGCTTCAGAGTTAAGGGATGGTTTTAAAAGTAAGGATTTAAAAAAATTCCGGAGTCCGTTGATGCGGCAAGTGGCCGAGAAGTTATATGCCGGAAATTATGACGTTCGCTACTTAATAAATGGTTATAGACCGGTTCCATCCAACAAGGTTTTGGAACGTAAATTGAAGCTGTACAGTGGTTACAGCCGTTATGAAAATATGACGGGTGTTTATGTGGAACAGGGAGAGAACGTGGTATTGGTCGGAGATCTGCATGGTCGTCATATTAAATTGCTGATACCGGATTGGATGCGTCAGCCGACTCCTGGTTTCGCACCTGCGAAGGATCCGGCCGGATGGGGATTGAAAAAGCAGGAGATTGTTCTGCATGAGGGGGTGAATGTCATTTATGTAGAAAAAGCGGGTAATGTATATGTGGATTATTTTGCAGATGATCCGGATACCGCTCCTGAAGTAATGATTCATTTTGTGACGGGAAAAGTGAACGGATATTTTGATGCAGAGACACAAACGAATGAAAAATGGAATAAATTGCTGGACGAGGCAGTCAGTTCGATAATGGATATAAAGACATCGGTATATGCAATTGGCTTATCCGGTTGATTTTTTGAAAAAGTTCAATTACGGAAAAGGCAAGGAATTGGCCGCTGCTTATGACGAAATCATGGAAAAGCAGTATGAATTTTGTGGGGCGTTGAAATATGATCGTTTGCCGGGAAAACGGATATTGGCAAGGGTAAATCACAATTATTACATGTTTCGGGATGGAGATGGGGTGGCTTTTTACGGGGATGAAGGAACGATGAAATCAGCTCTTGGACCTGATATTTGTAAAGATTGGGGAGTGAATCATGAGATCGGCCATGTCATGCAGTTGGCGCAGTTGACCTGGGGAGGCATGACTGAAGTGAGCAATAATCTGTTTACTTTGTATGTGACTATCGGACAAGGTAATCCGGACAGATTAAAATCAGCAGGGAATTATGAAAACGCGTTTAAACATGTTCTGGATGCGCCGGAGAAACCTTTCATATTGAGCGTATCCGATCCTTTTGAAAAACTGGTACCGTTCTGGCAATTGTATTTGTATGCCAAGGGAAATGGTTATCCGGATTTTTATGCCGACTTGATGGAATATCTGAGGACTCATCCTGATAAGGGAAGAGGGAATGCATCGATTCTCAATATGTATGAATTTGTAAAGGTTTCGTGCGATTTGTTGAAGGTCGATTTGACAGATTTTTTTGAAGCGTGGGGCTTTTTTGTGACGGGAACATATGAGTTGAACGATTATGCGAATTATAAATTTGAAGTGACGGAGAAGTTGGTGGAAGAAACCAGGCAATATGTTGCACGGAAGAAATATCCCAAGCCTGAAAAGGACATCACACGTCTGACGGAATAATTGTATGGAGCAGAATTTATTATTCTAATGAAAAGAGAAGAAATGACAGCTTTCGGGAAAGTGTGAAGATGTTCAATTTTTCTGTACCTTTGCCGGATATTTGTAAGTTTTTGAGACATGGAGGAATTTCAGGAAGAAGAGGGACAGATTGTGATTTATGGGGCTCGTGAGCACAATCTGAAAAATATCGATTTGAGTATTCCGCGGAACAGTTTGACGGTAATTACCGGTTTGAGTGGAAGCGGCAAGTCGTCTTTGGCATTTGATACGATTTATGCCGAGGGACAGCGGCGGTATATGGAGACTTTTTCTGCCTATGCCCGTCAATTTTTAGGCGGTTTGGAACGTCCGGATGTGGATAAGATTACAGGTTTGAGCCCGGTGATTTCGATTGAACAGAAAACGACGAATAAGAATCCCCGTTCTACGGTCGGAACGACGACGGAGGTGTATGATTTTTTACGTTTGCTTTTTGCCCGGGCGGGGGAGGCCTTTTCGTATGTGACGGGGAGTAAGATGGTGAAATATACCGATGAAAAAATCATCGAACTGATTCAGAAAGACTTTGCCGGAGAACGGATTTTACTGTTGGCACCTGTCGTAAAGGGAAGAAAGGGTAATTACCGGGAACTGTTTGAGAATTTGCGGAAGAAGGGATTCCTTTCTGTGCGGGTGGACGGAGAAATTCGGGAAATCGGATTGGGCATGAGTGTCGACCGCTATAAGATTCATGATATTGAGATTGTTGTCGACAAGCTGGTGATGAATCAGGTCGATTTGAAGCGCCTGAAGAACTCTGTCAGTACGGCGATGAAGAACGGTGATGGGGTGATGATGGTGAAGACGATGGACCGTGATGTCCTTAAATATTACAGCCGGCATTTGATGTGTCCTGATTCCGGCATTTCTTATCGGGATCCGGCACCTCACTCTTTTTCTTTCAATTCACCCCATGGTGCTTGTCCGAAGTGCAAGGGACTGGGATATGTCAATGCCGTGGATCTGGATAAGATTATTCCCCATAAAGCACTGTCGATTTATGAAGGGGGCATAGAACCCTTGGGGAAATATAAAAACAGCATGCTTTTCTGGCAGATTGAAACTGTCTTGAAAAAGCACGGATATGAATTGAATACACCGATCCAGGAATTGTCGGAAGAGGCATTGACTGACATATTGTACGGATATCCCGGGCAAATCCGTTTGGAGAATACGGCTTTGGGAGTGTTTTCCAATTCCTTGTACAATTTCGAGGGCATTATCAAGTATGTGATGATGCAGGAGGAAAACAGCACCTCCAAAAAAGCGAACAAATGGGCGGAACAGTTTATTTCGGTGGTTCCCTGTGATGTCTGTCACGGGCAGCGTCTGAATCAGGAAGCCTTGAGTTTTCGGATTGCCGGAAAAAATATTTCCGAATTGGCTTCGATGGAGTTGGGCGATTTATACGAGTGGGTGTGTACGGTGGAAGCACACCTGGAAGAGAAGCAACGTCAGATTGCCGGGGAGATTTTCAAGGAGATCCGTACCCGTTTGAAATTTTTGCTGGATGTGGGGCTGGAATATCTTTCGTTGAACCGGCAATCGATGACTTTGTCCGGTGGTGAGTCGCAACGAATTCGGCTGGCCACTCAGATCGGTTCGCAGTTGGTGAATGTGCTTTATATTTTGGATGAACCGAGCATCGGCTTGCATCAGAAGGACAACCGGCGTTTGATTCATTCATTGCAACAATTGAGAGACAACGGCAATTCGGTGATTGTGGTAGAGCATGACCGGGAGATGATGGAGAATGCCGATTATATTGTAGACATGGGCCCTTTGGCGGGACGGAAAGGGGGAGAGGTGGTGGCTGCCGGTACGATTGAGGAGATTAAAAAGAGTCATAGTCTGACCGCTCAATATCTGAATGGCTCCAAAAAAATCGAGATCCCGGCAAAACGGAGGGAAGGCAATGGAAAATTTCTGACGATTCAGGGCTGTTGCGGAAATAATTTGAAAAATGTGGCGGTAAAAATTCCGTTGGGCATGCTGGTTTGTGTTACCGGTGTGAGTGGCAGCGGAAAATCCTCTTTGATCAATGGAACGCTTTATCCGATTCTGGCGGAGAAATTTTATCGGGCAGTGACGACTCCATTGCCTTATCAGAGCATGGAAGGAATTGAAAATATCGACAAGGTGGTGGTAGTCGACCAGAGTCCTCTGGGGCGTACGCCCCGTTCGAATCCGGCCACTTATACCGGAATATTTACCGACATCCGGAAAATTTTTGAAAAATTGCCGGAAGCCCAGATCCGGGGATATGGGGCCGGCCGTTTTTCGTTCAATGTTCCGGGAGGCCGTTGTGAGGAGTGTAAGGGAGCCGGGGTAAAAACCATTGAGATGAATTTTTTGCCGGATGTGTATGTGCATTGCGAGGCCTGTGACGGCAAAAGATATAACAAGGAAACCCTGGAGGTCCGCTATCGGGGAAAGTCCATCGGGGATGTGCTGAACATGACCATCAACCAGGCTGTTGAATTTTTTGAAAATATTTCTTTCCTGCAGCAGAAATTGAAAATGCTTCAGGATGTCGGATTGGGATATGTGAAACTGGGACAGCAGTGTACCACCTTGAGTGGAGGTGAGTCCCAGCGGATCAAGCTGGCGGCGGAACTGGCAAAGAAGGATACCGGCAAGACCTTGTATATTCTGGATGAACCGACCACCGGTCTGCATTTTGAGGATATCCATATTTTGTTGGAGGTAATACAGAAACTGGTGAACAAGGGGAATACGGTCATTATTATAGAACACAACCTGGATGTGATTAAGGTGGCCGATTATCTGATCGATATGGGACCTGGAGGAGGAAAGGAGGGGGGAAGGATTGTGGTAACGGGGACTCCCGAAGAAGTCGCCCGCTGCGAGGTTTCTGCCACGGGGAAATATCTTCAGGAGGAGTTATATAAGTCCTAAGGCATGGAACAGGATCAATAAGATGCAAACCGGTGCAATGTATTTTAGGATAAAGACATAAAGTTTGAAAAAGCGGATTTTCAGACTTTCCTGATTGCTGATTTCTTGGTAAAGAGTGCTTTTTTGGAGATACCAGCCGGCGAATATACAGACCAATACACCGCCGAAGGGTAGAAGAATATTGGAACACAGATAATCGCAGGCATCGAACAGATTCATGCCGAAAATCTGGGCATCCCGGAGCGGACCGAACGAAAGGGTATTGAAACAGCCGATAAAAGTGATGAGCAAGGTGGCAATCAGCGTTGCCCACGGACGTTTCAGTTTCTTTTCTTCGATCAGGTAGGAAACCGGTACTTCCAACAGGGAAATGGCGGATGTCAAGGCGGCAAAAGTCAGCAGAATAAAAAACAGAACGGCCCAGAGCTGTCCGGCGGGCAATTCCTGAAATATCTGGGGAAGTGTCAGGAAAACGAGTGACGGACCGGCCTGTGGATCGATGTGAAAAGAAAATACGGCCGGCAAAATGGCGACCCCGGCTAAAATGGCGACCAGCGTATCGGCGATGATGACCTGCAGGGAGATGTGAGTCAGGTTATTGTTTTTGGGAATATAGGAGGCATAGGTCAACAGAATACCCATACCGATGGAGAGTGAGAAAAAAGATTGGCCGAGGGCTGCCAGAATTCCTTGTCCGGTAAGTTCAGAAAATTTGGGGAAAAAGAGAAATTTCAATCCTTTCGACGATTCATTTAATGTGAGCGAATTGATGCTCAGGGCAATGATGATGATGAACAGAATCGGCATCATCCACTTGGAATACCTTTCAATTCCTTTCTGTACGCCTCCCATGATAATGGCTCCGGTGATCACCATAAAGGCGATGTGCCATAAGACTGCCTTGTAGGGATGGGAGATGAAACTGCTAAAGATTGTCTGGAAGTCTTCTGCGCTTTGACCGTGGAGAGAGTCTGTCATGGAGAGCCAGATGTATTCCAGGGTCCAGCCGGAAACTGTACCGTAAAACGACAAAATCAGCGAAGCCGTGATGATCGACAAAAAACCGAACAGAAACCATTTGGTTCCGGGGGCCAGTAGGCGGAAAGTGCCCAGTATATTCTGTTGTGCCCGGCGTCCGATGGAGAATTCCGCCAGCATGACCGGCAAACCGATGGCAAAGGTGAAAAACAGGTAGACCAGCAGGAATGCTCCGCCTCCGTTGGTACTTGCGACATAGGGAAATTTCCAGATGTTTCCCAATCCGACTGCCGATCCGGCCAAAGCGGCGATGGCTCCGAATTTGGATTTGAAGCCGATTCTGTGATTCGAATGATGCATAATCTCATAATTTAGAGTAAACTTAGCACAAATATACGCATTTTACAATAGGAAAGTTGAAGTGAATTTTTCTCTTTTACCGTAAAATTTTATCTTTGCAATTCGAATCAAAACAAATAAGATGCAGGAAAAAATTTTGATATTGGACTTCGGCTCGCAATACACGCAGTTGATTGCGAGAAGGGTTCGGGAATTGAATGTATATTGTGAGATCTATCCATACAATCATTACCCGGCTCTGGATTCCTCCGTCAAGGGAGTGATTCTTTCCGGAAGCCCTTTTTCCGTGAGAGATGAGAAGGCGCCGCAGCCGGACTTGACTGCGATCAAGGGACAGTTGCCGTTATTGGGTGTGTGTTTCGGTGCTCAGTATTTGGCTCATCATTTCGGGGGAGAGGTGAAGGCTTCCAACAAACGAGAATACGGGAGGGCGAATCTGGCTTTTATTGATAAAACCAGTAAGTTATTCAAGGACATCAGCGATGATTCGCAGGTATGGATGTCGCATGGGGATACCATCGAAAGATTGCCGGCCGGATGGCAGGTCATCGCCAGTACCAAGGATGTTCAAAATGCAGCCTTTCAGGTTCAGCTGGAAGTGACCTACGGTATTCAGTTTCATCCGGAGGTGTATCACAGTACGGAAGGGACCCGTCTGCTGCGCAACTTTGTGGTGGACATTTGTGGCTGTTCCCAGTCCTGGACGCCGGATTCTTTTGTGGAGACCACGGTGGCAGAATTGAAACAGAAGTTGGGGGAGGACCGGGTGATTCTGGGACTGTCCGGCGGAGTGGATTCTACCGTAGCGGCCATGTTGCTGCACCGGGCCGTTGGAAATCATCTGACATGTATTTTTGTCGACAACGGTTTGTTGCGGAAGGATGAATACCGCACGGTTCTCGAAAACTATAAGGAACTGGGCCTGAATGTAGTCGGTGCGGAAGCCGGCGATCTGTTTTTAGATCGTCTGGCCGGAGTGACTGAACCGGAAAAGAAACGGAAAATCATTGGCAGTACCTTCATCGATGTTTTTGACAAAGAGGCTTCCAAAATCAAAGATGCCAAATGGTTGGGACAGGGCACGATTTATCCGGACGTGATCGAGTCGCTTTCTGTCAATGGGCCTTCTCAGACCATCAAGTCGCATCACAATGTCGGGGGTTTGCCGGATTACATGAAGCTGAAACTGGTGGAACCCTTGCGTCTGTTGTTCAAGGATGAGGTACGTCGGGTAGGAAAGAGCCTGGGATTGGCGGACAAATTCTTGCAGCGTCATCCTTTCCCCGGTCCGGGACTGGCCATTCGTATTCTGGGAGAGATTACTCCTGAGAAAGTACGTCTTTTGCAGGAAGCCGACCATATCTTCATTTCCATGCTTCAGGAGGAGGGACTTTACAACAAGGTTTGGCAGGCCGGTGTGATTTTGTTACCGGTACAAAGTGTGGGAGTAATGGGGGATGAACGGACCTACGAAAGCGTGGTGGCGCTTCGGGCTGTCGAGTCGACGGATGGCATGACTGCCGACTGGTGTCATTTGCCGTATGAGTTTCTGGCCCGGGTATCCAATCGGATCATTAATAATGTCCGGGGGATCAATCGGGTAGTTTACGATATCAGTTCAAAACCACCCGCAACGATCGAGTGGGAATAACGAAAATATAAGTTGTCCTTGATGGACAGCTTATTTTTTTAGCAGAAAAAAACGAGAATGGTAAAAATAAACGAGATCAATGGAAAGTAATGCGGAAACGATCAAGAGATTAAAGGAACGTTTGGAACAGGGGCATTTGAAAACCGTCATCATTCCGCATATTTCTCCGGATGGAGATGCGATTGGGGCCTGTGCCGCTCTGTCGGAGGTATTTCGGTTGAAAGGGATGGGATGTCATGTGCTGACCTGTGATTTTATTCCGGAGTATTTGCATTTTTTGAAAAATATACCTTCTGCCATTTCTTTTCAGGAAAAACCGGAAACTTGTAAACGTCACCTGGCCGAGGCTGATTTGATTTTTATGCTGGATCACAATACCGTTTCGAGGGAGGGGTATCTGGAAGAATGGGTGGTGTCGGCTCCGGGAGAGAAGGTGATTATAGACCATCATCCGGATCCGGATCCTCAGGCATATGTCATTTCGGATACCCGGGTGTCCTCGACTTGTGAATTGTTGTATACCGTGATTTCGCGGATTTTCGGCACGGAGGTCATTACGCCCGACGTTGCCAATGCCTTGTATACGGGTATCAATACTGATACGGGAGGATTGAGTCACAATTCTTCCCGGCCGGAGACCTACCGTATTATTGCCGATCTGTTGGAATTGGGCTTGGACAAGGCTTACATACACGAGCGGATTTACCAGATGAACCGTATTTCCCGTTTGCGTCTGATTGGAAATGTGTTGTTGAATAAGTTGGAGATCATCGATTCCTATCCGGTGGCCATTATGCCGATTACCCGGCAGGAATTGGAGCGGTATGAATACAGGGACGGAGATTTGGAAGGCTTGGTCAATATCCCTCTTTCGGTTCAGCAGGTATTGGTATCTGTTCAGATCACCGAACGCAAGGAAAAGGTCAAATTGTCCTTTCGCTCCAAAGGTCAGATACCGGTCAATGAATGGGCCAAGGCATTTTTTAACGGCGGTGGGCATTTAAATGCAGCCGGCGGTCAGATGGAACTTCCTCTGGAGGAGGTCGTACAAAAAGTAAAAGAGACGACCCCTTGGTTCTTTGAGCAGTTTCTGGTAAAATCTAATGAGTAATCATGTAAAATTTTGGATTATGCCTTTTTTTAAATTTCATTTTGTCGAGGCTTCCCGACTGGCCGGTGTCAGTCGACAAATGGGAACGCGTATTCAGCAGGCGATCGGTTGTCCGCGGGAACACATCGTATTCGAACTGATTCACTCCAGTGTGGTGGAGGAAAATGTGGTCAAGAACGGCAATGACTGGCCTTATATAGAGGTCGATTATTTCGAACGACCTCGGGAAGTACAGGAGGAAGTTGCTAAAATCATTTATGAATGTCTGAAGAGTGCCGGCTATCCGAATTCCGACATTTATTTCCGTTATTTGACGCCGGAAAATTACTATGAAAACGGAGTTTGTCTGAAATAAAGGGCAGATAAGAGGCCCGATGTTGTGAAATGTCAAAAAATATGCTTATGTTTGCAAATAGTATAAAATGCAACATAAACATGAATGAAGTCAGGGAATTAGTATCTTGTCTCAGTAAGGCGGAGAGGGGATACACCAAAATTTTGAATCGGGAATTTCTGAAAGCCGGATATAATCTGAGTCGGGAACAATACGAATTATTGCAAGTCTTGTGGACGGAAGATCATGTGAATCAGCAGACTATCAGCAAACGTTTGCAAAAGGACAAATACAATGTGACCAAATTGCTGAATACGTTGACCAAGCGGGGATACGTGCAGCGGAAAATGTGTCAGGAAGACAAGCGGAATAATTTCATTGTATTGACCGAGAAGGGGATAGAGGTAAAAAAGAAATTGACAGACATAGAAGAACAGGTGCATGTCGATTTGACTTTTACCATTTCTCCCGAGGAGATGAAATCTTGTATGTGGGTGTTGAAGAAATTGACGGACCGAATGGGTAAATAACTGTGAAAAACAAATAGATATGGAAATTTTTAATGGATTACAACCTGCGTTGGTGTGGGAATATTTTGAAGAGATCTGTCAAATCCCGCGTCCTTCGAAAAAAGAAGAGAAGATCGCTGCCTGGCTGATGGAGTTTGCCAAAAAGCATCAATTGGAAGCTCGTCGGGATCAGGCGGGAAATGTATTGATTGCAAAGCCGGCGACTCCGGGAAATGAACATTCGCCGGCCGTGGTTTTACAGGCACATATGGACATGGTGTGCGAGAAAAATGCAGAAACTGTTCATGATTTCGAGAAAGATCCGATAAAACCTTATATTGACGGAGAATGGGTGAAAGCTCGTGGAACGACTTTGGGAGCTGATGACGGAATTGGAGTTGCTGCCGCCTTGGCCGTATTGACGGATGAGAATGTGCAGCATGGACCGCTGGAATGTCTGTTTACAGTCGATGAAGAAACTGGTCTGACTGGGGCGTTTGCCTTGGAGCCCGGATTTTTTCAAGGGAAGATTTTATTGAACCTGGATTCGGAAGATGAAGGGGAAATGTTTATCGGGTGTGCCGGCGGCATCGATACGGTGGTGCGGTTGGCTTGTGAGAAAATGCCTTTGCCAGCCCATAAATTTGCTGTTCAGGTGAAAGTGAAAGGATTGCAGGGGGGACATTCCGGGGACGATATCAACAAGGGGAGAGGCAATGCCATCAAGATCTTGAACCGTTTTCTCTGGGATTTGAATGAACGTTACGGTATTTTGCTCGCTTCGCTGGAAGGTGGGAATCTGCGAAACGCCATTGCCCGGGAGGCACAGGCTACGATCCTTTTCGACGAGGTATTGAAAGAGAATATCCGGGTAGATTTTAATCTTTATGCAGCTGAAATGGAAGAGGTGTGGAAGATGACGGAGCCGGGTTTATCTCTGGAACTTGAATCGGTGGAATTGCCCGAAGAAACCTTGACCCAGGCCTTTACCGACAAGCTGTTGAACGCGTTGTATGCCTGTCCGCACGGTGTGTTCTCCATGAGTTACCGGATGCCCGGAATGGTAGAGACCTCTACGAATCTGGCTGCCGTGAAATGGGTGGAAAACAATACGGTGTTGATTACTACATCCCAAAGAAGTGATGTCGATTCGGAGAAAATGAACATTGCCCACATGGTGGCTGCTGTTTTCCGGATGGTTGGGGCGACGGTCGAACATGGGGAAGGATATCCTGGCTGGGCTCCGAATCCGGATTCCCGGATTTTGAAGATAGCCGTAGAATCGTACAAACAATTGTTCGGTCGGGCTCCCGTTGTCAGATCGATTCATGCCGGTCTGGAATGCGGTCTTTTCCTGGAGAAATATCCGGGCATGGACATGATCTCCTTTGGTCCTACTCTGCGTGGAGTACATTCTCCGGACGAGAAAGTGGATATTGCAACGGTTGAGAAATGGTGGCGTCATCTGACGGACATTTTGAAACGCTTAACTCAGGAGACGGTATGAATGAGATAGAAAAAAGCGCCAAATTGGCGAAATACGACCGATTGTATGAACAGATCAAGGGGTATTTGCATACGACAACGGATATCTGGGCGCGTCTGGCAACCATGGAGGCCGTGTTGCACCACAAGATGCAGTCTTTTTTCTGGACCGGTGTATATGCTTTGATCGACGATGAACTGATTGTCCGTTCCTATCAGGGACCGGTTGCCTGTCAAAAATTACGGCATCATACCGGTGTCTGTTGGGCAGCGGTTTCTTCCGGAGAGACAGTCATTGTCGGAAATGTAGCGGAATTTCCTGGACACATAGCCTGCAATGCCTTGTCGAAGAGTGAAATTGTCGTTCCGATCCGGGATCCGGAGGGGAAGGTATTTGCCTGTCTGGATGTGGACAGCGACCGTCTGGATGCTTTTGATCAGGAAGATGCTGCAGGTTTGGAGAAGATTTTGTCCTTGCTGTATGATCATGACGAATGATAGAAGGGCTGTGTAAAAATAGTTTCTTAAGTGTGAAAAATATAAAAATGATTTTGAATTTTAGAGAGACATTTTTACCTTAGAGGCTGCAACGACAATAAAAAATGATAACTATTAAATATTATTCAGAATTATGAAAAGAATTGCATTTTTAATCTTGAGTGTATTATTGACGGCGAGTGTTTTTGCTCAGGATCCGGGAGCAACTGAAAAGAATGCCGGTAATGCCGCTGTGAAGGCTAAAAATTATGCAGAGGCTTTCAAGCAATATGAGGCTTATTTGAAAATTGTCAATAATAATGACAAACCGACCGTTTACAATACAGCTTTTTGTGCCAATAAAATAAAGAATTATGCAGCTGCTGAAAAATATTTTGATATGTCTATCAAAAACAATTACAAGGCGGCTTCTTCTTATTTGGGGAAAGCTCAGGCTCAAAGAAGCCAGAATAAAACGGCAGAGATGTTGACCACTTTACAGGATGGAATGAAGGCATTCCCGGGAAATATGAAGTTGGAAACCATGTATGCTACCCATTATATGAAAGAGGGACAAAAATTCCAGAAAGCCGGCAATGAAGCAAAGGCTGAAGAAAATTACATGAAAGTGACAACATTGACTACCAAGAGTTTCAAAACTCAGGGGTTGGTGAGTCTGGCCGGTCTGTTCTTCAATAATGGAGCCAAGATTCTGCAGGATGCCAATCCGATTGCCAATACAGATAAGGAAAAATACGAATCTGAGAAGGCAAAGGCCATGACTGATTTCAAGAAAGCCAAAGAGTATCTGGTGCAGGCTCAATCTTTGGAACCGGACAATCAGGATGTAAAAGATCTGATGAAGCAGTTAAACGATGCCATGAAATAAAAAGCAAATTCTAAAAAATAAGGGGAGCCCTGAGAGTTGGATGGAAACTTTCAGGGCTTTTTCATCATTCAGGATTTTATAATATGCTGTTATGGTAGTCCTCATTCTATTTTAATTTGTATAAAACGACGAAAGGGTGGCACAATTCTTTGGAAAAGTCTGTGGTTTCAATTTCTCCACAATCTGTTGACTTAGTTCTCCTTTTATCTTTTCCTTTTTATAATCGCAATTTTCGGGAGTAATTAGTGAAACATAAAAATCCTGGTATGTACCTTTGGGAGTGATTGCGTTTGAAATACCTGTTGTTGTCAGTTTTGAATAGTTTTTAATTTGTTTGGTTTCCAAGTTGTATACGGCAGTATATAGTTTTGACAGATTAATATGTTTATGTGCATAGTTGAAACAAACATTTCGTGAAGTCACTATCGTATTTAATGAAATCCCTGTATAAGCTTTATTTTCAAAAGCAAACTTGAATTTGGCAATTGCATCTGCTTGGGGATTTTTGAAATAGTTTTCATCCTGGCATTGATCTTTTCCGTAGGAAATTTTATAAAGAGGAATTGTTTGTTCAGAATCGATTTGGTATATGATGGAATAATTGGCATTGTATGTGTAGTATATTTTGTCATTTTGCAAATTACAGGATGAAATAGACATGGAAAGATAATTATTATCAATAGGTAGTTGATATTGGGTACTGTCTTTGATGATAAAACAGCCATTGTTTTCCTGATCGAGTATATGTGCAAAAACTCCAAAATAACGACATGAATCGAGAGGTAAATAAATAGAGGGCAGATTGTATGTAGGTATTCGTTTTACAAAATGTAGATCTGGGATCGAATAATAAACAACGCTTTGTCTTCTGTTATCATTAATTATCAGTTCTTTTCGATCGTTTTGTAGATGGAAGGATGTGATATCCAAGTATTCATCCGGAGCTCGTCCTTTTTTGTCCAAGGTATGGATATATTTCCCGTCATGGTTGAATATAAATATTTTAGACCTATTCCTGTCAAGAAGAAACAAAAAGTCCGGACTTATTTGAATGTCGTCAATTTGTCCAAGTAGAGGTTCTTTGTTAAGTTTTATAATAACGATGCTATCGCAAACATCATTTATATCCCCCTCTGTTGCCGTAGAAATGTCAATATGAATCGTTTCTAAATTTGGATACTCTTCCTGTTTTTGGTGACAAGAGGTAATGACAATGCTTAGAACTGTGATGAAAACTGTGATGATAGATTTATACATAGTAAATATATTTGACATAAATGTGGTATCATGGTTTTTTGTGTATATAAGAACAGTTGTTTTCGAAATCCCATAATGTTTGTATTTTTAAATTAAGCACTTCGAGTTTGTAATTGATAATTGCATTTGTATAGGATTGTTTGGCTTGAGTCAGTTGCCCCTGGTATTGTTGTAATTCCATGCCGGACAATTCTCCATTGCGGTATTTTTCAGCCTGAATGTTGTAGGTCCGTTCTGCATTGGCAATGTTTTGTTTTTGTATATCCACTTGTTCCAAGAGGATAGGTAATCGTCTGCATATTTGTCGGATATCGAGTATGATGGATTTTTGTTCTTCTTCTATGTTGAGACGGTTTGCTTCAATGCTCAATTCTGTCGATTTGACCCGATCTTTTTTCGCTCCCCAGTCAAAGATAGGAATAGATAGGTTTACACTGATTTGTTCATTGTCGGTGGGATTTTGGTACATATCGTTTATTTTACCGGCCAAAGCATCTATTCCAATACGGGCGGAGAGGTTGCCTTTAAATTCATTTTCGGATTTAGCCCGAACAAGGTTAAACAGATCCCGTTCCACTGAAATTTGTTGTTGGCGGATTTCCATTCGTTGTTCCAAACCGAATTTTACTGCCTCGTCCGAATCGACGCAAACAGGCGAAATCGTTGTATTCGGAAGCAATAGAAAATCTTGAGTCAGTGGCATGCCAATAAGCTGTTTAAAACGATCTTTGGCATCTTCCAGATTGATCTGTTGATTGTTGAGAGCTGTACGTGCAGATGCGAGATTTACTTCTGCCTGGTATAGTTCTTCCAGAGGAATCAGTCCCGCTTCTGCTTTCCGAGTAATAATCTCTGCGTTTTTGCGTTGATTTTCAAATTCATCCTGTGCAATTTGTAAATCTTTTTGAGATTGATAGACGGAATAAAAGGTTGTGGTGACATTTTTCTCAAGAGCCAGTTGCTGTATGGCAAAATTGAGTTGTGCGTTTTCCAGGCTGAGTTCGAGTTCCCGAAATTGCATTTTGCTGCGATTATATGTAAATAGGGGCTGTTCAATGCGCAGGGATAGATTATGGTTATAGGAAATAGCCTTTCCGCCAGAGGTTCGGTTGGAGGCATTTTGCCAGGAAAAATCGTTGTATAATCCGATGCTTCCGTCCGTCCATTTGATAGGTTGAAGAATTCCCAGTGAGGCGCCGGCAGACATCGTTTGACTGGCAAACCATTGACTGTTATAATCGTCGTAGATATTTCGTCGGGAGTAATTGAATGGATTTACGTCTAAGGCGAATTGTGATTTGAGTGAAGCTTTTTGTGCTTTTAAGTTTAATTGTTGTTGTTGTAAGTTCAGTTTGCTTTGAGTCAGCTGGGGGCTGTTCAGGAAGGCAATCTCCAATGTCTTTTCCAGTGTTAGGACTTCTTGAGCCTTTGAAAAGATCGGGGTGGCCGATAGCAGGCCGATCGTAATGCAAATGTTTAAATATTTCATGTGGTATTTTTAGTTTGTAATAAATTTGATTTTTTCCTTGATCTCATTTTTCATTTCTTCTGCAGCCGGCGACATGATTTTGGGCTGTTTGTCAATCAGTATGCGTGCGGTGGCCATGGCTTTTTCCGGCTGTCCCCATTCCAGATACAGGTCGGTCAGCAGATACAGGGGGTAGAGGCGGTTGGGCACCATGTTGAGGGCATGCCTGAAGCAGGCTTCGGCTTGCGGATACTGTTTCATCTGGCGGTGGTTTTTGCCGATGATGTTCCAGAACATGGGGTCGGAACTGAGGGTGGCCCCTTCATGCAGGATGCGATTGCTTTCCTTGTATTTTCCGGTTTTGGAAAGGCATTGCCCGTATTCGAATAAAAAGCGCGGATTGTTTTTGAGCTGTCCGTACAGGCGGCTGTAATTTTCTGTTGTGCCTTCATAGATATCCATGGAATAATAGGTCTGCTCTTCGTGCCATGTCCGGACGGCAGGTTGTTGTGCATGCCATTGCCGTAGCGACAGGATGCCGGGGACGGCAAACAGGAGCAGGCAGGCGGTTGTGATGTATTTGTTGCCGGAGGCGGCGGCAGAATCAATGGTCAGAATGGCAAACAGCACTTGCAGTTGCCACACGCTAAACGGATAGGAAAAACAGGAGAACACGAGAAACGTGACGACGGATGCGGCAATTCCCGGCTGTCTTTTCCGGAAGGAGGGGCGCAGGGTGAATGCGATGAGGGACAGGAACAGGAGCAGTCCGGGAAGACCATGTTCTGCCCCTATTTGCAGAAATTCATTGAAGGCATATTCCGGAGAACCGGCAACATGTTCTTCCTGTGGGGAGGCGTTTCCGGAAGCGAAATAGGCGGCCTGTGCCTCGCCGTAGGCTCCGGCGAAATGGCCGTTACCCACTCCGGCGAGGGGATGTGCGGCGATGATGCGGAGAGTGATTTTCCACATCAGCAGGCGGCCGTCTGCCGAATCCTTTTTCAGGTGGTAGATGCCTCCACCGGCCAGGGCGAGCAACAGGAAGGCAGCTGCCAGGCAGGCAATGTACTGCTTGCGGTGTGTCCGGAAGAGTTGCCCGATGCGGGAGGTCAGGCGGTAGCGGGATGCCAGCACGACAGCCGTGCCCGTTCCTGCCGCCAGCCAGGAGGCCCGGCTCATGGAAGCGGGCAGCAGGCTGACGCAGAGAAATATACAAATTCCTGACAGCCAGATCGAAATGCGTTTCGTCAGGCAGGAGGTTGTCTTATGCTGCACCACATTCCACAAAGCGATGGGGAGCAGGGTGGCCAGAAATCCTGCAAACGGTCCGGGATTCTGGAATGACCCGGTCAGCCTATACAGGGTGTGGTTGGAGGCAGTCAGTCCATACAGTTGTATACATCCGTAAAGTGCTTCCGCTATCCCCCAGCAAAGCAGGGGGACAATGATGAATGTGGGGGTGTTTTTCATGAAGAATTATGGTGTCATTCGTCGGATAATATCAGTTCTATAAACATGTATGTGCATATTTGCTTCATGTTGTTTGTTTTTTCAGTGGATATCGGTAGATTTCTTCGGGCACTTTGAGGCCGTATAGATAACCGTTTGGTTCGTCAACGGTGAAGAATACGATGCTTTCGGGGATGTTGATTTTTTTGACTGGTTTTCCGCTCCAATCGAACACATGGATTTCCACTCCTTTCTCAAAATAGGGAAATTGTCGCCAGGGTTGGTTGATGTAGAGGGCATATATGTATTTTTCGGTAGAAGACAGGTTGAAGTAATATGTGGTTAGTTCCTCTTCTGTCAATTGGAGGTTGTCAAAAATATTGACGGGCTGTCCGTATGATATGGAGAATGCATCCTTCATGTCGGCAGAGAAAAAATTGATTTGGTTGAAAAACGACATGTTGCCCACGAACAGATTTTGCTGGGGATGCTTGTAGAGTTCCATGCCAAGTGCATAGGAGTTTTCATCACAATGGATATAAGTTTTATAAAGTTTATGTTCTGTAAGAATTTCTTTGGAGTGAATGTTTTGTAAGTTGAAGATCAGATTGCTCTGTTGCGGTTTAATGCTTGCTGCAATAGAATCGTTGATGTTTGAGTAACCCCATGCATATTGGATACGAAAAATAGTATCGCATACAGTTTCACCTGTTTTCAGGGATTGTGTGAGATTAAAACTGCATCTTTTGTTGAGTGTCAGGTCGGAAATCCAGAGGACAAGGTCTTTTCCCGAATGGAAATAATTCCCGTCGTAGCTGACATTCAGGAATTCGTTGGGGCCTCTTCCTTGTGCGAGGAATTGTCCCAGGTATTTGAAAGTGTTAGTCGAGTATATCTCGAAGAAACCGTTGTGTCCGGAAGGCTTGAATGCGATGAAAAAGGTGTCAACGACATAAAGGTCGTTGATGCCCATGATTTCGAGGTCCATTTTTCCCCCGGCGACTGTTTCCTCTTCCGGGAATTGGGTGATGACGGTGTTCGGACCGTCGAGCACATTGGTGTCTCCGTCGTGGCAGGAGAGGAACGACAGGTAAAGCAGAAATATGACAAAATGTGGTTTCATTGTATTAATATTCACTATGTTTGTGATAGGAAATTCATTTTTGAAAGAATATATATTAATGTTATCTATTTTAGTTTATCATATATTGGGCGATGTATTTTATTTTTGCATTTTTTGTATATATAATTGTCTGATATTTTGATTATTTATAGGATTTCCTATTAGTATTATTTGATTGATAGAATCTAAGAGTAAGGTTTGCCCCAACGGATTTTTAAAAATGCTATTTTCCTTTTTCATGATTCCATTTTTATCATAGTAGTATGGCATAATAAAGTAATTTCGTTGTTGTTGTACTGCTAAATCATAATAGTGTTCTGTTTGACTTATAAAAATATAACTTACGTTTATTTTTAAACTATCGGTTGTTTTTTTGAATTGTTTCCATAACGGTAGTTTTAATTTACAAGGAAAGCAACCTGACGAATCAATATAATTAACTATTTTATATTTTGAACTAGTCCAATTGTATATTGTGTTTTTATGTAAGTTTTCAATTTGAAGATTTGGGGTAAAACTGATTTTTTTACGATACCATTCTTTTAATAAATGATTTATTTCTTCATTTTGGGAATTGCATCCATAAAATAGTATACAGTATGATACAATTAAAAATATTAGCCTATAAAACTGATTCATAATTCGATGATATTATTTGTTTAATATATTTAGATAAGTTATAAAGAAATCGTCAATACCTTTCACTGATAAATATGGTTTTGTTATTTTTTTATTTTCATAAATAAAGAAAAGAGGAGTTTGAATCTCAACTTTTTGAATTAATTCTTGTTTTAATTGAAAAAAAGGATATTTCAAATCATTGATAACTGTATATAAATTGCAATTTGATAAAGATTCCGGATATGTTAAAATTATGTATATATCTCTATTGCTTGTTTGTTTTAATGTATCTAATTTTTTAATATTATCTATTATACATGGATGGCACATGGTATAATTTAAATATAGAATAATAGATGAATCTGGAATTGTATCATATAGTTGGCATACTTGATTGTTTATTGCCAATAGTTTATAATTCTTTATTGGAGTATTTTCTAATATCCAAGATGACTGTAATGTTTCTAATGCTGTTTGATAGAGATAATCTTTATAAAGATACTGATCTTTATCAGGTTTACATGCGTATATGCAACCAATAATTATAATATAATATAGCAATTTCATGATATTATTTTAATTTGTATAAAACGACAAAAGGATGACATAATTCTTTAGAAAAGTCTGTAGTTTCAATTTCTTCCATAATCTGTTGACTTAGTTCACCTTTTATATTTTCCTTTTTATAATTGCAATTTTCGGGAATAATTAGTGAAATATAAAAATCTTGGTATGTACCTTTGGGAGTAATTGCGTTTGAAATACCTGTTGTTGTCAGTTTTGAATAGTTTTTAATTTGTTTGGTTTTCAAGTTGTATACGGCTGTATATAGTTTTGACAGATTAATATGTTTATGTGCATAGTTGAAACAGACATTTTGTGAAGATACTATTGTATTTAATGCAATTCCTGTATAAGCTTTATTTTCAAAAGCAAACTTGAATTTGGCAATTGCATCTGCTTGGGGATTTTTGAAATAGTTTTCATCCTGGCATTGATCTTTTCCGTAGGAAATTTTATAAAGAGGAATTGTTTGTTCAGAATCGATTTGGTATATGATGGAATAATTGGCATTGTATGTGTAGTATATTTTGTCATTTTGCAAATTACAGGATGAAATAGACATGGAAAGATAATTATTATCAATAGGTAGTTGATATTGGGTACTGTCTTTGATGATAAAACAGCCATTGTTTTCCTGATCGAGTATATGTGCAAAAACTCCAAAATAACGACATGAATCGAGAGGTAAATAAATAGAGGGCAGATTGTATGTAGGTATTCGTTTTACAAAATGTAGATCTGGGATCGAATAATAAACAACGCTTTGTCTTCTGTTATCATTAATTATCAGTTCTTTTCGATCGTTTTGTAGATGGAAGGATGTGATATCCAAGTATTCATCCGGAGCTCGTCCTTTTTTGTCCAAGGTATGGATATATTTCCCGTCATGGTTGAATATAAATATTTTAGACCTATTCCTGTCAAGAAGAAACAAAAAGTCCGGATTTATTTGAATGTCGTCAATTTGTCCAAGTAGAGGTTCTTTGTCAAGTTTTATAATAACGATGCTATCGCAAACATCATTTATATCCCCCTCTGTTACTGTAGAAATGTCAATATGAATCGTTTCTAAATTTGGATACTCTTCCTGTTTTTGGTGACAAGAAGTAATGACAATGCTTAGAATTGTGATGAAAACTGTGATGATAGATTTATACATAGTAAATATATTTAATAATAATTATTGGAAATGAGAGTGTGCATTTTTTCTAGAATGCACACTTCCATTCTGTAATTAAAAAAATCAACAAAACATAGTCAGCAATGTAACAATGATTCCTACAATATCTATTATAACAGAAACGTTTTTAGTACATCCATTTCCACTGAGTATACATTTGGCTCCTTTTTCTGCAGAACATCCTTCTGTCCAGAAATTGTTTTTACAGTCATTGAAAACTTTTGATTCATTAGGTCCTATACTAACAGCGTCTCCACTGCCACTATTTTCATTCTCTGCTAAGGCTTCGACATTGGCGAGCAGAATGGAAAGTCCGTTGTTTTCTTTGGAATCGATATTGATGTTAAGTCCGATGAATGTTGCCATAAAAAGCAATGTTCCGAATATGAATAATTTTTTCTTCATGTCTTGTTTATTTGAAAATGTATTATAAACTCTGTTAACTGTTTTGTCTGCTTTTATAATTCTCACGCCTTGCGTTCAATTATACGGGAAAATTTTCTACATTGCGCACCTCCTTTCCGGATAATTGGGAGAGCGGAGACGGAAACCCGGCCGTGTGTGGAAAAAGAGGTCGGTTCTTCCGTCTTTTTTTGCACTCCCGGAGTGATACATATATGTTTGCGTGTCAACCATGAAGACGTGGGATTATTCTGTCACTGTTCCGCGTATTTTCAGATGAATGGCTTTTTCGGGAGTGTTGCATCGGATTTCGATGTCCTTGATGAAACTGCCCAAAGAATTAGGTTCGAAAATGATGCGGATGTCGCCGGATTGTCCGGGCGGCACCGGTTTCCTGTCCCAATGGGGAGAGGTGCAGCCGCACGATGTTTGGATGCCGTGGATGATGAAAGGGTGCTTGCCGGTGTTGGTATACCGGAAGGTGGTTTCATATCGGCCGGCATATGTGACACTGTCCAGTGTGAGGGTGTCTTTTTCGAAACGCACTGTGGTGGCGGGAGCATGAAGCCACGCCCCGGAGGTGTCCGGTTTGTGGAAAAGGCTCCACAGGGTGAGGACAACTAGGGCGGTGGCGATGACGGTCAGAATGAGTTCGGATTTTTTCATGGTCATAGGGTCAGGGTGATGATTTCGCTTTTCTCTTCGTGGTGCGAGAGGGCATACAAGCTGTTTGTGGATGCATCGTAGCTGATGGAACTGCAGTCGACAGACAGATGGTAGGTGCGGAGATGCGTGCCGTTCCAGTCGAACGCGAAGATGATACGGCCTTTGTCAACATTGCCGGAGTGGTTACGTATGGAACGTCCGGAATAGAGGGCATAGATGCAACTGTCGGACACCGACAGGTCGCAAAATCCGAACAGGTTGTTGCGGGTGTATGCGACGGGATGCCACAGACCTTTGACTGTCGGACGTTTGCGAAAAAGGACTCCGGGGCGGTTCAGGTGGATTTCCTGAAGACGGGACAGTCGCTCTCCTTCAATGTTGCAAAGATCCAGGCAGCCGTATTGGAGATTGGCGCAGGCAAGCCGGTTGCCGGCAGGATGGAGGGCAAGGCTGTTGCTGGCATAAAAGATGCTTTTGAGGGTGTCGTTGAGTCCCGATGCGGCGCATTGGGGATAGGGGACACTGTAGGTGTCGTGGTTTCCGGTACTGGCAGTGACACAGTATCTGCCGTCCGGGTAGATACCTGTGGAAATGATGGTATTGCCGTTTCGAATGGCACCCAGTGGTTTTTTGCCGTTGCCGGTCAGGTCGGTGAATGTGGGTTGGTAGCCGAGACGGGTGCAACGGGTTAGGTCTATTTCAACCAGACGGCCTTGACCGAAGTCGAAAGAAGACACCGTGTTACCGTTCAGATGGAGGTTCAGGAAAAACAGGCCTTTGCTGTCGCCTTTCCCTGCCGGAACCAGCCGACAGACCTTCCCGTCTGCTTGGTTGTATATGGCGAAACAGTGGGAACTGTGAGGGGTCAGCAGGATAAAAAGGGAATCTTTGTGTACCATTTTGGATGGGTTCAGGATACCGATGTCGTTTAGGGTGATGTTGTCGGTCTGGGCATGGAACAATTCACTGGCTTTGGTATGTACCAGCGGAGTGATTTCTTCTGTATTTTCCGGCACTGCCTGGCAGGCGGCGAAGAATAGGATGATAAAAAGATATGATAAGTGTTTCATTGCTTGGAGGCTTCCATTAAACCAGGATGTATATGAAAAGCACCATCTTTATCTGTTTCTATGCAAATATATCCTGATGCGGTACATTTTGATTTTTGTTGAGGATTTTCTTCTCCTGCAAGTGCTTCTATGTGTTCGAAAAAGAGATAGAGGCCATGTTTTTCATTGGTGAGAAAAAAGTTGAGAGATAAGGTGCAAATACAGACTCCGATAATCGATGATAGAATAATTTTTCTTTTTTTCATGATATTTTATTAAAATGATTAGTGCAAACGTATGAATAAGATTTTATTTTTGCACGTGAAAAATTATACCATTTTATACCATTCAATTTCAGCCTGGTGTTTATGAAGATTATTGGTCGTGTTTCAATATTGCTATTATTATTGGTTTTAGTCATGCAGACTGTATGGTTTGTTGAAATGCGGAAGGCAAGATTACAGGAGTTTCAAAAAATAACATCTTTGATGTTAAAGGATGCGATGAAAGTTTTTTTGGATGTGGAATATATGAGACCGGAAAATAACTTCGTTTCTAGTCTTGATGCCGACCAACATACATTTAGATGGAAAGATAGAAGGGTTTATATTGAATCGCCTGAAGATTTTTTTCCTATGTTGAATAAGGTGGTTTATGATAACTTGTATGAACGTGGTATGCTGGATCTTTATCGTTTGGATTCGATATATCGCAATCGTTTGCTTGAAAAAGGGATTGATGATTCTCCTGCTTTGATTTTTCGGGATACAGCGGGTAAGATTTTCTGTCAATTCGGAAATCTTCCGATAGGCAATTGTTTAGAAACAAATGGAGTAAAACTGGGATATGATCATCATCATGAAGTGATAGCTGTATTTGTCAAACCGGACTTTTTCCGTTCGCTGGGTTGGCTTTTGGCTGGAGGTTTGTTTTTTCTTTTGGGTTTTGTCGGAAGTTTGTATGGGTTATATCATTTGATATATTCCGGAGTGCGTCGGGCAGAGGTTCAAGTAATGGGAGTGATGCACTTGGAGCACGAATTGCGAAAACCGCTGATATCGTTGCTGGAGGTTAGTAACTATTTTGCACATCGTTCGATGGGTGCTTGGGATGCTTCTGATTGTCGGAAGATGGGATTGTTGCATGCCCGTTTGTGCAAGATTTTCAAAACGACTGAGATGATGCTGTTTGCGATGAAGTCAGGAAAGTTACAATTGAACAGTTTACCTTTGGATATCGCAGAAGTATTAACTATGATAGCCGACGAATACCGTTTTTTATCTCCCCAGGCCAAGATTTCGGTTGTTGTGGATGAACAGGTGGGAACACCTTCTTTGGACGGCAATTATTTTGCCTGCATAATATCCAATTTGATTGATAATGCTTTGAAATATAATATCTCGAAGATACCGGAGGTTCATATTTACGTATCCCGGAAGGATAGGCTTTTGAATTTGCGTGTATCTGACAATGGAATCGGAATAGCCCCTGCACACAGAAATAAAGTGTTTCGTCATTTTTATCGGGTAAACGATACTCGGGTACATAGGGCAACCGGTTTTGGGTTGGGACTGACTTTTGTGTATAAAGTGGTAGATGCTTATGGTGGAAACGTTACAATAGAGGGGGAGGAAGGGCATGGAACCTGCTTTATTATAGAAATACCTGTATATGATTTATGAAAAAACTAAAAGTATTATTTGCAGAGGATGATGAATTAACCCGTTGGGGAATAGAAAATCGGCTGAAATCGGAAGGTTGGACGGCGATAGCGGCTGCGGATGGTTTGGAGGCCTGGGAAAAATTTCAGCGAGAGTGTCCGGATGTCGTCATTCTGGATATGGATATGCCTGGCAGAAATGGAGTAGAAGTTTTGCAGCTGATACGTTCTGTTGATTTCCAGACTCCTGTTATTGTGTTCAGTGCATTGGCAGATGAATATAATCTACTGGCCGGATATAACAATGGAGCTAAAGTATATATTGTAAAAAGTGATAATCTATTTTGTTTGGTTCCGCAGATTAAGGCCATTTTGGCCGATAAAAATCGGAAATTGTACCGATTGGCAAAAGATGCTTCTTTCGATCCAGAACGCAATGAAGTTTTTCTGGGTAATAAATCGATATCACTTTATCCGTTGGATGGAAAATTTTTAAGTTTATTGTGCGCGAATAGGAACAGACTTGTTTTGCGAGATATGTTTTTGACTGTTGGCTGGAACAGTACGGAAATACGATGGGAACAGCAATTGAATAAGGCTATTTCACGTATCAAACAGATTATCAAAAATATAGATGGCGTAGAAATCAAAACAGAATCGGGGAGAGGTTACCGGTTGCTGGTCGATTTTGAGGAAGTGGAATAGGTTGATGGCAAAACGACATTCTTAGCCTTTAGATTGTTTCTTTATCCTTTGTCTGGTGTATATACATGTTCGGATGAATGGTATAAAATGGTATATTTTTTCTTGCATTTTCCAAGAAAAATGATATATTTTTGTTCATTAGTGTCCGGTAAAAAAATCATAAAAGTTCTTTGAAAATATTGAGAGTTAGGTATTTATAGGAATTTTTCGAG
>CALUKE010000006.1 GCA_944321165.1 uncultured Odoribacter sp.
TCAATCAGTTCAACCGATATTTCACCTAAATAGATACTGTCCGGCTTGTAGGTACCGTTCTTTGTTGCACGGAGAAAAATACGGAAAATATTCATGCCGCTCTTGCCGTTCTCATAACGGCTGCGTCCGATTCGGTTTCTCGAATAATCGGATTCAAGCCTTTCCAAAACAAACTCGATAAAATCCTTCCCTTTGTCCTCCCGTGTAAGCGGTTTGTCGGCCAGAAAGTCGGCGATCACTTGTGCCGTAATCTGATTGGGATGCTTCTCCTGATATTCGGCCAGCAGTCCGTCGATCTTGTCCGCACGGGCAAGCAGTAGACTGTTGATACGGTTGGCTTCCGGGCCATAGCTCGCCCTGACTCCGCCACGTCCCTTGTTGGCTTTCTCGTTCCAGTCTCCCAACCGGACAAAGATATTCATACCCTTGCGTATCACCTGCCGGTTCCAGGTGTATTCAAGCTGGACAAGATACTGTTTGGCAGGATCAATCTCACCCCTGACATGCAGGCGGTAGCGTCCCAATGGATATAGTCGTTTAGGTCTTCCCATAGTGGAGGATATTTGAATTGGAAATACAGCTTGCGGCAATACTCACAAACCTCTGTAAAGGTAATGAATTTTGTCCAAACAAATCCCGATTTCTCCTCCAAAAATTGTATTTTGTCCAAACAAACCGCGCCATCTGAGGCGGTAAAACGCCATTGTCCAAACAAATTAAATCCCTGCTAATCTATCTGATTAACAGGGATTTAATAATTATTCCGCGCTTAAAAACGCATTAATATTCTTCTTCGTTGAAAAAGAAATATTCGCCTTAAAAAACGGTTTTTAAGTAAATGTTTGCAGAATTGATTAACTATCTATTGGGAAAGTGTACGTGTATTTTTTATGGAGACATTCATTTGGCTGCATGGATGTAACATTGAAAGTTTAAATATCGTAAAATCTTCCGTGAGAGCAGGAGGATAATTTTTAGATTTAAATGTACAGATATGTGGACTTTTTTGAAACCGGAGCCTCATCGGCCCCTATTGCCGGAAGATCGGATCGATCCGACTTATAAACGATTGCGTTTGCAGGTTTTTATGGGTATTTTTATCGGTTATGCCGGTTATTATTTGGTGCGGAAAAATTTTGCCCTGGCCATGCCCTATTTGGTGGAAATGGGGTTTGATAAAGGTTTGTTGGGGGTCGCTATCTCGGCGAATGCGATTGCTTACGGGCTTTCGAAATTTTTGATGGGAGGAGTTTCTGACCGCAGCAGCGCCCGTAAATTCTTACCGCTAGGATTGACATTGTCGGCTTTGACTACTTTGCTGTTGGGCACGGGGGCCGGGCTGTCGTCCGTGATTTCCATGTTTATTCTTCAGTTTTTGATCGGTTGGTTTCAGGGAATGGGATGGCCTCCCAGTGGACGAGTGATGACCCATTGGTTTTCCCAGCACGAACGGGGAACGAAGATGTCGATCTGGAATGTGGCCCATAATGTCGGTGGGGCGTTGATCGGCCCGATGGCTGCTGTTGGGATAACCTGGTTCGGATCCTGGCAGGCGGGTACTTTCTGGTTTCCGGCTGCCGTTGCCTTGGTGATCGTGGTGATCGCTTATTTGTTGATCCGCGATACGCCCCAGTCCTGTGGTCTTCCGCCGATCGAGCAGTATCGCAATGATTATCCGCCCAATTATAGTGCCAAGTCGGAAATTGAATTGACGGCCAAAGAGATTTTCTTTCAATATGTCTTGAACAATAAAATTTTGTGGTATATCGCGATGGCGAATGCTTTTATCTATCTGGTTCGTTACGGCGTCTTGGATTGGGCTCCGACCTATTTGAAGGAAGTCAAGGGATATGATATCAAGGAAATCGGATGGGCGTATTTTTCTTATGAGTTTGCGGCTATTCCGGGGACCATTTTCTGCGGATGGCTGAGTGACAAGGTATTTAAGGGAAGACGGGCTATTACGACAATGCTTTATATGGCGGCTGTTGCTGCCTTTATTTTTATTTACTGGGAGTTCAGTCGTTCGCCCTTGATGGATAGTATCTGTCTGATTGCGATCGGTTTCCTGATTTATGGACCGGTGATGCTGATCGGAGTGCATGCGTTGGATCTGGCGCCGAAGAAAGCCGCCGGAACGGCTGCCGGATTTACCGGTTTTTTCGGTTATTTCTTTGGAACGGCTTTGTTTGCCAATATCGGACTGGGGTATGTGGTACAGCATTTGGGTTGGAACTGGAATTTTATCGTTTTGCTGATTGCGTGTGCCCTGGCATTTTTGTTTATCGGATTTACAGCGAAGGAAGAACAATATTTAGTGAAACAAGTGAAAAAGTAATCTCTTTAATTTAAAATCACGGTTATGGTAAAAAAATGGTTATGGGTAGCATGCCTGCTCGGCTTTGGCGGGTCGATGGTGTCATGCGAGAATCAGGCATTCAATGATGTGAAAGTTGACGTTGACCGGGTTCCTGTCGATACGCTTTCGGATGAGATGGTCAAGGTGAGGGATTATGTCCCGGAATATGCGGTGATTGCTCATCGGGGTTCTACTTTTTGGACACCGGAAGAAACGGAATCCGCTTATCGTTGGGCTCGGGAAATCGGAGCCGATTATCTGGAGTGTGATATGCAGGTTTCTAAAGACGGAGTCGTTCTGGCTTTGCATGATGATAATCTCAAACGGACTACGAACATTGAAACGGTATTTGGAGAGAGTTTGCCCCGGGAGATTCGAAAAAATTATTATATGAAGATCGGTTATTCCGAAACGGAAGCAGAAGAAAAGGTGAAAGCCGATGAGGCGGCTTTTATTCCGAATTTGCCGGCTTTTTATACCTACGAAGAGTTGTTGATGCTGGATGCCGGCAGCTGGTTCAATAATGAAAATTTGGAGGAGGCTTTGCCGGGACTGGCTGCGGAAAAGCAATATATTTCTACCCTGGAAGATTTGATTATGTATTCCAAGGGCTATAGGTTGACTCGTGATCGCACACAACCCGGAATGCCCCGGCAATATACGATTGTTGGTAGAACCGGGGAAACCATTACCAGTCTGAGCGGTACTGCTGATATTGTAGAGTATGATTTTCAATACGAGGTCGATCCGGTCTGGGAAACCGGGAAAAAGCATGTACCGGGTATTTACATCGAGTTCAAGGAACCTTGGCTGAATCCCAAGGGCTTTGAACAAATCGTCTATGATGTTTTGGCCAATACGCAGAATATGAATATTATAGAACATCCGGAACCTGAAAATACGCCTTTTTATATCAATGATGGTACCGTCAATGTAGGGAATACGAACGGGAAGGTGATATTGCAGACTTTCTCGTTGGAAAGCCTGGTGCAGGTGGCCGAAGTCTTTCAGGGGAAAGTGCCGATGTGTTTCCTGCTGTGGAAAGGGAATGGGGCCACTGATCTTACCTATGACGACCCGTTGGGATATGCTTCTTTTATCAATCTGGGGGTAAAATACAAGGCTCATTTCATGGGACCGAGCATTGCCGGCGCTCCGAATGATTATCCGGACTTAGACCAGCCCTGGCAGGATCATCTGATCCGTCGTGCTAAAATGAAGAATCATCCCTATACTTTCGATACATATGATCAGATGGCTAAGTATTTCGGACAGTATAATTTCGGGGTGACGGATGGCATGTTCACGCCGCCTTATCTGGATGCTCTGTTTACTAATCATGCGGATATGAGTATTAATTACATGATAACCCACGGTTGGCGCAAAAGTCCCGCTTCACAGACTTTAGTCGATGCTCGGGAAGTATTGGAAAAATTAGGCTATACGCAAAGTAATCAGTGATAGCATGAATATGAATTTGATAAATGATGGAATGATATGAAAAGAAAATGGTTATTTGCTCTGTTGGGAGGGATGCTGCTGTGCTATTCCGGAAGTCTGCAGGCACAGTTTGAAGATGTGGCCAATCCGCTGTTACAATATGTCAATCGTGATAAGGGACTTCGCTTTACCGCCGGAGCCCGTCTGTTTGCCGATGTCGCTTATTATCATACGGAGTATACTCCGATGAAATCGGGGGCTGCTATTACGGATGCCCGGATTCGGACTTCTTTGAAATATCGGCAATTTTATTTTTATGCTGATTTCGATTTTTCCAAAGGTAATTTTACACAGAAAAATATCTTTGCGCAATGGAATTTCAAGATAAACGATTGCGGTATACATAGCCTGAAGGCCGGTTATTTCAATGAGCCGTCGACGATGGCCTATAATACAAGTTTATACAATTATCATTTTATGTCTCGTCCGGCAGTGGTCAATGCCTTGGCGCCCCGTCGAGGATTGGGATTATCTTACAAGTTTTTCAATCGGCGGTTTTTGATGGATCAGGGGATTTTTGCAGAAAATGAGTACAACGATCAGATCAGTGGTTTTCAAGGAATCAGTTTGAGTGGTCGTTGGGTGTACAGGATTATGAATGATGAATTTGCCACTTTACACCTGGGCCTCGGTTTGCGCTATGCCCGCATCAATACGGGAGAGGTGGTGGACGAGGATGCTTTTAGGACACAAGTGAGTTTGGCTTCGAATCTGGAAACTTATGTGGATGCGACGACGGAATTCTTGAATGCGGATGTACCCTGGGCTAAAAACATACTGGGATTGAATCCGGAATTTTTGTTTAAGACCGATCGTTTGTTTGTGCGGGGAGAATATCTGTACAAGCGTTTGTATAAAAAACGTCCTGATTTCGAGCTCTTCACCAACCAGTTGGGCGGAGTGTGGAGCTGGACGACCCTGGAATCGTGGAAAGCCGGGAATCCGATTCGAAGTACCCGTTTTGAGGGTGGGTACGTGGAAGTCGGCTATTTGTTGAAGGGGAATCGGTATACCTATAATGATGAGTATGGCTTACTCAATGGCCTGAATGACCGGAATGCACTGGAGATAGTCGCCCGTTACAGCATTGTCAATTTGAATGATATCAACAAAGGGGATTTTTTCCTGATTGGGAAACATGTTTTTTATCCTGGAGGAGTGGTTGCAGATTATCCGGCTGTTTCGACGAGTATCGGAGGGGGAAAGATGCAGGCGGCTACCTTGGGCTTGAATTATACGTTGAATCAGTATGTCAAACTGATGGGGGAATATAAATATGCCCGTTTGGACAATGTATATCATCCGATGGATAAGAATTTTCATGAATTGCAGATGCGGTTGATGGTTTCGTTTTAACGGAGAAGTTGTCTGTTTCTGTGAGGGACAGTGCATGGAAAACGCCGGAGGTCGGGAAACCGTCTCCGGCGTTTGGTATGGTGGAATATTGTTTTTACCTTTGTCGAAATCAATGAGGTGAAAATTGAATACAAAAGATTTGCTGCAGACATATCTTACGGCTCGGGCTGTAAGAAAATTGACGGAATTGTTGATATCTCACAACGATCGGAAATACCGCTTGTTGAACAATGCCGGTTCGGTTACATCTTTGATTATCGGTGCGATGCGGACTACCCGGCCGGGATTGCGAGTGGTGGTTCTGGACGATCGGGAAGAGGCCGCTTATTTTTACAATGATTTATTGGCTTTTGCCGAAGAAAAACAGATTGCTTTCTTGCCTTCTTCTTACCGACGGGTGATCAAAGAGGACGAAAAAGATAACGATTCCGTATTGGTGCGTACGGAAGTACTGAATAATATTCGCCATGGAGAGGTTGACACCCTCATCACTTATCCGGAGGCTTTGGCCGAAAGAGTGGTCGATCGGCAAGTGCTGTCTGAAATGTCGATGGTTGTTCGGCAAGGAGATGTTTTGTCGATTTCTTTTATCGAAACGCTTTTGGCAGAATATGGATTTGAGCGGAGCGATTTTGTGTATGAACCGGGACAGTTTTCGGTGCGAGGAAGTATTGTCGATATTTATTCTTTTGCAGAGGAACAGCCGATTCGAATCGATTTTTTTGGTGATGAGGTGGAATCGATCCGTTTCTTTGATGTGGAAACTCAATTGTCGGATCAACGGGTGGAGAAAGTTTCCATTGTGCCGGATCTGAGCGGAAAGACTGAAGCCGGGGGATTCAAACATACGGATTTGTATACTTATTTTTCGGAACAACCGGTTTGGTGGGTAAAGGACGGGCTTTTTTTGCATGATAAAGTAAAAACATTGCATGGAGAAGCCGGGGATGAGTTGATTACGGCTGCCGATCGGCTGATGAGCTATATGGATGGCTGTCCCGTCGTCGAGTGGGGACCGGATGTGTATTTCCGGGGAGAATCGATCGATGTGGCCTGTGAACCGCAGCTTCCGACGAACAAGCATTTTGATTTGTTAGCGGAAGGATTGCAGGGGCGGCAGGCCGAGGGTTATAAACTGTATATCTGCTCGAACAATGAAATGCAGATTCAGCGTATCCGGGATATTTTTAAAGATAAAGGCTTTGAGATAGATTTTACCTGGTTGGATGGAGTGATCCATGAGGGATTTATGGATGCAAACGAAAAGATTTGCGTTTATACGGAGCATCAGATATTCGACCGTTATCATAAATACCGTTTGCAGACGACCCGTATTCGCCAGGGACGGGAGTCTATCACTTTGAGCGAGTTGCAAAATCTGCATCCCGGTGATTACGTGGTGCACATCGATCATGGAATCGGCAGATTCGGTGGTTTGGTAAAGATCAACAATGACGGGAAAGAGCAGGAGGCCATACGATTGGTTTATAAGAACAATTCGGAATTGTATGTCGGGTTGTATTCTTTGCATAAAATATCGAAATACAAGGGGAAAGACGGTGTGCCGCCGGTGGTGAACAAGTTGGGGGGAGATGCCTGGAACAAGCTGAAGCAGAGGACCAAGTCGAAGGTGAAGGATATTGCCCGGGAATTGATATCTCTGTACGCCCGCCGGAAAAAAGAGCCGGCTTTTGCCTTTTCGAAAGATACCTATTTGCAGGAAGAAATGGAGGTTTCGTTTATGTATGACGAGACTCCTGATCAGATGAAGGCCATTGAGGCTGTAAAGGCCGATATGGAACGCCCTCAGGTGATGGACCGCCTGATATGCGGAGATGTCGGTTTCGGGAAGACCGAGGTGGCTATTCGGGCGGCTTTTAAGGCGGTGGCCGATAGCAAGCAGGTGGCGGTGCTGGTGCCGACAACAGTCTTGGCTTATCAGCATTATCATACATTTTCCAAGCGCCTGGAAGGTATGCCTTGTCGGGTGGAATATATCAGCCGGATGAAAAGACCGGCTGAAATCAAGCATATATTGAACGATCTGAAGGAGGGGAAAGTTGACATTATTATCGGAACTCATCGTCTGACGAGTAAAGATGTTGTATTTAAAGATCTGGGCCTGCTGATTATTGACGAAGAGCAAAAATTCGGTGTGAGTGTAAAGGAAAAACTCAAAAAACTGAAGTTGAATGTCGATACCTTGACGATGACGGCGACGCCGATTCCCCGGACATTGCAGTTTTCTCTGATGGGCGCTCGGGATATGTCGATTATTCGTACGCCGCCTCCCAACCGTTATCCCATTGTGACGGAATTGCACCGTTTCGATGAACAGTTGATCAAAGAGGTGATTTTGTACGAGATGGCGCGTAATGGACAGGTATTCTTTATTCACAACCGGGTGGAAACGATCCGGGAAATTCAAAGTTTGTTGCAACGGATTGTTCCTCAGGTGAAAACTTGTGTGGCACATGGCCAAATGGACGGAGAGGAGTTGGAACGGGTGATGCACGATTTTGTCCGGGGCGATTACGATGTATTGATTGCGACAACCATCATTGAGTCGGGGCTGGATATTCCCAATGCCAATACGATGATCATCAATCAGGCCCAGAATTACGGCTTAAGCGATTTGCATCAGTTGCGGGGACGGGTAGGACGTTCAAATAAAAAGGCATTTTGCTATTTGTTGACTCCTCCGTTGGATATGGTGAATCCGGATGCCCGTCGGCGTCTGAAAGCTATTGAGGATTTCAGTGGCCTGGGCAGTGGTTTCAATATCGCCATGCAGGATTTGGATATCCGGGGGGCCGGGAATATTTTGGGTGCAGAGCAGTCCGGTTTTATTGCAGAAATCGGTTATGAGACCTATCAGCGGATCTTGAATGAGGCGTTGCTCGAATTGCGGGAAGAAGAGTTTCCTGAAATGCAATTGGCCGATGAGAGACAAAGCCAGGCTTATGTTACGGATTGTGTGATCGAGTCGGATTTTGAGGCGTTGATTCCAGATACATATGTAGAGAATATCAGTGAACGTGTACGTTTGTATCGTGAATTGGACAATATACCGGATGAGGAAGGCTTGAAGAAGTTTGAGCAGGAACTGAAAGATCGTTTTGGAGAGATTCCGGTTCAAGTGATCGGATTGATGGAAATTGTACGAATCCGGCGGCATTGTATGGAACTGGGAATTGAACGGCTGATTGTGAAGAATGGAAAGATGACGATGTATTTTGTGGGCGACCAGCATGCGTCGTTTTATCAGTCGGCATTGTTTGCAGCCATTCTGAGATTTGTCCAGCAGCAGCTGTTGCCTTGTCGTTTTTTGGAGAAGAACGGTAAATTGTCATTGTTGTTCTCTGATATTACAGACATTATGAAAATGTCGCGTTATGTACATGAAATTTGGGAAAAGACCCGACAAGACGGATAAATTAGGAATATCGGAAAATTCATGAATATAGTCATCGATATCGGAAATACCCGAAGCAAGTATGCTTTTTTCCGGGAAGATCAGTTGCTGGAGGCGCATTATCAATTGGATGCCTTGTTTGAAAAAATCGAGAAATGGCGGAAGCAAGGAGAAAAATTGTCTGTTTTGTTGGCAGGAAGTGGACAGATAGATTTTGAAATGCGACGGATGCTGGAGAGACTGGCTGATTGTTTTTTGATTGCAAATCCGACCATGCCTCTTCCTTTGAAAATCGGTTATGCGACTCCTGAAACTCTGGGATTCGATCGGATTGCCATTTGTGTGGGCGGCCGGTGTTTACATCCGGGAATTCCGTTGTTAATCATTGATTCCGGAACTTGTGTCACTTATAATTATCTGAATGCGGCCGGCGTTTTTTTAGGTGGGAATATTTCGCCGGGTTTGGAAATCCGTTTTAAAAGTTTGCATCAATATACGGCTCGTTTGCCTTACGTCTGTCCGACGGAAAATTATGGAGGAATCGGACGTTCGACAGAAGAAGCCATTCGGAACGGAGTCATGGAGGGGATGTTTTTTGAAGTCAAATGTTCCATAGAACGTTTTATGACTGAAAATCCGGACGGACGGGTATTACTGACAGGTGGGAATGCCTATTTTTTGGAGAATCGTTTGCCGTTTCCGGTGTCTTTTTATCGTTATTTGAGTTTTATCGGACTCAATGAGATACTAAAATACGTTAAAAAGTAAAAAGTATTGTCTAAATACTTGGTGCGGCCTGTGTATTTCTGAAAAATAGTGATAATTTTGCAAAGGATGCTTGTAGAGCGACTATCGAAAACATTAAATATACGGGTTATAAAAGAAATTTTGATTATGAAAAAGATTTTGACTTTTGCATTGGGGGTTTGCCTTACCGGGGGAGCGGTTCATGCACAGACGCTTGATTCGACTTGGGGGTTGGATAGTGCAAAAACGCTTGAGAATGCCTCTATCTATTCTGAATTTTTGAAACAAAAGAATTATAAGGAGGCGTTGCCGGCTTGGCGTTATGTTTTTAATAATGCTCCGAAGTTTCAAATGATGACTTATACCAAGGGAGAGGAACTTGTGTCGAATATTTATATGCAGACGAAAAATCCTGCTTATGTGGATACGTTGATGATGGTATATGATCAGTGGATAAAATATTTTGGAGATCATTCCAGATTCGGGGAAGGTTATGTGTTGGGAAAGAAGGGTTTTTCTTTGTACCGTTTTGCCAGAAATGACGACGATAAGAAACAGGCGTATTCATTCTTAGAGCAAGCTTTTGAGATGGAAGGCAATAAGACGCATCCGGTGACTGTTCAGGCGATGTTCTTGTTGGCTGGCGAACTTTTGAAAAAAGAGTTGATTTCAAAAGATGAGTACATCGCTCTTTATATGGAATTGTCTGCTTTCGCTGACAATGGAATCAAAAGTGCGAAGAAACCGGAGATTTATACCGAAACGAAGGCGAAATTGGATGCCATGTTTTTCGATGCCGGTGTGGCTGATTGTGCGACTTTGAATGAGTTGCTGACGGCAAAATATGAGGCTAATAAGGAGGATATTGAGAATCTGAAGGAAATATCTTCTTTGTTGCGTCGGAGCGAATGTGTGGATTTGCCTTTGTATGCTACGGTAGCAGAGCAGCTTTATCAGAAGGATCCGACGGCTGATGCCGCTTACAGTTTGGCCATCATGTTCCTGAAACGTCAGGATTTTGACAAGACGGAAGCTTATCTGAAAGAAGCGATCGAAAAATCCGATGACGATGTGGCTAAGGGAGATTATTATTTGCGAATGGCTCAATTGCAGTTGGCAAAAAAACAATATTCGGCAGCCAAAACCAGCGCGATGGAAGTATTGAAGCGTAATCCGAACAATGGAACTGCCTGGATGTTGATCGGGAAAG
This sequence comes from uncultured Odoribacter sp., assembly GCA_944321165.1. Taxonomy (GTDB): domain Bacteria; phylum Bacteroidota; class Bacteroidia; order Bacteroidales; family Marinifilaceae; genus Odoribacter. The sequence goes on from CALUKE010000006.1 coordinate 10,588, forward strand.
CGTATGCCAATTATGCTCCGAGTTATGGAGAGGATGAGTTTGATCATTCTTCCGTATTTTGGGCAGCAGTGGATAAGTTTCAGAAAGCAAAACAAGTTGATTCGAGTGTGGCCGAAGAAGCCAATAAGCTGATCTCTCTTTATTCCCAGCATTTCCCCAATAAGGAAGAAGCTTTCTTCCGGAGTGTGACCGAGGGAAGTACAGTGAAGATTGGTGCTTGGATCAATGAATCGACTACGGCGCGTTTTAGAAAATAGGAACAGATAGATAGAATGATTATTTTCTCACCTAAACTTCATATTAAAAGCATTATTGTTCTGTTGGGGGCAATAATGCTTTTAGCATGTAAGAATGATATAAAAGAGGTTAATGCTTTGGTCGAACAGGAAAGACGACCAGAGATGACGGGAGAAAATCTGGAATTGATTTATTCCGATTCTGCTCGGATCAAATATCGTGTATTGGCTCCTGAATACCTGAAAGTAAACCGGGAAAAAGAGAAATATGAAGAATTTCCCAAAGGGATTCATGTGATTTCTTATGATGCGACCGGAAAAACCATTGGGTCAATAAAAGCAAAATATGCGAAGAAATTGGAGGAAGAGATGCTTTGGGAAGCCCGTAATGAGGTCGTAATTGTCAACGCAGACGGGAAAAAACTGGAAACGGAATTGTTGTATTGGGATATGAAGAAAGAAGTGATTTATTCTGATCGTTATGTCCGTTTGACGGCAGATGGGCAGATTATCGAAGGAAATAACGGCTTTCACTCCGACCAGAATCTGAATCATCCAGTGTTTGAAAATATTTCAGGTAGTATTGAAGTGGAAAAACAACAACGACAGCCATGACAACGAGTTTGCTGGTGATATTGATTTGCCTGATTCTTTCTGCATTTTTTTCAGGAATGGAGATTGCCTTTCTGACCTCGAATAAATTGCGAATAGAAATTGATAAATCGAAGAAAGGGGTGACACAGGCCCTGATTGATTTGTTCATTACACATTCGGGCATGTACATTACGACTTTATTGGTAGGGAATAATGTCGTGATGGTGATCTATGGTATTTTCATGTCCGACTGGTTGCTGGAAAAACTTTCTTTTCTGCATTTATCCATCGGGGTGGAACTGTTTGTCGAGACGGTTATTTCGACACTGATTATTTTGATATTTGCCGAATTTTTGCCGAAAACCGTTTTCCGTCTTCGTTCGAATGTATTTTTGAAAATATTTGCCGTCCCGGTTTTTCTGTTTTATCTGCTTTTCTTTCCCCTGTCTTCTTTTTCTGTCTGGTTGGGCGGTTGGCTGTTGCGAATTTTTACCGGACGGAAGCTGGGGCATAAGGAACAGAATCGTGCTTTTGGGAAGGTGGATTTGAATAATTTGATCGAGGAGGGGGAGGCGAATACGAAGCAGGAAGAAGAGATTCATGAAATCAAGCTCTTCCGGAATGCGCTGGATTTTTCTGAAGTGAAACTGAGGGAATGCATCGTACCTCGTCCGGATGTGGTTGCTTTGCCGATAGACAGTTCGATTGAGGAACTGACCCAATTGTTCATAGATACCGGACTTTCGCGGATATTGATTTACAAGGAAAGTATCGATGATATCATCGGGTACGTTCATATTTCAGCCCTCTTTAAGACTCCTCCGACTATTGCTAAAGCGTTGAGTCGAGTATTGATCGTTCCCGAAACCATGCCGGCCCAACGTTTGTTGAATCTGTTCATTCGCGATCAGAAGAGTGTCGCTGTGGTGGTCGATGAGTTTGGTATCACGGCCGGTATTGTGACTATAGAAGATATCATGGAGGAAATTTTTGGAGAAATAGAGGATGAACATGATCATCAGAATCTGAAAGAGATTATGATCTCTGACCGGGAGTATATTTTCTCCGGTCGTCTTGAAGTGGATTACCTGAATGAGAAATACCATTTGGATCTGGAAGAGAGGGAAGAGTATGAAACCCTGGCCGGTTTGGTGCTATATTTCAACCGAAGCATTCCTCAGGAAGGTGATACTGTGGTTGTCAATGATTTGACATTTGAGATATTGAGTGTTAAAAACGCCAGGATAGAAGAGATCAAGGTTCGTATATAGCATGTTCCCCGAAATATCTGAAGTTTTCGGGGAACATGTCGGAGAAAGATCATTTATTTTTGTGCCTGAAATATTTTTCAAAACGTTTGATTTTATCTTCGTCTTTCCGATGACAGATCATCAGATAATTGTCCTTTTCGGCGATGATTAGATTTTCGACACCTTGTACGATGACATTTTTGCGGGGAGGAACGTTGACAATGCAGTCGTTGGTGTCATTGAAAACGACTTTGTCGGAATTGGAGACGTTGTTCCCTTCGTCTTTATCGCAGAGGGCATGGAATGCATGCCAAGTGCCGACATCCGACCAGCCGAAATTTCCTTTGAGTACATATACATGTTGGGATTTTTCCATGATGCCGACATCAATGGAAATATTGTGGCACTGTCCGTAAACGCTTTTGATAAAACTGGGTTCTGCCGGAGTGTTTAATTTGCATTCTGTATTGAAGAGGGCATGTAAATCATACATATGGGTTTTGAATTCTTGAATGATATCATTTACACTCCAGATAAAAATTCCTGCATTCCAGAGGAATTCATCGGAGTCGAAAAACATTCGAGCCAGTTCCTGATTCGGTTTTTCGGTAAAAGTTTTGACCGGAACGATTTCCCGGGTATGGTCTTTGGCTTTTACTTGGATATAGCCATATTCTGTTTCTGCCCGGGTTGGAGTAATGCCGATGGTGAGCAAACCGCCTTGTTTTTCGATAAACCGAAGCCCTGCCTGCAGATCGTTCAGATAAGCCTCGTCGTTGCTGATGAAATGATCCGAAGGAATGGTGACCATATAAGCGTCCGGATTCAGACCTTTGATTTTATATGCTGCGTAAGCGATACAGGGAGCCGTGTTCCTGACATAAGGCTCTTTCAGTATATTGGAATCCGGTATTTCCGGAATCTGTTTTTTGACAATGTCTTCATATTCTGTTCCTGTGATGATGAAAATCCGGTGATTGGGAAAAATGCAAGCAATCCGTTCATAAGTCTGTCGAATGAAACTTTTTCCACAATGTAAGATATCGGAAAATTGTTTGGGACACCTTCGGTTACTTACCGGCCAGAAACGGTTTCCGATCCCTCCGGCCATGATCAAGCAATAGGAGTTCTGATTCATTTGCAGTAGTGTATTAGATTTATCTCTAAAATTAACATTCAAATAATATACCAAATATACGACCTTTTTTCAAAAAGCCGAAAGAATTCAGGATTTCACTGTCGGGAGTGGATTGGAATGTGGAAATTTCAGGGAAAATAGTAGTGAACGATATAAATTCCATGAATAATTTATATTTTTACCTTGTTTTTATAACTGATCGGCATATGAAATTTTTATATAAACTGGGTTTATATCTTATTTTTATAAAAAATGCTTTTTCTCGACCGGAGAAAAGAAAGGTTTATGTCCGGGAATTGATGTCGGAGTTTGAAAAACTGGGATTGAATTCCATTGTATTGGTAGTGATTATTTCTTTTTTCATTGGGGCCGTATTGACTTTACAGACTGCTTATAATATGCAGAGTCCTCTGTTGCCTCGCTATTTGATCGGTTATTTGACCCGGGAGACCATGTTGCTGGAATTTTCTTCAACCATTGTGAGTTTGATCCTGGCTGGAAAGATAGGAAGTAACATTGCATCGGAGATTGGCAGTATGCGTATTACAGAACAGATCGAAGCGTTGGAAATCATGGGGGTCAATTCGGTTTCTTATTTAGTTGGTCCGAAGATTCTGGCCTCTTTTGTCATCAATCCGATTCTCTATATTTTTAGTGTTTTTATCGGAATTCTGGGTGGTATTATATGTGGTCTGGTCAGTGGGGTCGTGAATTTTGAAGATTTTGTTTACGGGCTTCATTTCGCTTTTAATCCCTATTATGTGACTTATTCGATTGTGAAGAGTTTGTTCTTTGCTTTTATATTTACTTCAATTCCTGCTTTTTATGGGTATTATGTGCAGGGAGGAGCCCGGGAGGTCGGAAAAGCCGGTACGAAAGCGGTCGTTGACAGCAGTATCGCAATTTTGACGGCCAATTTGGTATTAACTCAAATCATGCTGTGATGATACGTGTAGAAGCTTTGAATAAATCTTTTGAGAATAAGACGGTCCTTTCGGACATCAATGTTACTTTTGATGCGGGCAAGGTAAATCTGATTATTGGGAAAAGTGGATCTGGAAAGACGGTTTTGCTGAAGGCTTTGATAGGTCTGCATTCTGTTAATCAGGGGCATATTTATTATGGCGATCGTGATTTGACGGCGATGAATAGCCGTCAAATTAAATTGTTGCGCAAGGAGATTGGTGTCGTTTTTCAGGGAGGGGCCTTGTTCGATTCGCAGACGGTATTGGAAAATGTCATGTTCCCACTTAATTTCTTTACCAATTTGTCCGAAGAGGAAAAAAGGGAACGGGCGATATTTTGTTTGCATCGTGTGGACTTGTATGATGCTGAGGCGCTGTATCCGTCTGAAATCAGCGGAGGAATGAAAAAACGGGTGGCCATAGCCCGAGCCATTGTATTGCAGCCTAAGTTTTTGTTTTGTGATGAACCCAATTCCGGTCTGGATCCTTTGACTTCGATTGTTATTGATAATTTGATCAGTGAGATTACGCATGAGTATAAGATGACGACGGTGGTCAATACCCATGATATGAATTCGGTTTTTGAGATAGGAGAAAAGATCGTGTTTATTCATGAAGGTCGTAAAGAATGGGAAGGGACGAAGGAGGAGATCGCCCATACGGATAATCGTTATTTGAATGAATTTATTTTTTCTTCTCAGTTGTTTAAGCTTATAAAAAAAGATTTATGATGTCATTGATCTGGAAAGGAATATGGATTGTCATTGTTTTGATGTTGTTGGGAGGGTGTAAGTCGGATAAAGTCCCTTTGAATGAGAAACAATTTACCAATCTGTTGATCGATCTGCATAAAGTAGACGGTTCTTTATCGGTTTTTCGAGGAACAGGACGGGGATATACGGAATTGAAAAATTATGAATATTATAATGATCTTTTTCAGAAATATCATATTGACCGGGCGGATTTCGATTCCTGTATGTATTATTATTCGGCTCAAACAGTCTTGTTTTCTAAGATATATGATGTGGTGATCGACAGTCTCAATAAACAGTTGACGGCGATCGATATCGTATTGAATGAGTTGAAAGCCAACGATTCCGTCAATTATTTTCCTGTATTGGATACCCTGAGGTTGGACAGTATTTTTTCGATCACCGTGGATAGCATCGTTCCTGGTTTATATAAGTTTGGGATCACCATGCATTTTGATTCTCTTCAAAAAGTTCAGAAAAGGAGAATTGCTTCCTATTTCCTTTCGGAGGATGGTGCGGATACGCTGCGGGTAAGAGATATCCTCGTATCTTTTGATACCATCAATCGGGTTTATAATTGGTCGCAATATGCGGATTCTCTGTACAATCGTTTGGTCATTACTTTTATGGATACGGTGCCGCAGCCTGTTTTGCCTAAACCGATCAAGGGGAGAAAAACTCCTCCTCAGAAAAAAGAAAAACCGGTGCAACTGAATGAAATGGGGGGTGAAGCTTGGGGAACTTATCTGTATCGACCGTATATCTCCCGGGAAACCGAGCGACGTTTGAAGGAAAGTTTGAGACGTTGAATTTGAGCGGTGTCGGAGAATGACAGTTTTAGGGTGAAAGTATATGAAGATTAGAAAGATTGCTTCGAATTATATTTTTGTGCCAGGTTTTCCTTTGGTAAAAAACGGTTATGTCGTTTTGGAAGAAGGGGCAGTGAAAGAGGTGGTCGATACCGGTGGTGTGATAAAAGAAATACAGGGATTGGAGTTTTATGGCGGTTTTTTGGTGGCTGCTTGTGTAGAAAACGAGCAGGAAACTTTGCGGGAGGGAGAGCTGCTTTTGCCTTGGTTGGAGGCGTTGTATCATTCTTCCGGTCATGAGAAAGTTGGAGTTGGAATCTTGGAAGGAGCCGATTTGTTGAAATTGGTGTGGAAAACGGGGGCTCGTTTTCGGCGGTTGACCTAGCATGTGGATTTGGAGGAAAGAGAGGAAGTGTAAATTCTAAACTTACTTCCCCTCTTTTGAGATTTTTGGCTTAATTGATGACTTCTAGTTGTCCGTTTTTCATGACTGTTTTGTAAACTTTCTGGTATTTCTCAAAGGGAATCTCCATGTGGTAATAATAATTGTTGCCATGGATAATCAGGGTGTCGCCTTCCGGTATCGATAGCGTGACCTGGACTTCTTGCCCTTTCCAAGTGGGATGTTGCAGTTTGAAATAGGTGTCTAAAAACAGATTATTCCCGTCTTGTTTCCAGTGATAGTCTATGTCATTCAGGTAATTGAATTTGTTGCTGTTGTAATTGCCACGTACTTTTTTCTGAATATTCAGTGATGGACTGTTTTGAAAGCTGGAGATGACGTGCATGTTGGCTTTCAGGTACATTCTTTTGGGTGGAAGACTGTCAAATGCCAGAATGTTGCTGAAAGAGCGATTGCTGCGGATCAGCTTGCCTTGTCGGTCAAATGACGATAGAGATTCGAAATGTACAGTGTATTTGTGAAGAGACGTATCACACGCAACGAGGGAGTGTTGTGTGGAGTTCTGGGAGACATCCGCATATTTCAATGTCTGTTGCAGGGCAATAAAGATACCGATAAATCCGGCTAAAAACCAGCAACCGATCATGCTTAGCAGGAAAATGCGGTTCCAGGCAAAATGGAACAGATAACGGGCCGAGATATAGACTATTAATAAGGCAGGAATACACAGAATGAAGAAAAGTATAATTCTGGAACCGATCAACAGGCCGGAAGGAATAGCACTGTTCAGTGCATGATAGAGGGTAAAATTCGTAATGTGTTCCGGGAACAACAGGCATCCGCTAATTGTTAAAAATATACAGCTTCCCCCCAATAACCCGAAGATGGCTAACACGAACCATACAACTTTTAATAACAGTTGGAGTATATTTCTCAGCCACTGAAAAAATCTTTGAAGATTCTTGTTGATTTTTCCCGAAAAATTCTGTAAACGGGAGTTTTTAAATTCCTGATAGGTGTTTCGGATGTTCTTTTCTATGTTTGACACATTGATCTTTTCTCCTTTCATTTCCATTCTTTGCCGGGAGGTCGTGGCTGCTGGAGTGATAATCCATAAAATGATGTAGGCAATGATTGTCATTCCATACAGAAGAGTCAATAAGATAAATGCCAGACGAATCCAAACTACGGGTATGTTGAAATAGGCTGCCATGCCGGAAGCAACACCTCCTAAAATGGATTCGTTGGTGTCTCGGTATAATTTCCGTTTGATGGATGTGTCGGGGGATTCGGTGTCTTCTTCTATGATGCAGTCCGGAGTCCCCATGATTTGAATGATCTGGTCGATATCGCTTATGGAGACCACTTGTCTGTAATTTTTGCGAAGAAGCTCTTGCAACAGTTCTGCAATCCGATTTTCTATATCAGCCATGATCTCTTTTCCACCCTCTTCTTTTAGATAATGTTTTTCTAACGTATCGATGTAGGTCTGAAGTTTCAGAAAAGCATCGTCATCGATGCAAAATATCTGACCGCTAAGGTTTATGTTATAAGTTTTTTTCATAGGAATGGATTATTGTGCTGTGTTTTGTTCTTTCAAGGAGGCGATGGCCTGTGTCAGTTCACTCCAGGAAGTTTCCAGGGATTGTAGAAATAAGCGTCCCTGCTCCGTAAGGTTATAGTATTTTCGCGGAGGTCCCTGGGGGGATTCTTCCCAGCGATAAGATAGCAAACCGGCATTTCTCAGACGGGTTAGCAAAGGATAGACTGTTCCTTCTACTACCAGTATTTTTGATGCCTTCAGCTTGTTGATGATGTCCGGAACGTAAGCGTCTTCCCGGGCAATGATCAGCAAAATGCAGTATTCAAGGATGCCTTTTCGCATCTGGGCTTGGGTGTTTTCGATGGTCATAGGCTGCTTTTTTTTATTTGATATGACAAATATATGTAATTGCATGGTATTATGCAATACATAGTACTATATTTTTTCAAAAAAATACCATTACGATCCATTGTCAAACGTTTCCGTGAAAATTCTAATGCTAAAAAAGCTTGTTTTCAAGTGAAAGTCAGGATAAAAGATTAACTTTGTAAATGAATGGCTGTTTTGTTTTGATATAATAACAATAAATAAAAAAGATATGAAGAAAGTTTTATTAATGATTTTGGATGGTTGGGGGATTGGAAAGCACGATAAAACCGATGCGATTTTCAATACTCCGACACCTTTTATTACTTCTTTGACGGAGAAATATCCTCATGCGCAACTTTTGACCTGTGGGGAGAATGTCGGTTTGCCGGATGGGCAGATGGGAAATTCGGAAGTCGGTCATTTGAATATCGGGGCCGGAAGAGTGGTTGATCAGGATCTGGTGCGTATCAATAAAGCTTGTCGGGACAATTCGATTCTGCAGAATCCTGAAATAATCAAGGCATTTACTTATGCCCGAGACCATCAGAAACAGGTGCATTTTATGGGATTGGTATCGGATGGGGGAGTACACAGTTCATTGGAACATTTGAAAAAGCTGTGTGATGTTTCAAAAGAGTATGGAATTGCCAAGACATTTGTACATTGTTTTATGGATGGTCGGGATACCGATCCCAAGAGCGGTCTGGGTTTTATCAAGGAACTGAAAGAGCACATGGAAAAATCTACGGGCCGGATTGCTTCTGTCATCGGACGTTATTATGCCATGGACCGGGACAATCGTTGGGAACGGATCAAAGAAGCCTATGATTTGATCGTAAAAGGGATCGGTACACCTACCCAGCATGTGGAGAGGGCTATTCAGCAATCTTATGATGAGGGTATTACGGATGAATTTATCAAGCCGATTGTACATGTCGGAAGCGATCATCGTCCTGTTGGAGTGATAGAACCCGGAGACATGGTCATTTTCTTCAATTACCGGAACGATCGGGCCAAGGAGCTGACCATTGCTTTGACTCAGCGGGATATACCGGAACAGCAGATGAAGACAATGCCTTTGTATTATTGTTGCATGACTCCGTATGATGCGACCTTCCAGGGATTGCATATTCTGTTCAATAAAGAGAATGTAGAGAATACCTTGGGAGAAGTGATCAGTAAGGCCGGTTTGAAACAGTTGCGGATTGCGGAAACGGAAAAATATGCTCATGTTACTTTCTTTTTCAATGGAGGACGGGAAGCTCAGTTTGAAGGTGAAAATCGCATTCTGGTTCCTTCGCCGAAAGTGGCAACCTATGATTTACAGCCGGAAATGTCGGCTCCAGAGGTGGCCGATAAATTGGTTGAACAGCTGAATGCCCGTTCGGCCGATTTTATCTGTTTGAATTTTGCCAATGGCGATATGGTGGGGCATACGGGTGTGTATGCAGCTATACAGAAAGCGGTGGCAACGGTGGATCGTTGTGTAGAGAAGGTCGTGACAGCTGCACAGGCCAATGGATACGAGGTGTTGATCATTGCCGATCACGGAAATGCCGATCATGCGCTTAATGCCGATGGAACTCCGAACACTGCGCATTCTTTGAATCCGGTACCTTGTATTTGGGTAACGGAAGAACAGGGAAAATCCCTGAATAATGGAGTATTGGCAGACGTGGCTCCCACAATCTTGCAAATCATGGGAATTCCCAAGCCTGCAGAAATGACAGGAAAGAGTTTGATAAAATAATGTGGATGATCGGTTTGGAAAAATCTCCAAACCGATCTTTTTAAAGATAATATTCAGCTGATATGATACAGATCGGAGACGCCATCGTGAGTTTCGATATCTTTGTTAAAAAGTTCTCTTGTGATCTGACTCACTGCAAGGGTATTTGTTGTGTGGAAGGCGATTCGGGAGCTCCCCTGGAGAAAGAGGAACCGGATCGAATCCGGGCAAATTACGAACAAATCCGTTCTTATATGAAGCCGGAAGGTATGGCGGCAGTAGAGGAACAGGGTTTTTCTGTCATCGATTGTGAAGGCGATCTGGTGACTCCATTGATGCAGGGGGAGGCTTGTGCTTATGCCATTGAAGAGAATGGCAATTATTGGTGCGCCATTGAAAAGGCTTGGAGTGAGGGGAAGTGTGATTTTCGCAAACCGATTTCCTGTCATTTGTATCCGATCCGTATCACCAAGTATGATGGCTTTGAAGCCTTAAACTACAATCGCTGGAAAATTTGTCGCTGTGCTTGTCTGAAAGGGGAAAAAGAAGGAATGCCACTGTATCGTTTCTTGAAACAGGCTTTGATCGACAAATATGGAGAAGAGTGGTATGAACAACTGGAATATGCAGCCCGGGAGATCGAATTGGGGCATATTGAAATTCCTCCTCGGTAGGAGAATGTCCGTTGTTGTTTATTTTGGAATTTTTTTTGCAGTTTTATTTGTAAAATCATAGATTCTCTTTATCTTTGCAGCGCAAAAGCAAAATGGTGGATGTAGCTCAGTCGGTTAGAGCGTCGGATTGTGGTTCCGAAGGTCGTCGGTTCGAGCCCGATCTTCCACCCCTTTTTCAAGAAAAGCTATCTCGAATTGTGAAAGAGATGGCTTTTTTATTTTCGGATGAATATGAAATAAATACTTCAAACCGTTGTTTTTTCAATTTCAATGATTACCTTTGCATCCGAATTTAGCGGGGCGTAGCGCAGTCCGGTAGCGCATCTGCTTTGGGAGCAGAGGGTCGCAGGTTCGAATCCTGTCACCCCGACGATGGAAGATAGAGAAGCTATTGTATGATAGCTTCTTTTTGTTTTATGCGGGTAACAGTCATTGATAAATATTTAAGGTGCATATAGGTTAGATGTTTTATTGGAATATTTATTAAATTGAAAAAATTATGCGATACGTTTTTTTCTTGTTTTTCTGTTTTATAGTATGCGTAGCAAGTGGACAGAATTCTTTTGTTAAGTTAACAGATGGACGTTGCTTAAGAGTAAAAGTTATTAAATGCTCAAAAGAGGGTTTAGTTTATAGATCAGGTGAAACAGAAATGAGTATTTCTGCAGATGAGTTAGAATTTGCAGAATTAGAAACGGAAGGATTGATTTATTTTCATTATGATTCTACTCAATATCAAGCGAATTTAAGTAAACTTAGAAGTATTGCTCAAGAAAATCCATTTATATTATTAGAGAAAGGACGAAAGGTATATATCCCGATTTCTTCTTCAAGATATAAAGAAACTCTTGGACGTTTTGATTTGAGAGAGGCTATTATGAATAAGAATATTTGGGAAGTCGTGTATACTCCTTATGAAGCAGATTTTATTTTGTTATATTATTGGAATAAAGATAATGATAATTGCTGTCAATTAGAATTTAAAGATAGAGATGGTAATTTGATCTACGAATCGGTGAAAATATTGTCTAATAAGAGTTTTCGGCCAGTTGTAGAGAGTAGAAATAATATAGCAATGTTAGAAGATGTTGTTATAAGACAATTGGAATATGATCTTGTTGCGAAAGATATTATTTCTGATGAATTAATTAATGAGTCAAAAAGATCTCCTTTTGAATTATTGAAGAGAGGACGTAAAGTATTTTGTGAATGTAGGAATTTTGATAAGGTTAGTTTCTTTGGTACTTTATTTTTTCGACATTTTATTGAAGAGAAAAGTTATTGGATTCCAGTAAATTCAAAAAAAGAAGCAGAATTTGTATTAACTTTCATATATGATGAAAATGGTAGAGATCATTGTTATTTTTGGTTATCTGATAGGACTGGGAAAATTTTCTATCAATCTGGTACGACGAATGCAAAAGGAGAAGATCAAGTTTTTACTACGACACAAATTTCAAATATTACATATGTGACATATGTTAATTCTTGGTTTAAAAATTGGGAACCAACAGAAAGAGCATACGAATCTGCAAAAATATTATTTGAAAAACAGATGCCTGTGTTACATAGATTATTGAATAAAAGGGGTATTAATGAATTTCATTTTGATTTTTCGATGAAATAGAGAAGAATTATATAGTTCTTTTTTTGCTATGGTTGAGCTATTGATTAATTAAATAAATAGAAGAAATGCAAGAAATATTGTACAAAACTTATTTTTTAAATCTATATTTCTAATAGCCCCGTATTGCCACAGTCTTAACAATACGGGGCTGATTTTACAGATCCTTAAAGATGTTCTGCAGATCTTTCTCCGGTTCTGCCTGACTGCCACTCCAACGGGCGGCGATTTTGCCTTGCGGATCGATCAATATTTTTGTGGGAAAGGAAGTAACATGGAATAATTGAACAAGATCGTATTGATTTTGGTCTTCATTATTCAAGATTTGTATCCAGGTTAATCCATCTTCCTGGATTGCTTTTTTCCAGCTGTGTTTGGCTTTTTCCAGATTTTTGCCTTGCTCTTGGGCAATCCCGACAAAAATGATTTTGTCTCCGTATTGACGGTGTAATTCTTTGAGATGGGGATGAGAATCACGACAAGGACCACACCAGCTCCCCCAGAAATCCAGAAGCACATATTTCCCTTTCCAGTCGTTCAGGGAAACCGTTTCCCCCTTTGAATCTTTTTTGGAAAAATCGGCGGCTGTGGCTCCAATTCGGAAGGGGCGTCCAGTTTCTAAACGATAATGGAGAACTTCCCCATATTTGTTTGTTTGTAATGTCGAAGGCATTTTTTTGAAAATGGCTTCAATCTCATTTTCATCGAACCAGTCGTAATGCTTGACCAACTCGATTTCGCTGATATAGCTGGAGGGATTTTCCCGGATAAAGGCCATGGTTTTGTGTTGAACGGCTTTCATGTTTCGCTGCAATTCTTCCGGGTAATCACGAATGTCTCCGCCACGGATGATATTGTCGATGATGAGCTGATTGTAAGCTTTTTCATCGGCTTCCTGCAATTCATGTTCCAGGCGGATAAAATCCTTGGAGATGGCATCTCCTTGAATACAAGTTACTCGGGGTACTTTCCCCTTCTCTGCTTGAACAGAAAGAGTGGCAAAACCTCCCGCTACCAGCATAAGATTGAAAGAGGGGTAGTGGTTACCGAGTTTGGCTGTCGGAGTTTTCAGCGAATCGCAGAGTAGACGCAAAGAGGCTTGGGTGGTATCCTGAAGTGGTAAATGAAGGGACAGGCGATTCTGATGGAAGGCAAAAGTATCGCGTATGTACTGTTTTCCCTTGAAACCGGATAAGATGACTTTTCCTGCTTCCAAGCGATCGAAATGGATCTGTAAACGGAATTCCTTTTGTTTTTTCAATTTCATCAGCACATAGCGCAAAGGTGTCTTTTGAGTTTCTGAAAGTTGGGATTGGTTTGCTTCAATCAGCGCAATGGCTTTTTCGCGCAATGTATCTGCCTGGATTGACATGGGTTCCAGATTGACCAGTAGCAGGAAACGTTCTGTTTGACTGAATGTCGGAAATTGTTCCAGACAATGATTCAGGTAACTGTTCCAGTCCTGTTGTAATTTGTATTCTCCTAAACGGAGCAAGGCCGGGTAACTCCCGATTGCCAGACCGGAATGTTCTATTTTTTCTTTTAATATTTGGAATTTTGTTGAATTTAGTTCGCTATTCTCAGAAGTCTCCCGTGCGATGATGTAGGGAATGGTTTCTTGCCACAACCATTGCCGAAGCAGTTTTTGAACCCGTTCGCGGCCGGCATTTCGGATGAATTTGTCCTGATGTTGATAAACGTAGTCGGCAATGGGATGGGATGGATCCTGAATGTATTTTTCGTAAATGGCGAAATTGGGCTCTTTGACGCGTTGACGATCGGAAAGATGTGCGAAGTAGTCGTCGATCATGGCATAGGCCGATGAATCCTGACCGCTTTCCAGCAGGACGAGTGCATAATTCATGATCAGTTGGGGAGTGCGTTCGCCTTGTTGATAGCGGACTGCCAGCCGCTCTGGCGTAAGCTCCGGATCCAGCCCTCTTTGCACACGTGCTAAAAAGTTTTCCGCGCTCATGGCTCCGGCAAAACGATAACATATCTTCCCTTCGTCATCGATGAATACGAAAGTGGGATAGGCTTCTACGCCGTATTTTTGAGCTAATTCCCGACCTTCTTTTTCTTCCGCATTACATTTTAGAGAAATAAAATGCTTGTTGAAATAATCGCCAATTTCTTTTTGGGTGAATACCGTTCGGCTCATTTGTTTACAGGGACCGCACCAGGTGGTATAGAAATCGATGAATACGGTCTTTTTCTCCTCCTTTGCCATTTTTAATGCCTCCTGGAAGGTGATCTCTCGAAAAATGATTCCTTGCCCAAAACTGAATAACGGGAATAGGAGAAGGATACAAATTTTTATGCTTAAGTTTTTCATATGGGGATAAAAATATTCCCTGCCATTATTTAAACTGGCAGGGAATGGTTTAGAATTTTCCTTCGATATCTTTTACTTTGACGAGACCGGTCCAACGGCAATTTTCTATCGGTTCCAGTTCGAAGGTATTCGGATTGGAGCCTAACAGAAATCTTTCAACTACTCCCTTGTCTTTCTCATTGTAAGTGGCAATCATAATCTCATCATAATTGTTTCCGAGAACATCGAATTCCATGCAGGTGATTTCGCCGTCCATTTCCTGTTGGTAATGACGTTTATTCTGGTAGTCATAGGCATGTAAAATGTTGCCTTCGGCATAGAGCACCAGAGTACGGGTGGACGCAAAGGCGTAAAGCAAAGCGGAACGTAATCCCGGTGCTTCTCCTTTTGCAATGGTCGAGAAACTGCGCTTGCTGATACTGGTTGATACCAAGAATTTGTATATATAGAAATTATCGGCGTCTTCCATCAGAGCTACTGATAGCAAATTTGTACCCCCTTCATATGTGTTTTCTCCATAAATGCAATTGCGACCTTCCGGTTGCTGCCAGGGGAAGATATCTCCGCTCTTGTCTTTCAACTGGGTGACATTGTTGGCTGATGCCGTAGAAAAAGAGGTAAAACACCTGTCTGTTTCGTCATAAAGTACAAAGGCTCGGGGATAATAGGCATTGGTGAAAATGTGAGGATAGGGTTTGAAGAATTCGTCACTGCTGGCAGAAAGACGATTCACCGGATTACCATAAGATTCCGGTGAATACAGGTCGGCGGCAAACACATAATTTTCGCACAACTGAACCCGGGTCATGTTCATGGACGTATAGAATCTTTTGGCACTCATATCCAGCGGAATGAGCTGATCCGGTAGCGAGTAAGCTGAAAATATCATGTTTTTCAAAACGTTGAAACTGCTTCCCTGCAGATTGTCTGGATCCAGATAATAGGCCTCGTCTGCTGTCGTTATCCAGACATAACGGTCGTCGTTGCTGTAGGTTCCCGTATACATGACCCGTTTGGGGTTTTGCATGGTCGGTAAACCACAGTCGTTTAGCAGATTTTTTAGGATAATCGTATCTTTCGACATGGAGATCATGTCCAGATTGGCATTGCCTGCTTCATCTTCTCCCAGTAGCAGGAATCCTTTGTCCATAACATTCATTACATATAAATACGAATAAGAGATCCAGACAAGATCGGTTTCTTTGTCTTTGACCTTCAAATACAGGGTATAGTTGTTCGGTTCCAAGGTAACGGGAAACACCAGATTGCGTTCTGTACCGATCACCTGACCTTCTTTGTCTTGAACGGTGACATTGTTGATTTTCACTTTCCATTCGTATTCATAGCGGTCCGGATTCTGATCCTGTGTGAATTCGATTACCGGTTCCTGTTTCAGGGAATCGTATTCGGCAAGCGGGGTGATGCGCAAGGTGTCGCTCTTGTAGATTACCATATAACCGTTTTCTCTCCAATTGGATATATTGACTTCATTGATTTCATGATAGTCGTAAGAGCCTTCGTCGTCGTAGCAGGAAAGGCAGCAAAGGCTTAACAAAACTGCCAGTAATATCAGTATTTTGTGATTCATATCTGTTCTATTTTAAAGTATTAATTGCTGGGAACATAAGGAATGCCGTAGAAAGAGTTCCAGCTGACTCCCAAAAACCACATCAGGCGGCCGTCGTTTTCCAATATCGGAGTACCGGCATCGTATAAACTTTGCAGTTTGTTGGCCATTTTATTACTGATGACTCTTTGTTTGCTTGTCGGCATCGTTGCGGTGCTCATGAAGTCTTCATAGGTCAGTTCTGGAAATTCTTTCAGAATCTCTTCGTATTTTTCTTTCGAGAAGATTCCAAATAGACCAAGTTCCTGGGTTCCTGTTGTTACTGTTGTCGGACCTGGCCATACGGTCGGTCTGGTGATGAAATCGTTTAAAATGATCGTATGTCTGGTGCCGTCGAACTCATCCAGACCGGCATCATTGGTCAGCATGTCGTTGAAATCTTCCCACACCGGACAGGCCAGGCTCAGATCCTCTGTCGGCAATAGGCGGAACACCAGTCGCCGTTCTTCGTCAGTCAGCGCTTTGCTGTTTTTGACCGTTACGTATACATCGGTAAAGTGCGTACCTGCACGCAGGGTTTGATATTCCTCTATGGGAAGGTAGTTTTCGTTTTCGACAGCAGAAGTACTGTCCTGGTCGACAACGATCCGGAAGTGACGGTCATAATTTTTGTGAGGACCGGTAGCCATGACCCGCATTTTTACGGTTGTTTCGCTGGTCCCCTGTTTGACGAATTCGATTTTCGTATAAGGTTGTGCTGCCCAATAGGTCGTGTCGTACCAGTCGACACCCCATTGCACGTAGAAATAGACACCGTCTTCTCCATGCCATGTTTCTACGTCTTTTTCACATCCGGACAAACCGATCAAAAGACTTATTCTGATTAAACTATAGATGATATTTTTCATATGTCCTTCTTTTTAATTTTATATGATTAATCCCGTTGACTGGTTTCCTCTTCCGGAAGCGGTACCACATAATTGTTTTGTATCATGTTCATCATTTGGTTGGCCTGGGTGCCGTCCGGGATGTTTTCCAATTCATTCCGTTTGAAATAGAAGAAGGTTTGGCCTTCTCCGATGAAATCCCGGATGTATTCGTTCATGATATGTGTATTCAACGTAGTGGAGGAGATGTTGGTCTCCAGGTCAATGCAATTGCGGGCCAGACGGAGTGGGTTCATGTATTTTTCAACCGCTTCGGCAACATTCTGTTCGTGCAGACCGATGCATTCGGCTGCAATAAGATAAAGTTCACTGAGACGAACGAGGGGAATCATATACCGGTAGCGTTCTACCTGTAGTTTTTCTGCATCGGTAGATCCTGTTACATCAGCATATTTTTGCATGCAGACAATGTTGGTATTGTCTTTCGTTTTTTCTTCCCAAATAGAGAGACGGTAGTCATTTTCCGTTTCGTACATATTCTTGACCCGTCCGCTCTGATAATCGCCTTGTGGAATCAACAGGTTGTAAATGTTCAGATCGGATGTAAAATAGGTTTTGTAAACATTGTTGGTACGTAGTGAATTGTACAGACTGAAGAGTATTTCCGGTTCGTACATCTTGTCTTTGGGAGCCGAGGCTGCATAATTGGCATAATAGAGCGTAAACAACGGTGAGTCGCCGTTTTGCACTGCTTCAATGGTTTCTACCGCATATTTTTTAGCATTGGCATAATCCTGTTTCCACAAATACACTCGGGCACGTAATGCCTGTACTGCAAAGTAATTCATGCGGTAAATGCGATAATTTAAGTCGTTCCCGTTAACTCCTCCGCTTTCATTTTTTCCTCCTTCGGTGATGACCGGATCCACTTCTTTCAGGAGGTCAGCTGCTGCTGCTAAGTCGTTTAATACTCGTTCTGCAACGCTGTCTGCCCGTAGTAATGGTTGTATGGACCGATCGGAGCTGGTCATGTAAGGAATGGATTCTTTCTCTTTTTCCGACCAGACCGGACCGAACAAACGGAGTAGGTCAAAGTGGAACATGGCCCGTAATCCCAGGGCTTCTCCCTTGATTAGGCGATAGTATAAATCGGACAGAACCGGATTTCCATCTCCACAGTGTTCCAAGATCGCATTCAGGTCTGCGAGTTGTTTATAGGTTGTCTGCCACGTGTAAGAAAAATAGTTTTTGACGGTATTTTCTTCGTAACTGTAGCTCTGAAAAAGGCGATAATTGTGATCTGTCGAAGAACAGTTGTAATATTGCGCCATCACATCGATAACGCTTGAGGTCAGACCGCCTCCGTAGCTGTAGCTTGAATTCATGTTCAGATAGATCCCGTTCAATGCCATCAGAAAACCTTCCTGACTTTCGAACAGTTCTTTTTCCATGATATTGTCTTCCGGTTGAATATCCAGCCAGGAGTTGCAGGATGTGCCGATAAGGGCTATTCCAAATATCAATAATTTCTTTATTTTGTTCATGTTGTTGCTTTTTTAAAATCTTAAACCTAATGAAAACGATACGCTTCGGGCAAATGGATAGTCCAATCCTCGTTCATTCTTTACAGTGGATATGCGGAAGATATCGTTCATATAACCGCGGATTGTCAGTGAAGAAGCTCCAATCTGTTGCAGCCATTTGGCGTCGGTTTCATAACCGATAGAGATGGATTCCCCGCTCAGGGTGTTTTCGTCAGCAACAAAACGGGAAGACATCGGAGTTGTTTCAGTCAGACTGATCGCCTTGAATTTAGCTACGTCGCCCGGTTGCTGCCAGCGGTCGTACAGTGCCCGTTTGTCTTGATTGTAACGAAGTTGGGTGCTGGAGATGTTCTCGACTTTGTTGTACAGGGTTGACAAAAATATTTGTCCTCCGACCCGATAACGCAGGTTGATAGAAGCGGACAGACCTTTCCAATAGAAAGAGGTTCCGATGACTCCTTCCAGTTTGGGATCACTGTTGCCTACAATGACCTCGTCGGCATAGTCGAAAGTGAAGGTTTGGGTACCGTCTTTTTTGATAAAGATTTCACGTCCGGTGGCCGGGTCGATTCCTGCAGAACGTACGGCCCACAAATCGGAAGGACTGCCTCCGTCGTAATAACGTTTTAAGTTGGAACTACCGATTGTACCCTTGCTTTCGTCTTCTTGGTTTTGTTGGTTGTATTTGTCTAAGGCATTTCCAATGTTCTGGTACTCATATTTCAGATGCCGGGCATTGAAATTGAAACTCCACTGCAGGTTGTCCCGTTTCATGACAAAGGCTGTCGCTGCAATCGTGTAACCAACGGTTTTCTGTTTACCCAGATTGGTCGGGATGGAAGAGGTTCCGGTTGATATCGGTAAGGAGATAGATACCAACAGCGGATCGGTATTTTTTACAAAATAGTCGAAATTCAAACGTAATCGATTGTTGAAAATCTCCAGATCGAAACCGACATTCTGATCGATGGTTTTCTGCCATTTCAGATTCGAATTACCGAAAGCATTGATATTGACACCCAAACCGAAGGGATTGCTATAGGTTGTACTATAACTGTACATGTTGGATGACATGTAGGAACTGAAGCTTTGATTTCCCGGATTACCGATGGAGTAACGTAATTTCAGGAAATTGATCAGGGATGACTGGCGCAGGAAAGATTCGTTGTGGAGGTTCCATCCGAAACCGAAGGCCCAGGTGGTAGAAAATTTGTTATTGACTCCAAATATGGAAGATCCGTCCGTACGGATGTTGGCATCCACAAGATAACGGTTGTCGTAAGAATAACCGGCGTTCATATAGTAACTGGCTGAGCGTTGTTCACTATTGGAATAGCTGGGTTTTCCTCCTTCCGGATAACCGTTTGAAAAGGCCGGATTCATGTTGCGGTCGTCTATATAGCCACGGGCACTTAAACCGGTAGATTTATTTTTGGTAGAAGAAATCTGCATACCGGCAACAGCATTGACCATGTGTTTGTCATTGAACAGTTTTCCAAAGGTAGCATTGAGATCCGCGTCGTAACTCAGAACATCTCCATTGGTCTCTGTATAGCTTCCTTTTTGATTCTCGGCGGTGGAAGCGAATTCAGATAAATAGGGCGAACGGAATTTCTCTTGTTTGGATACCGTTTTGGATACGCTGACACGTCCCCGCAAACGCAAAGGATCACTTACCCGCCAGTCGATTTCGAAATTGTTTCGGAAACCGATACCCCGAGTGACGTCTACGCTGTTTTGTTGCATGTCATACACTGGATTATAGACATAATCGTAACCTCCTGATACCCGATAGCTCTCCAAGACTTTGCTTACCTCTCCGTATTCATTCAGTTTCCGATAGTATGGGTTGGCTTGTGAAAATTGGGAAAAAGCGATGTTTTCCCGGTTGGATACGGAATAGTCGATGTTCAGGTAGTTGGTGAAGGCCAAAGTTTTGTAACGATAGATGAGACGGATGTTTCCGTTTAATACATCTTTGTCAGAACCTTGCATGACTCCTTGGGTCTTGTTATAGTTCAGTCCCAAACCATATCGCATGCGATCATCCCCTCCTTCAATGAAAAGGTCGTGGTTGTGGGAGGTGGCAAAACGCAACGGTTCGTTCATCCAGAAAGTGTTGACTCCCCGACGGATCTCTGCCAAACGGTTGTAGTAGATGATCTGTTGCCCTTCATTTTGGATATTTCCGTTTGCATCCAAATCTCCGTAATATCCGGCTAATTTTTCGAATTCCAGTTTTTCGCTGGAGTTCATCAGGTTGTAATCGGATAAATCTGCGAAAGAAAGATTGAGGTTGGCGTTGTAGTTGACTTGTAGTTTACCTGCTTCCGGCGCTTTGGTTTCAATGACAACGACACCGTTGGCAGCTTTCGATCCATAGATGGCAGTGGCTGCCGCATCCTTCAATATGGTGATACTGGCTACGCGGTCCATGCTCAGATTGTTGATGGTGGCCAGGGTCGATTCAAAGCCGTCCAAGATGAATAACGGTTGATTGGGATCGTTTTCGTATTCTTGATTCAAACCGACAACACTTGTTTTTCCCCGGACGTTAATATCGGGCAAAGTGTTGGGGTCAGAACCGAATTGATTGTTTTCCAAGATAGCAAAAGAGGGGTCAACGGTTTTTAGGCTTTGAAGAACATTGCTGTTTCCGACCATTTTCAACTCCTTGTCCGTATAGGTTTTTGTCGAACCGGTGAAGCTTTCTTTGTTACGGGTGTAAATACCGGTGATAACGACTTCCTCCATTTCTGTTGCCTCTTCCTGTAACTTAACCGAGATTTCTCGACGGTTGCCTACGGTTTCCCGATGGGTACGCATACCGACAAAAGAGTAAACCAAAACCATATTGGGGATTTCAGAACATTCCAATGTGTATTTCCCGTCCGGATCCGTTGCGGTGCCGATTGTCGTTCCTTCGATGAGAATGGCAACGCCCGGTAGGGGTTCCCCTTTAGAATCGGTCACGGTTCCGGTGATTTTGATGTGTTGAACCTGGGCTTGCGGAATCCCTTTTTTTATGATATAGACCTGATCGATCAGTTCGCAATAGAAACCGCTGTTTTGCAGCAATTGATCGATGGCGGCTTTTACCTCTGTATTCTGAAAAGACAGACGTTTGCATTTGACCTGTTCCAGAAGATTTTCATTGTAAATGATTTGTATGCCCGTTGCATCTTTGATTTGTATCAATGCATCGCTCAATTTCTCAGATTCAATGTGCAAAGAGAGTATCCCGTTTTGCGAATAAGCGGAAGCCTGTCCTGAAAATGTGAGTATTAAAGTAAAAAGCATGCATAGTTGCGTTATCAGAAAGAGTCTTCTGATATTGATGGATTGTTTCCATCTGTCAGGTGATTTTTTTTTCATACATTTGCATTTGTTACATGTTAAACAGAAATATGTGATCAGGGATACGGAAAGAGTCGCCAAACTTATGTCCGTATCTCTATTTTTTCATAATCGTAATGTTTTTACCGTTTATCTCGAATCGGATATCACAGCCTTCCTCAAAAAAACGCAGAAGGGTTTCGATTCTGGCGTATCGATTCAGGGTTCCCGTGAAATAGAGTTCTTTCAAGGTTTCGTCGTTGAAGGTGATGTTGGCATCATACCAGCGGGCGATATCTTGCATAATGTTTTCCAGTTTTACTCGTTCAAAGCGGAACTGTCTGTTTCTCCAGGCAATTTCGTTATCGATTTTTATTTTTTGGACAACCGGGGCTTCATTTTTTTTACAGAGAACCTGAAATCCGGGTTCTATTTTAGTACAGAAAGCGTTTGCCGCTGTGGGGGAAAATCCGATACTACCGCTTACCAAGGTTGCTTTTATATTTTCTTCTTCTTTGTAATTACGGACGTTGAATACAGTTCCGAATACCTGGATGTTGCCCAATTCTGTTTCTACGATAAACGGATGGGACGGATCATGTGTCACTTCGAAATAGGCTTCTCCTGAAAGAATGACTTTGCGTTCCGTACCGGTGAAATGACTGGGGAAACGGAGTTCCGATTCTGCGTTCATCCAGATTTGGGAACCATCTTCTAATACCACGTGGTATTCTCCTCCGCGGGGGATGGAAATGGTATAATATTGTGTTTCTAACGGTTGATGCTCTTTTTCGAAGATAATGGTACCTTGTTCCCGTTCGATTTTGGCTGTTTCCAGGATAAGGTCTGAGGTATCGGTCGTTTTTCCCAGATTGATGTTTTGGCCGTTTTCCAAAATCAGAATGGCTTTTTGAGTGCCCGGATGAGGGTAATGGCTGGCCATGGGATAGGTTATGTCTGCAGGGCCTTGCCAGAAGAGTAGACTAATCCCTATCGCAAGGATCAATGATGCGGCGATACTCCCATAAATGACAAATTTTCGGGTTTTCGTGCGTTTTTGTTTGGCAACAAAGTCTTCAAATTGTTGAAATACTTTGGGTAAATCGGTTTGATAAGGTGTGTCGTTTTTCCAAACCTGTACCATACGGTCGTAATATGCTTGATGTTTACGATCGGCCTGAAGCCATTCTTCTACCTGTTTCATTTCTTCGGCAGAGAGTTCCGACTCCATATAACGCATTAAAAGTCGCCAGTCTATGTGTTGTTCTTTTTCCATTCTGAAAAAATTTCTGATATATCTATACATGAAAATCTAAAATGGGGGACATGTTTTACTATTTTTTTTTTTGATCGTATATGAATATATTTGTGGCTAAAATATACTAAATGGTTTCTGATATAGACATAAAAAAATTGGGAAAGCAAGTGAAATTGCGGGATCGGGAAGCTTTTAGGGTATTGTACCAAACTTGTTTCCCGGATCTGCAGCAATATGCCATGCGTTATCTTTATGATTGGCATGAGGCGGAGAACCTGGTGCAGGAAGCTTTCTTTTCGTTATGGAAACACATTGATCAGTATAATGCCGAATTGAATATTGTTTCTTATTTATTGACTATTGTAAAAAATAACTGTTTATTGTATTTACGTGATTTGAAGATTCAGGATAATCACAAGGATAAGGTGGTGGAAGCGCTTTTGTTTTCCAACTTGAAAGATGAGGAACCCGATCAGTTTTTGGTGGTTCGTTTGAATGAAGTATTGTCGCAATTACCGGAGAAACAGAAAACGGTTTTGTTGAAACATGTGGTGGAAAATAAAACGATGCCTCAGATTGCTGCGGAATTAGCTGTGGCAGAATCAACCGTAAAGACTCATTATAAGAGAGCCATTGCCATTTTACGGGCAAATCTTCGCTTTATTATTTTCGGTTTTTAAAAATCCCCCCCAAAAAGCTTTTGTTCGGCTTTTTTTGGGGGGACACTTCATTTCGGGGTGTTTCGTTGGATTATTCTTTATCTTTTACCAGACGAACACTGAATAAGACCGGATGACCGTCTTCGTTTTTCAGAAAGGTGTTTGTTCTCAGAATTTGATCGTTGAATAAAGCTACGGAACGAATCATCCCCAGAGAAGTGGTATCTGGCTCTGAAATTTTTTCTGCAGTCCAGAAGTAGGCATTTTGTCCTTTGCGGGTAAATGTCTCATTGTCTGAGTTCGAATCATATTTCGGTGTATATAGTTTTCCTCCGCTAAATCGGGCATTGAATCCGATTCCCTGTTCGCCTTCTTTCAGGAAGATTCCCTGGATATCGCCTCTCCATTCATTTTTTTTGTTTAATTCTTCCTGTGACATTCCCAACTGTTTTTCCAGTTTCAGCCAGTCTGCATCGGTAGGGATGCGCCAGCCTCCTTCTTGTGGAACGGCTTTTAAGGCTGCTTCGTATGAATACAGTAAACCGTATTGTTGAGAATAATTTCCGTTTGCTTCATCGGCCTCTTTTTTGTGTTCTTGACTGACTTGCAAAAGTATGATGGTCTGATTCCGCTTCATTACCTGAATGATTGCCGGAGAGAATGTTTGATCGGCTTCTGCCTGTGTGTTCATCTCTTCAAAAGTGTTGCCGGCTCTTGTCCAGTTGGCAATTTTCGTACTGGGTTTCTCCGAGTCTTCAAGTCCTTCCGGATCTGCGATCTCATTTCTGCCGAATGCGGCATTCATGGAGTCGATGAATTGCTGTCCGGCCCTTGAGGTAATGTTTTTGGCAGATAAATATTCTTCATTAAAAGTTCTGCAACCGAAAATTTCCGGTTCGGGAATAATGTAGGCCAAGTTTTCTGCCATCCAGATTTGATCTCCGATTTCTATGCAGGCGTATTCTTTCCCGTCGCGATGGTCTATAAATGTTTCTGCGGGCTGTACTCCTGTAACTGTATATATAGGGTTCTCTTCCTTTTTACATGCAGAAAAACCTGTAATAATTGATAGGGTAACGATTAAAATTTTTTTCATAACTCATCTGCTTTACAATTCTATGCCTAATTCATTTACAATCAAATCGTATAAGATTTGGTATTTTTTCATCACCAAGGGATATGCACCCCAATAGTGGGCAAATTCTTCTGGACTGTAATTCAATATCAGGTCCAAATACCATTTTAGGTCTTCAGAAACATCTGCCGGGGCGTTGTTTCTGACATTTTTCGAACCTCGAACGAATCCGTACGGACCGACTACCGAGGTGTATTTCATGCAACTGGCTTCTTTGTAGGCGTCGTCAAATCCAAAGCCAGCCCTATTGGCGTCGAGCCATTCACTGTAGTCGCCAAATGTATTGATTCCCCAAAAGGTTTGGGGACTAGCCCAGTATCCCAAGAAATATGAATAACCGTAGATGTCAGAGCCCGGAAAACTGAACAGATAGGTTCTTCCATAGAGAGTCGGATCGCTGATTTCTCCGAATTGGTTGAGTTGCGTGGTGAAATTCTTAATTTTACTTTCAACGGATTCTTTCTTGATGTTCAGGATTTCTGTATTGACGGTGTTTTCATCTTTGTCTGCCAGTGCGGTCCAGAGCAAAGATCTGAAGTTGGCTTTGTAATTGAATGAGGAAGTTACATTGCCATTGATGTTTTGTGCCGCATCAACCGCCAAAATCAGGCTCGGATGCAAGGCTGCCGGAGTTTTTTCCAAAAAGAGACGAATCATCTCCAGGCTTTTCAGTTGGCGTTCTTCTCCTTCGGTATACTGGTATTCAATGCTGCCGTTTATTCTTTGATCGGCATCGTTGAAAAATGTCCATTTCGGATCGACTATTTCATAACGATAAACGGGATTTCCGTAAATGTCGTCCCGGATATAGCTTTGGTTAATGGTGTCGTTAAAATAAACTGATACCTCGTATTTTTCAAATATCTGATAACGTTCGTGTTGTACCGCATTGTTCGGATCATCGGCGATGGCATAGATATTGGAAAAATCAATTTTGTTCGTCAATTTGTCTTCTTTATTGCAGGCCAAAAGGAATAAACAGGCAAATAAATAAATGATTGGTTTCATAATTCTTTGTTTACATTATTGGTTTTCTAATGCATTTCGTACCGGACGCTCATTGCCGGGCATCGGTGTTGTATCGAATTCTTTGATGTTCTTCGGAATATCGAAAACATAAGCCGGGTCGTTTTCTTCCAAAACATAGGTATAGGTCTGTTCCAAGGTTTTGTCGCTCGTATAAAATGCATATTTGCGATAAATCTTTTTGCTGTAAGGGTAGGGCTGGGCGACAGAATAACGTCGCAGATCGAACCAACGGTGCCCTTCAAAACAGAGTTCCTTTCTGCGTTCATCCCGGATTTGACGGACCAATTCTTCTCCAGAATAGTTCTGTGCTGTATAGTTCTTGATACGATTCTGGCGTAAGGTGTTGAGATACTGATTGGCCAGTCCTTCCTGTGAACCCATCATGGCACAGGCTTCGGCCATGTTCAGATAAGCTTCGGCAGAGCGGATTGTAAAGATATCAGAAATCCGGGATTGGTGGAAGCCGGTTTGATATTTGTAACTCAGTGCAATACTGTCTGTTCGCGGATTGAAAGTAAAGCAAGTCTTTCTAACATCATTTTCGTCGTAAAGATTGTACAGGTCCCGACTGACACAAAAATCTGGCGCATAACCGGTGAGTATCATCTCTGAATATAAAGAACCTTGAGAAAACAGAATTTCTGTATTGTTTTCTGTTAAGAATAAATTGTCTTCTGTTAAGGAGTCTTTTGTAGCGATGGAGGATAGGGTAAATACGTGATTGGTCAAATAGGGTTCGATGGTATTTTTAGCCTCTTCCCATGATTGCATATATAAATATACCCGACTTAACAGGATGGCTGCAGCTTCTTCAGAGGCCCGATACAATACATTTTTTGAATTTGCCTTTAGATAAGTGATAGATTCTTTTAAGTCGCTGACAATCTGTTTGTAAATTTTATCTAATGGTGTTCTGGCAAATTGGGTCGCTGCATCTTTATCGTGTTCTACGCCTGAGGTAATTTTCAAAGGAACGCCTAAATCTGTAGATGCAGTTGCGGGATTATAAGGTTTTCCGTATAAATTACTCAAAATCAGATAAAATTGTGCCCGAAGAAAATAGCATTCTCCTTTGATTCGGTTACGGGTGGCAGTTTCACTTTCTGTCGTAATGTTTAAACGGTCGACTTCCTGCAAAGTGGTGTTGAGAATGGCGATTCTTTGATAAAGATCCAACCAGGTGGATTGATCGTCGTGTTCTGCCAATAATGTGAACGTAATGTCTTGTTGCCAGGCTGAATAGCCGAATAGGGCTTTGGACATGTCCAACCACTGTACGTAAGGCAGACTTCCGGTCATGGCCAATTCGCTTTCTGTGACCGTATTGATGTCATCGTCCAAGAGATTGAAAAAATCACAGGAGCCTCCTGTCGGTAAATAATAGGAGTAGGGGGGGATTGGGATTGTTGCTGGGAATATATACCGATCCCAATAACAATTCATCATAGTCTGAAATTTTGGATGCCCGAATGTAAGTATCGGAAAATTCATCCAGAAAATCTCCGCAGCTGCTTCCAAACAATAAGAAAAGTCCGCCGATAAATATATTTTTAATTTTCATATTTGTCTGTTATTTAAATGAAACATTCAAACCGATTGTATAGGTCGGTCTTACAGAAAGACTGGGTTGGGAGAAACCGGCCTGAGAAGGATCCTGACCTTTCAGTTCTTTGGCTGATATGGTGAACAGATTCTGCGTACTGAAAGAAAGAGATACCGTTGAGAACGGTGTTTTTTTCAACAGAGAATCATTAAATCTGTAATTCAGATTCAAAGACTGTAGTTTCAGATAATTTCCGCTGACAACCCGGATGTCCGATTGATCATACATCTGCCAGATATTGGACGCAAAGGCACCGCTTAAGCCTCTGTGGTTGGCGGTATTTGACCAGTGGGTTCTGTATTTGGAGTAATTGGGATCATTGGGACTTAACAATACAGGATAG
Source organism: uncultured Odoribacter sp. (assembly GCA_944321165.1). Lineage (GTDB taxonomy): Bacteria > Bacteroidota > Bacteroidia > Bacteroidales > Marinifilaceae > Odoribacter. The sequence goes on from CALUKE010000006.1 coordinate 38,370, forward strand.
TTTGTTCTTTGTTCATCTCCTGGAACGATCCATCTTTCTGTAAATTCCTTCCGGATGTTTTCGATGGAGGTGATGCCATTCTGGATGGGGTTGTACATTTCGAACAGACGGACTTTGGAGCCCAGACTGTATGCTAAGTTGAAAGACAAACTCCAGTTTTTGTAGGTAATGTTGTTGTTAAAGCTTCCGGAAATATACGGATCCCGACAGCCGCTGTCTTCCAATACCATCATCATGATATCTGCTACAGATTTTCCATACAATAGGTTGATTCGGTCTTCCCAGTCATCGAACATCGGAATACCCGTATTGGGATCGAGTCCTAAGAATTTGTATGAATAGAAGGTACTGATTGGTTTCCCGCTGATAATGGCATAACCGTTCAGGAAATCGCTCATGCTGTAGTTTTCGATCGGTTCGGTCTGCACCTTGTTGAGGTTGACTGAATAGTAGGTAGAGAGATACCACTTGAAATTCTTGGTGCGGATGGGATAGCCGGATAAAGAAATGGACAATCCTTTGTTGGACATGTCTCCATTATTCATGTTGTATACACCGCCCGGGACACCGTTTACAGAAGAAACTTCAATAGCGGAAATCAAATCGTGCGTCTTTTTCAGATAGACTTCGAACATGGCCAATAAGCGTCCGTCAAACAGGTTTAAGTCAAAACCGATGTTGGTTTGATTGGTGACTTCCCATTTTAAGTTCGGGTTCGGAAGTTTATACAGGGTAGATACATATTCACCGTAATAGGTGTCGATGGCCCCCTGGTTTAATAACATGTCCGGAGTTTCCCCATCAATCATATTTCCCTGTTGTCCGAAAGACATGCGCAGCCGGGCTTCTGTCAGCCAGTAATTTTCATTTTCAGCATTCAGGTATCTGTTTTTAAAGAAGATTTCCCGCAGATTGGCCATACCGGAAACGGACCATACGGGTAACAGACGGTTGTTGCTCTCGCTTCCGAATTTGTTGGATGCATCGAAACGGCCGTTGAGGTTAAGAGTGAACAGTTCTTTGTAAGAATAGGATAAGGTTAAATATCCACTGACCTTATTGGTTAAATTCTCTGCCAATGAACGGTGGGTTGTGGCCAGCCATTTTTTGTAATAGGGATAGTCGTCCAACAGAATACTGTTTTTGTCATCGGTATAGCGGCTGGATGTTCCCATATCTACAAACTGTTTTCCACGGTCTTTCAGATATCCTCTGTTTTCATCGGAAATTGCGAAATTTTTACTGGAAGTTACTTCAAATCCCATGGAACTTGCGATAAGATGAGTTTGTGCTTCATCTACATATTTGTTGAAGTTGCTTTGGATTCGCAACATCATATTGCGGGCGTCGCTGATATTGGTTTTTAAAATACCTCCGTAAGGCAGATAACAGTAACCGCTATCTCCGGCAGGCGGCGTCTGGTTTTCTTCTGCGTTGCGGAGAGAGGCTGCATACCATGATTTTTCTCCCCACCAATCTTCCTGGCGAGTGTTGGATTGAGTATATGAACCGGTGATATTGGCATTCCAGTAATCTGTAATATTATAGCGGAGGTCCATCGTGATCATGGCGGTATTTCCGGCATATTCCTGAGAACTGTTGTCTATTTCGTTCAAGATGTTGTAATTCAACGGAGTCAACTGAGAATTGTATTTTTTGTAATAATACAGACTACCGTCGGCATTGAAACAAGGAAGTGCCCGGGTGGTATTGTAAGCATAATTCATGGCGTCGACTTCGGTCGGCACATGATTTTTATTTAAAATATTGGCGTTGATTCGTAAGGCGGCAGTGAATTTATCGGACAGTTTGGCGTCCAATTCATCATGACAGAATAACGGTCACTGTAAGAGGTTTTGGATACACCATCGTCTTGTGAGATTCCGAAGGAGGAATAGTAACGTATGGAATTGGATCCACCAGAAATGCTTAATGTGTGAGAATGTGAATAGGCATCTCTTGTCAGAAGGTCAAACCAATCGGTATTTTCTCGTTCGTAGCGTTGAACTTCCTGCAGAAATTCGTTGTAGTTGGTTTTTCCGTTCATCCAGTTGTAATAGGCTCCTTCATATCCGACCATCGTCATGTTTTCCGGGAAATAATAATGGTCATCGACCAGATCTTTTCCGAATTGCATCCGTTCCTGTGAATTCATCAGATTGATATTGCGGTCGGAATAGCGGGGACGGCGAGTAATTTTGGAAGAATGGCTGTATGAAATCCTGATTTTTCCGGAAGTACCCCGTTTGGTTGTCACGACAATCACACCGTTGGCCGCCTGTGTACCGTACAAGGCTGTTGCCGAAGCATCTTTCAGTACGTCTATGCGTTCGATGTCCTGCGGGTTGATTCCTGCAATGGCATTACCGATAATATTGATGTAATCCGGATTGTTCAAATCTTCAGGTGCTACATCAACCGGATCTGTAAGAACGACACCATCCAATACCCACAACGGCTGACGGTTTCCGATGATGGTTGAGGTACCTCGGATCTGAATACGGGGGGGGCACCTACCTCTCCGGAATTGTTGATTAATATCAGGTCAGGAATTCGTCCTTCCAGCGCTTGATCGATGCTGGTCATACCTGGAACCAGAATATCTTCCGCTTTTACGGAAGTAATAGAACTGGTCAGATGACGACGGTCTATGGTCTGATAACCGGTTTGAACGACATTGGCCGTTTCGAGTTCGTAAATTTCGTCTTCCAGTACGACGTTCAAATATTCCTCGCCTTTCCAAACGATATTCTTGGGTTTCATGCCGACAAAGGTAAATAAAAGTGCTACGGTCTGGGCTCCTTGAGGTTTGACTATTTCAAAATTACCGTTAGCATCGGAACTGACTCCGATGGTCGTTTTATCGATCATGACTGCCACTCCCGGTAGAGGATTGCCTTCAGAATCTTTTACATTACCACGGATGTAAGTCGTTTCTTGAGACTGTCCCTGTGACATGGCTGTCGGTTCCGGGCTTTTCTTTTTCACGATGATAATATTTCCCTGGATGGTATAAGTCAAATCGGTGTTTTCGAATACAGTATTCAGTACTTTTTCTACGGTTTCATTTTGGACTTGGATAGAAACCTGATCCAGGTCGTCAACCAATTCGTGATTGAATAAAAACGCGAGCTTGGTCTGTTTCTGAATTTCATTGAAAAGATTTTGAAAAGAGACTGCTTGCATGTTCAGGCTCACTTTTTCTTGTTGTGCCATTGTTTTGGCAGAGGTATCCAGAATGAAACAACATACGAATACCAGGCTGAGTTTAAACATTACCCATGCTTTTTGCCAATGATACCATGGAAGCCATTGGCTTGTTTTGTTTTTTTTCATATGATTCTGATTCGTTTTATGTGATGATAAAAAATTGTCGTTTTTAAGATTGTGAAACAACGATGGTTTGACCTTGTATGGAAAACGTAACTCCTGTCGCTTCTGTAATAGCATTCAGAATGGTTGTGATTTGTTTATAACGCTCCATGCTGCCGGAAAAATGCAATTCTTTGACGGAGTCCTGTTGGTAAAAGAAATCGACATTATACCAGTTGGACAGGGTGATGAGAATGTCTTCCAGGCGTTCTCGATTGAAACGGAACATCCCTTTGGTCCAGGCGATATATTGATCGACATCGACCTCTTGCACCTCAATACTCGCATCGCTGTGTTTACATACGGCCATTTGGCCCGGACTTATCCGTTGACGCTGGTTATTGGCCCGGATTCGTATGCCGATGGAACCTTCTGCCAAAACAGCCTTGGTGGCTTGCGTATTGAAGGTGTTGATATTGAAAGTTGTTCCAAATACCTTGACATCTATTGCCGGAGTTTCGACAATAAAGGCCCGTTGTGTGTCCGGGGTTACTTCGAAATAAGCTTCGCCTTCTAAATAGACCCGACGTTCTTTTTCGGAGAATACCATGGGATATTTTAATTTGCTTGCTGCATTCAGAAATATCTTGCTTCCGTCGGACAGAATCAGCTGATATTCTCCTCCCCGTTCAGTTTTCAGGGTATTGTATTCTATTGATTGATTATTCTCTTCCTGAGGCTGATAAGACAAGGTTCCGGAATGTTGAATTACTTGAACATGCGGAAAATTTCGAACATTCTGTTCTTTTTCTGCTCCCAGATTTACCTGTTCGCCATTGGCCAGAATCAGTTTTGCTTTTTGACTGCCCGGGGTGATGATCGAAACCGGAATTTCCTGTTTCTGGCTTTCTATCATCCACCAGACGAGTCCGGTGATAAGAGGCAATAGAAAAAGAGCTGCATATCTCATCCAACGCCGGAAAAGACGGGGTGCGGGTTTTATGGCTGCTTCAAAATGCCGTATGGCCTTCTGGTCGTCTATTTGCATGTAGAGCGGAAACTCATGGGCCATGTTCTGCTCTTCTTTCATTCGGTTAAAAAAGAGTTCATGGGAAGGATTGGCAGCACACCATTTTTTCAGTTCTGCTTCTTCCTCTGAAGAAAGTTCTCCCAACATGTATAGTTGAATGAGATAGATGATATGTTCATTGTATTTTTTCATACCTTCCTTTTTGTATACGATACAATCGAATTTGAAAAAGTGGTACAAAAAAGTAATATTTTTTTTAATAGTTTTAAATGATCTTCAATAGGAGTAAAAGTAAGTAAATGTCTTTCAGTCGATAACGAAGGGTTTGAAGCGCTCTTTTTTTATGAACTTTTACGGTTTCAACAGAGATGTGAAGCAGCGTTGCGATTTCTTCGTTCTTTTTTCCGGCCATATGCAATTCGAACACTTTTCGACAACTTTCTGGGAGTTCGCTGATGATTTGATACAATTTCCGGTAAATCTCTTCCCGCATCAATTCATAATTTTCAGCATCCTCCTCCTCTTCGTTGCCGGTGTACAGGATATAATCGGCATATTGGGATTCCAGTTTTTTGTGCTTTAGATAGTTCAGACAATTGTTTTTAACCGATTCATACAAAAAAGAGCGGAAACCGTGCAAGGAATTGTATGCTTTGTTTTCTTTTTTCCATAATGAGATGAAGACTTCCTGGACAATGTCTTCTGCCACTTCCTGATGTTGGACTAAGCGGATGGCGTATACGACCAAGTAACGATAGAACATGCGGAATGCTTCTCGATAAGCATCGACATGATTTGAATTAATCCATCTGAGAAATTCCTGCTCGTTTGTAACCATCTCCTGAGATGCATGTTATAAAGTGACCTCTACAAAAATTCGAAAAATGAGTAACAAATTTAAGTAAAAATCGTACAGTCTTTTATTTCGGAGATGAAAAATTTGATCGCGATCGGTTATGGACTGGCTCCTGGAAAGGAAATGATGCTTTGTCCATAACCGATAGAATCGTTCTTATTTATTAATCTTGCTGCGGTTCGATGATTTTAACCAGTACCTTGTCGATCCGGACACCGTCCATGTCGACCACTTCAAAAGTGAAATCATTCCAGCAGACCTGTTCTCCTGATTGGGGAATGTGTTCCAGTAATTCCAAAATTAAACCTCCGACAGTATTGTAATTGCAATTTTCGAATAGTTCTTCCCGTTTGAAATAAGTGAGAAAATCATAGAAAGGACATTGACCGTCTATTAGCCACCCCTCTTCATTGATCCGTTTGATGATATCCGGTTCTTTGTGTGGATCGTTCATTGAACCCAACAGGGCTTCTAAGATGTCCCGCAAGGTGATAATCCCCTGACAGATTCCGAATTCGTCGCAGATCAGTGCCCGACTGATTCCTTCTTCTTTCATCTTTTCCAAGGCTTTGTAAACGCTCATGTTTTCCGGGAAATAACAGGCCTGGCGGATGATGCTGGCTAAATTGAAATCGGGAGTATCTAAATGCAGTACTAAGTCTTTCAATAGAATGACACCTTTGACTTCGTCTTTTTTCCCGTCGGTGACTGGATACATGTCGAAGAGCCGTTCTTCGAGGGCTTTCATTACCTCATTTTTCGACATGTTTACGTCCAGCCACATGATTTCATTCCGTTGAGTCATGATGTCGTCAACTTTCAGATTACCCAGTAAAAATACCCGTTCAACGATGTCTTGTTCCACTTCCTGTACCTCTCCGTCTTCTTTCCCTTCCTGTACGATTGATTTGATCTCTTCTTCGGTCACTTTGCTTTCGGAATCTTTCAATCCCAGCAGGTTGAACATGCCAGAGGTACTTTTAGATAAGATCCATACAAAGGGAGCTGCGACAAGTGATAGCAGATACATGGGACGAGCGATGATTTTAGAGGCTCTTTCGGCTACGCTCAAGCCAATGCGTTTCGGAACAAGCTCTCCGAAGATTAAAGTCAGATAAGTAACCGATACGACAATGACCGTTTGGGCAACGAGATGAGAATAGTGCTCTGAAACTCCCCAGCGTTTTAAAATTTCAGAAAAATCATCGGCTAAAGTGGCGCCTGAATAAATACCGGTAAGGATACCGATAAGGGTGATACCGATTTGTACTGTCGACAAGAAACGATCCGGTTCGTTGGACAGTTTTAAAGCCAGACGGGCTGATTTGCTGCCTTTCTTCGCATCAGTAGAAAGACTGGATTTTCGGGCAGAAATCAGGGCAATTTCGGACATGGCAAAAATTCCGTTCAGTAAAATAAGGGCTATAATGATTAATATTTCGTTCATATAAATAGGTTTTAATGAATCCGTAAAGACGGCAAAATAAGAGATGGCCTTGGTGGCCTTGCCAGTTTGCAAAGAAGAATCGTTGGGCTAAATCAGATAAACACAGCAGATGGCATGTGTCTGTCGATTGGGAAAAGGGGGATAAAGAGGTTTGTTCTCCCCTCGGGGCTGGACCAGTCGGATCGTTTCAGGGTCCGGTAAAGTGACTGCAAATAATCGGAGGTCTGTGAGTAAAAGCCGTATGTGGTAATAATAAGATTCTCCAGCCTCTTCCTCGCCATCCTGTTCGTTGTCTGATGCACAATAAGCGGTAGGAGTAGTGTTTTGGAGATAATTATAGACAGGGTACTCCAATACATCCAGTTGTACCAGCAATACAAGCAGAATAAATATATAATTAAAGAAACACCTCGCGGACGAGTCGTCGTGATCCATGTAATAAATTCATTTTTTCGGCACGAAGTTATATAATAAATGGCTTTCAAAAAAGCATATCGATGTTATTATTATTAAAAATTATTTTTTGATGAAGATACGGATCAGTGTTGTTGGCTTCAGGCAGGCGGCTTTCTAAAATTACACCTCCTGTCGAGAAAACTGATCGTTTGACAGGAGGTGTGAAGGGGGAATATGGAGAAAGGAACTAAGAAATTTTTTTCCTCAGAGAGAAAATAAATTCAAGTCCTCCGTCTTTTCGTTTTTTCGCAGTAATTTGTCCTTTGTGGAACAATACTGCATTTTTTACAATGGATAGCCCCAGACCGGAACCTCCGTTTTTACGGCTTCGGCCTTGATTTACCCGATAGAAACGATCGAAAATACGGTCCAGATGCTGCTCTTCGATTCCGCACCCGGTGTCGTAAAAAGAAAAATAGTAAAATTCATTGTCTTCGGTGTAATTGTCGATTCCGATCGTGATGTTTTCACCGGCATAACTGATGGCATTGTCGATCAGATTTCTGAATATCGAGTAGAGTAAGGTATGATTACCTTCGATTTCAACCTGTGTGCCGATATTGTTTTCGACGGTGACGTGGTTGTTGCGTAAAGCGCTTTCCAAATCGGTTGTAACTTCCTGAATGGTGTCGTGAATGTTGATTGTTTCTTTCTCAAATAGATCGGATGCTTCTTCTGTTTTTGTAATTAGGGCAACGTCCCGGATTAATTCCGATAAACGCAGCACTTGAGAGTAAGCTCTTTCCAGGAAGAATTTTTGTTTGACCGGATCGATGCGTTCCTGTTCGAGGATGGTCTCAATGTAACCGCGTATGCTGCTGACAGGGGTTTTCAACTCGTGTGCGATGTTGTTGGTCATTTCCTGTTTTAACAATCTGTTTTTTTCTGCCGAAGAGATATTGTTTAGAGTAATCTCGTAACTGTTGTCATAAAAGATCAATAGTTTGACAGCAAAATGTTTTCCATTTTTGGCGATTTTCCCTTGCCAGATGGGAATGGATTTGGCTTGTGGATTGACCGGGGTATTTTGCTGTAGAAAATTCTGTACCTCTTTGAATTCCGGCGCATCGAACAATTCTTCTACATCGAAGGTGGGTTCGTCTAAAATGGTGTTGACATATTGAATGAAGTGTGTATTCGCATATATTTTTTTGTGATCGGCTGAAAAGATACAAATCCCCTCATCGGAATGATGGAAATGACGGAGCAGTTTTTCCCGTTCCATATTGAGCTGGTCTTTACTTTTTTCCAACATTTTGTAATTATTGACGATTTTATGACCGATCTCTCCCAATTCCGTGTCCGGAAAATTGATTTTGTCATAATCCGGATGGTTGTTTTCGGCAGTCGTAATGAACTCATTCAATCCTGAAACCGCCTTGCCGAAACGATCAGCCAGATACAGCAAAGAGATGAGGGTTGTAAAAAACAAGAGTAAAATGAAATAGGCGAATATTTCATCTGCTTTTAAAATATTTTGCACTTGATCGGTATAAGGAAGTGCGACACGAACGAAATAATTGTTGAATAAACGGGCATCGTAATAATAGTCAATTCCGGTTGTTTCTGATTTCCGGATATTGGTGCCGTAATGATTCGTCAGCGCTTGTGAAATTTCTGGACGGGCCAAATGGTTCTCTACCGTTTGTTCCTGTCGGATGTCGTTGTCATACAGCACGACTCCTTGGCGGTCGATGATGCTGATGCGCAGGCCTGACGGTAATAGTGGCAATAAGGAGTTTAATGAATCCAGTCTTGCTTCCTGGATCAGGTGATGTGAATCAATGTATTTGGCGATCACTTCGACATAGGCATTGAGACCGGATTTAAAGCTTTCCGATTTGTACATTTTTTCCCGATTTTGTTGTACCGCCACGATGATGACTGTAAATATCGTGAATACGATCAGAAAATAGAGAAAAATCTTCTTTTTATAAGTCAGATGCATAAGTGATGTAAACTGTAAGATTTAAGGATTGATTTAGTTTTCCAGGCAATAACCGTATCCTGAACGATTGGCGATGTGCTTCCCAAAAGTACCTAATTTTTTCCGAAGGCGGGTGATGTGGACATCTACCGTTCGTTCCAATACATACCCGTCCTCTTGCCAGGCTTTGCCCAAGATGTCTTCCCGTGAAAATACCCGGTTGGGAGCTTTGGCCATCATGCTGAGTATTTCGAATTCTTTTTTGGTTAGCAGCACCTGCTGATCTTTGACGTATACATTTTTGCTGTTCAGGTCAATGCTGAGATCTCCGATTTGGAGCAGTCGCTTTTTCTCCGGAAGATTGGTGTTGCCGGCCCTTTTCAGTACTGCTTTGACTCGGGCGCTGACTTCTTTGATCGAAAACGGTTTGGCGATGTAGTCGTCTCCTCCCAGACTAAAACCTGTCAGCATGTCGTTCTCGGTGTCTTTGGCTGTCAGAAAAATGATGGGAGTGTCTAAATGCAATTCTTTACGGACTTTTTCTGCCATTTTGAAACCAGACATCCCTTCCATCATAACGTCCAGCAAAATCAGTTCATGTTCGTCTGTCAGTATTTTTAATGCTTCTTCGGCTGAATTGGCAATGTCTACGGCAAAGCCTTCGCTTTCCAGGTTGAATTGAAGAATTTCACACAGATCTTCTTCATCGTCGACTACTAATATTTTGTTGCGTTCCATTGTGTTTGATATTTTCAAAATGATTTTTTTTTGTTTTAAGCCAGGTTTACCCTTCGCTTCCTGCCCGCAGAATCTCTCCATCCTGTTTGGGCCAGTGTTTGATGTTTTTCCCTTCTATCAGATAGATGGCGGCTTCTGCGATATTGGTTGCATTATCCCCGATGCGTTCGATGTTGTAAGCCATGCTATTGATGCACAGGGCATCGGTCATTTCCTGTCGGGATAGTGTTTTTTCAGCACATTGAGATGGCAGGTGGTGACCGATATGTTCATGTAAGGCATCTACCTGATCGTCTGTGTCTATGGTGTCTTTGGCCAGCTGGATGTCTTCGCATGTAAAAGCAAATATAGCGTTTTGCGTCATATTTTCTGTGAGATCGAGCATCTTAAATAAATCTTTTTTATAGCGTGTGAATAGTGCTCCGTCGACCTGAATTCTTTTTATGAAATTGGAAATGTTCAGAATCAAATCTCCGATGCGTTCCAGATAGGCAGTCATGTCATAATAAGAAATGATCATCCGAAGATTGGTCGCCCGAGGACTGTACAGCACAATCAGGTTGATGACCTCATTGCGCATTTTGACTTCTATGCTGTCGATGATCCGTTCATTGTTGTTGATTTCCGTATATAGATCATCGTTTTGGTTCTCGTTCATCAATTGCTTGATTAAATTCAGCTGTCGGATGACGATTTTTGCCAATACTTGAAAATCGTCGGTTATCCTGCCGAATACTTTTTCTTTTAGAGTTTTCATAATTAAAAGTAGGTTTTGCTTTTATGGCTTATATTTAATATTATCCGAATTGACCGCTGAGGTATTCTTCTGTCCGTTTATCCCGAGGGTTGGTGAACATGATTCGGGTTTTGTCGTATTCGATCAATTCGCCGAGGTACATAAACATCGAATAATCGGAAATACGGGCCGCTTGTGACATATTGTGCGTAACAATGACAATGGTAAATTCCTTTTTTAATTCGAGTAACAGTTCCTCAATGCGGTTGGTCGCAATCGGATCGAGGGCGGAGGTCGGTTCGTCCATCAGTAATACTTCCGGCTTTAAGGCCAGCGCCCGAGCAATGCACAGACGTTGTTGCTGACCACCGGAGAGGAAGGTCCCTTTTTTAAACAACACGTCTTTGACCTCATCCCACAGACCGACGTTGGTCAGACAGGTCTCTACGATTTCCTCTTTTTCTTTTTTATTCAATCGGATGCCGTTTAGCTTGTACCCGGCGATGACATTGTCAAAAATACTCATGGTCGGGAAGGGATTGGGCCGTTGAAATACCATTCCGGCCATTCGTCTGACCTCCATGGGGTTCATTTTTAAGATATTCCGATTGTCCATTAGAATTTCTCCTTGTATTTCGATGTCTGAATATAGTTCGTGCATTCGGTTGATTGCCCGTAACAAGGTACTTTTCCCGCAGCCGGAAGGCCCCATAATGGCAGTGATGCGATTCTTCTTGATATCGGCATTGACGTGACTGACGGCATTTTTCCCTGGCGTATAGGAAATACTGACATCTTTGAGCTGTAATATCGGCTGGTCTATTTGCATGATTGTTTAATTAAATTTTCCATTTTCTGGCGACGTTTTTGGCAATGATATTGAGCACCAGGATCAATAAGAGTAAAAATAGCGAGGAACTCCAGATCATGTCAATCAGATTCGGATCGTTATAGAATTCCCATATAAGTAAAGGTACGGCACTTGTCGGTTTGAGGATGTCCCAATTGATGGCGGTGCTGCCGAGGGCTGTCAACATTAAAGGAGCCGTTTCTCCCATGACTCGTGAGATTGCTAACAGGGTACCTGTAAATAAACCGCCGAAAGCCGACGGAACCAGGACTTTCAGGATGACGCTACTGTAAGAGGAACCTAACGCCAGACCCGCTTCTTTGAGACTGGTCGGCAACATTTTCAAGGTTTCTTCCGTGGAACGGATGATCAAGGGAAGCATCATAATAGCCAGGGCAACGCTACCGGCCAGTGCAGAATAACTGCTCAGCGGAACTACCACCCAGGCATAGGCAATGATGCCGATGACGATGGAAGGGGTACCTTGTAACAGATCGGTCAGAAAGCGAACGATGTGTGAAAACAGGGTCTTGGGTTTTTCGGCCAGATAGATCCCTCCCAGTATACCGACGGGAATGGCGATGACCGCAGCTAAAACTACCATGAGCAGGGTACCTGTTATTCCGTTGGCAATCCCTCCGGGAATGATCTCGCCGACGTTTTTAGCCAGCATTGCATCCAAGGTACTGGGGGCGGTCTCTGCGAAGAAGTTCAGATTGATTTGTTTATAGCCTTTGCGGATGACTTCCCAGATGATGACAACCAGCGGGATGGCAGTTAGACCGGAAAAAAAGCAGACTATCCAGAAAAACAAACGATCCTGGAATTTTCGCCAATTTGTTTTATGGGATAATGCATTCATCTCAATTTAATTTTTTCATGATCATCTTACCGATGAAATTGATAATGGCTGTGATGAGAAAGAGTAACAACCCGATGGCAATCAGTGAACTGAGTTTCAATCCGTCTGCTTCTCCGAATTGATTGGCGATGACGCTGGCCATGGTGTTGCCGGTGGCTGTAAGCGACGTGGGCAACAGGTTGGTATTACCGATCAACATGGTGACTGCCATGGTTTCACCCAACGCCCTGCCCAGTGCCAGAACATAACTGGCAAAAATGCCCGATCCCGAGATGGGGAAAATGACCCGTCGAATGACATCCAGACGGGTACCCCCTAAACTGTAGGCTCCTTCTTTTAGTTCACGGGGGACCATTGATATGAATTCACTGCTCAGCGATGAGGCATAGGGAATAATCATAATGGCTAATACGATGGCGGCGGTGAGTATGCCGAAACCTTGTTCTGAAAGGTGTAGATTCACCATCAGCGGGCGGAGGGTGTAAAATCCCCACAATCCGTATACGATGGAAGGAATTCCTGCCAACAGGTCAATAACGGAACCGATGATGCTGGCTGCCCGGGTGCCTCTGAAATACTCTCCGGTGAATAAAGCGACCGGCAATGAAAATGGAAGACAGAATACAAGAGCCAGAAAGGAGGTCAAAATGGTCCCTGTGATGAAAGACAAGGCTCCATATTGTTCGTTCTCCGGGTGAGGATCCCATTCCGTAGAGGCGATGAAGTTGAAAAATCCGAATTTTTCAAAGGCCGGTATTGCTCCGCTGACCAGAGAATAGACCATCCCTCCGCAAATCAGCAGTACCAATAGTGAGCAGAGAAATAACAGCCGTTTGAAAATATAGTCGCGCATATTATTTTAAGATAGGTTGACCGTTATAAGTGATGGTGGCCAGTGTCTGTTTGGCCTGGGTGGCAATGCTTTCTGGTAGGGGGGAGTAGTGTACCTTGGTCGTGATATCCTGGGCTTCGGCTCCCAGCATCCAGTTCAGTAAGTTGACCGTTGCCTGGGCTTGTGCTTCGGGACGGTTTTGGTAAGCTTGTTCCTGGTAAAGAATAAGCCAGGTGAAACAGCTGATCGGATAAGCCTCTGCTACGGGCGAGTTGGTGATCATAGCCCGGGTGTCGGCCGGTATTTCAATGTCTGCGGCAGCAGAGATGCTTTCTGTCGTGGGGGCAATGAAACGACCTGCCTGATTTTGTAGTTTGGCGACTGGAATTTTTAGGGCAAAGGCATATTCCGAGCCGATATAACCGATGGCTCCGGGGGTTTGACTGATGGTGCCTGCAACGCCAGGATTGCCTTTGGCTGCAATGCCTGCGGGCCATTTTAACGCTTTGCCACAACCGACTTCTTCTGCCCAGGATGTGCTGATTTTGTTCAGGTAATCACTGAAGACAAAGGTCGTCCCACTGCCATCCGAACGGTATACCGGATGGATGGCTTTGTCCGGGAGTGTGACTCCGGGGTTTGCTCGTTGCAGCTGCGGATCGTTCCAACGGGTGATTTTACCCAAAAAGATGTCGGCAATGATGGGCCCGGTCAAATGAAGTTCTTTGGCTTCGGGAAGATTATAGGCCAGAACGACAGCTCCCATGCAGGTGGGGATGTGTACGACGGCTGCCGGCATTTCTGACAGTTCGGCATCGCTCAGAAATGCATCGCTGCCTGCGAAATCGACAATCTGGTCTTTCAGGCTGCGGATGCCTCCTCCGCTGCCGATACCACCGTAGGTTACCGTCACTCCGGTGGAGTCTTTATAAGTTTTGAAAGCTAAATTATAATACGGTAGGGGAAAAGTGGCTCCTGCCGCTGTCAGGGTGGCATCCTGTCTGCCTTCTGTGTTTTTCTTTTTGGAATTTCCACATGCCATGAGGCTGAGAATCAATACAAAAATAAATAATTTGTCCATGTCTTTGAAGATTCGTTTTTTTACGTTGCAATATTAATAAGTGCTTACTACACCAGTGTTACAATTTTGTGACGATTTTGTTACACTGTCGGAGTGGAAATTTTTCAAAATGAATCACTCATATGAGGAATGAAAGAAAAAAGAGCTGTTGCGGGGGAACAAAATTTCTTATTATTTTGCCAAAGATTTCAATGGAGTGTAATACATATAGAATGGACGATCGGAAAAAGGAAAAATTATTTATGCGGGAATTTTTCCGCAAAACGGGGAAAGCAATTTATGACTATGCCTTGATTGAGGCGGGAGATAAAATATTGGTCGGTGTCTCCGGTGGGAAAGATTCTTTGGCTTTATTGGAGGTATTGGCATTACGGGCTCGGGATCCGAAGCAGGCCTATTCTGTGGTGGCGGCTCATGTCGCAGTGGAGAATGTGGCCTATGAAGTGGATGGGGATTATATTCGACAATTCTGTAAACGTCTGGGAGTTGAATTTGTATGTCGTACCATGGAAGCTACGGTTCGGGAAAATTCCGGAAAACCGGTCTGTTTTGTCTGCTCCTGGAATCGCCGGAAAACACTGTTTGAGATTGCAAAAGAGTGTGGGTGCAATAAGCTGGCTTTGGGGCATCACCGGGATGATGCGATAGAAAGTTTACTGATGAGTATGATGTTCAACGGTACCATTGCCAGTATGCCGCCGAAACTGGAAATGTTCGATCATACTTTTACCCTGATCCGGCCGTTTATTTATCTGACCAATGAAGAGACTTCGGCATATGCCGTCTATCGAAATTTTAAAAAGCAGAAAAAGAACTGTCCTTACGAACAGGCAACCAACCGGAATGCAGTGGCTGAGATCATTCGTCAGATGGAAACCTTGTCTCCCCATGTGAAAGGCAATCTTTTTGCGGCCATGAAAAATATTCAGCCCGAATATCTTCCTTAGAAAATTTTCGGGCTGAATGGAGTCTGTAGTATTTTACTCAATGACCTGCAGTTTGTCGCCGGCCTGTTCGATGATGGTACGGAGATACCATTCAGGCAATGCCGGTTGTTCTACTTTCGGATTTTTTTCTCCGGGAACCACTGTTTTGATGTTGCCATCCATGTAACGGCAAAATAGATAACCGTAGAAATCCCGCCAGGTATCCACTAACTGATTACCGGTATTACAGGAAAAGTCTGTCAGAAATTCGACGGCTGCCGCCGGATCTTTGGCATATAATGCTTGGGCCCCGGCATCAATGCCTTCTACGAATGCCTTGTATTGAGTTTCCAAGGCTTTCTGTTTTTCACGTATTTCCGGATGAATGGCATTGTAACGGGTGTATGCGAAATTCGTTACCTGATTGAATACCCAGAAAGCGGCCTGATTGGTGAATTCCATCATGCTGCCATTTCCTTCGGCAAAAGCGTATGGTACCCGGGTCGAACAGCTGTACATGGGGAAATAAACAGTGCTGGCTGCATCGTCAACTCCGAACCACAAGATTCCTCCGACTGCATTCGGCAGCCAGTTGCGACTTTGGGAAACAAAGGTGAAACCGGTTTGCTGGGTGGCGGTAGCCCGTTCGTGTACATACTCTTTCCCGTCGACGGTGAAAGACATCGGTCGCCATCTGTAGGGACATGCATATGGACCGGCTCCCGGATCCTGGCTCATGTCCAATTCTGTACCTTCGAGATGGTCCCGCATAAAATCCATAACTTCCAATACGTTTACCTGGCGATCGGGTTTGATCCACAATGGCATCCGGTTGGTGGCATAACCTTTCTCATCCCGTTCAATGTGGCCTTTGGCATATTCCCAGTAAGGAGCCATGTTGGAGTTGACTGCATTGAAGAATGCCCATACCCGGATTTCACAAGCCCGGGCTCCGCTGAAATTGACAGGTGCATAAGTGTCTGAGAAACTGAATTCTGTATTTTTAGCATCCTGAGGATAGAATCCTTTTTGTTTGGCAAAAGAGATGACATCTTTGGCATAGACGGTGGTGATGTCCGGATCGTAAATTTTTTTTATCTGATCCGATGAAATGGAAGTTTTTCCTTTGAGGGGAAAGGTGGTGATTCGGGCCTGATTGGCATGGGCACAGACATAACCGTCCGGAACCATCCGGGCTACCCATACGGCTCCTTTTTCTCCTTCTCCTTTGCCAATCATCTCCAGGATCCAGACTTCATTCGGGTCGCTGATGGAAAAAGATTCTCCGGTACTGGCATAACCGTATGTTTCTACCAGTTCGGTCATGGTGACAATGGCTTCTCGGGCATTTTTGGCCCGTTGCAAGGTGATATAGATGAGGCTGCCGTAATCGATGATGGCGCCCGACTGGCTTTCCAGTTCTTTTCGTCCGCCATAGGTCGTTTCGCCGATGGCCAGCTGAAATTCGTTCATATTGCCGACAACATTGTAGGTCTGTGCGGCCTGTGGAATTTTTCCCAGAAATTTGCCGGTATCCCATTCATAGACATCCATCATGGTACCAGCGGGCCAGGTGCCGGCAGGCCAATGGTATAATTCTCCGTATAGTACATGAGAGTCAGCGGAATAGGTGATCATTGTCGATCCGTCCTGGGTACTTCCCCGGGTGAGTAAGAAATTGGTACAGGCAGTGCTCCGTAAAACAGTGGCTGCCAGCAGTAATAAGGTCGCACAACAAATTTTAAACATAAAATTTAGATTAAAGGGATTTTATAAATGATTGTCTGTCTATTTTTATCGTTTATCGGATTCTGTCGAAAGATTTCAACAAGGCGATGTCTTTGATAATTCCGCGAATGGCCAACCAGGTGAAAATGATTCCGACTATCGGGAATATGAAGCTGATGTGAGGGAACCATTCGGCGTCGAGTTCCTGACTCCGTTGGCGTACTTGCAGCCACATCAGGATGAACAGGCCCAATTGGAAAACCAGGTTGACAATACAAAGACGTAATTGCAGGAATAGGGTCGGTTTGACGGTCTTGGTCTTTTTCTGGCGAACAAAGATGGTTACTACTGCCAGTAAAGTAACGATGGTATTGAGAATCAGGGAAACCCAGTTCCAGGCAATGAATTCTGCCGGTTCACTGATCTGTACGACTTTGCTCGTAAAAAATTCATAGGTGAAGTTATTGGGAACGACAATGGTAGCTACCGGTGTAAAAAACATGAGACCGGTAACGATGGCTGTCCCCAGTAAGAAAAGCGATTGAATACGTTGTATCATAATTTAAAAATATAAGTTATCTGTTGTTGGTCATTTGGTCCAGTGTATAGCGGATAAGTTGTTCCATGCGGCTGTGATAGTCTGCAGAGGCATCTCCCTGAATGCGGTTGGCGATGATCAGACAAATAGTCGTCGCTCGATGTCCCAGCAGATTGCAGAGGCCGGTGATGGCGGCACTTTCCATTTCGTAATTGGTGACCCGATAGCCCTGATAGCAAAAAGCAGAGATCCGGTCGTTGATATTCGGCATGGCCAGCGGTAAACGCAGTACCCGGCCTTGTGGCCCGTAAAATCCGACCGCAGTCAGGGTAACTCCTTTGAAGGTCTGCCCTTCGGTGTGCAAACGTCCGACGAGCGTTTCGTCCGCCGTAACGACATAGGGACGGGCTGCGAATGGAGTCCATTGACAGGCTTGTATGAAAGCCTCTTCAAATTCTGAATCGCAAACCGATTCCTGCCTGTCATAGAAGCGCAATACTCCGTCGCAACCGATGCTTTTTTCTGAGATGACAAAAGCTCCTACCGGAATGTCGGCCTGAACGGAACCGGAAGTTCCGATTCGTACGATGTTCAGTGTTCGGCCGGTCGGTTTTATTTCCCGGGCATGCAGGTCGATGTTGGCCAGCGCATCCAGTTCATTGATCACGATATCAATATTATCAGGACCGATACCGGTGGAAAGAACGGTAAACCGATGCCCCTGGTAACGGCCGGTGATGGTATAAAATTCCCGATTACTCTTTTTTAATTCGATGGTTTCAAAATGAGAGGCAATGCTCTCCACTCGTCCCGGATCTCCGACAAGAAAAATATCGTCGGCAAGCTCTTCCGGGTGTAGATGCAAATGGAAAATACTGCCGTCATCGTTTGTCAGCAATTCTGAAGATTTTATTGCGGTCATACTGTTTTCCTTTGTATTTTTTTAGTCTGTCAAATTTAACGATGTTTGTCCGATTCGCCAAATAATCCGCTTTTTATTCGGCGATAACCGTAAATTCGGCACCGCCTGCATAGTCTGCTCCATTTTGCGAACTCAGTGCGGTGAAGCGAATGTAGCGGGCCTTTACGGGGTGTGCCAGCATGATGCGTTGCATCTGTTTGCTTTTTTCGAATTTGCCGCGGGCAACCGCTTCGCTCCAGTTTTTCCCATCAGTGCTTACTTGCAGTGAATAGTCCCGGATATCTCCGTTGCTTCCGCCATCCTGACGGGGCAGATAGGTAAAGCCCCGGATGGTTTTGATTTCGCCGGCATCGAAGTCTACCCAATGCGGATATTGGGCGACCGTGACAGAATACATGGTGTGCCAGATGGTGTGGGGATCTCCGTCGACGAGATGGCGAGCATCATCACTGCCGCTTTCCTGGCTGGACGCATATATGACTTCCAGTGGAATATTTTCTATTTTATCGAAAACCATGCGGGAGAAAACCTGTTCCCGTCCTTTGATATAGGCGGTGACTGTGCCGCCTTCTCGCCAGGGAAACGGTTCGGAATAGCTATACCGTTTGCTCTGGTCGTTCAGGGTGTAGACAAGGGATACATTTTTATCCGGACTCTGTATGTGGACGAAACCATTCCGATCTCGAGTGATGGACAGCGGATAAGGCCCGGAAGGGGCTATGCGGGTGGTTTCGGAAAAGGTCGACTGATGGATGGGACGAAGGATGAAGCCCATGGAATGATGAGCGGCCTTCACCCGGTCGGCTTCCAGCGGTCCGCCCTGTCCGCAGCTGTTCCCTCCCAGTCCGGTTACCGCTACATCTAAGTGAAGGTGTGTGCTCCTTGAGGGGGGCAACTGATGGGGATGTGGTGCCAGGGTCAGTTCCAGTGCTGACCAGGGGAGGGCGGAGGCAGATAAGGTACTGTCCGAAATAAAGACGATCCCATCACCCTTGGAATCTGTCAATGCACACCAGCGGACCTCTTCACGGTTTCCCATGCTTTGAGGTTTCGGGAACTGTACGAACTGCTCTTTTACCGTACTTTGGTAACGTTCGATAAAAGCACCGGTCTTGCGGTCGGCATAGTTGTTCCACGGTCCCCGTCCATAATAGGTGTATTGCTGGTATGTTTCCGGGATTTCCAGGGTGTAGCCCAAACGCGGCAATATGACGCTTGGATCATTTGAGGAAATATCGGCCTGTAATTCAATAGAGCCGTCCGGGTAAATGGTCCAGATCTGATGGGTGGTGAATTTGAAATCTTGATTTCCAAACGGCCGATCACTCTGTTCTACAATCCGGTATTTACCGGAGGTACCTCCTTCCAGGACAGCTCCGTTCGGCGCTTGGGATTCGACGGTATACATCAGTTGTACGGTGTTCTCTGCCGATCGCCTGTCGTCTATCCGATGGAAGTCGATGACCCGGTGCTGCAAGTTGTGCAGTCCTTTTTCGAACCATTGGCGGTAGGCCCAGTTGTCATTGTCGGTAGGCGCCCGGAGTGCATCGAGGCGAGGTCCTTTGCCTTCACAGATCATTTGTCGGCCGTTGTAATACAGGCTGTGTATGGTCCCTTGTTTCTGATCGAACTGTACACTGAAATTTTTCCCCGTAATCAGCAGTAGATTTTCTGCTTCTTTTACCCTTGGCTTGGGTTGGGAGGCTGTCAACGAGCTCAGGGTCGGATACGGGCCTGCCGGTTTCACAGGCAATTGTTCTTCCATTTGTACGAAACCGGCTTTGGCCCAAGGCATATCCTCTGCCAGGAGAAACTGGATTTTGATAAAATATTCGCTACGATCTTCCAATTGGCTGAAATCATAGGGGATGGTATACACTACTTTTTCTCGCGGTCCGATGGGCATGTGGGGGGCCCGGAAGACATTGCTTTCCTTTATCAATCGGCCATCCTGATACAGTGACCATTTTATCTGATAGTTTGTCAACGGTAAGAAATAGTGTTTGTTGAAAATCTCTATTTCTCCTTTTGGGATATCAATGGCTTTTACTCCTACGTTTTGATATACTTTTTTTACTTCATAGAATGCCGGTTTCGGAGAGTGGTCCGGTAAGAGAATTCCGTTCATGCAGAACATGCCGCTGTTCGGTTTGTCTCCGAAATCTCCTCCATAAGCCCAAAAACGATCTCCTGTTTCTCGGTCGTAGTAGTACAAAGATTGATCTACCCAATCCCAAATGGCAGCTCCGCAAAAAAAGTTGGTCGATTCGATGGCGTTCCAGTAATCGATCAGATTACCGACGGCATTCCCCATGGAATGGGCATATTCGGAAACATGGAACGGATATTTAATATGGTATTTACCGGTAACGGCACCCCGCATCCATTCGATGGATGGATATTGGTTGGAGCCCATATCGACGATGTTGTTGTTGCGTTCGTATTGCACGGGACGGGACGGATCGAATGCATGCAGGGCGTTGTAGGCACTGACGAAATTCTGACCGGGACCGGCTTCGTTGCCTAATGACCAGATGACAATGGACGGATGGTTGACATGGGCATGAGCCAGTTCCATGACCCGGGCAACATGCGCGGCTTCGAATTCCGGAACGTGCGACAGAGAGGCCTCTCCGTAGTAATATTCATGACTTTCGAGGTTGGCTTCATCTTCCAGGTAAATGCCGTATTTGTCACACAGGTAATACCAATAGGGGTGGCAAGAATAGTGAGAGTTGCGTACGTGATTGATGTTCCCGCGTTTCATCAGCATGATTTCTTCTTCCATTTGTGCCGGCGTAATGGCATTCCCTCTTGCCGGGTTGATCTCTTGCCGGTTTACTCCTTTCAGCTTAACGGTTTTTCCATTGATGTAATAATAGTGTCCGGCCAGCCCGAATTCATCTGCTTGAGCTGGGGTATCTTTGATTTCAACTTTGCAGAATCCCAACGCGGTGGAAAAGGTTTCTACGATTTTTCCTTTTTTGTCTTTCAGTTGTCCGACCAGAGTATAACGGTATGGTGCTTCTGCCGACCATTTCCGGGGCTGTTTGATCTGTAAGGTAGTGACAGTATTTAAGCTGCCGCCGGCTGGAAGCGGATCGAGAGAGAGTGATCCGGACACTTCCTGGACAAGGGTGTTCTGATCGGAATATAATTCGTTGGCATAAAGCGAATAAGCAAGGGTATAGTTTTTGACGTTTTTCGCCGTCAGATTGCGCAAGTCTGCCTCAATGCGGATGGTACCGTTCTCGTAATTCGCATCTAAATCAGGAAATACACGGAAATCACGAACCTGTATTTTGGAGGTCGAGGTCAGCGATACGGAACGAAAAATACCTGGCAGACGGAACATATCTTGGGCTTCGAGGAAAGAGCCGTCGGAATTGCGATATACTTCCACTGCCACGAGATTCTCCTCTTTTTCATTCAGATAAGGGGTGATGTCGAAGGAAGCCGTATTTCTGGAGTTTTTCGAAAAGCCGATGTAATGGCCATTGATCCACAAATAGAAAAAGGAGGATACTCCGTCAAAGTGAATATAGATTTCACGTCCTTCCCAGCTTTCGGGTATGGTGAAAGTACGTCTGTAAGAGCCGACCTCGTTGCGGTGTTTGTAGGTTACCCAATCCTGGGGTGGTGTACGCATTACGCCGCCTTTCCAGTCGCCCGGGCTTACTGTGTGCTGGAAAATGACCGGCTGGTTGGCATAAATGGGAATCCCGTATTTCAAACTGCCGTCCTTTTGTATACCGGCAACATTCCATTGCATGGGGACGGTGACCTCGTCCCAGGTACTTGCATCGAATTCCGGACGGAAAAAATCGGCCGGACGTGCGTCTGGATGGCAGGCCCAGTGAAATTTCCACTGGCCGTCTAATGACTGATAATAGCAACTGTATTCCGGTAACAGGCGTCTGGCACTTTCTGTATCTTTGAAAGTGAAAAACCAGCTCCTGGGTTGTTCTTTATTTAAGGCGAGCTGTTCGGGAGATTCCCATTCTTTACCTGTCGGTGCCGATACTTTTGCATAATCAAATCCTTTTAAAAGGGGGGATTGAGCCTGACCGCTCCAAGATAGGCAGACCAAAAGAGCGAATAAAAAGTGTTTCATGAATTGGTGAACTAAGATTTGTATTTATAATTTACAAAGTAAAGTATTTATTTGGATATTTGGCTATTTATCGCATAAATCTGATGTATTTTTTATATGAGTCTTTTACATGAATTAGATTTCTTTTGTTTATTTTTGACAATTCGATCTGATAAACTATGAAAATCCGCTACATGATACCTCTGTTGGGAATTCTGGCGATTTTTACTGCCTGTCGCGAGAATTTGCCTTTCCCGGAAGTCATCGAACATTATGCCGAAAAGAAGGCCGACAGTCTGAAATTAAGGGCAGCCCGTTACCTGTTGAAGAATTTACCCTATCATTATGGGGTGGCCAACCGCTTGGTCGATTCAGCCGGTCGGCATGTCACTCACCTGGATGCCTGGGCTTATGATTCGGACGTGGCATTTCGGAAAATGTTGGATTCGATGAAATACAAGTTTGTTCGGGGTGAACCTCTGCCGGATGTGCAGGCGTTGACGGCCGATTATCTGATCGAGAACATAGATCTTGCTTTTAAAGCCTGGAAAAAACCCTGGGCTCGCCATCTTTCCTTCGATGAATTTTGTGAGTATATTTTACCCTATCGTTCCCAAAACGAGCCGTTAACCAGCTGGCGCAAGTATTTCTACGATCATTATATGCCATTGCTGGAAGATTCGGTGAAAAATACATCCTCAACTTTGGAGGTAACAAAATACATGGTGAGATTGCTGCAGCAAAAAGTGACTTATTCGACGATGCTGAGTTATGAGGATTATCCCGATCCTTTTGAAGTGGAACGGATGCGTTTCTGTCATTGCAATACCATTGCCCATTACGGTTTATTGGCTATGCGGGCGGTCGGTATTCCGGTGGGAATGATTACCATGAACTGGCGCTTCGGTAATAACAGTCATACAACGAACATTCTGTGGCCGAATGATACGGCAGCGTGGTATAAATTTGCCATTTATGATGAATTCCAGCAGATGGGAATGCCGAAAGACAGTATGGCTTCTTATAAAACCTGGCGTTATACTTTTGCTCCCAATCCGATGATAATGGATATTCGCAGTCACAGTCAGGAAGAGCTGCCGTCGTTTTTGTTCGGAAATGTATTGCGGGAGGATTTTACGGCGATTCATTGTGTGACTCGCGATTTGACATTGGAGGTCCCTCCCGGCTGGGAAGCGTGTCATTCTCTTTATTTGTGCCGTTTTGTGGATTGGGATTGGAAACCGGTGGTGTGGGGAAGCGTAAAAGATGGGAAGGTGACTTTTCATGATGCAACGATCCGGCAGATGTATCGTCTGGGGCGTTATGACAATGGGCAGACGACTACGACGGGAGAGATTTTTGTTCTTCGGGGAGATGGACAGGTCGACGTAAAAACGGATGCCGGGCCTGTCGAGAGTGTCGATGTGGTTTATCTTTGTGATCCTCAGGAACGGGTGTTGAAACGACATTTTACGACTTATTACTGGACGCGTCGACATACCTGGGAGCCGATGTCGGCAGAGGGAGTTTTGTGGGGTTTTAATGCAAAGACCTCTGAATATCGGGAATTTTCTTCTTCTCTGGATTCTACTTTTGTACCTGTTTTTTATAAGGTCTCTTATGCGGAGATGCCGCGAAATACCGTTTTTTATGATGATTTGATCCAACGTCCGCGAGGAATCCGAGATCGGCTTGTTCCGAACGATAATAATTTTATCGTGTACTGATTATGGAGGGGAAAGGGGGATGGGTATATGAGCGAATGGCTATGGGGGCTGTGTGTTTATTAACGGCCGCTCTGTTTGGGTTTTGGTATGTCAAAGCTCCGGAATTGGCGGAGCGACAGGTGACTGCCCATCGTTTTTATTTTTATGGGGTGATGTGGGTTGAGAGTTTGTGTGGACTTGTCGTTGCCTGGTGTGTGCGGAAAAGTTTCCGTTTTTGTTGGTTGGATTTGGGTATCTGTCTTTTGGGTGGGTATGTCTGGCTCCGGGCCGGTGTTGAAGGGGCTGCGGTGGCTTATCGGACGGAACTGTGGCTGTTGTGTACGGTACTTTATTTTTTGTTGCGTTTTGTTTCAACTCTTTCCCGCAAAGCAGTGACTGTCATGTTGTGGGTAGTATTGGGTGGCGGTTGCGTGGAGGCGGTTTATGGCCTTGCGCAGCTTTATGGAGGGTGTGTTTCCGGACATCCCTTGTATCGTTTGACCGGTTCGTTTTTCAATCCGGGTCCCTATTCCGGTTTTCTGGTGCTGGTGTTGCCGATCGCTTTATTTTATAGTCTGAAAAATAACCGTTTGGTCTGGGGAATCATGCTGTTGATCCTATCGATTCTTCCCGCAGGAATGAGTCGTAGCAGCTGGCTGGCGGCTGTCGCTGCTATGGGAATAGTCTGTCTGTATCATGAGCCTTGTCGGAGGCTGCTGCTGAGGGGCTGGCGAAAGCTAAGAGGAAGAAGCTGGTGGATCGTGGGAATCGGGGGTGCATTGCTGTGTGTACTCCTGCTGGGATTGTATGGAATGAAGAAAGATTCGGCGGATGGACGGCTGCTGATGTGGAAAATAGAGGTACGTGCTATGCAGGAACATCCTTGGATCGGTGTTGGTTTGGGAAATTTCGGCGGTGCATATGGAGAAGCGCAGGCCGATTATTTTGCCGGGACGACAGTCAGGGAACAGGAAGAAAAAGTGGCGGGAGCTCCGGAATACGGTTTTAATGAATATTTACAGTTGGGCATGGAGTTGGGCATGATCGGCCTGTTGCTGTTTCTGGGGGTATTGGGGATGGCTGCTTGGCAACTGATTCGTTCAGGACAGCCGGAGGCCCCCGCTGTATTGGGCGGTTTGGCGGCGTATGCGGTGTTTGCCTGTTTTTCGTATCCTTTGAATGTGCTTCCCTTGATCGTCGTACTGGTTCTGTTTTTGGCTCTGGCCGGGACAATGGCAGGCAAAGACCGGGTGTCGGCCGATTTGCATCGGAAAGGAAGACAGCTGGTGGTGTGGGGAGTGGCTATGGCAGGTTTCCTGATTACCGAAGAAATTGTCCGGGACAAGGCCGAGTTGCGACAGGCATATGTGCATTGGAAGGAAGAACAGCATTATTTCAATATGAATATCTTTGAGGAAACGGTTGCGCATTATCGGGAATTGTATTCCTGCCTGAAAGATCAACCCCGTTTCCTTTTCGAGTACGGACAGTGTCTGTCAAAGACCGGGCAATATGAAGAGGCGATTCGGATTCTGTCGGAAGGTGTTCGCTTGAGTGCGGATCCGATGTTTTATAATATAATGGGCAGGAGCGCACAAGCCCTGGGGCGCTATGGAGAGGCCGAGACTTATTTTGAACAGGCGGCCAGACGGGTGCCCCATCGTTTGTATCCGCTTTATCTGTTGGCAAAAATGTATTTTGAGAGCGGACAGACAGAAAAGGGACGGGAAATGGCTTGGCGGGTACTTCGAAAGGAACCGAAAGTGATGTCGGAGGTTGTGAAAGAAATGAAGGCGGAGTTAAGAGAATGCTTGAAAGAGAAATAGCTGTTTTTAATTCGTTGTCGGTTTTTATTTTGGCAAATCGGTATGAATTCTTAATTTTACCCTGTTTTGTCGGAGTCCCGGTTTGGCGCAACTATCCTTTGGGGCGCTTTGGGGCGCGAAGTGAAGGGAGAAAAAGAGTATCAATTTTTTTGTCGGGTGTTCTGTTTAATATTGAATGAAAAAGCAAATTGGATAAGATGGAAGTTTTTGCACGATGGATTTCTGATGTATTGGCAATATTGGGAATAGAGTCCGCCTCTGTGACCGGTACGCTGATAATTTTGGCGGTGATCGCCTTGTTGGCTTTTCTGACTGACTGGATTTGTCGGAAAGGTGTTGTAAAGCTGGTTCGGAAGGTAACTCAAAAAACCAAGGCCACATGGGATGATCTGCTTTTCAATGATCGGGTAATGAATCATTTTTGTCATATTCTTCCTCCGGTCGTGATCTATCTTCTGATACCGATTGCTTTTCCGGATAACCCGGAGACATTGCTATTTATCCGGAAGCTTTGCATGGTATACATCCTGGCGGCATCTTTACGCTTTATCAATGTCTTTTTGGGGGCTCTGTTTCAGTTGACCAATCAACAGGAGATGTTCCGGGGGCGTCCTTTGAAGGGTGTGTATCAAATCATTCAGATCGGATTGTTTTTTGTCGGTTCCATTTGTATTATTGCCATTTTATTGGATAAATCTCCGACAAATCTGTTGGCTGGCTTGGGTGCTTCGGCTGCCATTTTGATGTTGATTTTCAAAGATAGTATCATGGGCTTGGTGTCCGGCGTACAACTTTCTGCCAATGATATGTTGCGTCCGGGGGATTGGATTACCATGCCAAAATACGATGCGGATGGAACGGTGATAGAAGTTACCTTGAATACGGTGAAGGTCCGTAATTTTGATAACACAATTACGACTATTCCTCCTTACGCTTTGGTGAGCGATTCGTTTCAGAACTGGCGGGGCATGCAGGAGTCGGGTGGCCGGCGAATCAAACGTTCGGTAAATATCGATGTGAACAGTGTCTGTTTCTGTACACCGGAAATGCTGGAAAAATTCAGAAAGATCGTTATCCTGAAAGAGTATATCAATACAACCGAACAACGGGTGGAGCAGTTTAATCAGAAACATGGGATGGATAATTCCGTTTTGGTCAATGGTATCCATCAGACCAATTTGGGTGTGTTCCGGGCGTATCTGGAGCAATATTTGAGTCATTTGCCGGAGGTCAACACCGATATGACTTATATGGTGAGACAGTTGCAGCCGACCGAAAAGGGACTTCCCTTGGAACTCTATTTTTTCAGTAGAAAAGTGGAGTGGATTCCCTATGAAAAACTTCAGGCCGATGTATTCGATCATATTTTTGCCGTTATTCCCTATTTCGGGTTGAGGGTTTTTCAGAATCCTTCTTCGGTGGATATAGAGCGGATATTGACTGATAAATAAAAAGAGGGGCATGCCCCTCTTTTTATTTATCAATGTGTTGTTGTTTTATTTTGCATAATTGATAGCTCGTGTTTCCCGAATGACGGTTACCTTCACCTGGCCGGGATAGGTCATTTCATCCTGGATACGTTTGGCTATGTCGAAAGAGATTTTTTCAGCTTCGGCATCGGAGATTTTCTCGCTGCCGACCACTACTCTCAATTCACGTCCGGCCTGAATGGCGTAGGTTTTAACCACTCCGTTGTAAGACAGGGCCAGATCTTCCATGTCTTTCAGGCGTTTGATGTAAGATTCCACCACTTCTCGACGGGCACCGGGGCGGGCACCGGAAATGGCATCACAAGCCTGAACGATGGGAGCGATCAGAGTTGTCATCTCGATCTCTTCGTGGTGTGCTCCGATGGCATTGCAGATGTCCGGTTTTTCTTTGTATTTTTCAGCCAGCTGCATGCCCAGAATGGCATGTGGAAGTTCGGGTTCGTCATCAGGTACTTTCCCGATGTCGTGCAACAGACCGGCACGTTTGGCTTTTTTTACGTTCAAGCCCAGTTCTGCTGCCATGATGGCACATAAGTTGGCTGTTTCCCGGGCGTGTTGCAGCAGATTTTGACCATAAGAAGAACGGTATTTCATCTTACCGATCAGTCTGATCAGTTCCGGGTGTAAACCATGGATTCCCAAGTCGATCGTCGTACGTTTTCCGGTTTCTATAATCTCCTCTTCAATTTGCTTCTTTACTTTGTTTACGACTTCCTCGATGCGGGCCGGGTGGATACGTCCGTCCGTTACCAGTTGGTGGAGGGACAAACGGGCGATTTCCCGTCTGACTGGATCGAAGCCTGAAAGTACGATGGCTTCCGGAGTATCGTCTACGATAATCTCAACGCCGGTAGCGGCTTCCAAAGCCCGGATGTTCCGTCCTTCCCGTCCGATGATCCGTCCTTTGATTTCATCCGAGTCGATATGAAAGATGGATACCGCATTTTCGGTTGCCGTTTCGGTGGCTACTCGCTGAATGGTCTTGATCACGACTTTTTTCGCCTCCATATTGGCCGTCATCTTGGCTTCCTCCATGATCTCGTTGACGTAAGAAATTGCTTCTGCCTCTGCTTCTTCTTTCAGGGAATTGATCAGTTTTTCTTTGGCCTGTTCTCCAGACATGCCTGAGATGGCTTCTAACTGTTCTATTTGTTGTTTTTTCAATTTGTCCAACTCTGCGGTTTTCTTTTCGATCAGTTCTTTCTGAATGTCGATGTTGGTTTGCTGGGTCTGAAGCTCTTTGCCTTTACGCTGGATCTCTTCCAGTTTGCGTGAAATGTCCGTTTCTTGCTGTTTTAATTTGTTTTCGGCCATCAAGAGCTTGTTGTTTCTGGCTGCTGCCTGTTTTTCGTGTTCTGCTTTGATTTGCAAAAATTTTTCCTTGGCCTGAAGAATCTTATCTTTTTTAATTACTTCCGCTTCCGCCTCTGCTTCCTTGATGATGTTTTGTGCCCGGTATTTCATGGCTAGCCGCATAATCATCCATCCAATGGCAATACCGACAAACAAAGCAATCACCGTTGCGATTATGATCGTTGTTGTTGTCATATTTTGTTATTAATTTGATTAATATAAATTTATCTCTTTTTTTTCATGTTATTGCATAAAAAATCCCGCACTATTTCTTTTTAATAAAACCCCTGTATGACACGGGTAGAGCTGCCATTTGATTCAGACTTCCACTGTCCCGAAGGAACTCCGAAGAGTTGAGGCCTGTCTTGTGCAAATTAAGCGTCTGCTCTAATAATTTGAGTGTTGAGTTTTTCGCTTAAAGTCGAAATAATGCGGGAATATCTATGTTCAAAGAACTCTTTTATTTACTCTTTGATAAATTCATCCAGTTTTGAATTAATTTGTTCTATTTCATTAAACTTCTGTTCTTGTTGTAACATTTTGATCGTATGCAACAATGCAACATAAGCTAAAAAATAATAGGGTTCCGGCTCCGTATTGCCGGTTTTATATTTTAAAACGCGTTCATTAATTTCCTTGGCTGCTTTCCGGATAATCTCTTCATCTGTTACTGAAATATTCAGATTGAGCGGAATTTCAGCAATGGTTAGATTAATATTGCGTTTTTCTGACATAAACTAATTATTTAAAAGAGCAATACATTTTTCAATCTCCCGCACCAGCTGATTGATCCGAATCTTCGCTTCATGACTTCCGTCTCCTCCTGAGATCGCGCTGGCCACTCTGGTCGTTTTTAACTGGTTATTTAAATTCTTGTTCTCTCTTTGTACATTTTCAAGTTCCGTTTGCAAATCCTGAATTTTGCCTTCCAGATGCTGATTCTGTTCCAGAGAGGATATATATAGTTTTATTAATTTATCTATTTTAAAATTCAGCTCGTTTATAACGGCATCCTGTTTCGCTGCCATAACTCTATCTTTTCATGACAAAGATAAAATTTATTCTTTAAATTATCAAGAGTGTTGATATATTTGCACTATAAAATTATATTTTTTTTAGCCCTGAAAAAAAATGGTCTCATGAGATTTATTCTTTATTTTTTGTTTAATGCTTTGGCTTTGATTCCGTTAAATCTGTCGGCCCAGTCGTTGTTGCCCCCTGTGGATCGTTCAATTTTATTGAGTGGAAATTTTGGAGAGTTGCGGGCGACTCATTTCCATTCCGGGATTGATATCCGGACCGGAGGGGTTGAGGGATGGCCGGTTCGCTGTGTACAGGATGGCAGAATTGTTCGGGTAAGTGTCTCTCCTACGGGATATGGAAATGCGTTGTATCTGGAACACGATGACGGTACGACGACGGTATATGGACATCTGCAACGTTTTGACAAACGTGTGACGGCGCTTGTTCGGACGCTTCAGTATGCACGGGAGAGTTTTCAGATAGATGAAGACCTGAGGGCGGATTCATTGTTCGTACATCGGGGCGATACGATTGCTTATAGCGGTAATACCGGTTCTTCAGGCGGTCCTCATTTGCATTTTGAGATTCGGAATACTCTTACGGAACATACGTTGAATCCTCTTTTGTTTTATCGGATACGTGATACGAAGGCTCCGGTGGTGAAAAGTCTTTATCTTTATCGGGAAACGGAGGAGGGGTGTGTGGAACTGATCCGTTCGGTGGCATTGAAAAATATGGCAGCCGGAAAATATTCGGCAGGTCTTCTGAGTGTGCCGGAAGGAAAAGTCGGAGTTGCCGTATTTGCCCTTGATTATATGGAAGATTCTTGGAACAAGCTGGGCATTTATGATTTGAAATTGGTGGTTCGGGGGGATACGGTTTTTGAGATGAAGGTAGATTCCTGTTCCTTTGATCAAGCCTGTCTGGTCAATACATTGAAGGATTTTGACCGCTATAAGAAGAACGAAACGGTTTATCGTTGTTTTGGCCGTTATCAGGATCAGTTGTTCGGGGTGAAGAACCGGGACGGGGGTTGGATTGTTGTGAAGAAAGACAGCATACTTCCCGTACAGCTTTTTTTGAAAGATATAAACGGTAATCAGTCGTCTGTCTCCTTGAAGTTAAAAGGGAAAGAGGCTCCGTCTATTCGGCAGAGAGAAGTATTGAGATATGATCGGGATTATTGTTTGCAATTTCCGGGCGGAACCCTGGAATTGAAGGCGGGATGTTTGCCGGCTTCTGTGCCGAAGGTACTGCGGGTAGAAAAAGATACGCTTTTGCATACGGAGGTATTTGTTTTTGCAGAAAAAGATACCCCTTTGTTGAAAAAAGCTCGTATATTTATAGCCGGACAGTTTGAGAAAAATACCTTGATTTGCGAACTGGGGCCTGCGGGACAAAAATATCCGCTTGCCACCCAGTGGACAAAAGAGGGGGTGACGGCAGAGATCGGGTATCTGAACCGTTATGCCCTGGTGCAAGACAGTCTGGCTCCGGAGATCCGTTTTTTGGGAAAATTCCAGGATGGCTCTTTGAAATTCCGGGTAAAAGATGATCTTGCCGGAATAGCGACTTATCGGGGGGAAGTGAATGGGAAATGGTGTCTATTTTCTTATGATCCCCGTAAAAAACTGATGAGTTGTCGATTGAGCGAGCCCGTATTTTTGTCGGGACAGGCAAATGAAGTCCGCCTGGAAGTGATCGATCAGGTCGGAAATCGTCGGGAAATAAAAATAATGCATAAAAAATGATGAATATGAGGAAGGAAATTCGGGAATGGATTGAAAAAGGAGATCGGAAGGAGGCTCTTCGTTTACTGGAAGAAGAACTTCGGAGATGTCCGGAAGATGAAGAAATGCTTCTGTTGGGAGGGGAACTGTGGTATGCCGAAGGAAAAATGGCGGATGCCCTGAATAAGTTCAATGCCTTGCTTCGCTTGAACCCCTCTCATCGGAAAGCGACCAATTATGTGACGATGATCAATAATATATTGTCTTATTATTGCAAGGATATGTATAATCCGTAAACCGGAATTCTATCATGAAACTGTATCATAAAATCCTCCTGTACCAAAGTAAATGGCTGAAGCCTTATTGTCGGAAATTACTGCGTGTGACAGATGCGGTGACCTTTTTGGCTTCTTTGTTATTGCTTGTCGGGGTCGTTTACGAACATGGATTTGTGATTTCTGTCATGACCCTGGCGGATTTGAATGTTTTGTACGAAGTGGTGTGGGTCGTGTTTTTGTTGCATGCCACCTTGCACATCGTACTGGCTTTTCGGGAGACGTTGAAAAAATACCGACCGTTTACCTGGGTTCTGAATGCATTGCTTTATTTGACGCTGTTGCCGGTCTTTTGGGGCATACCCGAGACTGGCCTGGGAAGATATGTTTGTCTTTTTCTGAATCATCGGACTTTTCATTTGGTGTTGCTGTTGCTGCTTGCACTGCTGCAACTGTCCTCCGGAGTGATCCGTCTGTTGGGGAAACGGACAAATCCTTCTTTGATCCTGGCTGGCAGTTTTTTCTTTATTATCTGTTTGGGGACGGCATTGCTGTTATTGCCTCGTTGTACTTATGAAGGAATTTCCTGGGTCGATGCTCTGTTTGTCTCGACCAGTGCCGTTTGTGTGACGGGGCTGGTGCCTGTCGATGTGGCGACGACCTTTACTGCTTTGGGTCAATGGGTGATTATTTTGTTGATACAGATAGGTGGCTTGGGCGTGATGACCCTGACCTGTTTTTTTGCCATGTTTTTTATGGGGAATACGTCGATTTATAATCAATTGGCTGTAAAGGATATGGTAAGTTCCGATTCTCTGTCTTCTTTGTTGTCGACTGTGATGTATGTGTTGCTGTTTACGCTGGTAATTGAAGGATTCGGTATGCTGATGCTTTTTTTCAGTATTCATGGCACTTTGGGGATGACGCTTCAGGAAGAATTGGTGTTTTCGGCTTTTCATGCGGTTTCGGCTTTTTGTAATGCAGGCTTTTCTACTTTGTCGGGAAATCTGGGAAATCCACTGGTGATGCATCAGCACAATCTGCTGTATATGACTGTATCGGTTCTGATCATTTTGGGAGGAATCGGTTTCCCGATATTGGTCAATCTTAAAAATATTGTCGGGTATTATCTGAAACGGCTGCTGTTTTGGATACGGACAGGAAAAAGAGATCGGCGGAAGATCTGGCATTTGTATAATCTGAATACTAAGATTGTTCTGCTGATGACTTTGATATTGTTGTCGGGCGGGACGGTGGCAATTGCGTTTTTTGAATGGAATGGCGCTTTTGCCGGTATGAGTGCGGGGGATAAGTGTGTACAGGCTTTTTTCAATGCGACCTGCCCTCGAACGGCCGGTTTTTCCAGTGTCAGTCTTACCGCGTTTTCTTTGCAGAGTTTGTTGTTGATGCTGTTGCTGATGGCTATCGGTGGGGCGGCCCAGTCGACAGCCGGAGGTATTAAAGTGAACGCTTTTGCTGCGATTGTTTTGAATTTGTGGGCGGTGCTCCGGGGGAAAGAGCGGGTGGAGGTTTTTCGGCGGCAATTGTCTGACGATTCGATCCGTCGTTCGAATGCTACCTTGTTGATGTATCTGGTAATTTTGTTTGTCGGTGTTTTTGTCCTGAGTTTATTGGAACCTCAGGCTTCCTTGCTGGCTCTGATTTTTGAATGTACTTCGGCTTTGAGTACCGTCGGTTCCAGTTTGGATCTGACACCCACTTTGTGTAATGCAAGTAAACTTTGGGTATCTTTGCTGATGTTTGTCGGACGGGTCGGTGTAATTACGATTGTCTTGGGATTTGTCCGGGTGCAGCGGAATACCAAATATAAATATCCGAATGATCATTTAATAATCAATTAATTGTTATGAAATATATAATCATTGGCTTGGGAAATTATGGCGGAGGGTTGGCGGAAGAGTTGACCGTTATCGGGCATGAGGTAATCGGGGTAGACCTGAATGAGGGACGGGTGGAAGGATTAAAAGACAAAATTGCCACAGCCTTTGTCCTGGATGCGACGGATAGTCTGGCTCTGGATGCACTGCCGTTGAAAGAAATCGATGTGGTTATTGTGGCGATTGGAGAAAACTTCGGCGCATCGGTTCGGGTGGTCGCTCTGTTAAAACAGAAGAAAGTCAAGCATATTTTCGCTCGTGCGATAGATCCGATACACAAGGCAATTCTGGATGCTTTCTCGATAGATAAGGTGCTGACTCCAGAACAGGATGCCGCCCGGGATTTTGCTCAGTTCCTGGCTTTGGGAATTCATGCCGAAGCTTTTCGGCTGGCAGACGATTATTATGTGATGAAATTTAAGGTGCCGGAGAAATGTGTCGGATATTTTTTGCACGACCTGAATCTGGAACAGGATTTTCATTTGAAATTGATTGCTCTGGAACAAGCCATTGAAGTGAAAAATATTCTGGGAATGAAGACCTATCGGAAAGAAATTGTTTCGGATGTTTCAGATCATTATGTCTTGCAGAGCGAAGATGAGTTGATCTGTTATGGTTCCTACAATGATTTTCAGGCTCTCTGGAAGGTTTTTTGAAAAGGAGGAAAATTTGATTTTTTCCCTTGTTTATTTTTTACTTTCTTCTTTTTGCCTTATCTTTGCACTCCATTTTGATATGTTTAACGCATTAAAAATCAATCCAATTTGGAAGGGGGTGCTTAAAGCAAGGCAGACGGATCGTTTAAATAAGAATCAAATAAACGCCTGTTTATCAGGCGAATGAGTTTTTTTTGGATAAGAAGGTCATGGCGGCGGATGCCGTAAAAGATGGCTTTCATTTAATGCGTAAAATGTTTTATTAAAAAATTGAGATCATGATTATTGTACCTTTAAAAGAAGGCGAAAATATTGAGAGAGCCTTAAAAAAATTTAAAAGAAAATTTGAAAAAACCGGTGTTGTAAAAGAGTTGAGAGATCGTCAGGCTTTTACAAAACCCTCCGTACGTAACCGTGCTCAGCGGATCAAAGCTGCTTACAGACAGAGTTTGCAACAAGCTGAAGAATAATAATTTTTTTTCCGGACTTGTTTTTTCCGGAAGAAAGTGTTAATTTGGATTCGTTTAGAGAGTGAAGGGTATGGAAATAGATTCGTTTCTGGATTATTTGAGGCATGTGAAGCGTTATTCGGCGCTGACTGTAGCTGCTTATGAAAAGGATCTGAATCAATTTCGTGAGTTCTGTGAAAAGTGTGAGTCGATACAGCAAGAGACGGAAGTCACACCCAAGATGGTTCGACGTTTTGAAGTTGGCTTGATGTCCGGTAGTCTGGTGTTCGGCGATTTTGCTTCACCGAAGGCCTTGAAGCCCATGTGCGCTCGCTCTGTCCGGCGGAAATTGAGCTCTTTGAGAACTTATTTCCGTTATTTGATGCGGGAAGGGGTGGTGGCGGAAGATCCGACGGAAATGGTAGTGGCTCCGAAGATCGGTCGGAAATTACCGGTATTTGTCCCTGAAGATCAGATGGACGAATTGTTGGATGGATTGGCGGAAGAAGCTGATTTTCCTATATTGCGCGACCGGATGGTGTTGATGACGGCTTATTATACCGGTATGAGACGTTCGGAACTGGTCAATTTGAAATTGGTCGATCTGGACTTGGGGGCTGCGGTCATTCGGGTGACCGGTAAAGGAGACAAACAACGGATCGTGCCGATGTTGGACGAATTGGTTGCTGCTTTTCGGTGCTACCTGGAGATGAGGAATGAGCGGGTGAAAGGCAAACATGAATTTCTGTTCGTGACCGATAAAGGAGCGCCGGTATATGATAAGTTTATTTATCGTTTGGCGGAGAAATATTTGCGAAGAGTGACTTCTTTACGGAAACGGAGTCCGCATGTTTTGAGACACTCTTTTGCTACGGCGCTGCTGAATCATGGGGCTTGTATTGAAGCGATCCGGGAATTACTCGGGCACTCCAGTCTGGCTGCAACTCAGGTGTATACTCACAACTCTTTTGAGAGTCTGAAAAAGGTTTATAATCAAGCTCACCCCCGGGCTTAAAATTTAAGGAGGATTATTATGGACATCAAAATTAATTCAGTCGGTTTTTCCGCCTCTTCTCAATTGGAAGAGTTTATCCAGAAGAAAGTATCGAAATGGGATAAATACCATGATGGAATCATTGGTTCTGAACTGACCCTGAAATTGGAAAAAGACGATAATCTCGAAAATAAAGTCGTGGAAGTTCGTGTGAATGTGAAGGGACAGGAAGTTTTTGCCAAGAAAAATGCCAAAAAGTTTGAGGAGGCAGTAGATGAACTGTATGATGTTGTGAAACGTCAGCTGGTAAAGATTAAAGAAAAAGAAAGAGAGTGTTAAAGATTTTGAGTCGTTGTCGGAAACGAAAATGACTTGAAATGAATCAACTTTCAGTAAAATAATTTTGTGAAACAGAATTATTTGATTATATTTGCACGCTCAAAAGAAGGGGTTGATAGGGCTTGGTGTATATAAGTTCTTGATTTCCTGATGTTTTTTGTATGTGGAGTTATTTGATATAAATTGTTTAATAATAAAAAGTTTTTGAATCATGGCTAAAGAAAAGTTTGATAGGTCGAAACCGCACGTAAATATCGGAACTATCGGTCACGTTGACCACGGTAAAACCACTTTGACGGCAGCAATCACTACCGTATTGGCAAAAAGAGGTCTTTCTGAAGTAAAATCATTCGATCAGATCGATAATGCTCCGGAAGAAAAAGAGAGAGGTATCACCATCAATACTTCGCACGTAGAATATCAGACGGCAACTCGTCACTATGCACACGTTGACTGTCCGGGTCACGCCGACTATGTAAAGAATATGGTTACCGGTGCTGCTCAGATGGACGGTGCTATTTTGGTTTGTGCCGCTACAGACGGTCCGATGCCTCAGACTCGTGAGCACATCCTGTTGGCTCGTCAGGTAAACGTTCCGAGAATCGTTGTATTCCTGAACAAAGTGGATATGGTTGACGATCCCGAAATGTTGGAATTGGTTGAAATGGAAGTTCGTGAATTGTTGTCATTCTATCAGTATGATGGAGACAATACCCCGATCATCCTGGGTTCTGCTCTGGGTGCATTGAACGGCGAACCGAAATGGGAAGAGAAAGTAATGGAACTGATGGATGCTGTGGATACTTGGATTCCGCTTCCTCCGCGTGACAATGAAAAACCTTTCTTGATGCCGGTTGAGGACGTATTCTCAATTACAGGTCGTGGTACAGTGGCTACCGGACGTATCGAAACAGGTGTTGTTCATGTTGGTGATGAACTGGAAATCATCGGTTTGGGTGCTGATGGCAAGAAAACTGTATGTACCGGTGTTGAAATGTTCCGTAAATTGTTGGATGAAGGAGAAGCTGGTGACAACGTAGGTTTGTTGCTGCGTGGTATCGACAAGAACGAAATCAAACGTGGTATGGTATTGGCAAAACCGGGTTCAGTGAAGCCTCACAAGAAATTCAAGGCTGAGGTTTATATCCTGAAGAAAGAAGAAGGTGGTCGTCATACTCCGTTCCACAATAAGTACAGACCTCAGTTCTATCTGCGTACAATGGACGTAACCGGTGAAATCACTCTGCCGGAAGGAACTGAAATGGTAATGCCGGGCGATAACGTAACAATTACAGTTGAATTGTTGACTCCGGTTGCATGCTCTCTGGGTCTCCGCTTCGCTATCCGTGAAGGTGGTCGTACCGTAGGTGCTGGTCAGATTACAGAAATTCTGGAATAATACGATCTTGATTTACGATTCCGGTTCATTTGGAATCGTAAATCAATACACGGGTGTAGCTCAGTTGGTAGAGCACTGGTCTCCAAAACCAGGTGTCGGGAGTTCGAGTCTCTCCTCCCGTGCAGAATATTTTAATTTTAATTGTCTGCGGACAATTTAAAAGGTACAATCAAAGTTAAAATGAAAATAAAAGCTTATTTCTCAGACGTTTATAACGAGCTGGTCAATAAAGTCTCCTGGCCATCATGGGCTGAACTCCAGAGCAGTGCAACCATCGTAATGATTGCTTCCGTCATTATCGCATTGGGTATTTTTGTGATGGATTTTTCGTTCAGACACATAATGGATTTCATATACAGTATGTTTTATTAATTCTTCAGGACTGAGACATGGCAGAAGTTAAAAAAAGATGGTATGTACTTCGGGTGATCGGAGGAAAGGAAAAGAAGGTGAAGGAGTACATCGAAAATGAAGTTGCCAGTTTAGGGCTGCAGGATTATGTTTCGCAGGTTTTGATACCTACCGAGAAGATCTATCAGGTGCGTAATGGAAAAAAGATCAGTAAAGAACGGAATTTTTTCCCGGGTTATGTGATGATAGAGGCGGCACTTGTCGGTGAAATTCCCCACATGCTTCGTGACATCACGAACGTGATTGGCTTCCTGGGGGAGACCAAAGGCGGTGATCCGGTTCCGATGCGTCAATCGGAGGTCAAGCGGATTCTTGGTACGGTGGATGAAATGGCGGAACAACCCGAGGAGATAAACATACCTTATGTCGTTGGCGAATCGGTCAAAGTTACAGACGGTCCGTTCAACGGTTTTACCGGTGTGATAGAGGAAGTGAATAACGACAAGAAACGGGTGAAAGTAATTGTCAAGGTTTTTGGTCGTCAGACACCCCTCGAACTGAGTTTCATGCAGGTAGAAAAAGAATAACACAATTATTTGATTTTAGAAAGAAATGGCAAAAGAAGTTGAAGCTCTTATCAAGCTACAGATTAAAGCTGGTGCCGCGAATCCTTCCCCTCCAGTAGGTCCTGCCTTAGGTTCTAAAGGAGTCAATATTATGGACTTCTGTAAACAATTCAATGCGAGAACTCAGGATCAGGCAGGGAAGATTATTCCGGTAATTATTCAGGTTTACGGTGATAAGTCATTTGATTTTATTACCAAACAACCGCCGGTTGCTATTCAGCTTTTAGAAGCTGCAAAAATCAAATCCGGTTCTGCAGAACCCAACCGTAAAAAGGTGGCTTCTTTGTCTTGGGACAAGGTAAAAGAGATTGCAGAAGGAAAAATGAGCGATTTGAATGCTTTTGAAATTGAAAAAGCAATGAGTATGGTAGCTGGAACTGCCAGAAGTATGGGAATCACCATCGACGGTGAGAAACCTTTTTAATGAATTTGTAATACTTCAAACGTAATGAGTAAACTGACAAAAAATAAGAAGTTAGCTTTAGAAAAGATCGAAA
Source organism: uncultured Odoribacter sp. (assembly GCA_944321165.1). Lineage (GTDB taxonomy): Bacteria > Bacteroidota > Bacteroidia > Bacteroidales > Marinifilaceae > Odoribacter. Next base: position 77,316 of record CALUKE010000006.1, read on the forward strand.
ATGGTAAAGCTTATACCATTGAAGAAGCTGCTAAGCTGGTAAAAGAAATTACTTTTACCAAGTTTGATGCGTCAGTTGACATAGACGTTCGTCTGGGGGTAGACCCGCGTAAAGCCAATCAAATGGTACGCGGCGTTGTCACCTTGCCCCATGGAACCGGAAAAGAAATCAGAGTGTTGGTTCTCTGTACACCTGACAAGGTGGAAGAGGCTAAAGCTGCCGGAGCCGACTATGTTGGTTTGGATGAGTATATTGAAAAGTTGAAATCAGGTTGGACCGATATCGACATCATCATTACGATGCCTGCCATCATGGGTAAAATTGGTGCTTTAGGACGAATCCTAGGTCCGCGTGGATTGATGCCAAACCCGAAGAGTGGTACCGTTACAATGGAAATCGGTAAGGCTGTTCAGGAAGTTAAGCAGGGAAAAATTGATTTTAAAGTTGACAAATTTGGTATCGTACACACTTCAATCGGTAAAGTGAACTTTGACGCAGAGAAGATCAAAGATAATGCCCGTGAGTTCATGGCCACTATCCAGAAATTGAAACCGTCTTCCGCTAAAGGTACTTATGTGAAGAGCGTGTTCCTGTCAAGTACAATGAGTCCCGGTATTAAGTTAGACGTTAAGTCATTACTTGATTAGTTATTAACCTTTAAAGGTCATTTGTAGAATGAAAAGGGAAGAAAAACAAGTAATCATAGCCAATTTGACTGAGCAGATCAAAGCACACAAGCATATCTATATCAGTGATATCTCTGAGTTGGATGCTGCTGCTACGCAGGAATTGCGTAAAGCTTGCTACGACGCCGGTATCAAACTGATCCAGGTAAAAAATACCTTGTTGCGTGTGGCTCTGGACGGTCTGGATACCGACTATAATGAGATTTATAGCGCCTTGACAGGCTCCAGTGCTGTGATGCTCTCAGAAACAGGTAATGCGCCTGCGAAACTGATCAAAGAGTTCCGCAAGACTCATGACAAACCTGTACTGAAGGCTGCTTTTGTGGAAGAATGTGCCTATGTGGGTGAAAATCAGCTGGACACACTCGTAAGCATCAAATCGAAAGAAGAGTTGCTGGGAGATATCGTTCTGTTGTTGCAGTCACCGATGCAAAAACTTATCTCTGCCCTGGAATCAGGGAAGAATACTATCGGAGGAGTGCTTAAAACTCTGGAAGATAGAGCATAATTTATATTATTATTATTTTTTGAATAAAAACATTTTAAATACTTATCGAGATGGCAGATTTGAAAAAACTTGCAGAAGAATTAGTTAACCTGACAGTAAAAGACGTAAAAGAGTTAGCTGACATCCTTAAAGAAGAATACGGTATCGAACCTGCAGCTGCTGCTGTTGCTGTTGCTGCTCCTGCTGCTGGTGGCGAAGGTGCTGCTGCTGCTGAACAGACCGAGTTCGATGTAATCCTGAAATCAGGTGGTCAGTCTAAATTGGCTGTTGTGAAATTAGTAAAAGAACTGACCGGTCTTGGACTGAAAGAAGCTAAGGAATTAGTTGACAAGGCTCCGGCTCCTTTGAAAGAAAAAGTTTCTAAGGAAGAAGCTGCACAATTGAAAGCTCAACTGGAAGAAGCAGGAGCTGAAGTTGAACTTAAATAAGTCATAGACCCCTGTGGGTTTTGAGGTTTAGAGTCACTTTTTGACTCTAAACCATTTTGTTGTTATTATTGTTTAGGTTCCAAAAAATTATTAGATGTCTTCAAATACTTCAAACAAAAGAATAAGTTTTGCCTCCACGAAAAATCAGCTGCCATATCCTGATTTTCTTGAAGTGCAATTAAAGTCTTTCAAGGACTTTTTTCAATTGGGAACGACGCCTGAAAACAGAAAAAATGAGGGTCTGTATACTGTTTTTAAGGAAAACTTTCCAATCACCGACACCCGGAACAATTTTGTTCTGGAATTTTTGGACTATTTCATCGATCCGCCCCGCTATACCATTGACGAGTGTCTGGAGCAGGGATTGACATATGGAGCTCCGTTGAAAGCCAAACTGAAGTTGTATTGTACGGATCCCGAGCACGAGGATTTCGACACGGTGATTGAAGACGTATACCTGGGGAATGTCCCTTATATGACACCGAAAGGTACCTTTGTGATAAACGGAGCCGAGCGTGTGATCGTATCTCAGTTGCATCGGTCGCCGGGTGTATTTTTCGGACAGAGCGTCCATGCGAATGGTACCAAACTTTATTCCGCCAGAATTATTCCGTTCAAGGGGTCTTGGATTGAGTTCGCGACAGACATCAACAATGTGATGTATGCGTACATCGACCGGAAGAAGAAATTACCGGTAACGACCCTGTTGCGGGCCATCGGTTTCGAAACGGATAAGGATATCTTGCAGATATTTGATCTGGCAGATGAAATAAATGTTTCCAAATCGGGATTGAAAAAAGTCGTTGGCCGTCGTTTGGCTGCGCGTGTATTGAAGAGCTGGGTGGAGGATTTCGTGGATGAAGATACCGGTGAGGTGGTCTCTATCGAACGTAACGAAATCATCGTAGACCGGGAAACGGTACTGGAAAATGAACATATAGATGCAATCGTCGAGTCTGGAGCGAAGACGATTTTATTACACAAGGAAAAACAGAATCTGGCAGATTATGCCATTATATATAATACACTGCAGAAAGACCCCTGTAATTCGGAGAAAGAAGCAGTGATGCACATCTACAGACAGTTGCGTAGTTCAGAACCACCTGACGAAGCGACCGCCCGGGATGTGATCGACAAGTTGTTCTTCTCGGATAAACGCTATGACCTGGGAGACGTCGGCCGTTATAAGCTGAACAAGAAGCTCGGCTTGACGACAGATCCTGAAGTCCGTGTGTTGACGAAGGAGGACATGATTGAAATCATCAAATATTTGATCAAATTGTTGAATGCCCGTACGGATGTCGATGATATCGACCATTTGAGCAATCGTCGTGTTCGTACCGTGGGCGAACAATTATACAATCAGTTCGGTGTGGGATTGGCCCGTATGGCCCGTACGATCCGGGAACGGATGAATGTTCGGGACAATGAGGTATTTACTCCTGTCGATCTGATCAATTCCAAGATCCTGTCATCAGTGATCAATTCTTTCTTTGGAACGAATGCCTTGTCACAGTTTATGGATCAAACCAATCCGTTGGCGGAGATTACCCATAAACGTCGTATGTCGGCGCTGGGTCCCGGCGGTTTGTCGCGTGACCGTGCCGGATTCGAAGTGCGAGACGTTCACTATACCCATTACGGTCGGCTTTGTCCAATTGAAACGCCGGAAGGTCCGAATATCGGTTTGATTTCTTCGCTTTGCGTATATGCCAAGATCAATGACCTGGGCTTTATTGAAACTCCTTACCGGAAAGTGGAAAATGGCGTAGTGGATTTGTCGGATGAGGGAGTGAAGTATTTGTCTGCAGAAGAAGAAGAAGGTTTGGTGATTGCCCAGGCCAATGCAAAGATCGATGATGAGGGACATTTTGTGAACAAGCGTGCGAAATCACGGAAGGACGGTGATTTCCCCTTGGAAGAGGTGGAAAATGTCAATCTGATGGACGTTGCTCCGAACCAGATTGCTTCCATTGCAGCTTCTTTGATTCCTTTCCTGGAGCACGACGATGCGAACCGTGCTTTGATGGGATCTAACATGATGCGTCAGGCTGTGCCCATTATCAAACCGCAGGCGCCGATTGTCGGTACCGGTCTGGAAGCCAACCTGATCAAAGATTCCCGTACGCAAATCGTTGCCGAGGGTGCCGGTGTGGTTGATTTTGTCGATGGACGCCGCATTGTGATCAAGTATGATCAGACCGAGGAAGAACGTTTTGTTAGTTTTGACGGGGATACGAAGGAATATATATTGCCGAAATATAAACGGACCAACCAGAGTACGACCATGACCTTGCGTCCGATTGTCCGGAAAGGTGATCGCGTGGAAGAAGGTCAGATTCTGACGGAAGGTTATTCTTCCGAAGGCGGAGAACTGGCACTGGGACGTAACCTGAAAGTGGCTTACATGCCGTGGAAAGGTTACAACTATGAGGATGCCATTGTGATTTCTGAAAACATCGTTCGTAACGATGTCTTCACTTCTGTTCACGTGGATGAATATTCGCTGGAAGTACGCGAAACCAAACGCGGTCTGGAAGAATTGACCGCCGATATACCGAATGTTAGCGAGGACGCAACGAAGGATTTGGATGAGAACGGAATTATCCGTATCGGAGCCCGTGTAAAACCGGGAGATATCCTGATCGGTAAGATTACTCCGAAAGGAGAATCAGATCCGAGTCCGGAAGAAAAATTGCTGCGGGCAATTTTCGGTGACAAGGCCGGAGATGTGAAAGATGCTTCCTTGAAAGCTTCGCCTTCGCTGAGCGGTGTGATCATCGACAAGAAGTTGTTCCAGCGAATGATCGGGGACCGGAAATCCAAAGCTGCCGGCAAGACCATTCTGGCAGAAATCGACGAACAGTTTGAACGGAAGGTGGGCGATTTGACAGACCTTTTGATCGACAAGCTGTTTGAACTGACCAATGGCAAGACTTCCCAAGGGGTGAAAAATTACCTGAATGAGGATATCATTCCGAAGGGAGTGAAGTTTACCCTGAAGACACTGCAGAATCTGAATTATCTGGAAATCAATCCGAACAAGTGGACGACCGATAAGCAGAAAAATGATATGATCCGCGATTTGCTTCACAATTTTGTGATCAAGTACAAGGAAATCGAAGGTCAGATGAAACGTAAGAAATACAATGCCACTGTCGGAGATGAACTGCCTTCCGGTATTATCAAGATGGCGAAGGTATATGTCGCTAAGAAGCGGAAATTGCAGATTGGAGACAAGATGGCCGGACGACATGGAAATAAGGGTATTGTATCCCGAGTGGTAAGGGTGGAGGATATGCCTTTCCTGGCAGATGGAACACCGGTGGATATTTGCTTGAACCCGTTGGGTGTGCCTTCCCGTATGAACTTGGGACAGATTTTCGAAGCGGTATTGGGATGGGCCGGTAAGGAACTGGGACTGAAGTTCGCAACTCCGATCTTCGATGGTGCCAGTCTGGAGGATATCAACGCTTATACGGATAAAGCGGGAGTTCCCCGTTATGGAACGACTTACCTTTATGATGGAGGTACCGGGGAACGCTTCGACCAGCCGGCAACGGTGGGAGTAACCTACTTCCTGAAATTGGGCCACATGGTAGACGACAAGATGCATGCCCGTTCCATCGGACCGTATTCTTTGATTACCCAGCAGCCTTTGGGTGGTAAAGCGCAATTCGGTGGTCAGCGTTTCGGTGAAATGGAGGTGTGGGCATTGGAGGCCTTCGGTGCTGCCCATATTCTGCAGGAAATTCTGACCGTGAAGTCTGATGATGTGATGGGCCGTACCAAGACTTACGAACATATCGTAAAAGGAGAGCCTATGCCGGCACCGGGATTGCCCGAATCATTCAACGTTTTGTTGCATGAGTTGAGAGGACTCGGATTGAGCGTGAACTTAATATAATTACGATTTTAGATTTGAAATCAAAAATCAACGAAGATGGCTTTTAGAAAAGATAATAATACCAACAAGCCCAAGAGCTTTACAAAAATTGCAATCGGACTGGCTTCGCCTGAGGAGATTCTGGAGCATTCCAGTGGACAGGTACTGAAGCCGGAAACCATCAACTATCGTACTTATAAACCGGAGCGCGATGGACTGTTCTGCGAACGGATATTCGGTCCCGTGAAAGATTATGAATGTCATTGCGGTAAATACAAACGCATCCGTTACAAAGGGATTGTCTGCGACCGTTGTGGGGTGGAAGTGACAGAAAAGAAAGTGCGCCGGGAACGTATGGGACATATTCAGCTGGTGGTTCCGGTGGCTCATATCTGGTATTTCAAATCCTTGCCGAACAAGATCGGTTATTTGTTGGGCCTGCCTTCTAAAAAACTGGATGCGGTCATTTATTATGAACGGTATATCGTTGTTCAGCCGGGAATCATGGCTGAAAAAGGAATTGCCGAGCTGGATCTGTTGACGGAAGAGGAATACCTGGATATTGTAGATGCGCTGCCGGCAGACAATCAGCATTTGGACGATGAAGATCCGAACAAGTTCATCGCAAAGATGGGAGCCGAGGCCATTCAGATGTTGCTGGAACGTCTGAATCTGGATGATCTGTCTTATGATCTGCGTCATAAGGCAAATACGGAAACTTCTCAGCAGCGTAAAAATGAAGCGTTGAAGCGCTTGCAGGTTGTGGAAGCATTCCGTGAAAGCAAAGAGGTAAACAAACCGGAATGGATGATCGTAAAGGTATTGGCTGTAATTCCGCCGGAATTGCGTCCGCTGGTTCCTTTGGATGGAGGACGTTTTGCTACTTCCGACCTGAATGATCTGTACCGCCGGGTGATCATCCGGAACAACCGCTTGAAACGGTTGATCGAGATCAAGGCTCCGGATGTGATTTTGAGAAATGAAAAACGAATGTTGCAGGAAGCGGTGGATTCTCTGTTCGATAATTCCCGCAAATCCAATGCTGTAAAAATTGAAAATAACCGGCCGTTGAAATCGCTCTCCGACAGTTTGAAAGGGAAACAGGGACGTTTCCGTCAGAACTTGCTCGGTAAGCGTGTCGATTATTCGGCCCGTTCTGTGATCGTGGTGGGACCGGACTTGAAGATGCACGAGTGCGGATTGCCCAAAGATATGGCGGCTGAATTATACATGCCCTTTATTATCCGGAAACTGATCGAGCGGGGGATTGTCAAGACCGTAAAGAGTGCCAAGAAAATTGTAGACCGTCGGGATCCGGTGGTGTGGGATATCCTGGAAAATGTATTGAAAGGTCATCCGGTTTTGTTGAACCGTGCTCCGACCTTGCACCGGTTGGGTATCCAGGCTTTCCAGCCGAAACTGATCGAAGGAAAGGCGATTCGTCTGCACCCGCTGGCTTGTACCGGATTTAACGCCGACTTTGACGGTGACCAGATGGCTGTTCACTTGCCATTGGGAAATGAGGCAATCCTGGAAGCTCAGATTTTGATGCTTTGTGCTCACAATATTCTGAATCCTGCCAATGGGGCGCCGATTACCGTGCCTTCTCAGGATATGGTGCTCGGATTGTATTATATCACCAAACCTCGTAAAGGGGCGAAAGGGGAAGGTTTGAAATTTTATTCTCCGGAGGAAGTTATCATCGCTTTGAATGAAAAAGCGGTAGATCTGCATGCTCAGATTCAGGTGAAGATTAAGGATATCGATCATGCCGGCAATGAGTTTGTCCACATGATCGATACGACGGTGGGACGTGTAATCCTGAATCAGTTTACTCCGAAGAATTTCCCTTATATCAATACACTAATTACGAAAAAATCATTGCGTGATATTATCAGCGATGTATTTAAACGTTGCGGAGTGGATGTGACCGCCAAATTCCTGGATGATATCAAGGATTTGGGATACCGTATGGCTTTTGAAGGCGGACTGTCTTTCAATCTGGCCGATGTGATTGTTCCGGCAGAAAAGGATGCGCTGCTGCAGGAAGGATACGATCAGGTGGAAGAGGTGATGAATAACTATAACATGGGTTTCATCACGAACAACGAACGTTACAATCAGATTATCGATATCTGGACGCATGTAAATGCCAAATTGACCAATACGTTGATGAAGCAGCTGGCAGAGGACGATCAGGGATTCAATTCCATTTACATGATGCTTGACTCCGGAGCCCGTGGTTCTCGTGAACAGATTCGTCAGTTGGGCGGTATGCGTGGATTGATGGCAAAACCTCAAAAATCAGGAGCAACCGGAGGTCAGATCATCGAGAACCCGATTTTGGCAAACTTCAAAGAGGGATTGTCTGTATTGGAGTACTTCATCTCTACGCACGGTGCTCGTAAAGGTTTGGCCGATACGGCTTTGAAAACGGCGGATGCCGGTTATCTGACCCGTCGTCTGGTGGATGTGGCCAATGATATAACCATTACGGAAGAAGACTGCGGTACGTTGCGAGGAGTGACCATCGCTGCCATCAAAAATAACGAGGAAATCGTAGCTTCCCTGTATGAAAGAATTCTGGGACGTGTATCCGTACATGATATCTATCATCCGCATACCGGAGAATTGCTGGTAAGATCCGGAGAAGAGATTACGGAAGAAATTGCGGAGGCCATTGAAAAATCGCCGATCGAACGTGTGGAGGTTCGTTCTGTACTGACTTGTGAAGCCAAGAAAGGGGTTTGTGCGAAATGTTACGGACGTAACCTGGCTACCGGGCAATTGGTACAGATGGGTGAAGCGGTGGGCACCATTGCCGCCCAGTCTATTGGTGAACCGGGTACTCAGTTGACCTTGCGTACGTTCCACGTGGGTGGTACGGCTGGAAATATTTCTACGGAAAACTCGTTGAAGGCGAAATATGACGGTATCATCGAATTTGAGGAATTGCGTTCTGTGGAATATACTCAGGATAACGGTCAGAAATGCGATGTGGTTGTCGGTCGTTTGACGGAGTTGCGTATTATTGATAAGAATACCAATATCATCCTGATCACTCATAACATTCCTTACGGTGCCAAGCTGTTTGTGAAAGATGGACAGGAAATTCAGAAAAATGATTTGTTGTGTGAATGGGATCCGTTCAATGCTGTGATCATTACTGAATTCAGCGGTAAGATCGGTTCTGAGAATTTGATCGAGGGGGAAACCTATAAGGAAGAATCCGATGAAACGACCGGTTTCCGGGAAAAAGTAATTATCGAGTTCCGTGATAAAACCAAAGCTCCGGCTTTGACGATTGAAGACAAGGACGGCAATGTGGTGAAGAGTTATAACTTGCCGGTAGGTGCTCATATCGTAGTGAAGGAAGGGGATGAAGTCATTGCCGGTAGTACGATTGTGAAAATCCCGAGAGCTGTCGGTAAGGCAGGGGATATCACGGGAGGTCTACCTCGGGTAACTGAATTGTTCGAGGCCCGGAATCCTTCGAATCCGGCGGTTGTTTCTGAAATCGACGGAGAGGTGACTTACGGAAAGATCAAACGGGGAAATCGGGAAATCATCGTAACCTCCAAGGCCGGTGAAGTGAAAAAATATCTGGTTTCTCTGTCGAAGCAGATTCTGGTGCAGGAGAACGATTATGTACGTGCCGGAACGCCGTTGTCCGATGGGGCGATTACTCCGACTGACATTCTGAATATTCAGGGACCGATTGCCGTGCAGGAATATATTGTCAATGAAGTACAGGATGTGTATCGGATGCAGGGTGTGAAGATCAATGACAAACATTTCGAGATCATTGTGCATCAGATGATGCGGAAGGTATTGATTCAGGATTCCGGAGACACTCGCTTCCTGGAGAACCAGATCGTGGATAAAAACGAATTTATGGAGGAAAACGATGAAATGTTCGGTAAGAAAGTGGTGATGGATCCAGGAGATTCTGATCGAGTAAAAGCCGGACAGATCATTTCCGCCCGTACCCTTCGCGATATCAACTCCCAGTTGAAACGTCGGGATCTGAAGACGGTCGAGGCTCGCGATGCGGTGCCGGCAACGTCGGCTCAGGTACTGCAGGGAATTACCCGTGCTGCATTGCAGACTTCCAGTTTCATTTCGGCGGCTTCTTTCCAGGAAACGACGAAGGTATTGAACGAAGCTGCAATCTATGGCAAGGTGGATCCGCTGGAAGGTTTGAAGGAAAATGTCATTTGCGGTCACCTGATTCCGGTTGGTACCGGTATGAAGGAACTGCGGGGACTGATTGTCGGCTCCAAGGAAGAAATGGAAAAATTGCAGAATAACAAATAAGTTATTTTATTAAAAATAGAAAGCCGCTGGTTTTTCCGGCGGCTTTTTTTACCTGTTTTTACAATTTAATATTATGGAAGAACAAAAACAAAATCATTTGGAAATAGATCTGAGTCATGAGGTTGCTCAGGGAACCTATGCGAATTTAGCAATCATTGCTCATTCGACTTCTGAATTCATCCTCGATTTCGTGCGCTTGATGCCTGGTGTGCCCAAAGCCGAAGTAAAAAGCCGGCTGATCATGACTCCGGAAAATACCAAACGCTTGATGCTGGCCTTGCAGGACAATATCCGCAAGTTTGAACAGGATAACGGAGTGATTCGAATTCCTCAGGAAAGCAACGGAAATGTCGGTCCGATGTTCCCGCTTGACATGGAACCCAAAGGACAGGCATAGGAATATAAAATTATTGATAAAAGATAGAAAACATGACAGCAAATTGGTTTGAAGCGAAGGTAAAGTATGTGAAAGTGAATGAGGATGGACGGGAGAAAAAGGTAAATGAGGCGTATTTATTGGATGCCATTTCGTATACGGAGGCAGAAAGCCGGATCATGCATGAGATGGAATCGGTGATTCAGGGAGATTATTATATCAGTAGTTTGAAAAAATCGAATATAACTGAACTGGTCCCTTCGGAAGATGAAAACGATGATCGCTGGTACAAGGCGAAAGTGAATATCATCGATGCCGATGAAGTGAGTGGAAAAGAAAAGTCTACAGGACAGTATTATCTGGTAGCGGCGGCAAATATCAATCGGGCATTGGAAAATCTGGAAAAGAGTTTGTCTACGTTTGTGGTTCCCTATGAGATTGCCAGTATAACGGATACTTTGTTTATGGATGTTTTCCCGTACTTTTCAGCAGAAGAGGAGACTGTTCCGGAAAATTTCCGTCCCTTGGAAATGACTGAGAATGAAGAAACAGAAATAAAAGACGAGGAATAAAAGTGAAGAGTGTAGCTCTTCATTTGGGGCTTCTTTTCAGAGCCCCATCTCTTAAATATTTATTAAATATTTCTTAATCATTCGTAAACGTTTGTGTTACATGCTTTTCTTTAAAAATGAGCATGTCGTTTCTTTTTTAAAAATTACTCGTTTAATCCTTTTTCTTTTCTAACTTTGGGGTGCCTAAAGATAAAAAAACGTTAGCTTTTGGAGATAAATACATAGCAAACTGTCATTATCCGGGTGTTTTTACAATTAATTTGAAACCTTTATTGCGTAGTTGTGTTATTTTGAAATGGAACTTTATTGTAATTAAACAATTGATATAATGAAAACACGTCTTGAACATGATTTGCTGGGCGAAAAAGAAGTGCCTGCAGATGCGTATTATGGAATACAAACCCTTCGGGGAATTGAAAATTTTCAGAACATCAGTGGCATCACGATTGGTGATTATCCGAACTATGTGAAAGCCTTGGCTATGGTAAAATGGGCGGCTGCAAAGGCAAATCAGGAACTGGAGATTCTTCCGGATGAGATTGCGAATGCTATCACCCGTGCCTGTGAAGAAATTATCAGTGGAAAACTGCACGATCAGTTCCCGGTAGACCTGATTCAGGGAGGAGCTGGGACATCTACAAATATGAACATCAATGAAGTGGTTGCCAATCGGGCTTTGGAACTGATGGGTCATCAGAAAGGGGAATATCAATATTGCCATCCGAACAATCACGTTAACATGTCTCAGTCAACGAATGATGCCTATCCGACTTCTTTCAAATTGGCGTTTATCTTCATGAACGAAGAACTGGTTGCAGATTTGAAACTGTTGATTCAGGCTTTCCGGGCTAAAGGAGAGGAATTCAAGGAAGTACTGAAAATGGGACGTACCCAGTTGCAGGATGCCGTGCCGATGACCATGGGACAGGAATTCGAAGCTTTTGCTGCAAACCTGGAAGAAGAGGTGGATCGTTTGAACCAGATGGCAAAATTGTTCCTGGAAGTGAATATGGGAGCGACCGCTATCGGTACTGGAATCAATTCTGAACCTGAATATTCGGCTAAGTGTATTAAAAATCTGCGAATCATCAGTGGTGAGGAATTTGTCCTGGCTTCCAATTTGATTGAGGCTACTCCGGATGCCGGTTCTTCTGTAATGTATTCTTCGGCTTTGAAACGTTTGGCTGTGAAATTATCCAAGATCTGCAACGATTTACGTCTGTTGTCCAGCGGTCCTCGTTGTGGTTTGAATGAAATTAATCTGCCTCCGATGCAGCCGGGATCTTCTATCATGCCGGGAAAAGTAAATCCGGTTATTCCGGAAGTGGTGAACCAGATTTGTTACCGTATCATTGGTAATGATCTGACAGTTACTTTTGCGGCTGAAGCTGGTCAGTTGCAGTTGAATGTGATGGAACCGGTGATGGTTCATGCAATCTTCAGTTCTATCAAGATGTTGCAGAAGGGTATGGATCGTTTGCGTATCCTCTGTGTAGAGGGAATTACAGCCAATGCTCAGCATTGTCGTGAGATGGTGTTGAACAGCATCGGTATTGTGACTGCTTTGAATCCGACTTTGGGGTATGAGAATTCTTCCCGTATTGCCAAACGGGCGTTGAAAGAAAATCGCAGTGTTTATGAGTTGGTATTGGAAGAAGGTTTACTGACCAAAGATGAGTTGGATCAGTTGCTGAAACCGGAAACCATGATCAAGCCGCATAAATTCTACAAGAAAAAATAAGATTGTATTTCTTTGAATATAACTTACCGGGAAAGAGTTGGATATTCCTCTTTTCCGGTAAGTTTTTTTGTATAAGGGACTCCGTATTTTCCCTAAAATCAGGGATGGCCTGTAATTTTTTCCCGAAATTGAATGGTATTTTCACCATTAATAGGTATTGACACCGACAGCATCGGCCTATAATTTCGCCACGAAAATTATAAATATAAATTATAGTTCGTATGAAAAATTATTTGATGAGAGAAAACTTTATCTTGCCGCTTGTGTTTATGGCAGTTATGTCTTCTTGTGAAAAAAAGACGAATGAAGACCCCGTACCGGTGGAAACTCCGGACAAGTATGCCGTTCGGGAAGTGTCCATGAAACTGTCAAAAAATGTACCTAATTCGGATGGTTGTATTTATTTTTCATTTGCTGCAGATAAAGTCTTCGGACAGAGTGCTTCGGATGCAGCTGGCAGTTCGGAATGGGATATTGCTTTTGATAAGGTAAATGGTTTTACGAATAGCGATAAAAAAGGGAAGGCTGCGGTGTCGGTTTATGTGACCGATTATACCGACTTTGATGCTGTTGTGAATTATTTGCCCTTTGTCGAATATTCATCCCAATGGGTAGGAAATAATTCTATTGAAGTCACTTTGTTTGATGCAATGCCTCCCCAGAAATCTGTTGCATGGTTTAACGCTGGAATTTGTAATTATTATACATTCGATACAGGAAGTATGCCTCCGTCGGTTACCTTAGATAAACGGGTTCGAATTGTCAAGACCGCGTCCGGAGAATATGTCAAGCTTCAATTTACCGGAGTTTATGAGGATCCTGTGGCTAAAACAGGATTCGGTACCGTTTCATTTAAGTACGCTTTCCTCAAGTCAGAAGGGAATAACGCATTACGTACGGGGGAAATCGTGGTGGAAAATTTGGAACAGGGGACATTGAAAAAACGTCTGGAAAGCTATACGATGGAGGATATCAGGATCCTTACGATCAAAGGTGTCGTAGATCAGTCGGATGCAAATGCCATCAAAGAGATCAAGAATTTGGATATCTTGGATTTGACGGATGCCTCTGTTGCCGTCACTCCGCATCAATATTTTCTGAGAGACAATTCGTCAGCATTGCGGAAAGTGATCATGCCTCGAAATCTGGAGACCATCGGGCAGGGTTGGCTTGGATATTCTTCCAAGCTTCAGGAAGTCATTGTTCCGGGAAATTCATTGAAGACTGTTATGGACGGAGCCTTTGCTTTTACTTCATCTCTTCAAAGAGTGATACTGCCGGCGTCTGTGCTGACAATATCGCATGAAGCATTTTCATATTCGGGGATTGAGGAATTTGTTTATCCTCCTTTAGTGCGGGATGTTGAGTACAAGACCTTCTATTCATGTCAAAATTTGAAAAAAATAGTTCTTCCTGATGAAGTGAAGACGATTCAGGGAGGTGCTTTGGCGTATTGTAAAAACTTGACGAGTGTATATCTTTCTGGAAAAACTCCTCCCGTTCTTGACAATACTTATTATGAAATCCGTGGTTCTAAAGGTAGCATGTATCCGTTTGCCGGTTTGAACTGGTATAATGAAAATGATGAAATATTGGTACATTTTTATATTCCCCAAGGGACCCTGTCTTCTTATATCGCTGTTTGGAAATGGGAAAATTATTCGGAATATCTGGAAGAATTATAAGTAAAAGATTTGGAGGGGTATCTCTAACCGCTCTGCTGTTCTTTGTGGGATGTAGTCGCGGACCGGAGCGGATAGAACCTTTTAACGCGGCCGAACAGACAGACTGTATTATACAGTATTTTAGGGATCAGTTGGAAGACTCATTCACGATTCCCCATCCATCTCTTTTTACAGTTACGATCGCCCGAGACAGTGTGTCGGAGATAAAAAAAAGAGTTTGGGCTATTTGGAGAAAAGTGAACGAAGCGGATCTGTTGAACAGTGGTTTTTTGCAAGGAGATGCAACGGTATCCTGGGACCTTCCCGGCAATCAGGCGATGCCTGTCCGGTTCCTTGTGAAAGGAAATATGCCTGCTGGCGGATATCCTATGATTATCAATCTGCATGGCGGAGGACAATATGAGGTAGATGGTCCGCATTCGGCGGTTGTCAATACAATTTCCTGGGAGAGTATGGTGACTTCGTGTAGGGAACAGGAAGATGCGCCGGTTTTTTATGTGATCCCGAGAATGTCTGATGACAGAATCGGTTCATGGAGTCAATCTCCGCAGCGTTATGCCATACGAAAAATGTGTCGGCTTGCGGCCTTGTCGGGAAAAGTAAACCTGAATAAAATCTATTTATCGGGAACCTCTCAAGGAGGATATGGAACGATTCGTCTGTCGGCATTCATGCCAGATTATTTTGGTGCCGTTTCTATTGTTGCTGCTGCGGATGCTCCTGATGAAAAGCTGGAAAATTACCGTAATCTTCCGTTGCGGATGGATGTGGGGCGTCTGGACAGCGATTTCAGTAGGAATATTTATGCCATGATGTGGAAAGACCGGTTGGATGTATTGTCGGCTACAGCGGCACCCGGGGAATTTAATACTCTGGTAAATATCCAGCAAGGGAAAAGACATGCGGTGGATATTGCGGGCATTTCAAAGTGGATGATGCAGTATGAGAGAAATTGTATGCCTGCTCGTATCAATTATCTATATGCCTGTTGTGGGGATGGCTTTCCTTTGGGGGTCTATAATCTGAATTTTTCCGCTTGGAAAACGGATCAGAGGTGTCGGATATTGATTGAAGAAACGATACAAAAGGATGAAATAAGAATCCATATAAAGGCTCTTTCGGGTAGTGGGCAGGAACGCTTAGTGGTTTATGTGCCCGATTCGATGCTTGCTTATGGAACAGTAAAGCTGATTATAAATGATGAAAAGGTTGTAAAGAAAAATGTTCTTCCTAATCTGGGAGTAATGGTTGAATCTATTGCTCTGTTCGGAGACAGTGAAAGAATTTTTGCGGATAAGATAGAGATCGATTTGTAGCGATCGTTTCTTATGTGGCAAATTCTTTTATATCTAAGTTCAATTTGATATGCCGAAAGTACCATTCCGTCGAGGCAGTTTGTGCCGCCCGGCGAAGTAATGGCTTTCGGCATTTGCTTTGAGGGGATTCCTTTAATTTTATCATGGCATGGGAAGAAGAGTTGTTGAATATTTTAATATCTTTACGCCATAATATTTTAAATGCCATTTCGGTAGTGTGTCGTGTCATTATTAATGATTGAAAGAAAAACATGCGTGTGTTTAATACTTTTAGTCTGGATGAAGTATATCGTATTTTGTTCAGAAATGAGCCATTAGAAATTGCAGAGAATACGTGGGAAGCGATTGACCGTTGTTTTGAATTTTTGCAGAATTTTACCTCTAACAAGGTGATTTACGGAATCAATACCGGATTTGGCCCGATGGCTCAGTGGCGAATAGAAGATCAGTCTCTGAAGGATTTACAATATAATATCATTCGCAGTCATTCTACCGGAGCAGGAAAACCTGTGGAACCGCTGTATGTAAAAGCGGCTATGATTGCTCGTCTGGGGACCTTTCTGCAGGCAGAATCCGGAGTACATCGCGAGCTGGTGGAATTGCTGGTAGAATTTATCAATCGCGGGATCTATCCGATGATTCCGGAACATGGTAGCGTAGGGGCCAGTGGCGATCTGGTGCAGTTGGCACATATGGCTTTGACGTTGATTGGAGAGGGAGAGGTCTGGTATCGGGGAGAATGGCGGCCGACAGCCGAGGTGTTGGAGGAAAACGGTTTGCGACCTTTTCAGATGCGGATTCGCGAAGGCCTGTCCGTGACTAATGGAACCTCTATGATGACCGGAATCGGTCTGGTGAATCTGATATATGCTCGACAACTCTTGAAGTGGGGAGTAGTGACTTCGGTCATGATGAATGAAATCGCTGCCTCCTACGACGATTTGATGTCGGAAGTGTTGAACGGCGTAAAACGCCATCGGGGACAGCAGGAAGTGGCTCGTATGATGCGGGAATGGGTTGCCGGCAGTCGTTGTGTACGTAAGCGGGAAGCTGAATTATATGATCGGAAACATGACGAAAAAGTGTTTGAACACAAAGTGCAGGCTTACTATTCGTTGCGTTGTGTGCCACAGGTGTTGGGACCTGTTTTCGATGAACTGGAGAATGCTGAAAAGGTGCTGATCGATGAATTGAATTCGGCCTGTGACAATCCGATTGTCGATCCGGATACCGAAAATATATATCATGGTGGAAATTTCCATGGCGATTACATTTCTTATGAAATGGACAAGTTGAAGATCGCTGTGACAAAACTGGTGATGTTGACAGAGCGGCAGTTGAACTACCTGTTTCACGACCGGATAAATGGTATTTTGCCACCTTTTGTCAATTTGGGGGTATTGGGCTTGAATTATGGTTTGCAGGCCTCCCAGTTTACGGCAACATCGACGACTGCGGAATGTCAGACTTTGTCCATGCCCATGTGTGTGCACAGTATTCCAAATAATAATGATAATCAGGATGTAGTGAGTATGGGTACCAATTCGGCACAGTTGGCGGCTCGAGTGGTGGAAAATGCCTTCCAGGTGATGGCCATTCATATGATGGCCATTGTTCAGGCTGTGGATTATCTGAAGATTCAGCCAAGCTTGTCACCGAAAAGCCGTGCTATTTATGAGGAGGTGAGGGCATTTTTCCCGGTCTTTGTAGAAGATACACCGAAATACAAAGAGATTCGGAGCATGATTGAATTTCTGAAAAATAAAGAATTAGATATATAGATCATATGAAATACGCGTTGGTGACAGGAGGTTCTCGGGGAATTGGCCGGGCGGTTTGTGTGGAGTTGGCAAGAAAGGGATTTCCTGTACTTATAAATTATGCTTCGAATGAGGCGGCTGCCTTGGAAACCAGACGGATGGTGGAAGAGGAGGGGGGACAAGCAGAATTGTTGCCTTTTAATGTTGCGGAGGTAGAAGCGGTGGATGCTGCCTTGATGGAGTGGAGCGATCGTCATCCGGAAGATTATATTGCTGTTTTGGTCAATAATGCCGGTGTGCGTAACGATACGATGATGATGTGGATGCAGAATGAACAGTGGCATCAGGTGTTGGATATTCATCTGAATGGCTTTTTTTATGTCACCCGTCGTTTATTGAAAGACATGTTGACCCAACGTTACGGCCGGATCGTTAATGTAGTTTCTTTGTCCGGAATCAAAGGTCTTCCCGGGCAAACAAATTATTCTGCGGCTAAGGCTGGCATTATCGGAGCTACAAAGGCGTTGGCACAGGAAGTCGGGAAACGAGGGGTTACGGTAAATGCTGTTGCTCCGGGATTTATTGCCACCGATATGACCCGGGATTTGGACGAAAAAGCCTTGAAAGAGATGATTCCTCTGAATCGTTTCGGGAAACCGGAGGAAGTGGCCGATTTGGTGGCTTTCCTGGCTTCGGATAAGGCGGCATATATTACCGGGGAGGTGATTTCCATCAACGGAGGATTATATACTTAAATAAGGAAGAGATAACAAGTATGAGAAGAGTCGTTATAACAGGCATGGGGATTTATTCCTGTCTGGGGAAAAATTTGCAGGAGGTGAAGGAATCGTTGTATGCCGGGAAATCCGGTATCGGTATCGATCCGGAACGTACCCGGTATGGTTATCGATCCCCTTTGACAGGCATAGTTGAGCGTCCTCAATTGAAGGGAAAATTAGATCGACGCTTGCGAATGGGATTGGCAGAGGAAGGAGAATTCGCTTATATGGCCACCGAGGAAGCTTTGCGGAATGCGGCCATAGATATGGAATATCTGGAAAATCATGAGGTGGGAATTTTCTATGGAAATGATTCCTCGGCAAAACCTGTAGTGGAAGCTCATAAGACCATGGAAGAAAAGAAAGATACCATGCTTTTGGGGTCGGGGGCAATCTTTCAATCGATGAATTCTACGGTGACGATGAATTTATCGACTATTTTCAAATTGCGGGGAGTTAATATGACGATCAGTGCGGCTTGTGCCAGCGGTTCCCATTCTATTGGACTCGGTTTCTTTTTTATCCGTCACGGATGGCAGGATGTGGTGGTGTGTGGCGGCGCTCAGGAGGTCAATATCTATTCCATGGCCAGTTTCGATGCTTTGAGCGCTTTTTCTGTCCGGACCGATGAGCCGACCAAAGCTTCTCGCCCTTTCGACGCCAACCGGGATGGTCTGGTACCTAGTGGCGGGGCGGCGACATTGATTCTGGAAGAGTATGAACATGCATTACGGAGAGGAGCGCCGATTTTAGCAGAGGTGATTGGGTATGGTTTTTCTTCCAATGGCGGGCATATCTCACAACCGAATAATGACGGATCTTACATCGCCATGTCAAGAGCCTTGCAGGATGCCGGTCTGGAAGCGAAAGAGATAGATTATATCAATGCTCATGCGACTTCGACTCCTTTGGGGGATATGTATGAAGCCATGGCCATTCATAAGCTTTTTGGCAGTCAGACGCCGGTCAGTTCGACGAAATCGATGACTGGACATGAATGTTGGATGGCCGGAGCCAGTGAAATCGTATATGCCAATTTGATGATGCAGAATGATTTTATTGCTCCGAATATCAATTTCGAGACTCCGGATGAATATTCGGCTCAGTTGAATATTATACCGCAAACCCGGGAACAGAAAATCGATACCTATCTTTCCAATTCGTTTGGATTCGGTGGTACGAACAGTGCTTTGGTGGTGCGTAAAATAAAAGAATAATAATGAATAAAATAAAAGAATATGACAAGAGAAGAAATTGTAAAGATAACCAATCAGTTTTTGGTAGAGGAGATAGAGATAGATGAAAATCTGCTGAAAGAAGAGGCATCATTGAAGGATGATTTGGGTATCGATAGTCTTGATTTTGTAGATATTGTGGTGATTGTGGAAAAGAATTTCGGTTTTAAAATCAAGGCGGAAGAAATGGGCGGAGTGACAACCCTGGGCGCTTTTTATGATTATATCGAAAAGAAAGTAAACGCATAGTGGTGCAACAGACGGAGTGGAAAGGACGAACCGGTGGCGGTCATATCGGTCAACGTAGTTTGTTTTGGTTTTTCCGTTATGTGGATGTACGGGTTGGATATGTGATTTTACGGGTAGTGGTGCTTTTTTACATGCTTTTTGCCCGCAAGCGCTGTCTGGCGATTTACCACTATTTCCGGCAACGAAGGCATTATACCTGTTGGAAAGCATGGCGAAAAACCTATCGCAATCATTATTTGTTCGGACAGACGGTGTTGGATAAGTTTGCGATTTTCAGCGGCCAAGGAAAGCGTTATCGGGTGACGGTGACGGGACAGGAATATTTTGATCGCCAGCAGTCAGATTCGCGGGGATGTATTATTGCCAGTTCGCATATCGGTAATTTTGAAGTCGTGGGCTATTTGATGGGACCGGCTCTGAAACCTATGAACGGTATTATCTTCGGAGGTGAGGCGGAAGTCGTGCAGCGTTTGCGAACACAAACCTTGGGAGCCAATCAGATTCATTTGATTCCGGTCGCAGAGGATATGTCGCATATTTACAGTATATACGCTGCATTGGATCAGGGAGAAATAGTCTGTATGCCCTGCGATCGGGTATTTTCAGGAAACAAGCAGGTCGTGGTTGAATTTTTGGGAGCCAAGGCTGCTTTCCCTTCGGGAGCCTATTATTTGGCGGAGCGTTTTCAGGTGAATGTCCTGGCGTTCTTTGTCATGAAAGAGAGCGGATTGCATTATCACGTATATATTCGTCCTCTACAGATCGATCCTGCGTTAACCCGTCGCGAAGAAAGAGTAAGAGCCTTGACGGAAGCTTTTGTACATGAAGTGACAACCATGCTGGATATATATCCGGAGCAATGGTACAATTTTTATAATTTTTGGACGATTCATGAGTAAAAAGTTATTGTTAATATCGGCAAATACCTATACTTCTCCCTATCCCGTTTATCCATTAGGAGTTGCTTATTTGAAAACTTATTTGCAGCAAGAGATACCCGAATTTGATGTGAGAGTTTTCGATTTGAATTTTGGTGATATGTCGTCTTTGGGAGTGGTACTACAAACCGGTGATTTTCGGTATGTAGGGGTATCCTTGCGCAATATTGATGATAACAATTTGTATGCCAAAAATTCATTTATCCATTGGTATGTGGAGGTGATGCAATGTATTCGAGCCCATTCAGAGGCTTGTGTGATTGTGGGCGGTGCCGGTTTTTCGATTTTTCCCGATATTTTGTTGGCTCGTTTGGGGGCGGATTTCGGTATTAAGGGGGAAGGAGAGAAGACTTTGGCTCTTTTGTTGCGGACCTTGGAAGCCGGTGGAGATCCTTCTCGGATCGAAGGACTGGTATTTCGGGATGCGGCCGGTCAAATCCGGGTCAATGGTCGCAGTGATTATGCTGATTCGTTGGCCTTGCGTTTTGAAGAAAGTTGGCTGGATTATTACTGGGAAGGAAGCGGTATGCTGAATGTACAGACCAAACGCGGGTGTCCCTATCGTTGTATCTATTGCAGCTATCCGGTCATTGAAGGGAGGAAGGTACGGCAATTGGACCCGGTGCAGGTAGTGGATACTCTGCGGGAGTTATATTTTGGGAAACAGATCAATTATGTGTTTTTTACCGATTCTGTTTTTAATATCGACCGGGCGTATAATGAGGAACTTGCCCATCGGATCATCGAGAGCGGTGTGAAAGTGTCGTGGGGAGCCTATTTTTCTCCCCGTGACCTGAGTCGGGCGGATTTACAGTTGTATAAACAGGCGGGATTGACACACATCGAATTCGGGACGGAGTCGTTTTCGGATCAGCAATTGGAAAATTATCGTAAAGGTTTTTATTGGGCGGATGTTTTGGAAAAATCGCATGATTGCGATGAACTGGGGATCTTTTATGCACATTTTTTGATTTTGGCCGGTTATGGAGAGACTGAGGCATCCTTGGAGGAAACTTTCTGGCATTCGCGAGAATTGACCAATGCGGTGATTTTTCCATATATCGGTATGCGGATCTATCCGGAAACAGAGTTGTTTCGGATTGCATGTCGTGAAGGTAAAATCTCTTCGCGGGAAGAGTTGCTGGATCCGGTATATTACGTGGCCGATGGAGTAGACCTTACAAACATCCGGACACGAGCCAAAGCCACCGGAAGTCATTGGATATTTCCGGAAGAGGGGTCGGAAAAGTTGATGGCCCGTTTTCGGGCGAAGAAATGTCGGGGACCGCTTTGGGAATATTTACGGTTTTCAGAAAATAATAGATAAGAATTGGGAATGTTAAAAGAATTTGGTATATTGGAGTTGTTGCCTCAACGGCCGCCTTTTATTATGATCGATCGTTTGTGTGCCTGCGATTGGGAAGTGACAGAAACGAAACTACAAGTACGGGAAGACAATCTGTTCTGTGAGGATGGTGTGTTGCGGGAACCCGGTGTGGTGGAGAATATAGCACAGACCTGTGCTGCTCGGATCGGATACCTCAACAAGATCAACGGTGCAGAGGTAAAGGTCGGTTTTATCGGAGCCTTGCGGAATCTGGTCATTTACGATTTGCCGAAAGTCTCTGAAACTTTGGAAACGCGTATCGAAGTACAGAGTGAGGTGATGTCGTTGACTTTGGTGAAAGCGACGGTAAAATGTAATGGTTGTTTGGTAGCGGAGTGCGAGATGAAGATTGCCATTCGAGATTGAGTTTATCTGTTTGAAATAGAGTTGAAATAGTAAAAATGGAAAAGCGAGTTTTATCGGCTACTAAAGAAATAGAGGTCCGTTTTAGTGAGGTTGATTCGATGGGGATTGTTTGGCATGGCAGTTATGCCAAGTTTTTTGAGGATGCCCGGGAAGAATTCGGTCGGAAATATAATTTGGGATATTTGCGGATCTTCGGAGAAGGATTTTATGCTCCTTTGGTGAAATTGGACTTTAACTATAAGAAACCTTTGGTGTATGGAGACCGTTTGGCGGTGGAAGTGGAATATATACCGACGGAAGCTGCCAAGATTTGTTTTAGTTACAGGGTATATGCCGGAGAGGGGGAACAGCGTTCGTTGATGGCGACTGGCAGCAGCATGCAGGTTTTCCTGGACAAAAATTATCAATTGGTGTGGGGAAATCCGGAATTTTATGAAGCATGGAAACAGGAATGGAAAGTTTTCGAGGAATAAATAATAGGATATGATGGGAATCGGAATCATAGGAGACAATATCGTTTCTTCACTGGGTTTTACGACCGACGAGAATGTGGCTGCAGTTCGCCGGGGAGATAGCGGTTTGCGTTATTATGCGGATGCTTGGGGGGTACCGGAACCTTTGGTGGCATCGGCGGTTTCTCGGGAACGTCTGGATGAAGTTGCCGGTCAGTGGGGCCTGTCGAAAGAAAAG
This sequence comes from uncultured Odoribacter sp., assembly GCA_944321165.1. GTDB lineage: Bacteria > Bacteroidota > Bacteroidia > Bacteroidales > Marinifilaceae > Odoribacter. The sequence goes on from CALUKE010000006.1 coordinate 100,235, forward strand.
TATACGCATTTCGAGCGCTTGGCGATTGTTTCGATGGCAGAGGCCATTCGGAAGGCGGGGGTCGATATGAAAAGTCGGCGGACTCTTTTTATTTTGTCTACGACGAAGGGAAATGTGGAATTATTGGCTTCTCCGGGAAATGATTTCTTCGAAACGGAGCGCTGTTACTTGTGGCGCACCGCTCGTTTGATTGCCGGTTTTTTCGGTACGGTGAATGAACCGGTCGTCGTTTCGAATGCCTGTATTTCGGGGGTGGCCGCTTTGATTGTTGCGAAGCGCTGGCTGGAGATGGGGGTGTATGATACCGCGGTCGTAGTGGGAGTTGATGTGTTGTCGAAATTTATTATTTCCGGTTTTCAATCGTTCAAGGCTTTGTCGCCGGAACCTTGTCGTCCTTTCGATGCCGCCCGATGTGGCTTGAATCTGGGGGAAGCGGCCGCAACGGTTATTTTGCAGCGTTGTGCCGAGCAGAGTGGAAAGGTTCTGCTGGCAGCCGGAGCGATCTCCAATGATGCCAATCACATTTCCGGTCCTTCGCGTACGGGAGAAGGCTTATTTTTAGCTTTGGAATCGGTGTTGAAAGGAACAGATATTGGGCGAATCGGATTTATCAATGCGCATGGGACAGCCACGCTTTACAACGATGAAATGGAGTCGATCGCATTTGATCGGGCCGGTTTATTGCAAGTACCGGTGTATAGTTTAAAAGCTTATTTCGGACATACCCTGGGGGCTGCCGGCGTATTGGAGTCTTTGATTTCTGCCCGGGCTTTGCGGGATGGTTTTCTACCGGTCAGCCGGGGATATGTGAATGGGGGAGTATCGCGTCCTGTTCGGGTGGTAACCGAGGTCGTAGAGCAAAATATGAAAGAGTGTATCAAAACCGTGTCGGGATTTGGCGGTTGCAATGCTGCGATCCGTTTAAAAATAGAATGATATGTTGGTAATAAAAAAATATGTCCGTATTCGGGAAGGCGAATGTATTTTGAACGGGCAATGTGTGTTCCGTGCTGAATCTTTGTCTGTTCGGGACTGGTTGACAGCTCTTTATCGGGAGTGGCAATTGGAGTATCCTAAATTTTTTAAAATGGATATACTGGCCAAGGCCGGTTTTTTGGCTGCAGAGTTATTGATGCAGGGGGAGAAGGGTGCGGATAACCGGCGAACGGGTTTATTTTTTGCGAATGCCTGCTCGTCTTTGGATACCGACCGGCATTACCAGGAGACAATCGGTGAATCGTATTTTCCCAGTCCTTCGGTGTTTGTATATACCTTGCCGAACATTGTTTTGGGAGAGATTTGTATCCGACACCGGATTTTTGGGGAGAATACTTTTTTTGTCAGCAAGGAATTTCCGGTCACCGCTTTGCGGCAGTATACACAACAGGTATTTGCTGATTCGGGATTAGAACGGGCTATGTTGGGATGGCTGGAGTGTGAAGGGGAGGTTTGTCAGGTATTGGCACTGTTGGTAGAGGAACAGATGGAAGGAATGGAATTTACGGATGAACATATAAATGCATTAAACAATAAGGATTATGGAAGAATTGATGGTAAAATTGAAAAATGAGATTATCGAAGTATTGAATCTCGAAGGAATGAAACCGGAAGATATTGATGATGAGGCTCCTTTGTTCGGAGAAGGATTGGGATTGGATTCGATCGATGCTTTGGAACTGATTGTTTTGATGGAAAAAAATTACGGCATCAAGTTGAAAGATCCGAATGAAGGGAAAGCCATTTTTCGCTCTGTGAAGACCATGGCAGAGTATATCGAAGCAAATCGGAAATTTTAATAGAAAATTCGCTATATTGGCGCATAAAAAATGGAATAACATGGAGAATGTGGTGGTTTCGGGAATGGGAATTATCTCGGCTTTGGGATGTGGGGTGGAAGAGACTTGTCGGGCCTTGCGGGAGGAGTGTTCGGGGATAGGGCCATTGAGATATTTGCAGACGGAACATTTGGAAATCCCCTGTGCAGAGGTGAAGTGTAGTGATGTTGAGTTGCAGGAAAAGTTGGGACTTTTTTCGGAAGAGATTGCTCCTCGTACCGTATTGTTCGGTATGATGGCTTTGGAGGAGGCCTGGCGTTCTGCCGGCTTGTCTTCTTCAGGGGGTGTGCGTTTGGCTTTCATTAACGGAACGACAGTGGGAGGGATGGAGAAAAGCGAGCAGTATTATCTGGATTTTTTGAAAAATGATATTTGGAATACCTACATCGCTTCCCATGAATGTGGTGCTTGCACTGAGAAAATAGCGGATCGGATGGGTGGTTTCAGTTATGTGACGACTCTTTCTACCGCTTGTTCTTCGGCAGCCAATGCGATTATTCTGGGGGAGAATCTGGTCCGGGCCGGATTGACGGATATTGCAGTGGTGGGGGGAAGCGAATGTCTTACAAAGTTTCATTTGAATGGTTTCAATACCCTGATGATCCTGGACCGGGAGCCATGTCGGCCTTTCGATGCTTCACGAGTGGGGTTGAATCTGGGAGAAGGAGCCGCTTATGTCGTATTGGAGAGGGAGTCTACCGCCCGTCAACGGGGAGTTCAACCTTTGTGTCGGTTGGCCGGTTACGGAAATGCTTGTGATGCCTTCCATCAGACTGCTTCGTCCGACGATGGTGTCGGCGCTACATTGGCGATGAACGGGGCTTTGAAGATGAGCGGATTGCAACCGTCTGAGATTGATTATATCAATGCACACGGTACCGGTACCCGAAATAATGACGTCTCGGAAGGTCGGGCCATTATGAATGTTTTTGGGGAGCGTATTCCCTGGGTCAGTTCGACCAAGGCCATGACCGGTCATACGACGAGTGCTTCTGGAGCTGTCGAAGCGGTTATCTCCATTTTGGCTTTACGGCATGGTTTTATTCCGGCTAATTTGCGTTTTCGGGAAGCGATGCCGGAACTGACTTTTACTCCGGTGACCCATACGCTGGAAAATGTAAAAGTGCGGAATGTATTGTCTAATTCTTTCGGATTCGGTGGGAATAATTCTTCATTGATATTTTCAGCCTTATCGGAAAGTTAAAATGAGGAGGAATGGGAATATATATTAAAGGTGCGGGGGTGATTTCTATTCAGGAGCCTTTGTCAGAGGAGGGGGTGTTTCATCCGGTTGCATACACGACTCCTCAAGTGCGGTGCGTGGAGCCTGAGTTTCGGAAATTTATCGATCCGATGGCGGCCCGGCGGATGAGCCGGATTGTAAAACGTGCGGTTGTGAGTGCCGCAGTGGCCTTGGAAAATTCGGGCATTTCCATGCCGGATGCAATTATTTCGGGAACGGGACTCGGTTGTGTGGAAGATACGGAGAAGTTTCTGGATGCCATGGTGCGTCAAGGGGAATATTGTTTACAACCGACTTTTTTCATTCAGTCGACGCACAATACGATCAGTTCGCAGATCGCGATCCGTTTGAAATGTCGGGGATATAACAATACGCATGTTCACCGCGGTATCTCGTTCGAGAGTGCTCTGCTGGATGCTTGGCTGCTTTTTGCCAAAGGACAGATCCATTCCGCACTGGTGGGGGGATACGATGAATTGACTCCGACCTATTTTCGTTTGTTGGGGCGGCTTGGATATTGGCGGGAAACGGTGACGGATTCTCTGCAGATTGTTCGTGAGCCTGCCGAAGGAACCTTTGCCGGAGAGGGAAGTGTCTGTTTTGCCCTTTCGGATGAGTCCACAGGAGCCTGGGGACAGTTGGAAGGGGTCTCGATTGCCTATCGTTGTCCGGATTTTATGCAGGCTGCGGAACATTTTCTGACTTGCTGTGGTATCGGCTGGGAAGGGGTGGATGTCGTGATGATGGGATTGAACGGCGATCGTCGCAATGATGCTGTTTATAGGCAGCTGCAGTTGCCGGATGTCCGGAAACGGGCTGTTTATAAACCTGTTTGCGGGGAGTTTTTTACGGCTCCGGCCTATGGTATGTATGCGGCTGCTGTTGCTTTGAAAAACGGAGTCTTGCCGGCATCTTTGTCTGAAAGTGGAGTGGCTGTGGAGGGAATCCGGCGGATTTTGTTGTTGAATCATTGGGACGGAAAAGATTATTCATTTATTCTGTTATCGTCATGTGGAAATTGATCCTGTTAGCAACCGTGCAGAGTCTGTTCCTGGTCACCTCTCAGGTGTTTCTGAAATTTGCCATGGCCCGTTTGGGAACCTTCCGTTGGTCGTGGGCATTTCTGAAAGAGGCTGTGGTGAACTGGCCGTTGGCCTGTTCCGGGATCAGTATAGCAATTGCCTCGATATTGTGGATGTATATATTGCGGCATTTTGAATTTAGCATGGCTTATCCTTTGATTAGCATCAGTTATATCTTTGGCATGCTGGTGGCTGTGTTTGTGTTTCACGAGACGGTGCCGTTTACCCGCTGGGTGGGAGTGTTTTTGATTGTGGCGGGAGTGGTATTGGTGGTTAAAAATTAAGACAATGGGAAAAAGGAATGTATGGATAGAACGGTTTTGGCAAATGTTGCTATGGTTGGTGTTGGGCATGTGTTTAGGTGGAGGTAGACCGGTGGCAGCGCAGGAGTTTGTGCCGGTGGATCCGGAGCACCAACAACAGCTGCTGGAAGAAATTGCCCGGGTATCTGCTGGAATCGAAACACTGGAATGTTCGTTTGTACAGCGGAAGACCATGGCGGTGCTGGCAGAAACGGCAGAAGCAGCAGGAAAAATGTATTATCGGAAAGCCGATCGGATGCGTTGGGAATATCTGCAACCGGAAGCCTATTATTTTGTCATCAATGCCGGTAAATCGCTCATGAAAAAAGGTGAGGTAATCGATCGGGGCGGAAGTGCCCGGATATTTGGAGAGATCAGCAAGATGATTTTGACGTGTATCAGCGGTCAGCAATTGGTCGATGAACAAAAGTTTACACCTGCGTATACGCAGGCGGGGGATATCTTCAAAATCACTTTGGTGCCCAAAAATCGGCGAATGCTGCAGATGATGAGTGCTTTGGTCATGGAATTCGATATGCGGGAACATGCCATCCGTGCGGTGGAGATGTGGCAGGGAGAAGATGTGACCCGTATTGAATTTAAGGACAAGCAGGTAAATGGCAGGTTGGATGAAGCTTTGTTCCGGGTCTGAACGATAGATCTGATCGAATGGCTTTTAGAAATGAGATGTCCAAACAGAAAATAGAATGAGATGTTAGCGGGTTTTTATAAGATAATGGCGGAACAGCGGGAGGCCGGAGAATATAAAGTGCAGGTGGAACTGAATCGGGAACATGTGATTTATCAGGCTCATTTCCCCGGTAGTCCGATTACGCCGGGGGTCTGTATCCTGCAAATCAGTCAGGAACTGTTGGAAAAATACACCGGTCGGCGATTGCGCATGGTGAGAGCTAAGAATATTAAGTTTCTTCATGTATTGAGTCCGGAGGAACACCCTTGTCCTGTTTTCTCTTTTGTTTGCGTAGAAGCAGAGAGCGGGTTTCGGGCGATGGGGTCGGTTTCGGAGGCCTCGACGGTATTTGCGACGCTTAGTGTGGAGTATTGTTATTGCTAAAATGGGGGACAGTCGGATCGCTTGTTAATTCTGTAACGGTCATGCTGGAAAAATTGAGACAACTGAAAATCTGTGTGGTGTTGCCAACCTATAACAACGCGGGAACATTGGCTCGGGTGGTGGAAGAGGTGTGCTCTTACACGACGGAGGTGATTGTGGTGAATGACGGTTCGACAGATGAAACCGCGAGGGTATTGCAGTCGTATGCCGAACGTGTGACAGTAGTGGCTTATGCACGCAATCGAGGAAAGGGATATGCGTTGAAACAAGGTTTTCGCAAGGCGTTGGAGCGAGGATTCGATTATGTCCTGACCATCGATACGGACGGGCAGCATCGGGTGTGCGATCTCATGGCCTTGGTGGAGGAAGTCGAACGTACCCCGGGGGCGCTGGTGGTAGGAAGTCGGTTGTTGAAACAGCTGCATATGCCGGGAGGAAATACTTTTGCCAATCGTTTTTCCAATTTCTGGTTTCGAGTACAGACCGGGCTGAATTTTCCCGATACCCAGTCGGGTTTCCGGTTGTATCCGGTGCGAGAGATGCAAAAAATTCGTATCTACACCAATCGTTACGAGTGCGAATTGGAAATGCTGGTCCGGGCGGCCTGGGAGGGAATTCCCTTACGGGCAGTTCCGATAGAGGTATATTATGCTCCGGCTGGTGAACGGGTAACGCATTTCCGCCCTTTTCGCGATTTTGCCCGTATCAGTCTGTTGAATACTGTTTTTGTATTTGCTGCAATCTTGTATGGTTATCCTAAAATGTTGTACCGACGAATGAAGAGAGCATGATTCGATTCTTTTTGATGATATATGATGGACTGCACCGTCGTCGATGGTTGAAGACAGGCATACCGCTGTTGTTGTTTATCGTTTTGGCATGCTTGGGCAGTCGCATTGCCATGGAGGAGGATATTGCGGGTTTTTTACCGGATAATCCGGAGAATGAAAGGCTTAACTTTGTTTATAAAAACATGGGAATAGCCGATAAGATTTTTGTCCGTTTTTCGTTGACCGATACCTTGGGGGATGAAACGGAACGTTTGGATCGTCTGATGACCGGGGCAGAGCTGTTTGCTGGAAAATTGGATACTTTGTCTCCGACGGGAGCCATTCGGGAAATACAATACCGGGTGGATGTTACCGGTTTTCTGGATGTTATCCGTTTTTTGACGGAGAATATGCCCTATTTTTTAGAAGAAGAGGATTATCAGCGAGCCGATTCATTGATTGCAGCCGGAAATTTTGAGGAGGTATTTGCAGCCAATCGTTCTCTTTTGCTTTCTTTGGCAGGAGGGGCCGTGAAGGAGAGTATTCTGGCAGATCCGTTTCATTTTTTCACACCGGTATTGAATCGTTTGAAGAATTTTCAGCTGAATGAATATTATTGTCTGGTAGATGATTATATATTTTCGACCGATACGACTCATTTGATGATGTTTGTTACCTCCGCCTATGGCGGAAGCGAGACTGCCGGAAATGCGGTTTTGGCCAAGGTTTTCGAGCAGGCTGCCGCGTCTTTGCCTACGGGCGTGCAGGTGGATTATTTCGGAGCTCCTTTGGTGGCCGTCGCCAATGCGGAGCGGATAAAAGCCGATGCCTGGCAGGCTTTGTTGCTGTCTTTGCTGTTGATTGTTGCGTTATTGGGATGGTTTTTCAGAAGTCTGCGTCCTCTGTTGTTGGTGTGTGTGCCGGTGGCTTTTGGTGCGGCTTTTGGACTGGCACTTTTGTATCTTTTCAAGGGGACGGTGTCGGCGATTGCAATCGGGGCCGGTTCGGTGATTTTGGGAATTGCTGTCGATTATTCTTTGCACTATCTGATCCATTTGAAACACCAGCCGGATCCGCGGATGGCCTTGCGTGATATTGTGAATCCCATGTTGACCGGTAATATTACGACTGTCGGGGCTTTTTTGAGTCTGCTGTTTATCAGTGCAGTCTCGATGCGCGATTTGGGTATGTTTGCTGCCTTTTCTCTGGTAGGAACGATTCTTTTTGTGCTGTGTTTTCTGCCTCATTGGGTGAAGGGAAAAGCTGGAACTCAGAAAAATGGATGGCTGGAACGTTTTGTTGATTTTCGCTTGGAGGAAAAAAGGGGATGGGTCTGGTTGGTTGTGGTGTTGACTTTTTTCTTCTCTTTTTACAGCGATAAGGTCGCTTTCGAGACCGATTTCCAGCAAATCAACTATATGACTCCGGCTCAACGGCAGGCATTTGCGGAATTGAGCGCTTATACGACTTTGGGGGAGAAAAGTATTTATTATGTTTCGGAGGGGAATACCTTGAATGCGGCTTTGAGAGAATATGAAAAGCGTATTCCTGAATTGGATCGTCTGGTGCGGGAGGGGAATCTGGTCGGGTGTGCCGGAATCGGTCATTTCCTGCTTTCGGATTCCTTGCAGAAAATACGAATTGAACGTTGGGAACGCTTTAAGTCCACTTATGGCGATCGTCTGTTGACCCTTGCGGAGACCGAAGGACAGAAAGCCGGTTTCCGAGCGGGAGCATTCGAAGCATTCGAGGCTTTGTGGAACCAGGATTTTCAGGTGGAATCCATCGAATATTTTCAGGTATTGCGAGAGACTTTTTTGAAGGAGTATATTGTACAGCAGGGGGAGCGGACCGCTTTGGTGTCGATTTTGTATGTTGATCCGGCCAAAGCGCAATTGATTTATGAACGTTTGGGGGATCAGGGCCATTCTTTTGCTTTCGATGCACAGCGTGTTGCCGAACGGATGGTCAATGTACTTTCTGAAGATTTTAATCTGGTATTTTATGTATGCGGTTTTCTGGTTCTCTTTTTTATCTGGTTTGCTTTTGGTCGGATGGAGTTGACCCTGATCGCTTTTTTGCCGATGACGATCAGCTGGATCTGGATTTTGGGAATTATGGGATTGCTGGATATCCGCTTCAACATCGTCAATATTATTTTGGCGACCTTTATTTTCGGTTTGGGGGATGACTATACGATTTTCATGGTCGATGGTTTGATATATGAGTATGCCCGGGGAAAGCAAATGCTTGCTTCCTACAAGACATCGGTAACTCTCTCGGCCTTGACTATGTTTATGGGCGTGGGTACCTTGATCGGGGCGGCTCATCCCGCCATGCGTTCGCTGGCAGAGGTGACGGTAATCGGTATGGCTTGTGTGGTATTGATTGCATTCATCGTTCCTCCGTTGATTTTCCGTTGGCTGGTGGAGAAAAAAGGGCAACTTCGTCTGAGGCCTGTGACATGCTGGAATTTAAGTGTGACAATATATGCTTTTTTGATATTTTTGATCGGCAGTTCATTGTTGACTCTGTACGGGTACGTCCTGTTGAGATGGCATCGGCCGACGGCCGCCCGAAAATTACGCTATCACGAAGTTTTGTGTAATGTTTCCCGTTGGGTGGTAAGGCATTTGCCGGGAGTGCGCAGTCGTCTGATCAATGAATCCGGTGAGGATTTTTCCCGTCCGGGAATGATCATTTGCAATCATCAGGCGCATTTGGATTTGATGTATGTTTTGATGTTGTCGCCCAAAGTGGTGGTATTGACCAACGAGTGGGTGTGGCATTGCCCGTTTTATGGTCAGATAATCCGCTTTGCCGATTTTTATCCGGTAGCGGATGGGATTGAACGCAGTGTAGAACATTTGGGAGAGTTGGTGCGTCAGGGATATTCGATCGTTGTTTTCCCGGAAGGAACCCGTTCGGAGGACTGTTCTATCCGGCGTTTCCATCGGGGTGCTTTTTATCTGGCCGAACAGTTGCACCTGGATCTGATTCCGGTTGTTTTTCATGGTATCGGTCATGTGTTGCCCAAAACGGAACTGTTGTTGCGCAAAGGCTGTGTGACGGTGAAAATATTACCGCGAATTACTCCGGAAGAGGTGGCCTTCGGGGAGGGATATTCGGAACGGACTCGCTTGGTGCGGAAGTTCTTCCAGAAAGAATATGCCGCATTGGCAGAAGCGGAGGAGACGGTGCGTTATTTCATGCCAGCCGTGAAGGGAAGTTATATTTATAAAGGCCGTGAAGTGGAGCAGGAAGTTCGCCGATGTTTACGGCGAAAAACGGAAAATGAACGCTTGATTGCAGCCATACCGCCTCGGGCTCAGGTATTGATTGTCGGTTGCGGAGTGGGAGCTTTTGCTTTGTTATGTGCTTTGGTACGCAAGGATGTTCGTATTTTGGCTGTTGATGAAGATGAGGATAAAATAGCGATTGCGACCTGGTGCCGTTTACGGCCGGAACGTTTACAATATAGAAAAGTCAGTTATTCGGAAATTCCGGAGATGGAATACAACCATTTAATAGATTTGAGATTATGAAATATGACATTGTGATCATCGGAGGTGGTTTGGGCGGTTTACTCTGTGGTTATATATTGAGTAAGCACGGGCTGCAAGTCGTGGTTCTCGAAAAGAATACAGTTGTGGGGGGATGCCTGCAATCTTTTCGGCGTCATGGCGTTCTGTTTGATACGGGGATGCATTATGTCGGCAGTCTGGAACCGGGGCAGGTGTTGTATCGTTTCTGGAAGTATTTTTCTTTGCTCGGAGATGTTCGCCTGCGGAAATTGGATGAGCAGGCTTTCGATGTGATCTCCTATGGGGGGATGCGTTATCCGTCAGCGATGGGATATTCCGGATTTCGGGAGCAGTTGGGTAGTTTCTTTCCGCATGAACGGCAAGCTTTGCAACAATATACGGAAGATTTGTATCGTTTGTCGGTCAGTTCGCCGATTTCTCGTTTGGAAGAGGTCGAACAAATTTTGCCATTGGATGCCAAATATGTTAAAACCAGTGCCAGTGAATATATTGGGCACTTGACAGTAGATGCTGTCTTGCAGAATGTGTTAGCTGGCAATGTTCCTTTATATGCTGGAGAGAAAGGACGTACTCCTTTTTATGTCCATGCTTTACTGCATCATTCTTATATTCAGAGTGCATTTCGTATTGTGGGTGGCAGTCAGACGATTGCGGACAGCCTGGTGGCTTCCATCCGCCGGATGGGTGGAGAAGTCTGGAACGACAGTGAAGCTGTAAAATTTACCGGTAGTCTGGAAGGTGTGACGGGTGTACAGTTGAAGGATGGCCGTTATGTGGAAGGAAAACGTTTTATCTCGGCCATCCATCCGCAAGTGATGGTGGAGATGTTGAACGAAGATATGGTCAAGCGCTCTTATTGCCGGCGTATGCGTCATCTGGAAAATACAGTGGCTGGATTTACAGTCTATCTGGCTTTTAAAAAAGGAAAAGTACCTTATTACAACAGTAATTTTTTCCATTATGCGGTACCGGATGTGTGGAGTTGTGCCGAGTATACAAAGGACGATTGGCCTCGGGGGTATTTGTATATGCACCAGGCTCCTGCAGATGGAGGAGCATACAGTGAAAGTGCACAGATTATTTCGTATATGCGCTATGATGAGGTACGGGCATGGGCTGGAACGATGGTGGAAAGACGGGGGGAGATTTATCGGGCTTTTAAGCGGGAACGGGCGGAACGATTGATCGAGGCTTTGAATCGGGAATTTCCAGGTATCAAGGAGCAAATAGAATTTTATCAGGTGTCGACCCCCTTGACATACCAGGATTATACGGGAACGGTAGAGGGGGCGATGTACGGTATTGCCCGGGATGTGAACAATTCGATGCAGTCGGTGGTATCGGTGAGGACTTATTTGCCTAATTTGTATATGACGGGACAGAATACAAATTCACACGGCATGTTGGGGGTTACGAATGGAGCGATGCTGACTTGTGGCGAACTGATAGGAATTAATACGATTATTAAGGCTATAAATAACGCTTGAAAATGGAAAAATCGGTTGTTATTATTGGAGGAGGACTTGGTGGATTGTGTACTGCCTGTCTGCTTTGTAAGGAGGGGTATCGGGTGACGGTGTTGGAAAGGCATTACGCAGCGGGAGGAGGACTTCATTCTTTTAAACGGAATGGGTTGAGTTATGATACTGGAATTCATTATATTAGTGGTTTTCAGCCCGATGGGGTGTTGCGGAAATTTTATACCTATTTAGGTATTTTTGATCGCTTGAAAATAAAGCCTTTGGATCAAGGAGCGTTTGATATTATATGTGTAAAAGAGGATAACCGACAATATCCCATAGGGATGGGTAAAGAACGGTTTATCGAGCAGTGGGGACATTTTTTCCCTGCGGAAAAAGAAAATATTCGCCGTTATGTAGAAGATCTGTATGCGATTGCGGATAAATTTTATTTATGTAATTTGCGTCATCCAGATACCAGTATGCAGGATCTCTTTGCGGATGAAAAGATTACACTTCCAATAGGGGAATACATAGCCTGTTATATAAAGGATGAACGTTTGAGAAATCTGTTGGCTTGGAATAACGCGTTGTATGCGGGAAATAAAGAAACTTCTCCGATTTATGTACATGCGATTATCTCTCGCCTCTTCATAGAGGGTGCCTCCCGTTTTGTCGGGGGAAGCCAGCAACTGGCGGATGCTATGTGCGATCTGATCCGGGAACATGGCGGAGAAGTGATTTGTGGGGACGGGGTGAAAGAAATCGTCGCTGAAAATAGGGAGGTGAAATATGTGCTTACTGAAAAAGGACGACGTTATGAAGCAGAAACCTATATTTCTTCTTTACACCCGGCTAATACCTTGAGTATGATCGATCCTTCACAATTGACTCAGGCATATCGTAATCGAATGTTTACAATGCCCAATACCTATTCGGCTTTTATTGTTTTTATACAGATGAAAAAGAATTCTTTCCCTTATTTGAATAGCAATATTTATTGTACGGATCGATATGATCAGATTTGGGAAGTAGGAAATTATCAACCGGAGGAGTGGCCGACGGGAATGATGGTGATGACACCACCGGAATCGGAAGGTGAGGAAAAATATGCCGAAAAGGTGATCGTCAATTGCCTGATGAATTTCGAGGATGTTCGGGTTTGGGAAAATACGCGGGTGGGGCATCGGGGAGAGGCTTATGAGCAATTTAAACAGAGATGCCAGGAAAGGGTATTGGAAAAGTTGGAGGTTTATTTTCCCGGATTCCGGGCGAATATGGAGAGTTGTTTCAGTGCGACTCCTTTGACCATTCGAGATTATACCGGATCCAAGGACGGGTCTTTATATGGTTATGCCAAAAATTGCCAGAGCATGGTGCAATCCCATATTTCACCTTTTACAAAAGTGCGCAATCTTTTGTTGACGGGACAGAATATCAATTTGCATGGTATCTTAGGAGTTCCCTTGAATGCCATGATTACTGTTGCGGCAATGTTGGGAAGAATTGAACCTTTGATTGAAAAAATGAATAAAACAGAACAGTAATAAATATATGGATATGGAATTTAGCCGTTACTGTCAGGGAGATCGAATTGTGAAGATGGAGAAAAAGAATATAAATATGCTGGTACCTGAAATAGAAACTCAACCATTGGACGTCATAAAGCGTTATCAGGAAGGACGTTTACGTGAGGTCTTGGAATATTTGCAGGCTCGTTCACCGTATTATCAGCGGTTGTTCGGAGAACATAAAATACAGGTGGAAAAAATCCGAACACTGGAGGATTTGCGCTATATCCCTTTGACCGGGAAGCAGGAGCTGCAGTTGTTCAATTCGGATTTTGTCTGTGTGCCCCGGGAAAAGATTGTGGATTATATCACGACTTCGGGTACTTTGGGGGATCCGGTGACTTTTGCCATGAGCGACCGGGATTTAGACCGTTTGGCTTATAACGAGGCGATTTCTTTTGCCTGTGCCGGTGGGCGTCCGGGAAATATATTTCAGTTGATGACCACCATCGACAAGCGTTTTATGGCCGGATTGGCTTATTTTCTGGGAATTCGCCGGTTGGGAGGAAGTATTATCCGGGTCGGCAACGGCATCCCGGAATTGCAGTGGGATACGATTCGGCGCATCCAGCCCGATACGATTATCTGTGTGCCTTCGTTTATCATGAAGATTATCCGTTATGCCGAGGAACATGGAATCGATTACCGTCGTTCGAGCATTCGAAAAGCGGTTTGCATCGGAGAAAATCTTCGGGAACAGGATTTTTCTTTGAATCTGCTGGGACAGAAGATCAAAGAAAAATGGGATATCCAGTTGTATTCTACGTACGCATCGACCGAGATGGCGACGACATTTACCGAATGCGATTGCGGTCGGGGAGGTCATCACCATCCGGAACTGATCATTACGGAGTTGCTCGATGATAACGGCGAACCGGTTCGGGAAGGAGAAGCCGGAGAATTGACGATCACGACCCTGGGCGTGGAAGCCATGCCCTTGTTGCGTTTCCGTACGGGCGATATTGCCCGTTTCCATACGGAACCCTGTGACTGCGGGCGTACGACCCTGCGTATCAGTCCGATCATTGGACGGCGAAATCAGATGGTGAAATACAAAGGTACCACCCTTTATCCGGCGGCGATCTTCGATGTCCTGGACAACGTGGATTATGTCGAGAATTATTTGGTAGAGGTTTCTACCGATGATTGCGGAAATGATGCTATCAAAGTCAGTGTCGGGTGTCTCCGGCATCGGGGAGAGGATACCATTAAGGAACTGAAGGACCGTTTCCGGGCCCGTTTGCGGGTGGCTCCGGAGGTCGTTTTTGCGAATGTGGAGGAGATCCGGAAAATTCAGTTGCCGGATATCAACCGTAAACCGATGAAATTTATAGATAAGCGGAAAAAAAATTGAAAAAGTTATTTTATGGAAGAGCAAATGTATGACGATTTACGTCCTTACCGGGACGAGGAGATTCCGGCTGCCATGCATCGGATTGCAGATCATCCCTCTTTTCAGTCTCTGTGCGCTTATCTTTATCCGGGAGTACCGTTGGCGGCGGTACAGCAGCAATTCCGGAATATCCGCACGGTTCGGCAGTTCCAGTTGGAAATCATGGATAAGGCTATTCAGACGATTGTGACGAAATCGATGCGGGGATTTACCTGTCATGGATTGGAACGTCTCGATCCGGAAAAACGCTATTTGTTTGTTTCCAATCACCGGGATATCCTTTTGGATTCTGCCTTGCTGCAAATTGCCCTGGTTGCCCGGGGAATGCCGACGACGGAAATTACTTTCGGCAGCAATCTGATGCAGGGACAACTGGTGATCGATATCGGTAAGTCCAACAAAATGTTCAAGGTGATCCGAGGCGGAAATCCGCGGGATTTTTATCACCATTCCGTGCATCTTTCCCATTATATCCGCCATACTTTGCTGGAGAAAAAGGAATCGGTCTGGATTGCTCAGCGCAATGGCCGGACAAAGGACGGACACGATGCAACGGATCAGGGACTGGTGAAGATGTTTTCCTTGAGCGGAGGTCCGGATGTCCTGGAGGGGTTGGCACAACTGAATATTGTTCCGGTAGCGATTTCCTATCAATATGAGACTTGCGATAACCTGAAGGCCCGGGAGCTGTATCTTTCCCGGGAACAGAAATACATCAAGGCTCCGGGCGAAGATCTGCACAGCATTCTTGCCGGGGTGACGGAAGAAAAAGGATTTGTCCACATGGAGGTAATGCCTCCGCTGGAAAGGACGGAGCTTGCCCGCTTCCGGCAGCTGGAAAAAAATGAAGTGATCACGGCCATTGCCCGTCTGATCGATCAGCGTATTTATCAGGGATTCCGCTTGTGGAATACCAATTACATCGCCTGGGACATGTTGTACCACACCTTTGACTATGCCGATCGCTATACTTCCGAGGAATACCGTGCTTTTGCCGCCCGGATGCACGAGCGGATCGGCTGTTTCGAGGGAAATCAGATCGAATTGATGGATCTTTTTCTGAAAATATACGCCAATCCGGTGGGTGATCATAAACCGGATTGAGGACGGATTATGAGATATACCTCCAGGTAATCCGTGTTTTGAACAAGCGTTTGATCTGGATGGCGAAAAGTTGGTTTTCGGCTTTGAGCAGATCGGGATCATCGGCCAGGATGTCGTTGGCAATGCGGCTGGCTTCGTTGAGAATCAGGGCATCTTTCCCCAGGTTGGCAATTTTCAGACTGCAGGTCAGGCCGCTTTGCTGGGTGCCTTCGATATCGCCGGGACCGCGCAGTTTCAGGTCCGCTTCTGCAATCTCGAAACCGTCATTGGTGGCAGTCATGGTATCGATGCGTTTGCGGGAGTCGTTGGAGATTTTATAGGAGGTCATCAGAATGCAGTAGGATTGCTCGGCTCCCCGTCCGACACGTCCCCGCAGCTGGTGGAGCTGGGAGAGCCCGAAACGTTCGGCGCTTTCGATGACCATGATGGAGGCATTGGGGACATTGACCCCTACTTCGATGACTGTGGTGGAGACCAGAATCTTGGTTTCTGCCGAAACAAAACGCCGCATCTCGGCTTCTTTTTCTGCCGGCTTGAGCTGTCCGTGGACCATGCCCACGGGGTAGCCTTTGGGCAGGAAATATTGGTTGATTTGTTCGAATCCTTCCTCCAGGTTGCGAAAATCCATTTTTTCCGATTCGCGGATCAGGGGATAGACCACATAGGCCTGATGTCCTTTGGCCAGTTCTTTTTCGATGAACTGGAATACCTCCAGCCGTTTTTTGTCGAAGGCATGCAGGGTGGTAACCGGTTTCCGGCCGGGGGGCAGTTCATCGATGACAGAAACGTCGAGGTCGCCGTACAGGGTCATGGCCAGTGTTCGGGGAATCGGGGTGGCGGTCATGACCAGTACGTGAGGCGGAATGCTGTTTTTTTGCCATAATTTGGCCCGTTGGGCAACGCCGAAACGGTGTTGTTCGTCGATGATCACCAGACCGATGTTTTGAAAAGCAACCACATCTTCAAGCAGGGCATGCGTGCCGATGAGGATTTGCAGACTTCCTTCCCGGAGGCCCCGATGGATCTCTTCCCGTTCGCTTTTTTTTGTCGAACCGGTCAGCAGGGCAACGGTGATATTCATGTTTGCCAGCAGTTGCCGGATAGTTTCGTAGTGCTGGGCGGCCAGAATTTCGGTGGGAGCCATGAGGCAGGTCTGGTAGCAGTTGTCCAGCGCCATGAGCATGCACATCACCGCCACCAGGGTTTTCCCGCTGCCGACATCTCCCTGTAACAGACGGTTCATCTGCTTGCCGCTGCCGCAATCCTGACGGATTTCCCGGATGACCCGTTTTTGGGCGGCAGTCAACTCAAAGGGCAGGTATTGATGATAGAACGTTTGAAAATAGGTACCGATGCTTGTAAAGGGATGTCCTTTGAAGTAAGTTTTTCGCTTGTATTTGATTTTCAGTATGTTTAACTGAATGTAGAACAACTCTTCGAATTTCAGCCGATATTGAGCCTTGTGCAGCATATCCGGGTTCTCCGGGAAATGAATGTTGTACAGCGCCTCGTGCAGAAACAGGAGTTTGTGTCGTTGAATGAACCAGGCCGGCAGGGTTTCGGAAATCTTACCCTGGATGGTTTTGAAAATGGTTGCTTGAATTTTGCCGATGGCTTTGGAATTCAAAAAGGATTTTTTCATCTTCTCCGTGGTGGGATAGATGGCCTGAAAGCCGACCAGCAACGGTGACGCTTTGTCGAAAGGATCGATTTCCGGGTGGACGATGTTCAGTTTGTGGTTGAATTCGGACGGCTGCCCGAAAATCAGGTATTCCCTGGCCGGATCGATTTGACTGGAGAGATACTTGAATCCTTTGAACCAGACCAGTTCCAGGGTGCCTGTGTCGTCGTAGGCGATGGCGGTCATGCGCAGGCTTTTTCCCTGGCCGACACTTCGCAGATCCCGGATTTTTGCCTTGATCTGTATATAGGGAAGCTGGCTGTTCAGGGCGGCGATGGTGTAGATTTTACTGCGGTCGACGTATTTGAACGGGACATGATAGAGCATGTCCTCGTAACTTTGTACCTGGAGTTCTTCGTATAACACGGCCGCTTTTTTATCGCCGACACCGGGTAGGAATTTTATGTTTAAACCTGCAAGTTCCACCGATTGTTTTGTAAAATAAACGGGTCGGAGAAAAACGGTCCGACCGTTTCAAAGTTACGACCTTTTTCAGGAGTCTGAAAATGAATTTGGAAAAAATCATTACTTTTGTCGGGGGAGTTTGGAGATACTCCTGAAAAATTGTAACAGGCTTCGGAAATGGGTTATCTGAAAGAACGAATAAAACATGCGGTCAGATTCCGGCACAAACGGGGATACGGGGTGCATTCACCCTTTATGTTCAATTTGATTCTCAATGTCATTCGCGACCGGGAAAAGCAGTTTCAGTATCCGGAAAAATTGGAACGGGAAGACCGTTTGAATCACCGGGAACGGAAGATTTTTCGGCTGTTGTCCCGTTTGGTCCGCTATCTGGAGGTCCGGAAAATGCTCTGTTTGGGAAAAAATGCCGAGATGCTGTGCCATTATCTGCAGGAAGTCTGTGAGGCGGAGATTCTGGTGAATCGGATCGATGGTCTGTCGGAAGCCGATTTCATTTATATCGGTCGTCAGTTTCCGGGGACGGAAATATTGTCAGTGCTGCGATTGCCGGAACATTTGCCGGTATGTATCGTGGTGGCCGATATCCATAAAAAGGGAATACAGGCTCGTTTGTGGCATCAGTGGCAGGAACGGGCCACCGTGTCGGTGGATATGATGTGGTATGGCATTTTGTTTTTCAACGATCGGATACAAAAAGGCCGTTACAATTTGATTATATGAAAAAGTAAAAAGGGAATGAGATGAAAATTTATACGAAAACCGGGGATCAGGGGATGACTTCTCTGATCGGGGGAAGGCGGGTCCCCAAGAACAGTGCTCGTTTGGAGTCTTATGGAACAATCGATGAATTGAACAGCTTTTTAGGAATGATCCGTTCTTATCCGATCGATCCGGCGGTTGCCTCGGAACTGGTGGAAATACAGTCCCGACTGTTCGATGTGGGAGGAAATCTGGCCACCGATCCGGAAGCAGAACATGTGAAGATGCCTTTGGGAGTTACGGAGGCGGACATTGCAATGCTGGAAAGAGGCATCGACCGGATGGATGCCGAGTTGCCTCCCATGAAATATTTTGTCCTGCCGGGAGGCAATGCTGCCGTTTCTGCCTGTCATATCGCCCGGACGGTTTGTCGGCGGGCTGAGCGGCGGATCCTGGATCTGGCGACAGAAACCACCGTCGATGAAGCGGTGTTGAAATATGTGAACCGACTGTCGGATTATCTCTTCGTGCTGGGACGGAAAATCGCCCAGGATGCCGGATGCGAGGAGATGAAGTGGATTCCTCGAAAATAACCGGAACCTCATCGCTGTGGCAGGATTTATTTCCGTCGGAACAGTCGGTTGACATAGGGGATCTGCTGTAACGGCAGATCGTGCCGGATCAGATAGCTCAGGTAGATCAGCAGTAATATTGTGCGGAATCCCAGACGCAGGTATAGGTTGTCGATGGAAACCCAGGTGCCGATACCGTAAAGCAGCATGGCCAGCAGCAGGTATTTGCCCATGGCTTTCAGGTCATAACGGATGGGGTAATATTTCTGACCGATCAGCCAGGACAGCAACATCATGACGAAATAGCAGACAAAAGCGGCCCAGGCACAGGCGATGTATCCGAAGCGAGGGACAAACAGCAGATTGATGGCGACAATAAAAACCAGACCGATGAGTGAGAAATAGACGCCCCATTGAGTGCGGTCGGTCAGTTTGTACCACAGGGAGAGATTGAAAAACACCCCGGAAAACAGTTCTGCCATCATGATGATCGGTACGACCTTCAAACCGACAAAATAGCGGGGATCGATGAAATAGCGGATGATGTCCAGGTAGAACATGACACCTAAAAAGATCAGCAGGTCTACGATGACGAAATATTTCATGGCCAGGGCATAGAGCGTCCGTTTGTCTTCACCCTGGGCTTTGGCAAAGATAAACGGTTCGTAGGCATATCGGAACGCCTGGGTGAACATGATCATGACGACGGCGATTTTTACGTTGGCACCGTATATTCCCAGTTGGTCGGCAGCGACTTGCGGGTCGGACAGCAGATAGGGGTAGAGGATTTTGTCTAAGTTCTGATTCATGATGCCGGCCAGTCCCAAAACCAAAAGCGGGAAGGAATAGCGGAGGATGGATTTCAGCAAATGTCCATCGAAATGCCAGCGGATTCTGACGATTTCCGGCGTCAGCAGCAACAATTGGATGAAAGAGGCCAGAACATTGGAAACCAGTATGTATCCGGCCCCGTAATCGGGATGATAAAACCAGGCAATGCTGTCGGGATGATTCTTATAAATAGCCGGACAAACTACCAGGAAAAACAGATTGAAGAGTATTGTGAGGGCGATGTTCAACAGCTTTAAAACCGCAAAGCGGATCGGACGCAGGCGATAGCGCAGATAGGCAAAGGGCAGGGCACTGAGTACATCGAGACCGATGATGACTGCAATCATGGCAATGTAGTCCGTGTGTTGCTCGTATTGCAATACACGGGCGATCGGAGTCAGAAAGGTGAATACCAGCACCAGAAACAGCGCCGTAGTCGCACCGACGGAGGTCATACAGGTGGAATACACCGTCTGTGGATCTCCTTTGGATGAGTCGTTGGCGTAACGGAAGAAACCGGTTTCCAGCCCATAGGTTAGCAATACCAGCATGGTTCCGATCCAGGCATACAGATAAACGACGATTCCATATTCTGACGGTACGAGCAGATAGGTATACAGCGGTGTCAGACACCAGTTCAGAAACTTTCCGATGATGCTGCTCATGCCATAGATGGCTGTATCTTTGGCCAAACTTTTTATTCCTGCCATGTGACGGTCTGTTTAAATTCAGACAAATATAGGGGAAAAAGGGGGAAAAGAGAAAAATGAAGGCAGGATTTGTAAAATCCTGCCTTTTTAAGGTCTTCAACCTGATATTTGTTTTTAACTTTCCAAGAAATTCGGATACATGTAATCGGTTGCCGGAATGAATGTTTCCTTGATGCATTGCGGAGACACCCATCTCAGCAGGTTGAATACCGACCCGGCTTTGTCGTTGGTACCGGAAGCCCGGCCTCCGCCGAACGGTTGCTGATCGACTACGGCGCCGGTCGGTTTGTCGTTGATATAGAAATTGCCGGCAGTGTGCATCAGTCTTTCCGTCAGTTTTTCGATGTTCTCTCTGTTGTTGGAGAAAATAGCTCCTGTCAGGGCATATGCAGAGCCTTCGTCCAACAGATCGAGGGTGGCATCCACCTGATCCGGTTCGTATACATAAACTGTCAGAATCGGGCCGAACAACTCTTCTCTCATGGTGATGTAGTCCGGTTTCTTGGCCAGAATGACTGTCGGATAGATGAAATATCCCTTCGACTTGTCATATTTTCCACCCATGATCACTTCGGCATCCGGCGAGGCATTGGCTTCGTCGATGGCTTTGGCCAGTTTGTTGAATGAGGCTTCATCGATCACGGCATTGACGAAATTGCTGAAATCTTCCACGCCTCCGGTTTTGATTTTTTCCAGATCGGCCTGCATCAAGGCTTTCACTTCCGGCCAGATATTGGCAGGGATATAGGCTCTCGAAGCTGCCGAACACTTCTGTCCCTGATATTCGAAGGCTCCCCGGACCAAAGCGGTAGCTACGGGTTGAGCCTTGGCGGTCGGGTCGGCGAAGACATAGTCCTTGCCGCCGGTTTCTCCGACGATTCTCGGATAAGATCTGTATTTGTCGATATTTTTGACGATGGTAGCCCAGATATCATTGAATACGCCTGTCGATCCTGTAAAATGGATACCTGCGAAATTCTTGTCCGTGAAAATCACTTCCGAAGCGGTCGGTCCGGAGCAGTATACCAGGTTGATCACACCGTCCGGCAAACCGGCTTCCTGTAAGATTTTCATCACTACATAGGCAGAATAAATGGCCGTTTTGGAGGGTTTCCATACGCAGACATTTCCCATCAGGGCCGGAGCTCCCGGCAGGTTGCCGGCAATGGAGGTGAAATTGAACGGAGTCAGGGCAAAAACAAAACCTTCCAGCGGTCTCCAGACGGTGCGGTCCCAAATGCCCGGAGACGAATTGGGCTGCATGTGGTAAAGTTCATACATGTTCTTTACGTTGAACCGGTAAAAATCGGCTAATTCGCATACACAGTCGATTTCTGCCTGAAATGCGTTCTTCGATTGTCCCAACATGGTCACGGCATTCAATACCTGTCTGTAAGGACCGCTAATCAGTTCTGCTGCTTTCAGGAAAATGGCTGCCCGGCTTTCCCAGTTCATTTTTTCCCAGGCCGGTTTGGCTTGCATGGCTGCTTCGATCGCCATTTTTACATGCGATGCGTCACCCTGGTGATAATGACCCAACAGATGTTGGTGGTCATGAGGAGGGCGTATATCTGCTAATTTGTCGGTTCTGATTTCTTTACCGCCGATAATCATCGGGATGTCGACCACTTGCTTCCGAATCTCATTCAATTTTTCTTTTAATGCGCTGCGTTCTGGTGATCCCGGTGCATAACTTCTGACAGGTTCATTGGTGATGTTAGGTAATTTATAAACTCCTTTAGGCATAGTAAATTAGTTTAATGGTTAAATAAAATGACATTATTTGGAACAAAAATAAAAGAATTTTTTGCTAAAAACCATGACAAAAAACAGGTTTTGGGAATTTTAGTGTAAAAAATACTGTTATTGCCAATCGGTTTTGCTGTTTCAATTTACAACAGGCTTTCGCCTTTGTCGCCGCCGTTCGTGTTCGAGTCGCTGCCCGAAATCGTATTGTCCACGATATCGGCCAGTTCTTCGGTGTTCTGGTTTGCTTACTCCCAGAGTTCGGTGTCGTCGTACTTGTAGGCCGCCAAGGTCAGTGTGGTGAGCAGGAAGAAGAGTAGCTTTTTCGTTTTCATATCTTTTGTATGTGGGATTATAGATATACTGTTCTTTAC
Source organism: uncultured Odoribacter sp. (assembly GCA_944321165.1). Taxonomy (GTDB): domain Bacteria; phylum Bacteroidota; class Bacteroidia; order Bacteroidales; family Marinifilaceae; genus Odoribacter. The sequence goes on from CALUKE010000006.1 coordinate 122,654, forward strand.
AAAATTAGCAAAATAATTTACTTTTATATGGCTTGATTCTTCTTTTTTAACTTTATCTTTGCGACTTAAAACAAGGTTATTCAGTACAAAATAATTTATGATTTCTGTCAATCATGTGAGTGTCGTTTTTGGAGGCTTTTATTTGCTGGATGGGGTCTCTTTTCTGATCAATAAGAAAGACCGGATTGGTTTGACCGGTCGGAATGGAGCGGGCAAGTCGACGACACTGAAAATGTTAGCGGGTTTGCAACAGCCTTCGGAAGGAAGCATTTCTATGGCTTCGGATGTGAAGATCGGTTATCTGCCTCAGACCAAGGTGTATACGGATGGTAATACGGTCCGGCAAGAGGCCGAAAAGGCATTTGCCGATTTGTTTGCCCTGAAGGCGGAGGTGGAGCGTTTGAATCTGGAATTGGCCGAGCGGGAGGATTATGATTCGGAGGCTTATCTGAAACTGTTGGACCGAATTCACGAGAAGACGGAACTGTTGGCGATTCGGGGGGAAAACAGCATTGACCGGGAGGTGGAGGTGGTGTTGAAAGGCCTGGGGTTTAAATCGACGGATCTGGACCGTTATTGCGAGGAGTTCAGCGGCGGCTGGCGGATGCGGATCGAACTGGCAAAAATTTTACTGGCTCGTCCGGATATTTTTCTATTGGATGAACCGACTAATCATCTTGATATTGAATCGATTACCTGGTTGGAGTCATTTTTGCAGTCCTATCCCGGAGCGGTAGTGCTGGTTTCTCACGACCGGGCTTTTCTGGATAATGTGACGACCCGGACGATAGAGATTTCTCTGGGGAAGATATATGATTATAAGGTACCTTATACACAGTTTGAACAGTTGCACAAGGAACGTATCGAACAGCAGATGCGGGCTTATCAGAACCAGCAGAAACAGATCAAGGATACGGAGGAGTTTATCGAGCGTTTCCGTTACAAGGCAACGAAGTCCGTACAGGTGCAATCGCGCATCAAGCAGTTGGAAAAGTTGGAACGCATCGAGGTGGAGGAAGAGGATGCCGCACGGATTACGGTCCGTTTTCAACCGGCGATCCGTTCGGGTGAAAGGGTAGTGGTCGGGAAGGAACTGACCAAGGCTTATGGCGAGCATGTGGTATTGAAAGGGGTTCATCTGGAAATTCAACGGGGCGAGAAGGTGGCCTTTGTCGGGAAAAACGGGGAGGGTAAATCGACCTTGGTGAAAATGATCATGAACGAAATCCCTTATGAGGGAGAACTGAAAATCGGTCATCAGGTGCATATCGGTTATTTTGCCCAGAATCAGGCTGATCTGCTCGATCCGGAACTGAGTGTCCTGGAGACGGTCGACCGAGTGGCGGAAGGCGAGATCCGGAAAAAAATCCGGGATATTCTCGGGGCATTTTTGTTTTCGGGAGAAGAAGTGGAGAAAAAGGTGAAGGTGTTGTCGGGAGGGGAACGGACCCGTTTAGCCATGATCCGTCTGTTGCTGGAGCCCTATAATCTGCTGATCCTTGACGAGCCGACCAATCATTTGGATATGCGGACCAAGGACATATTGAAGGAGGCGCTTCGGAAGTTCGAAGGTACGGTGATCGTGGTTTCCCACGACCGGGATTTTCTGACCGGCCTGGCTGACAAGGTTTATGAGTTTGCCGATCAGCAGCTCAAGGAATATTTGGGTGGGGTGGCGGATTTTCTGGCAGCCAAGAAGATTGCCTGTTTCCGGGAATATGAACAGTTGCGGAAGTTGAAAACTTCGGGAGAGGAAGAGGGAACCGTACCGGAAGTTTCAGAGAGCAAGCTTTCCTTTGAAGAGAGAAAGCAGTTGAACAAGGAGATCCGCAAGGCTGAGCAGCGGGTGGAAAAGGCAGAACAGCAGGTGACGGATCTTGAACATGAAGTGGCCGAAATGGAACGGCAGATGGCTTCGGGGGTAGTGAGCGATGAGTTGTTGAAAAATTACCATGCCGCCCAGCAGAAATTGGAAGAGGCGATGGAAGAATGGGAACGGGCCACCGAGGGGGCGGACGCGATAAAAAGTAAGAAAATATCATAACAGAGCATATGGCAAAATATAAACAGGAATGCATATTTGGTATCCGGGCTGTCATCGAAGCGATACAGCAGGAGAAGGAAATCGATAAGGTGATGTTGCGGCAGGGGTCGAAAGGACTTTTGTTCCAGCAATTGTTCAGTTTGATCCGGGAACGGAATATTCCCTTCCAGTATGTTCCGGAGGAGGTTTTCAAGCCCTTTGCCGATCGGAACCACCAGGGAGTGCTGGCGGAGATATCGCCGGTTCCCTATCAGGAGTTGTCCGATGTGCTGGATGCTGTGGAGAATGCCGGACGGGTGCCTTTTGTCTTGATATTGGACCGGGTGACGGATGTGCGCAATTTTGGGGCGATTGTCCGGAGTGCAGCCTGTGCCGGAGTGGATGCGGTGGTGATCCCGAATAAGAACTCGGCCAAGATATCCTCGGATGCTCTGAAGACATCGGCCGGCGCTTTGTATCACGTTCCGGTGTGCCGGGTGTTGAATCTGAAGAAGATCGTCCGGGAATTGAAATTTCAGCGAGGAATCCGGGTATATGCGGCGACGGAAAAGGCGGAGACATTTTATACCGGGGTGGACATGACACAGCCTGTTGCCATTATTATGGGATCTGAAGAGAAGGGCATCGATCCGGAACTGCTCTCGATCGCGACCGATCGTATCCGAATCCCTCAGAAAGGACAGATCGAGTCGCTGAATGTTTCTGCCGCAGCTGCTGTGATGCTGTTTGAAGTGGTTCGTCAGCGGGGATTTTGATGTGCCGTGGGATTCAAGCACCCGTCTGATTTCAGAAAAGCTTCAAAACGTTTGGGATCCAACCCCTCACTTCGTACCTGAATGATGCCTTCCCGGTCGATCATGAAACAAGTGGGTTGGCTTTGGGCATTGTAAATAATGTTCATCGGGTTACCTTCCAGCTGGAGATTGGAAATGAGTGTAAGGTAGGGATACTGTTCCTGGAGTTTTTTCAGGTTTTCAAGACTGGAGACTAAACAGAATACAACTATTTCCAAATCTTCCCGGTCGGTTTTGTCCAACACCTCCTTGAGGTAATCTCTTCCTGAATGGCCCATACAACTCAATCCATCATACAGTAGGAGCAGATTTTTCTTTTCCATACTTTTCCAGTCGAACTTTTCTCCGGAGGAAGTCTGACAGTCGAATGTAACATACCGGTCTCCTTCAGCCAGTTGATGTACTTCAACATAATTGCGGATATAACCGGCATAAGGATTGTTTTGAAGGCTGTCCGACAAAGCATTCAATATACACTTGAGGGTTCTCTTTCCGATAAGATCCCTTAGCATATACACCCTCTGCAAGCCGCTCGGAACACTAAAATACTTCAACGCCAATTCCACATTTTTAATAGAAGCCTTATTAGATAGCAAAGACAAGACACTTTCCAAAGAATCGGTTTTCTCCGGATATTTCTCCATAAGTCGGTAGATGGCACGTACATCCTTTTCATAACCTTGCCACAACAAACTGTCTTCTTTTAAATAATTCGCTTCGGTTATTTGTGTATTTTTTTTTTCGATAGTAGATGATGTCAGCGATATGAAAAGTAAAGTAGGAAATATAAAAATCAGTTTATTCATGACAGAAGAAAGCTAAATTTTGACAAATATATAAAAATGCGGTTTATAACCAAGAATTTAAATCCTTCGGGAAAATCAAAGCCCGCGCCTGTGAAAATCTGGGTTTATGCAACAGGGACCATGTCTGCAGTCTGACACAGTCCCTGTTTTTATGGAGAAAGATTGCTCCTTATTCGATGATCCATTCGTGGATACCGCTGGAACAGTCTTTGGGCAGGTCGATTTCTATTTTTACCGCGGTCGTGGTGACCGGTTCGAAATCGGTGGTATTGATGATATCCAGTTGGATGCCATATTCATTTTTATTTTTCACGGGCACCCATTCGCCATCTTTCTGGTAATACAACCGCCAGCGTTGCGGTGCCTTGCAACCGCCGCCGTCACTGAACCAGAATATTTTGGACTTGCTGATGGTATATGGTTTGTCGAATGTATAGCTGATCCATTCCGTCTGATTGCTGTTCGGCCACCAGTGGAAGAACTGGCAGTTGTGATCATTGGAACCGGCCGGAAGAATCTGGTCGCGAATGGCTTCGATGCTCCGATTGTTGACGGAACCGTCTACTTTGCTTAAATTGGCGATGGTGGCTGCCGGTTTGGGTTTGGCAACATCTTTGTGGGTCGGATACCACATGATCATCGGGCAAGCTTCCCGGTGTGCCCAGGCATAATAGGGAATGGCTTTGAAATCGACTTCCTGGGCCAGCCTTACGCTGCCGTCTTTTTCACGTTGTGTTTGATGGGCTTTTCCGGTAATGACACTCAATTCACCCATGGGTGTTTTTTCCATGTGTGCTTCGAGAGGAGCTGCATTGTCCAATACCAGGTCCAGAATGTTCGGATCTGCAAAATCGACTCCTTCCGAGCAATAAACGATGGGACCCCGTTGCAGGGCTACCTTGTCGATATTACCTTCTACCTTGGGATTACAGGTAACTCTTCGGATTTCTACCGGGAGATCGACGGTGACCTGATCGCCTGCTTTCCATTTCCGGCTGATGGTCAGATAGCCTTTGTCTAAAGCTCCTTCTACTTTTTCTCCATTCACTTTGACAACGGCCTGTTTATCGGAAGAGGTGGCAAATTGATACAGTTCGTTATCGGGGACCACTTCGTTGCGAGCCCAGCCCGGTATACGTATTTTCAAATTGAAATAAGTCTTTTTCTTTGGGTGGATGGTGATTTCGGTATGTCCCTCCCAGGGCATCTCGGTAGTTTGTGCAACCTGGATTTTCTGGCCCTGGAGTTGCAGTTCTGCCTCTCCTCCCATGTAAAGGTTTACATACAGATTATCGTCCTGGGTGGCATATACGTAGCCGGGGACTGCCGGAATGAATCGGCAAATGTTGGAGGGACAGCAGGCACATCCGAACCATTCGCTGCGGCGTCCGCCGTTGATGGATTCCAGGGGATTCGGATAGAAAAAACGATCGCCTGTTGTGGCAACGCCTGCCAGTACGTTGTTATAGAGCGAACGTTCCAGTACATCGATGTATTTGGCATCCCCTTTCATCAGAAACATCCGGTGATTCCAGAATACATTGGCAATGGCTGCGCAGGTTTCGCAGTAGGCGGAAATATTGGGAAGTTCGTATTTGGCTCCGAAGCCTTCGTGTCCACCGGCTGCTCCGACTCCTCCGGTGATGTACAGTTTGGTTTTGACGATATCTTCCCACAGTTTGTCGGAAGCCTTGATATAGCTGTCATCCCCTGTCAGGGCGGCTACGTCCGCCATACCGGTATACATGTACAGAGCCCGAACGGAGTGGCCGACGGCTTCATCCTGTTCAACCACCGGTTTGTGGCTTTGGTCGTAGGTGCCTCCTTCCCAATCGCATTTCCCCCGGATATCCAGGAAGAACTTGGCCAGGTCGAGGTATTTTTTCTCACCCGTGAGCCGGTAGAGTTTCACCAGTCCGATTTCTACTTCCTGATGGCCGGGATAGCTGTGAAGGGCATCCCATCCGAAATCGTGGCAGATCAGATCGGCACTTTTCAGGCAGATGTCCAGAAGATTGCGCTTGCCGGTTGCTTGATAGTAAGCGACTCCGGCTTCGTACATGTGTCCCAGGTTGTATAATTCATGGCTTAGTATGTGGGTTTTTTCCCAGCGTTTGCTGCCGATCCAGTCGTGTGAGTTGTCTCCCATGATGGTCCGGTAGGTGTAAAGATAGCCGTCGGGCTCCTGGGCTTTCCCCATGAAATAGATGATGGAGTCGACGTAATTTTCCAGTTCGGGATCCGGAATGGAACTCAGGGAGTAGGCGGCTCCTTCGATGATTTTACTGACATCCGAATCGTCGAAGGGGGCTCCGGACTGGAATTTGCCTTCCATCAGTCCGCCGGCGATTTTGAAATTATTGATACGTCCGGTTTTTTCGCAGTGGGAAAACGCGATGGGAATGGTTACTTCCCGGTTGGTCTGAATCCGTTTGCTCCAAAAGGCGTCGTTGATGTGTACCTGGTTGAACGGGATCGGTGTGATCGGGTAATCTTTGTTTTGTGCAAAGCTTTCGGGCAGTGAGCACAATAGCAAGAAGGTGAGACAGTAAAGAAATTTGTTCATAATAAATATAGTTTAATAGTGGAATTCGAAAGTGATATCCTGGTTGGCCGGAATGTGCCGGAGCGTATCGGGTTGTCCTTTGATCCGGAATTTTACCCCCTGGGAGAGAGGACTGTTTACGGTAGCTTTTACGCACCCCTTTTCCCAGGCAAGTTCTTTCAGCAGTATCTGTCCACGGAGTGCGACTCCCTGGATTTTACCTTTTTCCCAACATTCCGGCAGACTGGGTAACAGCGAAATCAGTCCGGGTTCGGAATATACCAGCATTTTCATGACCAGCGAAGGATATCCTCCGCTCAGGTCGAGATTGAAGATGGCATGCGGATCGTGGGTGGTGACCAGATTGCTGTTCCAGTAATTGTGCGATAGCCAGGTTAAAATCTCTGAGGCAATTTCCTGTTCGCCGATGGCTGCGGCACTGAATCCCAGCATGGCCATGCCGAAGGCCATGACACCGCCGTTTTCCTGACGGCGTATGCGCATCCGTTGCTGGATGGCTCGCCGGCATCCTTCGATCAGGTCCGGATTTTTCATGATTTCAGGATCTTGTAGATCGTATAGTCCCAGCAGGTGAGAAACGTGCCGGTGCTGGTGATTCTCTTCCATGTCGGGCCACATCCACTCCCGAATTTCTCCCTGGGCGTTCAGTTCATAGGGAGGCATTTTTCCCAGCATTTCTTTCCAAACAGGTATTTTGTCCTGATTTTTATGGCTTATTTGGCTGGCATGAATCAATGCCCGGAATAAGCCTTTGGCTGCCATGACGTCCATGGTGGCATTGATACAGGCCTGCTCCGGATGGTTGGCCGGATTGTTTTCCGGGGAATAGGAGGGGTTGAAAATATAATTTCCGTTATCTCCTGTTTGCAGAAAATCTTCATAAAAGAGAGCTGCCTCTTCCATGAAAGGGAGTGCTCTTTGGGTCAGAAAGGTGGTGTCGCCGGTATACAGAAAATAGTCGTAGTAGAAGAAAGAATACCAGGCGGCCCCGGCTGTCCAGAAAGTCATGGGCCAGATGGCATCGAAATGGTTGTTCAGACCGTGGGTACTGAAACGGGAGGGTACATGAATACCCCGGCATTGGAACAAAGCCCGGGCGTTGGTCCGGAAATCTTCCCGGAAGGTTTCCAGACGGTCGAAGAGCGGCAATAGCAATTCAGGGGTATTCGCCTGTAAAAAGTGGGATACGGATACCGGTAGATTGCCATTGGTGGTGAAATCTCCAGACCAGTATGGGGTCATGGTGCCGCTCCAGATGCCCTGTAGGTTGGGCGGGTTGCTGCCGGTGGCACTGAGTGAGTTGTAACGTGCTGCATCGAAAAGGTGTTCGATCAGTACCGGTGAAAGACCGGGTTGTTGCAGCATCTCTTCCGAGGTGAGCCGCTGTTCTTCCGGGCTCGTGCATAAATCCAGTTTTACCCGGCGGAACAGTTCTCCATGTATCTGGGCATGCCGGTTTTTCAGACAGGAATAGTCCGGCCGAAGGGAGGCCAACTCTTCTTCCATGTGCTTCAACTGGGATTGACTCATGTCGTACGAGGGTCGTATTTTCATCAGCAGCAGGACCTCTTGGGCGGCTGTTATGCGGATTTTATTTCCGGAACAGTCCATTTCACCTCCTTGCGGAACAATCCGGACAACCCCTTCATAACCTTGCAGGCTGCCTGGCCATTGGTTTTCGAAAAAGACCCGACAGGTCAGGTGTTGTGGGGTGGCTTTGAATTCGGTTTCGGTGATCCCGAGTTGATCACTCATTTGGAACATGTCTTTCCACCAGTCGCACTCGGTTATGCGTTCCAATTGCAGTTGGGCATTCAAGCCTTGTCCCTTGTCTCCCCGCAGGCGCATGACGACAACACTGTCCGGGCGGGAAACAAATAGTTCCCGGCACCATTTCCCGAGGGAATCTTCCCATTGGATGGCAACTTCCCCTGTTTCGAAGTCTACGCTGCGCCGGTAATGGTTTATGGAAGAACTGTCAGTACGAATGTTCAGACGAAAAGCCGGAATAAACGGATCGGTCCAGCGTTTGGGACCGTAGCCTTCCTGCTGGGATAACTCGACGATATATTCGGAGGCTTTTGCATATTGGCCGTCGAGCATCAGCTGACGGATTTCTTTCAGATGTTTCCCTTGGCTGACGGGTGGTAGCGGTTGATGGAGGGGCAGATACAACAGGGCGTGGCTCAGGATGACTGATTCATTTTCCGGAGAACCGTAAACCAAGGCGCCCAAGGTGCCGTTCCCGCTGATGAGTCCCTGTTCCCAGGAAGGAGCTTTCTGGTGGCTGACAAATCCTCGATCGGGGACCTTTTCAAAGTCGATGGGGTCGCTACAGCTTTGAAAAATGAGATAGCTGCAAAGCAATATGGGTATGAATATGAATTTATTCATTCTTTATGCCGTTGTTTTTTTTATTCTTTTGAATCAGAGAAGGAGTAATTTCTATCTCCTGGGGGGTATATGTCGGGGTATTGGTACGAATGACATCTCCTTCGAACCAAATCGGGTCGATCAGGGTGACTGCATCCGGACGTCCTTTTACATAACCGTGATAGGAGGTCCAGTAGCGACCGTCTGGCCCGACAAAAATCTGGTTGTGGCCGATACCGCTGATTTTACAATCGGGATCGGCAATGACCTGACCGTTCTTGAAAAGATAGGTAGTATCGTTCTCTGTATAAGCGCCGAAGAGGGGATTGTGCTCATATTTTTTCCAGGGACCGCGGATGTGGGTGGCGGTAGCATAGCCGACGGCGTAGCCTCGGGTCCAGGAAGAATAGAAAAGATAATAGGTCCCGTCTTTTTTGATGACATGTGAACCTTCAATGCCGGCACCGTCCCATTTGCCCGGTTCCTGACAGATCAGCTCGACCGGATCTTCCAGCAGACGGCATGTTTCCGGATCCATTTCTGCTACGTATATCCGGTGGATATCTGTCCAGCCGTTGTTGAAAAAGGCATATACTTTACCGTCTTCGTCCTGGAACAGAGACAGGTCGTTGGAGGCGAAAGGGGTTAACGGTTCGTCCGGGGTCATCACCGTATAGGGCCCTTCTATCTGGTCGGCGACAGCTACTCCGCAGGCATGATAGTGCTTCTGATTGGCGACGTCTCCATATTCTCCGCTGTTGTTCTGGCAGTTGAAGGTCAGGTAGTATTTCTTTCCGATGTGTCGTAACTCGGGCGCCCAAAAGCGGTCTTTATACCAGACCAGACTGTCCAGCTGTTGGGCATCGATCAGCATGCGGTCGAATTGCCAGTGGAGCAGATCCTCGGAAACATAGAGTTTGACGCCAGGATTCACTCCTCCCCAGTAAGGGGCACAGGTGCCGACGGCATAGTATTTCCCTCCCTCCGGTACAATGTGGGTGTCCCGGAAGTCCATGTCCAGAATGGGATTCTGATATTTGAATACCGTTGTTTTTTCTTGACAGGAAAAACAAAAAAAGAGTGCAAGAAGAAATAGATTTTTCATAAGCATGTAGAGTAGGATTTGAGGACAAATTTATCGTTTGCTGACTTTTTGCATGTCAGTATCGTACGTTTTAATGAAAAAATTGTACGAAATCTATTCGAATTTAAATGAATTGGCGAAAACGGAATCGTTGTGAGAAATCGCCTCGATGCTCCGTTTTCGCCAATAAATACGTTTGACACAGGAATTTATTTATCTTTTGCTAAGGGTTACGGCTTGATAACAATCCCAAACGTTGACGTATGCTCCTGTATCGTCAAGGAGTAATTCTCCCAGATAGCAATCGGAAATTGCAAATTCCACCGTATAGGAGCTGTTCCATTTTCCGATCAGGATTTTGTCGATCGGAGAATACGTGTTATGGTCGGCATCATAGGTACAGGCACCGACGTAAACCGTATTGCCATCAGATGTTTCGGATGGAGTTTTGGGATCCAGGTAAAGTTCCCGTTTCTCAAAATCGACTCTTAATTTCAAACCATTCAGCAAGTCCCATCCATTTACGGTGAAGTAGGTCCGGTCTTCGCTCAGGATCATGGAAATATCGTGTTCCATGGTTTGTATGGATCCCCAAGCCATGGATTCGCCGGAGAATCTCATGTTTTTGAACGCATCCCGAACTTTCATCCAGTCGGGTTTGACATCGGTGATGGTAACCTTGCAATTTTTCCCTTGCGGTAGAATCTGGGCTCCGGATGCCTGGACGATGGTGATGTCCAGATATTTGTTTTGTGCATTGTAGACAGGATCATTGATCGGTGTAATCTTTAGGTATTGCAATTTTTCTCCCTGATTGAAGGTGATTGTCGTTGTTTCGAGATTGAAATCTTTGCCTTCGACGGCTCCCTGCTCACCATATGCTTCGCTGTTGGCGTGCAGGGTGACGGTAGCCGCTGCTTCGTTGCCCATCAGCATGACCGGTACAAGTATTACGGAATCGGATTCCTGACCGGAAACAGAACTGCCGATGTATACGGTGGTTTCCAGTTCCGGGAAAGTCCATTCCAGGGGAGCAGTGTTCTGATCGTCATCATCGTCATTGCAGGCGATGCAACCGACCAGAAAAAGTAGTAAAAAATAGAAATATTTCATAATCGATGGTTATTTAAATGAATAATCTTAAAAGTGTTTTTAACTTTATTCTTCAAGTTTAGGCGGATTTACCGGTTCAGGATTCCGGGTGGTGTTCGGCCATTTTACAATCATCTGCCAGTGACCTTCGCGATACCATTCCCAGGCAATCAGGCAGCTAATATTCCAGAGACCGTTGATGTAGCCGCTGCGGTGAACATACGGGGCATTGATCCGGTAATATTGATAGTCGACGTTGTAGTTGCCGGCATTCCCGAAGGGGAAGGGAACGAACGGATAGGTATAAATGATGGAAGTATCGGTGAGTATCGGTTCGGCCCAGGGGGTATATACGCTCAAGTCGAGTCCTTCTCGTGGTTCTATCTCTTTGGTTTTCCAGTTAAAGGGGTTCCCTTGGGAGTCGCAGATGATCAGTTCGATCAGGTTTTCTCCCTCCGGATCGTGCCGGTATTCATACTGTCCGTCAAAACCTCCGATCCAGCCGCCTTCTCCGCCCGGATCCGGGTAGTTATTTCCATATCCGGTATCTGTACGTTTACTGAGATTCTGGTTTAGGGTGATGTTTTTGTGAGAGATGTTCTGGATATTGACTCCGACAACATCTTCGAATAAGCGTGTTCCGGCAGAGTTGGTCATTTCAAGAGAAATACTGTACAGGCCGGCTTCGACATCTTTGGTCGATTCGGTAAACAGCAACTGACCGCTTTTCGGAAGTATCTGCATGGTCACTACGGTAGAATCCTGCCTTTTGGCCAGGATCAGATCCAAGGTGGTATCATTTTTCCAGTCGAAGGGTGCATTCCAAGTGGATAAAACCCGGGGTTTGGTCAGTTCATCGGTCTCTTCGCCGCGGGCATTTTTTACTTTTACGATGCGGAATTCCACCGGAGTGGACGAACCTGCCAGGTCAGGAGCTTCCGAATAAATTGTCGTACCACCAATCACTGTAAACGGATTGGCGTAATAAATGATCTGATCCGTGATATATCCGTTGGGGATCTTTTCACAACCGATATACAGACTCGTACAGAACAGAAGTACGATGAAATATGTGATTTTTCTTTTCATGACATGCGGTATTAAAAGTGATTATATTCTGGGAGGGGTTGCCATTTTGTTAAAGAACAGTTTGTGATAATCCTCCAAGGCATGCAGGATACCGGTTGTGGTAATGATGCCAGATGTTTGGCACATACTGCTTTCGTCCTTGTTGGGATCGTTGGCTTCCAGTTCTTCGTCGCTGGGATCCAGTCCGTTGATGATCAGCCGATAGTACAGAAACCAGGGTTTTGAATTCGGCAAGGCCGGAACATTGTCGGAATCGCCGGTATACAGGGGACTCTCCTGCATGTAGATATACATATCGTTCCCGAGCAATGATTTTACTTCCCGGCCGGAGCCGACATCGTCCCGGTTGATGGTTTCGGGAACAATGTACATTTTGAGGTTTTCTTTGTATTCGTCGATGTGTACAAACAAACTGTCGAGGGTGAAGGCATAGTTGAGGTCGTTGTATTCTTCTCTTTTTTGTTCACGAATCTGGAGTACGTATGAATTCAGCGAATAGTCGCTGGGCATGAATACGGTGGCTCCGGGGGTATTCAACAGATCGAGCATGCCGGCTTTTTCGTAGAAAGTCAGTATATTCTGGAATCTCTTTTGCGGATTTGCTTTCAGATATTCCACGGTCGTTACATAGGCATAGGGAGAGGAGATGCCTCCATCGATGAGGTAATCGTTTTGACAACTGCTGAAAGTCAGCAACAATCCGATACAGATATATAAAATTCTTTTCATGATTCTATTGGTTAAATGAGGATATTAGTTGACCATTTTATCCGCCCAATACGGAGTCTGACGGATGTATTTGCTCTTGCCGATCAAGCTGTAGTTGACTGGCCATAAATGTCCGTTGCTCATCCAGCGGTCATAGGTATATACGCCTTTGCGGGCATAGGCGCCTGTTCTGACCCAGTCATACAGACGATGACCTTCCAGCAGCAATTCCCGTTCTCTTTCGTCTTCAATCTCGTATAACAAATCATCTCCGCTGGTGGTGATGGGACGTTCGATGCCGACTCTGCTCCTGACTTTCTGTAAATAGATCTTTGCATTTTCATCCTGTCCGAGGCGGTTGTAGGCTTCGGCTTTCAACAAATAGATGTCGGCCAGTCTGAAAATGATGATTTTGTCGTCTGTTTCCCATTCGCTTTTATCGACATTGGTGTAATGGATGGACTGGTATTTGATGGTGTAAATGGCTTCCTGTTTGCCTCCCCAACCGTAAAATAAATTGTTGCGACGCCAGTCCTCCGGAAATTTATTCATCAGTTCTATGTATTGGGTGTTGAAGCAGAAGATCGGGTTCCGGTCTTTGAAATCGGTGATGTACGGATATCCCAAAAAGCGGCTGGTGAAACCGTTTCTGTCCAGTACTTCATTTTTGGATTTGTCGTATACCACTTCGAACAAGCTTTCTTCCGAACCGCCCTGTGAGAACATGCTGATGTAATTATTGGTATCTACCAGGCGATATTCATTGGAATTTTCGATGGAGTCGATGGCTGCAATCGCCAGGGTATAGTTGTTCGGATCGATGGTCGGATTGTTGAGTCGATTTTTCCACATCAGGACATGGGCTCTCAGAGCATAGGCCGATCCCCGGTTGGCTTTGGAGGCTCTCTTGTCGAATGTCGGTTTCCAGTCGAGGTATTCGATGGCCTTGTCGAGGTCTTCCAGGCAGAAATTCAGCAATTCCTCTTCGGTGGCCATCGGTATGTCGCGGACGATTTCCGAAACATCCTTCACATAGTCTGTTACGAGCGGAACTTCACCCCAGATCCGGGCCATGTAAAAATAGCAGAGCGCTCTCAGAAAGTGGGCTTGTCCCAGGTATTTTTTCTGACGGACAAGGGCATCCTGTTCGGTGGCGGCTGAATAGGAGTCGAGTGGAATGCGTTCGATGTTGTCGATGCAGTTGTTGGCGACGCTGATGGGACGGTAGAAACGGGACCAGTTGGAGTTGTAATCTGTTCCATAGTATTCGAATTTTCCATCAAAAATATATTGTCCCCATTCTCCGCTTTGCCATATTTTGGTAGGGAAATCTCCCCATTCGAAATGACTGAGTCCTCCCAGGGCATCCCGGAATTCAGAATAGATGCCATTGACAAACGCTTCTCCGTCTGCTTCGGTTTGCCAGTAGGTTTCCATGACCGGTATATCAATCGGTTCCCGGGTCAGGAATTTCTCACAGGATCCCAGCAGCAGCATACTGGAAATACTGAGCAGGTGTATTGTTTTTTTTATGCCGTTTTTCATAATCATGATTTTTAAAGATCAAACATCAAACCAATGGTGAATTTTCGGGGAAGACCGTAGCCGGATCCCGTATATTCTCCGGAAGGGGTTACGTTTTGCGGGTCTACCACCCGGGTGTTTTTACTCTTGAGGACTGCTACATTTTCACAGGTAACGGATAATCTTAAATTATTGATATTGTATTTTCGCAATTGGGTGAAATTGTAGGACAACATAACGGTATTGATCTTGAAATAAGATCCGTTCTCCAGGAATAGGGAAGAACTGGGGTAGAAGCTGTAGGTCCCGCTGTAGAAAGAGGGAAATTCCGTCTGATCTCCCGGTTTTTTCCAGAAATCGATGCCGCTGAGGTCGACGACGGCTCTACGTGCCCGATAGTCCTCCGGGAAATAGTTTTCTTCGTAATCTCCATAGTTTTGGCTATAGCCTCGATGCAGCTCGTCGGAACCGCCGACTCCGTTGAATTTGGTCAATGATTGGGCTAAGCTGGTGTTGAAGATATCCCGTCCTAAGGTATAGCTGCACATGACTTGCAATTCCCAGTTCTTGTAATTCAGGATGGAGTTGAAACCTCCGGTCCATTTGGGATTGGGATCTCCGATAAAAGTATAGTCTTTCGTATCCCAGGGTACCAGCAGGTAGTCGCCGTTGATGTCTTCATAATAGGCATCTCCAGCCTGGTATTTCCATCCCCAGACGGCTTCGTATTTTTCTCCGGTCAGCGGATTGAACGGAACATCGTCGTCGGTGGAGAATACTCCGTTGTATTTCAGCAGACTGAACATGTTCATCGGTCGACCGACGGTCAGGAAACGTCCGTTGTCGTTGATGGTTTTGTTGTTTTCCGGCAATTTCATGACGGTATTTTTATTATGGGAGGCGGTTAATGTAACCATCCAGCTCCAGTCGCGTACTTCCGGCGACAGGATGTTGGCCCGGAGCATGAATTCGATACCGGCATTTCGTACGGCTGCCGCATTGGTATTGAAACGTTCATAGCCGCTGGTGACAGGTAGCGGGAAGTTGTAAAATAAACCGTGAGTTTCCCGGTTGTAAACGTCGGTCTGGAAAAAGAGACGGGAATTCCAGAATTCCAGGTCGAGACCGAAGTTCCATTCCCGGGTTTCCGACCAGGTCAGGTCTTTTTGTGCGACACCATCGGTGAAATTGGGAGTAATGGCGGTTCCGCCGTCGTAAGTGATGCTTTTAACCGTATAACGGTTGTAATGTCCGTAAGGATCTCCTTCCGGTTGTTGTCCGGAGCGACCCCAGGAAGCTCTGAACTTGGCCAGGGTCAATACATGGTTTATATTGGCCATAAAGGGTTCGTCGCTCATGATCCAGAACGCTGCCAGAGAGGGGAAATTACCCCAACGGCTGTCTTCTCCGAAGGTGGAAGAACCATCCCGACGGATAGAGGCAGAGATACTGTAACGGTCTTTGTAAAAATATTGGAAACGAGCGTACATCCCGACGAGCGATCTTTCATTGAAGCCTGAACTGGCGACCCGGTATTCCGGTTTAACTCCGGTGACTACCTGCACCTGATCGGAACCCAGATAGGAGCCTGCTGCATAAGTGGAATGTTGTTTATGCAATTCGGTTGAAATTCCTAACAACGCGGATAATTGATGATCTTTGAATTTTTTGTCGAAGTTGAAATAGTTTTCAACAATGATGCTTCGATTGGAACGCGAGTCGCTATATGCTTCCGAACGTTTGTCTGCATCGATGATGGATGGACTGAAATAGTCTCTGCGCGAATCGAAAAGACTCAGTGAAATGGAAGAGTTGAAACTGAGGAAATCGAAAAATTGCACTGTGATCAGTTCGCTCAGACGGAAAGTTTTATCCGTATTGTCATCGCGTAGATCTTCATATTTCCCGAGCAATGTTTTTTTGTCGGTCGGGTTCAGATAAAACAGACTGGATGGAGCGTTAAACGGATCCAGGGAAATGGCGTTACGTGCCGCATCGGAACTTCCTGCTGCCGGATTTCTCGTGGATTGCGAATAATCAATGGCCGTTTGAAAGGTGAGCCGATCTTTCAATAGTTTATTTGTCAGGTTGGCTGTAAATGAATAACGATGCATACCTGTTCCGATGACCGTACCTTTTTCATTATAATAACCACCGCTGAGACGATAGTTGAAATTGTCGGAACCACCGCTGATGGCTACGTTGTAGTCTTGTACGGTCGCCCGTTGGAAAAACAGACCAAACCAGTCTGTATTGTTGTTGAAAGCCGGGTTCAAACTGTCTGTCAACATCAGCGGATTGCCGGCCATCCGATACCATAACATAGGATCGTTCGGGTTAAACAGCAGTTCGTTCATTTTGATGCGTCTTTCTGCGGCACCTACATATACTTTCGGTACGGCCGGTTTGGTAACAACTCCAAAACGGGCATTGACAGAAATGCGCGGTTCTCCCGAGATACCTTTTTTGGTTTTTATCAAAACGACACCGTTTGCGGCTCTCGAACCATAGATGGCAGCCGAAGAGGCATCTTTTAGTATGGATATCGACTCGATGTCGGCCGGATTGATGTTGGAAAGGAAATTGGTGCTGGTGGCACTATAGCCGACCACACTGGCGTCTACCGGTATCCCGTCCAATACAAACAGCGGATCGCTTGTGATGTCTTTGTTGGAAATACTGGTATTTCCTCGTACCAGGAAGGTGTTTTTCGCACCGGGTTCTCCGGTAAAGGTCTGAATGTTGACACCGGGAAGCATCCCTTGCAGCATGGCATCTAAAGAGGGAGAAGTCACACCTTTTAATTCATCCATTTTGACCGTTGTCACGGCCCCGTGTACATTCCGTTTGGTTACTTTCTGGTAGCCGATCGCAACGGCTTCATTCAGCATCTGAATATCCTCTTCCAGGTAAACGATTGCTTCTTTGTCTTCGGTTACGTTGATTTCTTGTTTTTTATAACCAATGAACGAGATGACGAGAGTGGCCTGAGGATCCGGGGATACAATGGTGAATTTTCCTTCGTTGTCGGTAGACATTCCAATGGTCGTTCCTTTTATAACCACGCTGGCTCCTGGAATGGGAGTTAAGGACTTGCTATCTTTTACAACACCTTTGATCGTAACCGGATCGGGTGCAGATAGTTCCGAATACGTTTGAGATGGACGTAAAGCAGCATCGACTGAACTTGGTAAGCCGAAACATACCAGAAATCCCAATAGATAAACCCACCCTTTCGGGATCGCTTTCCGGGGAATTCGTTTCATAGTCATTTTTTTCATAATTGTATGATTTAAGTGGTAATGGTTTCTGCTGAAAAGCTGGCAGGAATTTTTACTGTTGTTTTAATTTTTCTTTTGTGTTAAATTTCATTCAAAAAAAACGTTCGATTTTTTATGTCGGAAAAATGAAAAAATAGAGAAGTTGCAATTGTCTGAAGTTTATTGAAGTGTAAAAAAGACGCTTATGAAAAAATTGTACGGAGAATTTGTTATATAAATGTTAAAATTTTAGATACACATTTGCCTAAAAAGTACAATATTTTCATTTTTCTGAATATTTGTAGCATAAAAATTCCGATAAATCCCCCATATTTGTGAAAGAATTTTAATTATTATACGATCTGAAAAATATTAATGAAGATTAAAAAATGGATATATAAATAAAAAACAATGTCTTATCAACAGAAAAAAAGGAGAAAGATTTACGCTAACAGAAAAGAAAAATAGAATTTATATTTGTTGTTCATTTTTTGTCCAATTTAATCGAACATTTTTTTTTGTTAATTAATAAGTGTCGTTTTTACAAGAATAAAAAAATAGATATCATTCATTTAAATATTAAAACTATGAAAACGAAAATCTTTTAATGCGTGTGTAGGAATTGTTTGTGAAAGTTATGCAAACGTTTTTTCTGATCAAGAATTTTGTGAAAATTTAAACTCTATTTTATGGAAAAATCTGTCAATCATTTTGAAAGGGGAGGTTTGCCGAACCGGTATTGGCTTTATATGCTGATACTTCTTTTATCGCTTGGTTTGCCGGAGAGTACATTTGCACAGGCAGATCTAATGAAAGTATCTGGAACGGTCATTGATGAGAGTAGTCAGCCGCTTCCGGGTGTTAATGTTTTGCTGAAGGGCAGTCCGACGATCGGTACAGTGACGGATATAGACGGAAAATATGTATTAAGTGTACCGAAAGATGCCACTTTGATATTCAAATTTGTGGGATATAAAACCATTGAAGCGGCTGTAAAAGGACGGGAAACCGTGAATATCACCCTGGAATCGGATGTACAGCAGTTGGAAGATGTGGTAGTGATCGGATACCAATCGATTAAACGTGAGAAATCGACGGCTGCTATATCCAGTGTTACCAGTGAAAAACTGGAAAATATTCCGGTACCGAGTGTGGAAATGGCTTTGCAAGGAAAAGTGGCCGGTTTGAATGTATTGAATATTACGGGAGAACCGGGTGCGAAGGGAATTGTCACCTTGCGTGGTAATACCAGTATTGCCAGCCAGGATACCCGAAGTACTCCTCTGTATGTTGTAGACGGTATTGTGATGGATGAAGGGGATTTGGGACAGATTGATGTTACCGGTACGAACCCGATTGCCGGAATTAACCCGAATGATATCGAGTCAATCGACGTTTTGAAAGATGCATCTGCGTCGGCTATTTATGGTGCCCGAGCTGCCAATGGTGTGATTATTATCAAGACGAAGACTCCGAAAGCCGGGAAACCGCAGGTGCGGGTGAACGGTTATTGGGGGGTTTCTATGAAACCGACCATGCGTTCAACTCTGGTTGGTACTGCTGAACGTCATTTGAAAATGAATTTGATTTACAAGTACCTGGGAGAAAATGGAATGAAAAATGTCAATTACTGGATTACGGATAGCTTGAATCCGGCTTTTAACAACAATACCGACTGGCAGGCCAATGTTATCCAGAAAGCCAAGATTCAAAATTATGACGTGAATGTATCGGCTTACGGAGAAAAGGTCAGCTATCGTCTCTCATATAACCATTATGATGAGGAAGGTACGGTTATCGGAACTGGATTTACCCGAAATACCGCTTCTCTTTATTTGAATGCCCGTCCCTACAATTTCCTGAATTTGACGGGAAATATCCGTTTTTCTGAAATGGAACGTAAAAAGACGAATGGAAGTATTAATATTTTCTCGACCTGGAGTTTCCCATCTTCTTTCTATAAGTTGACAGAAGAGGATATCGAGAATTTCAGAGGAAATAATCTGGATGAATTGGATAAGAACTTCAACCGGGATTTGACGGCTAATTTTCAGGCAAATATCGATTTGACCAAATATTTCAAATGGACAACCTCTTATTCTTTTGGTTACAGTACCACGCGGAATGATTATTTTATTCCTTCTTATCGGAATAACGATAATGCCTATGCATCTTCGAGCAGTGGGTCTGTGAAACGTTGGGAAATAGAGAATTATGTTCAATATTTACGTTCATTCAATGAAACGCACAACCTGTCGGTATTGGCCGGTCAGGGAGCTGAGTATTCCTATATCGATTATTTGTGGGGGGAAGGGAATTACATTGCCTCCAATTCCATTCAGACGATTCAAGGAGTGATTTCTAAGAACTCGAATGCCAATTCTTCGATCGAAGAACGTTCCCGTCTTTCCTGGTTTGCCCGTTTAAGTTATGATTATAAAGATAAATACCTCTTCTCAGCCAACTGGCGTATGGATGGTTCCTCTCGTTTTGGTAAAGCCAATCGTTGGGGACATTTCCCCTCTGTTTCTGCCGGATGGATTATTACGAAGGAGTCTTTCTTCCCGGAGAATTCGATCACAGATTTTATCAAGATCCGGGGTAGCTACGGTATTACCGGTAACGACCCGGCCGGATATTACGATGCTTATCGGGCATTGACGCCGAATGTAGACTATCGGAATGGTTCTAATATAACTTCATACAATGGTTCCGGAACGATCGTATATGATTTCGGTTCGCCGGTAACTTCCAAAGAATTGGGTTGGGAGGAATCCAAACAGATGAACTTCGGTCTGGATGCTCATTTTCTGAACAAGCGAATCATTTTGACTGGAGACTATTACATCCGGGATTCTGAAAGTATGATTTTTAATTATGCGTTGCCGGTGACTACTGGTTACACAGAGGCGAAGAACAATTTGGTATCGGTTCGGAACAGTGGTGTCGAATTGCAGTTGAGTTTGGATCTGCTTCCGCACAATTGGGACTGGTCGTGGACGATCGATGCCAATATTGCCATGAATAAGAATCAGATCAAGAAATTGCCGAACGGCAACCGGAGTATTGTTACCGGAGTGCCCTGGATGGAATGGATTCTGACGGTGGGACGGCCGTTGTATGAGATTACCGGTTGGGAAAGCAATGGAATCTATTCTTCTGATGATGAGGTACCGGTGGATCCGCTTACCGGCAATCGGATGACTTTCTTCGGAATGACGATGCAGGCCGGAGATATCGCGGTAGTCGACCAGAACGGTGATTATAATATCGATTATAACGATAAGGTTTCTTTGGGAAATCCCGATCCCAAATATTATGGAGGTATCAATACGACAGTTCGCTGGAAAAATCTTTCTATGAGTATCTTCTGTAACTATGTGATTAAAAGAACTTTCTGGAACGGTTTCTTGTCTGACCGTATGAACGGTGGTGTTTATTCGGAAGGCGGTTGGGGAAATGTTTCCGGACCAGCCTTGGATTTCGGTGGTTTGAAATATTTCACGACGGTGGGCGAACATGCCGACCTGCCGACTCTGATTGCCACCAATCACATGGATAACCGTCATATTGCCCATCAGATTTATACGGATAACGGTAGTTTCTTCCGTTTGAAGAATATTTCTTTGAGTTATGAATTCCCGACAGCCTTGATTAATAAGATTAAGCTGCAACGTTTGAGAGTGTACGGATATATGGATAATGTTTGGGTATATTCAAAGAGTAAGACCTATCCGGACCCGGAAAATATCAATACCAACGGTTATGCCAACGGTTCAGAGTATCCGTTGCCACACAAATTTACCTTGGGTGCTGAGATTACCTTTTAATTCGTAAAATTGAGAATTATGAAAATGAAATTGAGATATTTAGCAAATTCGGCCATGCTGATGGGAGCCTTGATGTTTAGCTCATGTGCCCATTTCCTGGATTTGGAACCTTATAGTGAAGCGGTGGATGAAGCATATTGGAACAGCGAGGAAGATGTGGAGGCCGCTGTTTCCGGTGGTTATGGACTGTTGAGGGCCGCATTGGCCAATCATTCGGCTTATTATGCATATGGTGATATTGCCGGTACCAATGTGTTCAATAAATTTGAAAATGAAGACGAGGACTGGAATCAGATGAACCAGTTCAAACTGGATTATGCGATTGCCGACAGTGAAACAGACAGACCTTTGAAGCAGTTGCGGAATTATAAGTTGTTCTATCGGGTAATCAACCAGTGTAACCGGGCTTTGACAAAAGTAAAGCAAATGGATGATGCTCTTTTCGATGAAGGAAAGAAGGAACAATACATCGGAGAGTTGTATTTTCTGCGGGGGTATACCTATTTCTATATGTATCGGATTTGGGGAGAATTGCCGATCGTGACGGTATCTCCGGATGATGTGATCAATTCCGATTATGTACCCCGTTCTTCTTTGGCCGATGTAGCTGCTTTGATTTACAGCGATCTGGAAGAAGCACGGACTCGTTTGCCTTGGGAATATGAGGACAATGAAGATTTTGCCATTCGGGCCAACCGGGGCGTCGTATTTGCTACTTTGGCCCACATGGCTGCCTGGGATCAGGACTATGCCAAGTGTGTCTCTGCTTGTGATTCGATTCTGAACAGTGATGTGTACGCTCTTGAAGATGGTGAGAACCTGGCAAATATTTATAAGAACGATTCCAAGGAGTTGATTTTCCAGCTGTTTTTCAACTCGGAAGAAGAAGCTCCCGATGCCGCTTCTGATATCAATTGGACAACGGTTTTCTTTTTGGATGTTCTGGCTTCTCCTTATTTGACAGCAGATATCAATAAGGAAAAACCGAATAAATATTTGAATACCAGTTTTATTTCCTCGACTTTTTCTGATACGACCGATTATCGGAGAGAAAAATTCCTGGGATATGCTACGGGGGGAGATATTATTCCGATCAAATATACGGATGTACAGTTAGAGTCTTCATCGAGCGGTTCTATTTATATCGCCAATAACTATGTTATTTTCCGTTTGGCAGATATCATATTGTTGAAAGCCGAAGCGTTGACAGCACAGGGTAAGAACAGCGGTCTTGCGATCAGTTTGTTGAATCAGATTCGTCACCGGGCAAATATCGGTGATTTCGATGGATCGGTCTCTTTGCAACGGGCGATTTTGAACGAACGGGCTCGAGAACTGTTCCTGGAAGGACACCGTTTCTTCGATTTGGTGCGCTATTATTATGAAACAGGAACCTCTTTATTGTATAATGTAACGGAGGCGAATATGGCAAAAGGTATTCACTACTGGCCTTTGGATCCGGATTTGTTTGAAAATAACAGTGTGATACGGCAAACCTCCTATTGGCAGGGTAAAATTTAATTTAATATCAGCATATTATGAAAAAGTTATTGATTATATCTGTTTTGTTTTTATTCGGAATGACCTCTTGTATTCAGAGTTATCTGGAGGATGGTGGAGTGCATTCTGCAGAATCGAACACGACACCTTATGAATATCTAGCTTCCCATACCTACCATATGTTCGATACCTTGATTCAGATCATCGATCATTATGGATTGCAGGAAGAGATGAATAATGCCGCCACTGTTTTCGCCTGTTCGGATTTCAGTGTCAAGGCTTTGTTAGACAAACGTTCTGCTGAACTGGCTGATGAGCATGGAGATGAAGGTTGGCTTTATACCTTGGATTCGATGTATCGTGATTTTACGGCCGATTCTATCCGGATTTATTTCTTCCAGGATAAAATTGAGTTGTCTTCAGCCCCGAAGGTGCCGACAGAATTTCTTAATTATTCCGGAGACGGATCAGGATATGCCGTTTATCAACAGGAGTCTACGAATGAATCGGATTGGACGGTTCCGGGTTCGAGTGTGACAGTGGTTACAAAACCCTCTTTCCTGTACCTGCGGAAAATTATCGGAGAAGAAATCGATCCGATCGGCAAAGAGTTTGATACGACTGAAGAACAGTTGAAAGAACAGGATATTTCAGTCAAATGTCAGACGACAGGTATCATCTGTACGAAAACGGGTACCATATTGCATGTTTTGGATAATTCTCATGTTTTCTCAGCGTTTAAAGTTGGAAATGATTAAACAGAAAGTTATGAAAATGAAGAAATTGATATATGGAATGATCGGTGCCGGATGTTTGCTGGTGGCTTGCGATCAGATAAAGGAAGGATACATGAGCGATAATATTTATTATGTGACAGATCCTTTTATTGTAGAACAGGGAAAAACGACTTATTCGGAAGCTTTGGAAGTGGATAATTCGACGGGACCGATTAATGTAGAATTACTGGATATCCGGAATGTGGAAACCGGAAAAACCGAAGAGGCCTGGTATTCCGAAAGTGAGATTACCTTTTGGAAAGAAGAGATCAATTCTGCGACCGATACGACTTGGGAGCAGGTGGCAGCCAAATATTCCATGCGTTCTTACCCTACTTTTCAGGTCAATCCGATTGGCGGACGTCTGGAATTTTCGGAAGGAACGTTGAATGTTCCGACCGGAGAGTATGAAATTGACATCAAGGTGTCAAATGTAAGAGATACTCGGATTATTAAGAATGCCTGTACGATTGTATTGACGGAAAGTTCATCTTTTGTACAGGCCGGAACTTACGATTTGTGGAATTCCAGCAATTCAGATACTCGTCTGGATCCGGTGATGACTTATAAGGAGTTGACTGAAGAGGATGAACTGGAAGCCTTCAAAAGCAAGTTGGCTGCAGCAGGTGGCGAGTATAATGAAGATTACGGTTATATGATTCTGAAAGTACTGGATAATTATGGCAGTGCCTTTGACTGGACACCCAATACGGATGCGAATACCGGAGGTGAGATCCGTCAGCGGCAATCGGATCTGGGTAGTTTCGAAAAACGGAGTCCGTGGCAGAAAATGTATTATACGTCGGATGCGATGATCGCTCCTTTCCCCATGGCTCCTTTCCCGTTGATCAATGCTCCTGTGGCAACAGACGACTTGTCTTATTATCGAATCATTCCTTCGGCTACCACCAAAGGGGTGGATATTTGGATCCGTTTCAGCTGGTTTATACTTCGTAAAGGAGTATTTGAGATTACTTATCAGCTGAAAGGAGCGGATGATACCGGTATTATTGAAAGGGTAAAAAAATAATTAAATGCGAAGATTATGAAAAAATTAAAATATCTGGCCTGTTTGTTATTGATGATGTCATGGGCTTTTGTGGCTTGTACGGACGATGACGACGAGGGTATCACCGATGAAGAGTACACAGCTGGAGCTGCTGTGGTGAATATAACAGTCATCGATGAAGAAACGGGACTCCCGCTATCGGATGTTTCTTTGAAGCAGACCGCTTTAAAGATTTCAGAAGTAACCGATGTGAGTGGTAATGCAACCCTGGAATTTGATCCAGCTCCACGTGCGATATCGAATCTGCTGCTTTCTCACGAATCTTATCAGGATTATACAACGACGGTTGCCATTGGAGAAGTGAGTGAGGGAACGACTAAAAATGTGGATGTAACAATCGCTTTGAATCAGAAAACGATTTCTTATGTCGTTAATTTTACGGTATTGGATGATTCAACCTATCTGCCTGTTGCCGGTGTATCTATTATGGGATTGGAGACGGGGGCGGATGTAACGGATGAAGACGGGGTGGCAACAATAAAACTTCCGAGTCCGGGAGATTATGACCTGACTTTGATTATGACGGGGTATGATACGACCTACCTTGCTGTAACGATGCCGGACGAAGGTATGCCAGGAGAGACGGTGACCGTAGATTATGGAACCGTGATGATGAAGCCTGACAATGGTTTCCGGATCGAAAAGGTTGACCTTTCTTCTTTTACCTGGCAACTCGACAGTATGGTAGTGCTGAGTCGTGATCGGGGAAGTATCGGAGAGGTAATATTGTCTAAGGAACAGTATCTGGCCGGAACAGGAATTACTTTTGAATGGGACCGGAGAAGTGAGTTTGAAGGTATCGATTTTGATTATATCATATCGGCTTCCGGGGCAACGGATTTCCGGTATCCATTGTGCTTTAAGCTTCATTATGAAGAGGCTTCCTATGCTCCTGGCTGTTACCGGGTTGAGGTAATCAAATTCTTGGAGCCCTCTTCTTCCAATATTATTCGGAAAGATGAATCTTATTACGATTATCGGGAGAAGAAATTGGTTTTGCGTTTCTTGTTCTTTGAAGGTTGGTGTAGTGCAGAGGATTGGGATTCGTATTACTATTCAGTTGAAGAAGAATAATAATGGTATATTGCAAGTTGAGATATGGGATATGGCTGGTCGCACTTTGGGCGATCGGCCTCTTTACCGGCTGTTCCGACAACGACAAGATCCGGCGTGTCAATTTGGAGGAGTTGGGGTATGCCTCATCGATTTTTTCGGTAACCAAAGGAGAGGATTACGAATCGCTTGCTTTGGAATTGCCGGAAGGAACGACAGGAGACATTCGCGTGAAGGTGAAAGATGTTCGGAATTTTACGACGAAGGAAAGCGAACCGCTTTTTCTCGCAATGTGTGAAGTCGTAAGTTGGACGTCGCCGATTGATCTGGCTACGGATAAGACGGTGGAGGCTGTATTAGCCAAGTATAGTCCGCAGGAGAAGACGACTCTTTCTGTGGATGCCGCTACCGGGAAATTGATGCTTTACGGAGCAGGTACCAGAAATATTCCGGCTGGCGTGTATTTGGTGGATCTGGAGATAAGCAGTGGTGAAGAAACCGTTGTGAAAGAAGGGATTTGTCGAATTCAGTTGCGGGATAATTCTTCTCAGGCGGTGAAGGTGATTGCCTCTTGGGGTACGACTGATAATGACAAAGCTGATACGGAAGTAGGCAGTAAAGAATTGAGTGGCGAGGATTTACAGAAGTTCGTAACGGATCTGGGCAGTGCTTATAATAAAGATTACGGTTATCTGATCCTGAAAGTGAAAGATCGGCGGAATCAAAGTATCAGCTGGAAAGACCGTTTCGTTACCCGTGCAAGCAAGAATAATTTTTCGACCTTGAATCCATGGGCAGAAATTATTTATACGGAAGAAGCCGTGATCATTCCTTATCCTGTGCCGTGTTATCCGGTGGGATCTCCATCTGCGGGGAATATGGTGCAGTATAAGATTGAAAAGGCCAATACCGTTTCGCAGAAAGATATTTTCTTTGATTGTTATTTGTCTGTAAGCCGGAAGGGAGTGTTTGAGATTGACTGTAAGTTGGTTGATGACGATGTTCAGGGAAAAGCAGCGGTGTTGCCCAGTGGAAAGAAGATTTATCTTCCACTACAGGATAATCTGCGGTATATGGATTTTTACGATGACAACAGTCAATTTAGTTATCATCGGATGGCCTCTTCCGATAATTTTGTCGTATTTTGGGAAAAGGGGTTTGGAGATGATCCGAAAAATGCACCGGCGCTGAACGGAGTAGATATGACGGTCGATTTGGACGATTTGCTCGAGAAAGGAGAGCGTTTCTATAAATTGTATCACGATTCCTTGTATTTTGTTACTCCGGGAAATTCCAATGTCGATTCCATTCGTATGATGGTAATGATTTATTATACAACGGATTGGATGGCTTATGGGGGCGGTTATGACGATGTGATCGGGGCTTTGTGGGTGAATCCGGCGACCATGAAACCGGTGGGACAGACGATAGCACATGAATTTGGACACTCTTTCCAGTATCAGGTGTATTGCGATGATCCCAACAAGCAAGCCGGTTTCCGTCAAGGACAAAGCGGTACTGCTACGGACGGGAACAGTTTTTGGGAGATGTGTGCGCAGCACATGGCCTGGCAAAATATGGCTCTTTTCCCTGCCTGGAATTGTGATGTGCCGATTTATCTGGCCAACCATCACCGGGGGTTTATGCATGAGTGGTTGCGCTATCAGTCGTTTTTCCTCATCGAATATTGGCGGATGCAGCATGGAGATGATATGTTGGGACGGGTGTGGCGTGAATCTCGGAAAAACGAAGATCCGATCACGGCTTATAAACGCATTGCGGGCCTTTCTCAGGATCAATTCAATGCGGAAGTCTGGGAATCCGCCTGTCATGATATTACCTGGGATTATCCTTTGGGAAGTTATTTGCGTACGCTGATCGATCAGCAGAATGAATACGACCGGGAAACCTGGTATACACATAAAACCCGTCTGATTGCCGAGAATGGATATTATCGTTCTTATCCGGATACGGTGACTGTTGATCATGGAACCGAACAAAACATTGCTTTTACTCCGCATGACTATGGATACAATGCTTTCCAATTGGAAGTGCCGGCCGGAGGAACGACGGTTACCGTCGAATTTGAAGGCATCACCGGGGACAGTCGCTATCGTACGGTGGGCGATCATAAGGCCGGATGGCGTTTCGGATTTGTCGGAGTACAAGGCGGTTGGACACCGGTATATGGCGATATGGGAGAAGCCTCCGCTTTGGAACCGAACGCTTCCATCTCCTTCACAGTGCCCAGCGGAGGTTTGGATCAGTTATGGTTTGTGGTTTCCGGGGCACCTTCCGTGCATGAGCCTCATGTTTGGGATGATAATGCAAGCAATGATGAAGAGTATCCTTATCGGGTGAAATTTACTCATACGAATGTGAAAGACAAAGATTAAGTATAATTAAATAAAGAATCTTATGAAAAATAAAATATTTTCCGTTTTTGTAGGTTTGCTGGCTGCTTTTCTGGTGGCTTGCAATGACGATGACGATGCCTTGACGATTTCCTCTGTCCACGTGAATGGAGGACCATTGGAAGAATCGATAACACCGACCTCTGCACGGGTACGGATTCGTTTGAACGAGACTGCCGGTATCGGTGAAGTGGGAATCTGTTATGGAGTTCAGTCGGACAGAAGCGCATTGCTGACTTATGGAGACGTGTTGACGGTGGAAACCATTGATACGGTGATGTATTTGGATCTGACAAACCTGGAATCGGCAACGACTTATTCTTATATTGCCTATGCGAAATTTCAGGATGCTTCTACTCCGGAAACTTATTCCGTTGTGCGGAGTTTCACAACGCAAAGTGCCGATTTGTTTCTGACGCCTTCTCGTCTGAATCGGTCGGCGGCCGGTTCTGTTGATACGGTGAAGGTGGCGACGACATTTGATTCCTGGGAATTGGCTGCATATGATTATGACTGGCTTACTTGTGAAAAGAAAGATTCGCTGTTGATATTGACGACAGAAGATAATCTCGGTACGGAGGTCCGTTCTGCTATTTTGAAGATACAGGCTGGTAGTCGGACTCAAAGTCTGGCCGTTACGCAGGCCGTGGCGGCGATCCATCTCTCTCTCGATACCGTAGAGGTAAGTTCAAGGGGAGCTTCCGGATCCTTTATCGTGCATGCGGATTTGGAATGGTCGGCTATTACAGAAAATGATTGGTTGGAGTGTGCTGTCGAACAGGATTCAATCGTTCGGTTTACTGCCGATGTCAATGATCTTGAAGAGGAGCGTTACGGGTATATTACTGTGGCTATTTCTGATCAGCTTTACGAGGTGTTTACCATTGTCCAGCGTTCCAGCGCATTGTATGTGACAAAGACGGAACTGTCATATGATTTGAGAGGAGGCGTTGATGGCTTTAAAGTAGAATGCTATGCCGATGACTGGACTTTCAGTTCGGATGAAAAGTGGTGTCAGGTGGTACGGGTAGGTACGGATTCCCTTACTGTCATTGTGGAACCGAATGATACAGATATGGATGTTCGTACCGCAACGATTACGCTTGCCAAAGATCAGGTGACGAAGATTATTACGGTATCCCAGGAGTCCGGTTTGACTGTGACGGATCTTGGCTTGGACGGATTGCTTTTCTGGGGTGGAGAAGGGGATATTCTGGTAAAAGCCTATACCGATGCCTGGGAAGTGAAGAGTTTGACGGACGATTTTATCGCAACCCGGGTGAATGATTCCATTGTGACAGTTGAAGTGGCAGCTATGAATACAACGGACCAGGATATTACCGGTTCGGTAACGATCACGGCGGGAAATTTGTCCCAAACGATCGATTTGCTGCAACCGCATGCCGTAATTGCCTGGAACATGAAAAATGTGGAGTTCTCCAGCACAGGCTCTATGATATCAAATACCTCGACCAATTCGATTTATATGAAGAAGTATAAGGTGGTGGGAGATGCTTCCTGGCTGACTATCAGCAGTGGCGATATTACTTTTGTCCCCGGTGAAGATGGGTATATGGTGGTTGAAAATCCGGATGATGCTTTTACGACCTTGAATTTGACTGCAGAACCCAATCAGACCGGAGAAACACGTTCTGTTACGATCATCGGTGTTTGGGAAGGAGTTTCCGAAAGTTTCACCGTGACGCAAGAGGGGAATTAATAGTTATTTGTTATATCAACGAGAGAGGCTGCCTGGCATATGTCGGGCAGTTTCTGTTTGTAAATAAGTGTAAAAATCACATCTTTCAGGATGGTTTTGTACGATTGTTGTATTTTTTTGTATATATGTTTTATGGAAAGTTAATGAAAAATGATTCCTTTGTTAGGGATGTTGTGAAGAAGGTTTGACAGAGCAAACGTTGGCAGTAGAATCATGTTAAATATATGCATATGAAAATTGGGCTATTGATCGTATTGTGTGCCTGCTTGCTGAGTGGGTATGCACAAAAGGCTGAAAATGTAAAAACGGCTGTAACGGAAAAACCGACGGTGACAGCTCCGCCTCCGGAGTTGAAATTGAATCCTTTTTACAGGAAATATTTGAATGCGAACGGTATTCATATCATTGCCTCTTGGAGAGTGCCCGATTCGGCCATGTATGCGGCTCATCGTACCTTGATGGCTTTGACCGGTTATTTGCCTCCCGAGGTATTGAAGGCAATGACCGATATCAATACGAGGGTGGGAATCATGGCTCGCTATGAAGGTACAACGGACATTCCGGAACATGCCCATTTGGTCCGGGATACTTCGATGAATTGGGATTTGAGAGCCCGGGGACTGGGGGGAACACGAAGATTGCCTTTAACGACTTGTGCAGAAGAAAATATTTTGGGGTACCAGATCGATAAATACCACGCAGAGGATATTTTGATTCATGAATTTGCTCATTCGATTCATTTAATTGGTATATTGACTGTGTACCCCGATTTTAACGAGCGTTTGAAAAAGTCTTATGATGCCGCGCTGAAAGCCGGGAAATGGAAAAATACTTATGCGGCTACCAATATTGAGGAATATTGGGCGGAAGGAGTGCAGAATTGGTTCAATGTAAATGCCGAGGTTCCGCAACCGGACGGGAAACACAATTTTGTGAATACTCGGAAAGAGTTGAAAAAGTACGATCGGGGACTATATGATATTTTGAGTGAGTTTTTCCCGGAAACGGACGAACAGATCAGTTGTCATGCTTATGTGAATAAATATCGGAAATAAGATGGATATGAAAAGGTTGTTGTTGATAAATATGCTGTCGTTGCTGTTGACTGTGGGATTTTGTTCGGGGGTGCGTGCCCAGGGTAACGAGTCGTATAATCCCATTATTAAGCATCTGTATACCTGTGATCCCTCTACGCTTGTCGATCAGGATACTTTGTATATCATTACGGGAGTGGAAAAGACGGACACTCCCTACAACTGGCCTTTTAAAATCAGCAGCTGGCATATTTTTTCAACTGTCGACATGAAAAATTTT
The DNA here is from genome assembly GCA_944321165.1 of uncultured Odoribacter sp. GTDB lineage: Bacteria > Bacteroidota > Bacteroidia > Bacteroidales > Marinifilaceae > Odoribacter. Next base: position 153,670 of record CALUKE010000006.1, read on the forward strand.
CAGGATCACGGGGCCGTATTGGATGCGAGCGCTTTTGAGTGGATGCGGGACAATGAGTGCTGGGCTTCTCAGATTGTCAAGAAGCAAGATAAGTATTATTGGTATGTATGCAGTTGGGGAAGTGTGGGGGTTGCTGTAGCAGACCATATCCTCGGACCGTATCGCGATGCTCTTGGCAAACCATTGGTAGACAGAACAATGCCTGGATTCGATGTGTGCAATATTGATCCGACCGTATATGTCGATGAGGATGGATCCGCTTATATATACTGGGGAGGAGAAGCCCATCTTTTCGGGTGCAAGCTGAAAGACAATATGGTTGAATTTGATGGCGAGCCCTTGAAGATTTCTGGATTAAAGAATTATGAAGAGGCACCCTGGTTGTTTAAGCGGGATTCTCTTTATTACCTGGCCTATTCCACCTCCAATGGATACACCAAGGGTCCGATCCGTTATGCGACATCGACAACTCCGCTGGGTCCCTGGGAAGACCGGGAGGATATCTTGGGCGTGGTATACAACAGCTTCACCAACCACGAGGCGATCGTCGAATACAAAGGGAAATGGTACATCGTCTACCACAACGGAGCGCTGCCCGGAGGGGGCGATTACAACCGGAGCGTCTGCATCGATCGTCTTCACTTCAACGCAGACGGAACGATCCAGTTCGTCGAACAGACGACGGGCGGTCCGGAAGGTCAGAGCGGATACAACAACTTCGGTCCGCATGCCTATGCGGGAGTCGATGCCACCTGTCTGCTTCGGACGGGAGTAGTCCTGAACAGCCGGATCATCGATGACGGTCGGATGAAAGAAGATCTGTCATGGAAATGGGAAGTACAGGAAGGTCCGGGCGAGATAAGCGTCGACCTGAATTCCGTCAAAGATTATCGCATAAACTTTAGCGAGGCGGGAGACTACACGCTTCGGTTGAGCGTCACCGACGGTTATGCGGAGAGCAGCGACGAGGTGCATGTTCGAGTCTATGCCGAGCCGGAAGAAATTGTGACAGAGAGCGACAGTCTTCCCTGTGAGCTGTCCGTGAAGAAAAAAGGTCTTTATACCGTACATCTGTACTACAATTCAGGCCGTCGAGAGTCGACCGATCTGGAAGTCAACGGGCAACGTTATCCGGTTGTTTTCGAGCGGACGCAGTTCGGTTATACCCCGTCGTGTGCGATTCTCCGGTGTGAGGTAGAGTTGAACAAGGGAATCAATACCTTCCGTTTGGCAGAAGAGAAAAAAGGCTTGGTGTCAAAAGTGCAGATCACTCAGGAAAAATAAACGTTTTTAGTTTAAATATAAGGAAAAATGAAGAAGAATTTAATTTTATGGTCTACCCTCCTGCTTTGTGCCTGTTCGGCTTCCAAGGAATCGCAACCTTTGGCTGGCGGTGATTGGGGAGTTTTAAGAAATGCTTCGGCGGAAGAGGTGGTTTCCTCCAAAGTGTTATATTGGCAGCCGGCTTCTGATCAACAGGGTGCTTTGCATTTTTATGATGCTGTGGCTCATGAAGGAAGTAAAAGTTTGTGTATTTCCGCGGATGGTTATGCCCAAGGGCAGTGGACGAACCAGGTCAATCTGAAACCCTGGTCGAAATATCGTTTCCAGGGATGGATCAAATGTGAGGAGATTGTTCCTGAGAATCAGGGAGGATGCGGATTCCGCCTGTGGGGAGTAGAGGCTCAATTGCCGGATATCACCGGGACTCAGGATTGGACATTGGTGAGCTGTGAGTTTGAAACAGGGGCTGATGACTGTGCGACGGTAAGTTGTATGCTCGGCACTCAGGGAAATGCCAAAGGAAAAGTCTGGTTTGACGATCTTTCCTTTGAATGTCTTTCGAGCGAGTCGCTGCAGACTGCAGTGCAGGTAGATCCGACCGACCAAGGGGAAGAGATGTCTCCTTATATCTACGGGCAGTTTATCGAACATCTGGGACGTTGTATATATGGGGGGATTTGGGCAGAAATGCTGATGGATCGGAAATTCTGGTATGCACCGGGAGAAAAGGATTCTCCCTGGCAGGTTAGCGGCAGCGAGGCAGATAAATCCGTTTGTTATATGGATAAGAATGCCCCTTATACCGGTCAGCATACGCCGGTGTTGACATCCGATGGAAAAACAGTGACGTTGGTTCAGGGAAAATTGGGCGTACGTCCCGGGATAGCTTGTTCTGGCTACCTGATTTTGAAGGCAGATCGGCAAATGCCGGTAAAAGTGAGTTTAAAGAGTGGCTCCACGACCATGGAGGCTACTTTAGAGGTCGGTACCTCTTATCAAAAATATCCGATTCATTTCCAGGCTTTCGATCAGAAAGCCAAAGATGCTGTTTTCTCCGTATCATTACAGCAGGCCGGACGCTTGTGGATTGGAACTGCGTCTTTGATGCCGGATGATCAGGTGGAAGGTTTCCGAGCCGATGTACTTGCCTTGTTGAAAGGTTTGCAGGCTCCGGTTTATCGCTGGCCGGGCGGAAACTTTGTAAGCGGTTACAACTGGTATGACGGTATTGGGGACCGGGATAAACGTCCTCCCCGGAAAAATCCGGCCTGGACTGGTGTCGAATCCAACGATGTGGGTATTCATGAATTCATGCGTTTGTGCGAGTTGTTGGATACCGAGCCTTATATTGCCGTGAATGCCGGTTTAGGAGGAGTGGAAGATGCTGCGAAGGAAGTGGAATATTGTAATGGCAGTCCTTCGACTCCGATGGGACGTTTGCGTCAGCAACACGGACGGACAGAACCGTGGAATGTAAAATGGTGGTCTGTCGGAAACGAAATGTTTGGTTCCTGGCAGTTAGGATTTATGAGTACGGAGGCATTTGTGAAGAAACACAATGCGTTTGCGGATGCCATGTGGAAAGTTGATTCTTCGATACAGTTGATTGCTGTCGGAGAAGTCGGAAAATGGGATGAGATGATTCTATTCAACTGTGCCGACCGGATGAATTTGGTGAGCGAGCATTTTTATTGTCAGGACTGGCATGGAGGAGGGTTGATGACCCATGTGGCTCAAATCGGTCGAAACATACGCCGTATTGCCGATGCTCATCGGGAATATCGGAAAAATATACCGGCTTTGCAGGGGAAAGACATCCGTATTTGTATGGATGAATGGAATTATTGGTATGGTCCGCATATTTATGGCGAACTGGGAACGCGCTATTTTCTGCGGGATGCTTTGGGAATTGCGGCCGGGTTAAACGAATTCCTGCGTCAAAGCGATATGGTTTTGATGGCCAATTATGCCCAGACGGTGAATGTGATCGGTTGTATAAAGGCTACGACAACGGATGCCTGTTATGCTTCTACCGGTGAAGTGTTGAAATTGTACCGGGAACAGTTTGGTACCGTTCCGGTGAAAGTGACCGGGGAACTGCGGCCGCTGGATGTGGCTGCCGCCCTTCGTAGCTCGGATGGCGCTTTGACGCTGTCGGTGGTGAATCCTACCTGGGGAGAGGTGGCTTTTGATTTGAATGTTTTGAAGGAACAGTTCGACTGTCAGGGGAAAGAGTGGAAGCTGAGCGGAGAAGGAGAAATATATACCATTACCGGACCGGATGATATGGCGTATAATACGCCGGGACAGGAAAGCGTGGTGAAAGCGACTGTGCAGAAACTGACCGATCCGCGTCGGATTCGGGTGGCTCCTTTCAGTGCCAGTGTGATTGTACTTAAAACTAATTGACGGAAAACGTGTCACTTCACTGTATAATTGCAGAATGATGCGTCAATAAGTGTAGTTTCAAATTTATGTTGTGTGATCCGGCAGGAAATTTTCTTGCCGGATTTTTTGATTTGGGAGCGATTTTAAAAATTATAATCTTTTATGCGGGGAAATGCTTAGAAAAATGTATTTTTGTTGAAAATTAAACAGCAAATAAACTGATCGAGTCATAAATATTAAATGCTCCAATGTTATGATAAGTATTTCTCATGTAGTGGAAGAGATTGTAAAACATCGACCTTATTTATCGGAATCGCTGGCTGCCGGTATTATCAATGTATCTTCACTGGCGCGGCAATTGCAACCGGATGTAGAGAAGGCCTTGAAAAAAGAGGTTAATACCGGAGCGATTGTGATGGCTTTAAATCGTCTGGCTCCTTATTTACAAGTGAGGGAACAGGTGCAATTGAATAAATTGCTTAGCAATATGGGGGATATTATTTTGAGGAGCAATCTGTGTGATTACACCTTCAAGAATTCTCCGACTTTGTTGGATTGCCATATTGAAGTTTTGAAAAGTCTGGTGAAGAACGATGAGGTTTTTTATACCATGGTACAGGGGGTATTTGAGACCAACATTGTGATCAGTGATACCATGGAAAGCCTGATGAGTGATTGTTTCAAGGATGAGTTGTGTCTGTTCCGTCAGAATGGTCTTTCTTCGGTTACCTTGAAATTACCGAAAGGCAATAGCATGCAGGCCGGATTTTATTATACGATCATGAAAGAACTTTCCTGGGAAGGTATCAATCTGACGGAGGTGATTTCTTCGACCAACGAATTTACGGTTGTGGTGGATAATGCGTTAATAGATAAGACTTTCGTCGTGTTGAAAAACATCGGGAAACGTTGAGCAAAAGAGAATACAGAAAATAAAATAATAATCAAAGGAATTGTAAACTATGTTTGAGAATTTATCGGAAAGGCTGGAACGGTCGTTCAAAATCCTGAAAGGCCAGGGAAAGATCACCGAACTGAATGTGGCTGAGACATTGAAGGAGGTCCGTCGTTCTTTGTTGGATGCGGATGTGAATTATAAGATTGCCAAGGACTTTACCAACCGGGTAAAGGAAAAAGCCTTAGGTATGAATGTGCTGACGGCGGTGAAACCCGGTCAGATGATGGTGAAGATCGTACACGATGAGTTGGCGGAACTGATGGGGGGAAAGAATGTAGAGGTGGATATCAAGGGGAATCCGGCTATTATTTTAATGTCCGGTCTGCAGGGTTCCGGTAAAACGACCTTTTCGGGTAAATTTGCCAATCTGCTGAAAAATAAAAAGGGGAAGAAACCTCTTTTGGTGGCTTGTGATGTGTATCGTCCGGCCGCTATCGAGCAGTTGAAGGTGTTGGGAGAACAGATTGCAGTGCCCGTGTACAGCGATGAGACGATCAAAGATCCTGTAAAAATCGCTCTGGATGCGATCAAGTATGCCAAGAACAACGGGAATGATGTGGTGATTGTCGATACGGCGGGACGTCTGGCGATCGATGAACAGATGATGAATGAGATTGCCGCGATCAAGGAGGCTATTCATCCCAATGAAACTTTGTTTGTGGTAGATGCGATGACCGGTCAGGATGCGGTGAATACTGCCCGGGAATTCAATGAACGTTTGGATTTCAACGGAGTGATCTTGACCAAGTTGGATGGTGATACTCGGGGTGGTGCGGCACTTTCGATCCGTACGGTCGTGAACAAGCCGATCAAATATGTCGGAACCGGAGAGAAATTGGAGGCTTTGGATGCTTTCCATCCTGAACGTATGGCCGATCGTATATTGGGAATGGGAGATATCGTCTCTTTGGTGGAAAGGGCCCAGGAACAGTTCGATGCGGAAGAAGCCAAGAAACTACAGAAGAAAATTTCCCGAAATCAGTTTAACTTCAATGACTTCCTTAGTCAAATCCAGCAGATTAAAAAGATGGGAAACATCAAAGATCTGGCTTCGATGATTCCCGGAGTGGGCAAGGCATTGAAAGATGTCGATATCGATGATGATGCTTTCAAAGGAGTGGAAGCCATCATTTATTCTATGACAGCAGCGGAGCGGGAAGATCCTTCGATTATAAACGGTTCCCGGCGGAAGAGAATTGCGGAAGGGAGTGGAATGACAGTGCCGGATGTGAATCGTCTGTTGAAACAGTTTGAAGAATCGAAGAAAATGATGAAAATGTTGTCGGGTGGCGGTAAATTGATGCGGAAAATGCCGGGCATGAGACGCTGAGGTCTTGTAGTCGGGAAAAATGAATTTTGAAAATGGACAAGGCATGGAATTAATAGATGGAAAAAAAATTGCCGCTCAGATAAAACAGGAGTTGGCAGAGGAAGTGAACCGACTGAAGGCCGCCGGAGCAAAAACGCCTCATTTGGTGGCTGTATTGGTGGGAAATGATGCCGCCAGTGAGACTTATGTCGCCAGTAAGGTGAAGGCTTGCCAGGAGGTGGGATTTAAAAGTACGGAGTTGCGTTATTCGGTTGACATAACGGAAGAACAATTGCTGGAAGTGGTGGATAAATTGAACCGGGATGAGGACGTGGACGGTTATATAGTGCAGCTGCCCTTGCCGGCTCATATTTCCGAACAGAAAATATTGATGGCGATTGATCCAGACAAAGATGTGGACGGTTTTCACCCTTGCAATGTCGGGAAAATGGTGACAGGCCTGCCGACCTATTTGCCGGCGACTCCGGCAGGGATTGTGGAACTGTTGAAACGCTATCAGATTCCGACTCAGGGAAAGCATTGTGTGGTTATCGGGCGCAGTAATATTGTCGGAACACCCATGGCGGTCTTGATGTCGCGCAAAGACAAGTATGCGGATTGCACGGTGACGCTTTGCCACAGCCGGACAAAAAACATAAAAGAGATCACCTTGCAGGCCGATATTCTGATCGTGGCCTTGGGAAAACCCCATTTCGTAACGGCCGATATGGTAAAAGAGGGGGCGGTTGTGATTGACGTCGGCATTCATCGGATACCTTCTGACCGGACGAAATCCGGTTTCCGTTTGGTAGGGGATGTGAATTTTGAGGAGGTGGCTCCGAAGTGTTCATATATCACGCCGGTGCCGGGAGGTGTTGGTCCTATGACCATCATTTCTTTGTTGCAGAATACCCTGAAAGCTTGTAAAGGATTTTAAGAGGAGGCCGGGAATCATGGTACTGAATTACATTTGGATATTCTTTTTCTTGGTGGCCTTTGTTGTTGCTGTGTTTCGCCTGCTGGTCGAGGGGGATACCGAAGTATTCAGTGCCATGATGACTTCGACCTTTGATATGTCAAAGAGCGGTTTTGAGATTTCCCTGGGATTGACAGGGGTGTTGACGCTGTGGATGGGAATCATGAAAATCGGGGAACGGGGAGGTGCTGTACAGGTGATGTCGCGTCTGATCAGTCCTTTTTTCCGTCGTTTGTTTCCGGAACTGCCGAAGGATAGTCCAGCCCATGGGTCCATCATGATGAATTTTGCCGCCAACATGCTGGGGCTGGACAATGCTGCGACACCGATGGGGTTGAAGGCGATGCAACAAATGCAGCAGCTCAATCCCCAAAAAGAGGCGGCTTCGAATGCCCAGATCATGTTTCTGGTGTTGAATACCTCCGGTCTGACGATTGTGCCTGTTTCGATCATGGTATACCGGGCGCAGTTGGGGGCGGTGAATCCCACCGATATATTCATTCCCATTTTGCTGGCGACTTATTTTTCGACTCTGGTCGGTATGATTTCTGTTGCGATCTGTCAAAAAATCAATTTGTTTGACAGGGTTATTTTGGCTTATGTTGGAGGTGTCTCCCTGTTGATGGCCGGTATTATCTGGTATTTTTCCTGTTTGGACGAGGAGGCGGTGAAAGTAGTCTCCGGGCTTGCCAGCAATATCATTCTTTTTGGTATTATCGTTGCCTTTATCGGTATGGCGGCCTGGAAACGGATCAATGTATACGATGCTTTTATTGAAGGGGCTAAAGACGGTTTTACGACCGCCGTCAAGATTATTCCTTATTTGATTGCCATTTTGGTGGCGATCGGTGTATTTCGGGCTTCCGGTGCCATGGATATGATCATGACCGGTATCACTCGCTGTGTCGAAGGCTTGGGATTTAATTCGGATTGGGTGGACGCTTTGCCGACTGCGTTGATGAAGCCGTTGAGCGGGAGTGGAGCCCGGGGAATGATGATTGATACAATGAAGACTTTCGGGGCAGATTCGTTTGCCGGACGACTGGCCTGTACTTTCCAAGGGGCGACCGATACGACTTTTTACATCATTGCCGTGTATTTTGGGGCGGTAGGAATTAAAAACACCCGTTATGCGATTCCTTGCGGGTTGATCGCCGATTTGGCCGGTATTATCGCGGCTATAGCGATTGCTTATCTGTTTTTTGCATAACATTTTTTGTTTGGGAGATGCGATGAAAAGAGTGGTTGTTGGAATGAGCGGTGGAATTGACAGCTTTGTCACTGCTCTGCTGTTGAGACAGCAAAATTATGAGGTGACGGGAGTGGTGTTGGATTTGTGGGAAACGGCGGATTTGAGTGCGATTGAAGAGCATTGCCGGAGATGGCATATTCCCTTGTTGCATCGAGAGGGGCAGGATTGCTTCCGTCAGAAAGTCGTTGATCCTTTTGTGAATGCTTATCGGAATGGATTGACCCCGAGTCCCTGTTGCAATTGCAATCCTCTGGTGAAATGGAAATTGTTGCAGGAAGTGGCGGATGAAGCCGGAATAGAAAATATAGCGACGGGCCATTATGTACGGATCGAGGAACGTCAGGGCCGTTATTATTTTCGCAAAGGGGTGGATGCCCAAAAGGATCAGTCTTATTTTTTATGGGGAGTTTCTCAGAACGTATTGAAAAGAGCTTTGACCCCGCTTGGAGAATATACAAAAAAGCAGGTAAAGGAGTGGGCGATGGCGCATGGATATGAATGCCTGGCCAAGAAACCGGAAAGTATGGGGGTCTGTTTTCTGAAACAGAAAGATTACCGGGATTTTATCATGGCGTATTCCGGTGAGGGGAATATGCAGGAGAAGGGGGAAATTGTCGATCGAAACGGTCGTTTGCGAGGATGGCATACCGGTTTGTTGCATTATACCGTCGGTCAGAAAAGAGGAATCCCGTCCGGCGAGGAAGGTCCTTTGTACGTGTCGGAAATCGATGTACGTCACAATCGTATTATTGTTGCATCTAAAGCGGAGTTATATACCTCCGTGCTGTGGGTGGAACAAATCAATGCCGTATGTCTGGACGAATTGTTGGGGAAAGATATCGAAATAAAAATCAGGGGAGTGGGTTTGAATCCACAAGGGTATATACGGGCGGAATTATTGCCGGATGGACGCTTGAAACTGATTTTGGAAGATCCGGCCTGGGCTGTTGCTCCCGGTCAGCCGGTCGCTTTTTATAAAAAGGATCTCTTGCTGGGTGGAGGAATCGCTTCGAAAGGAGCATAGAGGAATGATGAAAAAAATAGGAAATATAGCGAAACATCTATTGCAGGATTCCGGAAAATTTCTTTTCTTTGCACCACCAAAATACGGGTGTAGCTCAGTTGGTAGAGCACTGGTCTCCAAAACCAGGTGTCGGGAGTTCGAGTCTCTCCTCCCGTGCTGTTGCGAGTACGTCGAAGGACGTATTCGCATTTTTTTTCTCTGATGGCTGGGTGTACCGTTGAATTTTTGTGTATTAAATACTTGTAAGTAACAGAGCAATTTGTTTTCTTTGTTATATGAAAAATACCGCGTTCCCCTTTTCAAAGCCTCTCTATGTGATGACCAAACCTGCTGGAGCTCGATGTAATCTGGCATGTGACTATTGTTATTACCTTGAAAAATCAAATCTCTACAAAGGGCACAGCAAACAGATGATGAGCGATGCTCTGTTGGAAAGATTTATTCAGGAATATATGGACAGTCAGACAGGGCCGATGGTTTTGTTTACCTGGCACGGAGGGGAAACACTTTTGCAATCTCTCCGTTTTTATCAGAAGGCGATGGAATTGCAGAAAAAATATGCAAGGGGACGGGTGGTTGACAATTGCATTCAGACGAACGGGACTTTGCTGACGGACGAGTGGTGCCGGTTTTTCCGGGAAAACAATTGGCTCGTCGGAGTTTCCATCGATGGCCCTCAGCGCTTCCATGATGCATACCGGCGGGACAGACAGGGACAGCCATCCTTTGCCAAGGTCATGCAGGGAATAGAACTGCTGAACAAACACCGGGTCGAGTGGAATGCGATGGCTGTCGTCAACAGTTACAACGCAGAATATCCTTTGGAGTTTTATCGTTTCTTTAAGCAGATCGATTGTCATTACTTGCAGTTTACGCCGATTGTGGAGCGTATCCTGGAACAGCCGGATGGAAGGCATTTGGCTTCCCCCGTTCAAACAGAGGGACATATGGCTGATTTTTCGGTTACCCCTCAGCAATGGGGAAATTTTCTCTGTACCCTCTTTGATGAATGGGTGCGTTATGATGTCGGTCGTTATTTCGTTCAGATTTTTGATTCGACTTTGGCCAATTGGGTCGGTGAGCCGCCCGGACTCTGTTCCATGGCCCGAACCTGCGGTCATGCGGGGGTCATGGAGTTTAACGGCGATGTGTACGCCTGCGACCATTATGTGTTTCCTGAATTCAAATTGGGCAATATCTATCAAAAGACTTTGGTGGAGATGATGTATGGGGCATTTCAGCAAAAATTTGGAGCAGATAAGTTTAATTCTTTGCCCGGGCAATGTAAAAAGTGTCAATATCTGTTTGCCTGTCATGGAGAGTGTCCTAAAAACCGTTTTGCGATGACTGCCGATGGGGAGCCGGGTTTGAATTATTTGTGCCAGGGATATTACCGTTTTTTCAGTCACGTGGCTCCTTATATGGAGTATATGAAGCGGGAATTGCAGGCCCAGCGGCCTCCTGCCAATATTATGCAAGCCATCCGGAATCATGTGCTGGAGAAATGAGCGGTTTCGGATAAAGACAGAATAAAATAGATAATATTGAAATAAAATGATGATGAATTGTAAATATTGTTTGTCTGCAGGTATATTGTCTTTGTTGGGCGTAGAAGAGGCCATGGCCGTAGAACGCCCCGGGGATTCTGATAAACCCAATATAATTTTTATTTTGGCGGATGATTTTGGTTGGAAAGATCTGAGTTGCATGGGCAGTGAATATTATGAAACCCCGAATATAGACCGTTTGGCTACGCAAGGCATGCTGTTTACCAATGCTTATGCAGCTTGCCAGGTGTCCAGTCCTTCCAGAGCGAGTATTATGACCGGCAAGTATACCCCCCGGCATGGGATCACCAATTGGATTGGCGAGTGGAGTGGAGAGAAATGGCGCGCCATGGGACGACACAATAAATTGTTGCCGGCACCCTATGAGATGCGGCTTGCCCCGGATGAATATACGTTGGCTGAATGCATGAGAGATCACGGTTATACGACCTTTATTGCCGGGAAATGGCATTTGGGCGGAGAGGGATCGTGGCCGGAAGACCATGGGTTTATGATAAACAAGGGCGGATGGACGGCCGGCAGTCCGGAGGGCGGTTATTTCACGCCCTATGCCAATCCGAAACTGGAAGACGGACCTGCGGGAGAGAATCTTTCCATGCGACTGGGAAAGGAAACGGTGGAATTTATCAAAGAACAGCAGAAGAAAAAGCAACCTTTTTTTGTTTACCTTTCCTTTTATGCGGTGCATGCTCCTTTGCAGACGACTCCGGAAAACTGGGCCTATTTTCAGGAAAAAGCGGAACGTCTCGGGATTGCCGAAACCGGATTTATGGTCGATCGGACCTTGCCGGTCAGACAGACACAGGATCATCCGGTGTATGCCGGACTGATCAGGCAAATGGACGATGCGGTCGGCTATGTATTGGATTATGTGGAGAAAATGGGGTTGGACCGGAATACGCTGATCATTTTTACCAGTGACAATGGGGGCGTGACTTCCGGAGATGATTTTGCTACTGCGCTCTTGCCTTTGAGGGGAGGAAAGGGACGTCAGTGGGAAGGTGGTATCCGGGTGCCTTTGCTGATACGGTGTCCTGCATGTGAGACGCCTGGAAGTCGGTGCGACGTGCCCGTGATCGGTACGGATTTTTATCCGACGATACTGGAATTTGCCGGTTTGTCGCTTCAACCGCAACAACATATGGACGGAGTCAGTATTTTGCCTTTGTTGAAAGGGGATACCATTCCGGAGCGTCCGTTGTTTTGGCATTATCCGCATTATGGGAATCAGGGCGGAGAGCCTTCATCCATGATTCGGGAAGGGGATTGGAAATTGATTTATTACCACGAAGACCAGCGGTGTGAGTTGTATAATCTGGCCATGGATATCAGTGAGAGTGAACCGTTGAATATCCAGTATCCGGAGAAAGTAACGGAATTAAAGCAGAAACTCGATGCCTGGCTGCTCGAGACGGGGGCAAAAATGCCGGTGGCAGACAAACAGTATGAACCGGTGGAAGAAGCCAAGATAAAGCTGAGATGGAAAACTGAATTATTGGAACAGAAAGAGAAGGAACGCATTCGGGTCTTGCAAAAAGACTGGGTTCCTAATGAAGATTGGTGGGGCAGCGTGGTGACTGTCGATTGATGAATGTTGAAAAAATCAGGAAGAATATGAATAAAAGCCATTTGCTTTTCATGTGTGGCGTGACGGTGACCTCCGGTCTGTCTGCTGCTGCACAGAGGGATGAGAAGCCCAATATAATCTTTATTTTGTGTGATGATCTGGGGTATGGCGATTTGGCCTGTTATGGACAAAAGTACATCCAGACTCCTCATATTGACCGGATGGCCCGCGAGGGGATGTTGTTCACCCAGGCATATGCCGGCAGTCCGGTCAGTGCTCCTTCCCGGGCAACGATCATGACCGGTCAGCACACCGGTCATGGACATGTGAGAGGCAATAAAGAGTATTGGTATAATTGTCCGACCGTGTATTATGGTGAAAATGAGGAGTATTCCGTCGTCGGTCAGGAACCGTATGATCCCGATCATATTCTTTTGCCTGAGATTATGAAGCAGAACGGTTATACCACCGGTATGTTCGGCAAGTGGGCGGGAGGATATGAAGGGTCGTGTTCGACTCCCGACAAGAGGGGCATCGACGAGTTTTATGGTTATATCTGTCAATTCCAGGCCCATCTGTATTATCCTAATTTTTTGAATCGTTACAGTACCGTTCTGGGAGATACGGCAACGGTTCGGATTACCCTTGAGGAGAATATCCTTTATCCGATGTTCGGAGATGATTATCGAAAGCGAACGCAGTATTCTGCCGACCTGATTCACCGGGAAGCTTTGGCCTGGCTCGATCGGCAGAGCGATCAGCAGCCGTTTTACGGTTTTTTTACGTATACGTTGCCGCATGCCGAATTGGTGCAACCCAATGATTCCATTCTGAAATTCTATAAGAGAAAGTTTTTTACAGACAAGACATGGGGTGGAAGCGAAGGCTCCAGGTATAACGAGGCAATACATACGCATGCCGAGTTTGCCGGGATGATCACTCGTCTGGATGCCTATGTGGGAGAGATTCTGGCAAAGTTGAAAGAAAAGGGGTTGGATAAAAATACCATCGTGATTTTCAGCAGCGATAACGGACCGCACGAAGAGGGGGGCGCTGATCCCGAATTTTTCGGTCGGGATGGGAAATTGAGAGGCCTGAAACGTCAGTGTTACGAAGGCGGCATCCGGATTCCGTTTATTGTGAAATGGCCCGGTAAAATAGAAGCCGGCAGTGTGAACGACCATCTGTTGGCCTTTTACGATCTGATGCCGACTTTCTGTGAAATCATCGGTGACCGGAAGTTCCCGAAAAAATACCTGAATCGGAAGTTGGAGGATGACTGTTTTGACGGTATTTCTTTTTTGCCGACCTTGCTGGGAGATGATAAAAACCAAAAAGTACATGATTTCCTGTACTGGGAATTTCACGAAACTGATCAGATTGCCGTGCGCATGAAAGACTGGAAGTTGATCGTTCGGAAAGGAATTCCGCATCTGTATGATCTGGCGAAAGACCTTCATGAAGATAACGATGTCTCCGAACAGTATCCGGAGATTGTGGATGAAATGATAAAGATTATACAGAGGGAACACCGTCCCAGCGATTTGTTTCAGGTCACTTTGCCGTGAGAATCCGCTTTATTGGTAGGGCTTCACCTGGCATTCCCCTTTTCGATTGACCTTGACCAGGAGGAAGGTGCCCAGTTTTTTGCCGCTTTGAGGACTGCCGACGGACCAGATCGGTATATTGCGCCATTGTTGGTGGGTGACGGCGTGATTGTGTCCATGGAATATGGCGATGATGTTATAATCTTTGATGACTTCGTAAAAAGCTTTTCGGTCGCTTTCTGTCCACCATAATTTGCTGAAGTCGTCGTAGCCCAGGTGAAAGGCCAGTACGACAGGACGTTTGGATCGGCCTACCTGTTCATGCAGGTCCTGTTCAAGGAAGGTCAGGCTGTTCTGTGCTTCCCGGAAGGACTCCTTGAAATATTTGCACCATTCGCAAGTCGGGTCCCATCCATCCGCCGGATACAGATTGAGATTTACGAAATGTACTCCCTTGATATCCCATGAATAATGCAGACCCAGGCTGTCTGTATGGATTTTGAAAGCCCTGGATTTATTTCTTGCCTGTATGCCTTTTCTGACGATTCCGTCTATATTCCCATCGTGATTGCCGAAACATTCCATGACTGGGTATCTGAGTCGTTTTTCTCCACGGAGTCCGTACACTTCCGTGTATTGTTGCCATTCTTTCTCCTTGGCTCCGTCTGTCAAGTCTCCCAATACCCATACAAAATCAGGACCGAAGTCCTTCAACTGATTCATTGTATCTACGGCCATGCAGTTTACCTGGTAATTTTCTTCAGTTCCGTTGAAATGCGGATCGGAAGTAGCGATGAAATGGATGGAAGGACCACAGGATACCGCCCAAAAAGCATAGAAAAACATGCCAATCCAGATTCTTTTTCGCATCATGCAACTTAAATTAAATATGAAATGAATTTACTTTCCATTTTATAGTAGGTGGTGTTTCCTCCAGTGTGTCTGGAACAACTCTTCAGACTTTTTTTATTATCCTACCTCAGACCCCCTTTGGGGAACAGCATCAGCACAATACGCCTTTCCTCCTTCGAGAACAATTTTATTAAAAGGTGTTTGGAAGTTATCAGAGTTTTCTGATATATCAACTTCTTGTAAATCTGATACAGACGGACGGTTCATGACTCCATGTAGTTGTCCAATTCAGCCGCAGTCCGGTCTTTCCCCTGTCTACAGCCCTTGGTGTTGTTCCATAATCTGATTGGAACAGAACGTTGAATCCTGATTTCATCCTTGTCCCACTTCGCAAAACCACCGGATTCTGCTTCCGGTCTAAAAAACAAAAGTTCTGATTCTGTTGTGAATCAGAACTTTTCCTGATGTTGCTTTGTAAACTGGCGGTGCGGACGGGACTCGAACCCGCGACCCCAGGCGTGACAGGCCTGTATTCTAACCAGCTGAACTACCGCACCAGTATTTTCAAAGAATTTCTTCGATTACGGCTGCGAAAGTAGTGCGTTTTTTTGATATACGCAAACTTTGAAGCCGAAATATTTTTTCTTTTTGTAGGCAGAAAGATACTTCTGTATTTATAAATGTGGATATGAGGAATTTCTGTATGCTTGGGGAAAAAATATGCGTTGAATTATTTGTAAAGAGATGGATAAAAATGTTACTTTGCCTTGTTTTGAAAATATACGGTCGTTAAAATAGGATTTGATATGTTTACCTTTGGTCTGTTGTGTTTTACTTCGTTTTTTACCTTGATTAATCCGTTGGGTGCCATGCCGGTATTTATGACCATGACCATGGAATTGAATGAAAAAGAACGGGAGCGGGTAGCGAGGAGGGCGTCGATGGTGTCGTTTCTGATCATTATGCTTTTTGCGATTTCGGGGGATTTGCTGTTTCGTTTCTTCGGTATATCGATCAATAGTTTGCGGATTGTCGGCGGAATTATTTTTCTGATTATGGGAATGGATATGTTGCAGGCCCGTCTGGTAAAAACCAAGGTCAAGGAATCCGAAGTAAAAAGTTATGTAAATGACATTTCGATCACTCCTTTGTCTATCCCCATGTTGTGTGGACCGGGTGCGATTACGAATGCCATTGTCATGTGGAACAATGCGACGGATTTGGAGACTAAGATAATGATGGTAGTCGCTGTTTTTGTGGTGATTACTCTGGTATATCTGATTTTGAGAAGTTCTTCCCGGATCATTAAGATCTTGGGTGAAACGGGGAACAATGTGATGATGCGTTTGATGGGACTGATTGTTATGGTGATTGCGGTGGAATTCTTTTTCAGCGGATTGAAACCGATCGTGATCGATATGTTGCAGTCTCTGTGATCGTGGTTTATATGATATTGAATAGTTTTATGGCTACGATGACGAGGGCTGCCAGGAGGATATAGCGGATGTAGCGGGCTCCCCACTTAACGCTGAGCCGGGTGCCTACCCAGGCTCCTGCCATGTTGCCGCAGGCCAGGATAAGACCGCTGCGCCAGTCGACCAGCTGATAGCAAATGAATATGATCAAGGCGATGGCGGTATAGAACAGGATGAGAAATACCTTTATCGCATTGGCTTTGAGTAGATCGTAGCCGCATCCCAGTACCAAACCGGCCAACAGGAAGAATCCCACTCCGATTTGAATAAAGCCGCCGTAAAAACCGATTCCAAAGAAGATCAGAAATCGCAGCCAGGGCTTTTGGTTTTTTATTTTGTTTGCATTGGCTGTTATCCAGGTTTTCGGGTCCAGCCATACCATGAAAAACATGATTAGAAGAAGGATGCCGATGACTTTTTTGAATACTTCCTGGTCTATGTCGACGGCGAACAGGGCACCGAAAATGCTGCCCAAGGTTGTCGGTATCAGTAATTTATAATCTGTCTTGAGGTTCAGGATGTTTTTCTGTCTGAAAGTGAGCGTTGAGATGATGTTTTGCAGAAAAATGGCGACCCGATTGGTGGCATTCGCCATGTTGGCCGGTAAACCCAGAAAAATCAGGAAGGGTACGACCAGCATGGATCCTCCTCCGGCAAACATATTGATAAAGCCTGAGGCAAAACCCAATAATATGAGAAATACGATGTGAATACCTGATTCCATGTCACAAATATACCTGAAAAATCGTTATTAAGACTATAAAAAGAGCAGATAGAAAAAGAAGGTTTTCATTTTAGGTAAATTTCATAAAGTATGGAAGATATATTTTAATTTTGCAGAAAATGGATGAGAAAAAATCGCTTGTCTTGAGAAACGTTTACTCATTTGACTGTGTTATAAAATGGATAAATATAAACAACAGATGAAGGATTCGGATATAAATGCAGAAACGATGATATTGCGCCGTTTCAATGAGGGGGAGGAACAGGCATTTGAGCATGTTTTTCATAAATATTACGCTTCTTTGTGTTTCTTTGCGAATAAATTTTTACGGGATGAGGAGGCTGCCAGAGATGTGGTACAGGAGGTTTTTATTCGTTTTTATGAGAAGACGTATGATTTTCCCAATTGGATCGCTTTGAAATCTTTTCTGTATAGTTGCGTACAGCACAAGGCCTTGAATTATCTTGAAAAGCAGAATAATCGTGCTGCTATTCACGAACGACTGGAGCTGGAGACGTATCAGGAAAATGAATATTTCCTGCGTCAGGTGGAAACTGAAATATTTGAGGAAATTTTTATGGCTATTGAACAGTTGCCGGAGGAATGCCGGCGGATTTTCAAGATGAGCTATATCGAGCACCTGGATATCCGGGAAATTTCGGAGAAGCTGCATATTGCGGAATCGACGATAAAGACTCAGCGTCAACGGGCTAAAAAATTTTTGCGGGACCGTTTGCAGGATCTTTATCCTTTGGTGACGATATTGTTTTTCTGATGGAATGTACTATTTTTGTTTGGGAATAATCGGTTTGGGAATTTTCTGAGTAATGAAAAAAGCAATCTTCGATGATAAGGATTTTGAAGAGCTGTTCAATCAGTATTTTAATGATCTGATGGGATTTGTATGCGGATATATTGCTGATGAAGAGGTGGCCAGAGATATTGTGCACGATGTATTTCTTTCTTTCTGGAATCATCGGGACCAACTCGATTTTTCCTGGTCATTGAAATCTTATCTGTTGACTTTGTCGCGTAATTATGCCTTGAATTATATCCGGCATCGGAAGGTGGTTGTGAACAATGAAGAAGCGTTGATGCGGGAAATGGAAGAACAGCCGGAAGAATGGGAAGAGTATGATCGGAAAATGGTCCGTTTACAGGAGAAATTGGATGAATTGCCTGAAAAACAACGGATTGTTCTTGTTAAATATTTTGTGGAGGGAAAGAAATATCAGGAAATTGCAGACGAGATGAATATCTCTTTGAATACGGTAAAAACTCATCTGAAACGTGCCGTTCACTTTTTGCGGGAAGAATTCCCCGAAGGTTTGGCCTTGCTTTTTATACTGAAGTATTGATATCTCTGTTTATATTCTAAAAAAAATTAATAGCGGGTAATAAAAGTGATTAAAAGTTGTCACCCGTTAAAGAGAGGTGCGTGTGTTATACATGAGAAATTGAAAAGGAATGTGTTATGGATAAAGATTCGTTGGAGTTTGCGATTTATTTATTGACTCATCGGGATGAACTGGAAGATGCGGAAGTGGAGGCGTGGTTACATGATCCGGTTCACCGGCATTTGTTGGGCGAATTGGCACAGATAAAACATTGTTTGAATAGAAAACAGTTTGATGATTTAAAACCGATCGAATGGAAACGTTTGCAACGGAAAGTAAGAACTCCGAAGTTGAGAAAACGCCGAGAATGGTTTTCTGTGGCGGCTGTGGTGCTGCTGTTGTTGTGTGTCGGCGGCTGGTGCTGGATGTATCTGAAAGGAGAGAAGGAAAAGCAACCGATTGTGGCAGAGAGTGCAATTCGACCTGGCAACATGCGTGCCGAATTGATACTTTCCGGGAAGCAGCGCATTTTGTTGGGAGATAAAACCATTTCCATCAGTGATCAGCAGGTCAAGGGGATTGTCAATGATTCGACGGGGGTATTGAATTATATTCAAGCAACCACTCCTGCGCACGAACTGGTGTATAATACCTTGAAAGTGCCGGTAGGGGGATTTTATCGGGTGGTGTTGCCGGATGGTACGCGTGTATGGTTGAATGCGGCTTCGGAATTAAAGTATCCGGTTTCTTTTGCCTCTTCGAAACGGGAGGTGTATCTGCAGGGGGAAGCTTACTTTCAGGTGCAAAAGGATACTGCCCGACAATTTATCGTGCATTTGCAAAAGGCTGATGTTACGGTATTGGGAACAGTATTCAACATCAATGCCTATGAAGAGGAGAATCATATTTACACTACTTTGGCGGAAGGATCCGTTGCTTTTTATTCTCATTTGAGTGAAGAACAGGTGCTGTTAAAGCCCGGCATGCAAAGCGATATGAATTTGATGACCGGAGAGACCCGCTTGAAAGAGGTGGATCCGGGGGTATATACGGCGTGGATTGACGGACGTTTTGTTTTTCAGTCCATCTCTTTGGATGCCATGATGCGTCAATTGCAACGTTGGTATGATTTTGAAATCTTTTATCAGAAGCCGGCTGTGAAAAATTATACCTTCCGGGGAGTGATCAATCGAGACATGGAAATACGGGAGGTACTGAATATCATCGAAGAAATGGCGGATGTTCAGTTTGAAATAAAGGGTAAGACGATTGTCGCCCGCTAATGTAAACGGGAATCGCTACCAACAATTCCCGTTTGATACTCCCAAAGGAGATGAATTTTTAATTTTAAAACAAGACAAATCTATGAAAAAAAATTGGAAAAGAGAATGCATTCCTCTCAGAAGATGTCTGATAATTTCATGCCCATTGCTACTAACGATTGGGGGATGAAAGATAGAAGATGATTTTTTAATTTTAAAACAGTACAATTTATGAAGAAAAAACGGAAAAGAAATCCAAAGGATTTCAGGTATGAACTTTTGCTAATTTTTAGAGTAATGAGACTGGTGTGTTTTATTATGTTGCTAAGTCTGACGCATCTTTCGGCTAGTGTAAAAAGCCAGAATCATGCGATCAATCTTACTTTGAAAAATGTGTCGGTAGAAGAGGCTTTGAATAGAGTGGAAAAACAGTTGAAACAGAGTTTCTTTTTCAATCGGGAAACGGTGGATTTAAACCGAAAAGTAAATCTTCGTTTTTCTAATGCGGGATTGGATGAGTTGGTACGGGAACTTTTTGGAGAAGGTTACAAATATCGTTTGGTAGACAATGTAATTGTAATTTCCCGGGTGAATGAACTGCAATCGCAGGCTCAACCGCAGGGTATAAAGATTTCAGGGGTTGTAAGAGATAAGGCGGGAACGGTATTGCCAGGGGTTACAGTCCTTTTGAAAGGTACGCAAATCGGAGTGGCAACGGATATGGATGGAAAATACGTTTTGACAATACCGGAAGGGGATCATGTGCTGGTCTTTTCGATGGTCGGTATGAAGGAGCAGAAAATAGCCGTCGGTAAACGCACTCAGATTGATGTCGTATTGGAAGAGGCGGTAAGCGAGTTGGAAGATGTGGTGGTGACCGGTATTTTTAATAAAGCGCGGGAGAGTTATACCGGAGCCGTAACGACCATTACCTCCAAAGAGTTGAAAAAATTTGGGAATCGCAGTGTTCTCACTCAGATTCGGAATATCGATCCTAGTTTTAATATTGTAGAAAATAACGTTTATGGGTCTGACCCGAATCAACTGCCCGATATCCAAATGCGGGGAAGTACGAGCTTCGAGGTGGGTGTAAAAGATCTGCAGACGGATATGGAAACGACTTCTGCCTCTAATCTGCCTCTTTTCATCCTGGATGGTTTTGAGATTTCTCTTCAGAAAGTGATGGATATGGACGAAAATCTGATCGAATCCATTACTTTGCTGAAAGATGCCAGTGCGACGGCAATGTACGGTTCCAGAGGTGCGAACGGAGTGGTAGTCATTACCTCCTCGAAACCGGAACCGGGGAAATTGCGCTTGACTTATAAAGGAGATCTCAATGTAGAAGCGCCGGACTTTACTTCCTACAATTTGTTGAATGCCCGGGAAAAATTGGAATACGAACAGGCTGCAGGGATTTATTCGTATGACGTGCCTCAGGATGAAATAGATTTGCTGCAATTGTACAATGAGCGTTTGATTGCTGTCAAGCGGGGAGTGGATACATATTGGTTGAAATATCCTGTACGTACGGGAGTGGGACACCGTCATAGTTTGCGGATTGATGGCGGGGATGAAAATCTCAGGTACGCGGCGAGTGTCGGTTACAATGATGTGGTGGGAGTGATGAAAAAATCAAAACGGGAGAATATAACGGGAAATGTGTTCTTGCAGTATAAATACAATAATATTTCTTTTCAGAATGATTTGTCTGTAACGATCAATAAGGCATATAATTCACCGTATGGTGATTTTTCCGAATATACTTTGTCGAATGCTTACTGGACGCCTTATGATGAGGAAGGAAATCTGAAAAAGGTGCTGGAAGATATGTACGTGCCGAACCGTAGCAGTGGTGAGATTTTCCAGTACAATCCGTTGTATAACGCCACATTGCCGACCAGAAATACTTCGGAATATACGAATATCCAGAATAATTTTGCCATCGATTGGACCATTGTGCCCGATTTGACAGCCCGGGGGCGTCTGACGTTGATTAAACAGACCGGACGTTCCGATAAATACCTGTCTGCAGAACATACCAGTTTTGCAGAGACGGATTATGACCGTCGCGGGAGTTATACTTATGGAACGGACTATTCTTTCAGTTATGAGGTGGATTTTACATTGAATTATTCCAAGGTACTGACCGAAAAGCATCAGTTGTATGCAGGTCTTAGTTATAATTTTGCAGAGAGTAAGTCGGAGAGTCATACCATCCGGGCAGAAGGGTATTCTGCCATCAATATGGATTTTTTGGGAATGGGGAATGCTTATGAGAAAGATGGAAAACCCTTGAGCTCAGAGGGCGTTTCCAGGCGTTTGGGAGGAATTGCCAATTTTAATTATACGTATGACAGAAGGTATTTTGTGGATTTTTCCGGAAAACTGGAAGGTTCTTCTCAGTTCGGATCAAGCAATCGGATTGCTCCTTTCTGGTCTGCCGGTTTGGGATGGAATATTCACAATGAACATTTTATAAATAACAAGGATCTGGTGAATAGCTTGCGTTTGCGTTTGTCTTACGGTGTAACAGGTTCTCAGGATTTTGCCCCTTATCAGGCCATGACAACCTTTACTTATTACGGTAAGGAGAAATATCGGAATTGGGTCGGTGCTTATGTAATGGCTTTGGGAAATCCGGATTTGGGTTGGCAGCAAACGGGACAGCTGAATATCGGTTTGGAAAGTCTGTTGTTTAATGGTGCTTTAAAATTGAATGTGGATGTTTATAATAAATTGACCAACGATTTATTATCGGACATTACTTTGCCGACAGCTACCGGTTTTAACAGTTACAAAGCCAATGTGGGGAAGGTGAGAAACAGAGGCGTGGAGGTTACAGCCAATCTTTATTTGCTTCGTAATACTGAACAGGAAATCATGTGGTCGATCGGTGGTTCTTTGGCCCATAATCAAAATGAAATCATGAAAATTTCCAATTCTTTGGAGTTTTTGAATGAGGAGTTATTGGAAAATGCCGGTGTGAATCCCAGTTTTTTATTTGAAGAGGGGCAATCGATGAATACGATTTTTGCCGTACGGTCTTTGGGAATCGATCCGAGTAACGGTCAGGAGATTTTCTTGAAAAGAGATGGTACCAGAACGTATACGTGGGATGCTTCGGATGAAGTCCCCTGTGGAGTGAATGAACCGAAAGTATGGGGAAATCTGAATACAATGTTTCGTTACAAGGGGCTGTCGTTCAATGCGGTGTTTGGATATCGCTTAGGCGGATATATTTATAACAGTACGCTGATCAGTAAGGTGGAGAATGTGGATCCCTGGTATAACGCGGATAAACGGGTGTTTTATGATCGGTGGAAACAGCCGGGTGATATCGCTTATTTTAAGGGAGTACAGGATCGGACGGCAACGAATGCTTCTTCCCGTTTCGTGATGAAAGAGAATACTTTGGAATGTCGCTCTCTGAATGTGAGTTATGATTTCGATGCGGCATGGACTCGAAAACATTTGAATATGGATTATTTGTCTGTAGGATTTTATACGGAAGATGTTTTTCGGATATCAACAATCAAGCAGGAACGGGGAACTTCCTATCCGTTTGCTCGGAAATTCTCGGTTTCTTTGACTGCCCGTTTTTAATGATAACCAATTAAATGAGATTTATGAAAACAATAATAAAATATATTGCGATATGCTTATCTGTCGGGTGTCTGGGATGCAGCGACTGGCTGGACGTACGTCCGAAAACAGAGGTGAAGGAAGAAGATATGTATGCAACGGAAAATGGATTTAAGAATGTTTTGACAGGTGCCTATATTCGTCTGGCTTCCGAAGATCTTTACGGAAAAAATGTTACCATGAGTTTTACCGAATTGTTGGCCCAGCATTGGGCAACCTCTTCTTCCGGCAATTCTGCGAATACACAGGATGATATTCGGAAATTCAATTTTGAGAATGAAGGTCCGAAGAGTATTATTTCGGACATGTGGTTGCAATATTACAAAACCATTGCTTCCTTGAATAATTTGTTGGGGCGGATCGATGAAAAAAAAGATCTTTTTACCAATGGAAATTATGAATTGATTAAAGGGGAGGCCTTGGGATTGCGGGCATTTTTGCATTTTGATATTTTGCGTTTGTGGGGACCGGTTCCTGTCGATGCGGATATGAGTCAAGCGGCTATCCCTTATTTGACAGAGATGACCAAGGATCCGAACAAAGCATTGCCGATATCTTATCAGAAAGTGTTGGAGATGATTCTGGCAGATTTGAATGAGGCAGAAACTTTATTGGCAGAAGATCCGATTATTGCATGTAAACCGGCAATTTTAAATCACGGATATGGGGCTATTCTTTCTGGCGATTTCCTGCGGCCGGAAGATGAGTTTCAATATTACCGTTCCAATCGTTTTAATTACTATGCGGTAAAAGCAACCAAGGCACGTTATTATCAATGGATCGGTGATAAAGAGCATGCGTTGCAATATGCCAATGAAGTGATTGCAGCTTTGAATCCGGAAGATAATTCTATTAAATTCCCTTTGGCTGATGCAATCGTTGAGGGTGAAGAAGATAATAGTACTGGTGATCGTATCATGAGTTGTGAACATGTTTTTTCTTTGCATAATCCGAATTTGGAAGAGATTGTCCGGCCACTGTTTATGGAATTTGGGGGATATACGCAGAATCGAAAATCTGTGGAAACTGCGTATGAAACAACGATTCATCCGAATGATATCCGATGGGATGATAATAAATTCTGGGAGGATATAACGATCCCGGTGACTGGTACTCAGACGATGTTTAAAAAATATTGGGTAACTGAATCGACTTCTACGACATTAATACCTGTAATACGCATTGCTGAAATGTATTTTATTGTGATGGATTGTGGCTCTTTGGCTGATGCTCAGAATACTTTCAGTAAATTTCGGATTGCCAGAAATATGGACAGCAGTGTGGAAGGAGAACTGGTGGATGCAAATTCCATTCAGCAGCGATTGGAAAAAGAATACCGGAAGGAATTTTACGGAGAAGGCCAAATGTTTTTCTATTATAAAAGGAATCGGGTGGAAAGGTATACATGGCCTCAAGGGTTTGATGTGGATGTTGCGAAGTATGTAATTCCACGTCCGGATGAGCAAATTGTCTTTGAATGATGAAAAAATATATGAATATGAAGAATTTGTCTTATATAATATTGTTTCTTTTGGCTGGTGTATGTATGAGCTCCTGTCAAGAAAAAGTGGTGATGCTTTACGAAAATGATCCGAGACTGTATTTTTATAAAGGAACCGATTATACAAATGGTATAACCCAGCGGGACAGTATAGTCTATTCCTTTTATACGAAAGAAACAACGCGGATGCGTGACACGGTGTATGTAAATATCCGAACGATGGGACTTCCGGAAGATTACGCCCGGCAGATTACTTTGAAGCAAACCAATGCAGGGAAGGAAAATGCTGCTGTAGCTGGAACACATTATGTGGCATTTGATGACAATGAGGTGGCAGTTTCGATGATTATTCCGGCCAACGCTGTTATGACTAATATTCCCATCATTCTGTTACGGGATCGTTCCATGAAATTTGCGGAATACCGCATGGAGTTGGAGATTGTGGAAAATGAAGAATTTGGTATTGCCTTGGAAACTCAAAAAACTTTTTTGATTAAAGTTTCTGACATGACCGCTCCTCCTGCCAATTGGAATACTACCTGGAATTATTATTTTGGAGAATGGGGACCTGTAAAAATGCGTTTCATTATAGATTATGTCGGTATCACAGATTTTGATAATTATTCAAAGTATAGTTCTCAAGAATTAAGATTTTTCAAAATGAAAGCAAATCAAAAACTGGAAGAATACAATGCCACTCATCCTGTTTTGACTGAAGATGACGGAATTACTCTTGTTGAATTTCCTAAATAATACTGAATATGAAAAAGATAAGCATATTGTTATTGTTGAGTTTACTTTTATTTTCCTGTGTAAAAGACGAAGGAAATTACGATTATCTGGATGAATCATTGGTTTCATTGGGAGAGGTTACAGGAATAGAGAATACTTATAATGTAAATTCTTTACAAAATTTGCAGATATCTCCGGAAGTCTCACGTATTACAAATGATGATGAGTTTGACTATTATTGGATTGTGTGGGGATATGGGATAAATCGTACTTCTTGGAAAGATACCATCAGTCGGGAAAGAAGTCTGAATTATGTGGTGAATTTGAGTTCCGGTACTTATCAGTTAGCCTTTCAAGCGAAAAATAAAGAAACAGGCGTATCTGTTTATCATATTTCTGAAATGAATGTTGCATCTATTTATAGTAGCGGTTGGTATGTGACTAAAACTGTGGAAGGAAAAACTGAACTGGACTTTATAGAAAAAAACGGGATATTTCATGAGAATGTGTTGCAAACTGTGAATGGAGAATGTGTAGAAGGGAAGGCACTTAAAAGCTTTTACCAATCAAGTTATTATACACAACAACAAGAGAATCCGGATGGAACTGTGACAATATTGGATAATCAAAAAGTATTTTATGTATTAAGTGAAAATGATATGCGGGTGTATAATGCAGATAATATGCAATTGTTTAAAAAATATGAAGATGCTTTTTTGGAAGTGCCGACAGTTTATGCTCCTCAGGATATGTATTTGGGGGTAAGTGGTCAATTTCTGATTAATGATGGTAAAATACATTGGATTGGACTAGGTGAATCGGGACGTTTTGGTTTTCCTATGTTAGGAGATTATGAAGTGGCTCCATTTACTATGGGACGAATGAATGGAGGTATGTTGGTTTTTGATTTAAAAACTCATTTCTATAAATATGCTCCTTATAGTCAAACTTATTTAGTGGATTTGAAAACGGAGAATAGTATGCAAGATTGTAATAATATGGATTATGACTTGGTTTTTATGGATGAACAGACGGCATATTATAATTTAACGACAGGGGGAATAGCCTTGATGAAGCATAGGGATAAGGAAGAGTATGTCGGGATTATGCTGAATACGAATTGGTCATCCGGGAAAAATCCGTTTGCCAAGTTTGTAAAAGTGCCTGATGGATGTGTTGTTGGAAAAGGAAAAGTTTTTGCCACCAATTGCACGAATGATGTGTTGTATTTCTCGGATGGAGGGAATACGGTGGGGATGTATAATGTGAGTAACGGCATTGAGAAAAAGGCCATTATTACCTATCCTGCGGGGGAGTCTGTGGCTTATATCCGGCATATGTCATATGTAAATTATAATGGAGATCCTACTGTGGATTGTTTGGCCGTATTGACAAATACTTCTTCCGGTTGGAATTTATATCTCTATAATTTTGTCGGAAAGACTGCAGATGTCGAGACTCCTCATTATCAGAAGTATTCAGGTACTGGGGTTGCAAAGCATGCTTTTTATAGAGGTCTGTATTCGCAGGAGATAAATTAATGCGATTAGATAAAATCGGACAGTTATCGGGTGAGCCGCTTTATCGGGCGGCTCATTCTTTGACGTGTTGTGTATGGAGTTGAGTTATAAGTCTATTGAACAGTAAATTATGTTTTAAAGTGTGAATTATGAAGAGAATAAAAATCATATCATTGGTATTGTTGGCTTTATTGATTGCATCGGAAGGCAGTTTCGAATAAAACAGGACGATAGAATTTTGAAGGATAAATAAAATTATTGAGTCATAATGAAGATGAAAATAAATATATTATGAGAAGCGGTATTATTATTTTATGGATTGTTTTATGGTGTCCTTTGCTTGTTAAAGGACAGGGGGTTGAATTCCGTTCCTTGACTTTTCAGCAGGCCTTGGAAACCGCTCAAAAGGAAAACAAGCCGCTACTTCTGGATTGTTATACCAGCTGGTGCGGACCTTGTCAGCATATGTTGAAAAATGTGTTTACCTTGCCGGAAGCCGGAGAATTTATGAATACTCATTTTGTATGTGTGAAATTCGATATGGAGAAAGGAGAAGGAATCGATTTAAGAAAACGTTTTGAAATAAAAGCATATCCGACATTTCTGATTATTCGCCCGGATGGTGTTGTTGTTCATCGATTGGTGGGTGGGGGCAAATGGGAAAATTTTCGACAAAGGCTGGAGCGAGGATTGAATGAGAAGACTTCGCTTTATTATTTGGAACAATGTTTCCAAAGTGGAAAATTGTCTTCAAAACAGAATGAAGATTATCTGGTTGCCTTGAAAGATGCTTCTTATGATAAACAGGCAGATGAATTTGGAAAGAATATTTTTGCTTCTTGGAAAGAGAAGCAAAAATGTAAAGGGGAAAATTGGTTTGTATATGACCAGGAATTGGATATTACGGATGAACGAATCGTTTTTCTGATCGAACATAAATCGATGTTTGATCAAACTGTCGGTAAAGAAACGGTTGATAAAAAACTGGAAGAAGTGTATTTGACAGCCTTACATAAATTGCATCGAGCGAATCAGGGGGAATGGTTTGAATTGGCAAGTGTTTTGGAAGCTCAATTTAAAACGGTTGATTTTGAAGGGAAAAGGGAATTGATGTATTATTGGGACTATCTGAAGGCTTTTTATACACAGGATATAGAGAAGGTTCTGGAGGGGATGGAAAAGCATTGGGGCGCATTGTCTCGCTGGGTTAAAATGGATTTGCTCGGACGTCTGGATTATATTCTGGAGAGAGGCAGCGATGAACAGATTCGGCGTTATATCGCTTTGGGGCGAAAGGCAGAGAATGATCCGGATACTTATCCTCAACTGGTGAAAATTTTCAACGAACTGTTTGATAGATATCGGAATGAATGGGAAAATCGGAATGCCTATGCAGCAATCAAAGGTGTGGTCTCAAAGCATAAGATGGAGAAGGTTTATTTGTATGGGGTGGTAGACGGCAAAGAAGCGTTGTTGGCGACGACACAAGTCGGTAAGGACGGTTTATACGGTTTTTCTTTCCAGCCATCGTATGCCGGATTTTACACTGTGGGAGGAGAAAATCCGCAGGAACGAATCCGTCTGTATCTTCGGCCAGGAGATGAGGGGGAGATCGATATTTTAGAAGATACCTTGGTAATTGCCAAATGGAATACTCCGGAGAATAATTTGCTGGCGAAATGGGAAGCTATGATTACACCGGTACGCAGAAGGGTGGAACATTTGGATTATATTTTATTTGATTATCGTGATTTCTTTCCTTATTTCATGGAATTTTTACCTAAGGCTCGGGAATTTCAGGAGAAAATTTCTTCCAAGGATGAGGTATTTGCAGAATTATTGAAGAAAACGGTAGATTATGATTTGGATTATTATGCTTTTCGTATTTTGAATGCCTTGAAAGCGGGAAAGGATACATATAAACCGAGTAGGCCGACATTTGCTGATTATCCGGAATATTATCAAACAATAGTATCTAAAGATAAATTATGTGATACTTCGATATTGCAGCAACCGTATGGTTATGATTGTCTTCAACGTTACACAACTTTTGCATTGGGGCAGGATCGTGTAAAAATGACTTTGTCAGAACGTCTTGAATGGTTGCCTTGTGATTTGTTGAAGGCAGAGATAATCTTGTGGTATGCAGAATGTTGTGCTACTTATGAGGCTTATATGGATATTGTCCGAAAATATGGAAAGTATTTGATAACGCAAAATCATCGAGAACGGATGAATGCTATTTCTGCCCGATTATATAAGGGAGAAAAAGGGAAAGAGGCTGCTGATTTCACTTATCCTGATAGAAACGGGGAAATGGTGTCGCTTTCTGATTTTAAAGGAAAAGTTGTATTGGTGGATGTTTGGGCGACTTGGTGCGGACCTTGCCGGAAAGAAATACCTTATCTGGTGAAACTGGAAAAAGAGATGGAAGATGAGGATATTGTTTTTATCGGAGTCTCTGTGGATGAGAAAAAGAACTATCAGAAATGGTTGGAGGTACTGGATAAGGAAGGGCTGAACGGAATTCAGCTTTTTGCCGATGGCTGGAGTCAGATTACGAAGGATTATAAGATTGAAGGAATTCCCCGTTTTATGCTATTCGATCGGGAAGGGAAAGTTGTAACCATTGATGCTCCTCGTCCTTCGAACTCAGAATTGAAAAAAAGATTGGTGAGTTTGTTGAGGGAGTAAAATGTAATGGATTTATTCAAAGAAACGGGAGTGACTTATAGTTGCTTCCGTTTTGTTATTTTATAACAGATGATTTGAAAAAATTAAAAAAAAATTATCCTTTTTGTCATCCTTTTGCAAGCTTTACCGGTTTTAATAGAAAATTGAAATAATGAAGACGGAGAAATATACCTCGAAAGAGATTGCGCATTTGATCTTGTTGTGTATACAAGGCAAAGTGGATGCTAAACAGCGGATGGTTTTGGAAAAATGGTTGGATGAAAATGAGTTGAATCGTCGCTTGTACGAGCAGGTAAGGTCGCATGCATATTTGGAAAAAGGTATAGAAGAGTATTTGAGTTATGATTCCCGAGAGGATTGGAAGATGGTGAAGAGACGAATAAGGATTCCCCGAAAGAAGATACAGTGGCATTTGTGGCCTTATGCAGCGGGAATTATTTTAGCTATTGGCCTTACGTTTTGGTTGACTTCGGATTGGAAGAAAGATCGTGTCGTGCAGGTCGCTCAGACGGAAATCTTCAAACCGGGTAGTTCCAAAGCTCGTTTGGTTTTAGAAAATGGAAAGACTATCGATTTGGAAATGGTGGATGGACAGCTTTGTCGGCAGATCGCGGGCGAACATTTTATCAATGACGGGCGAGAATTGACTTATAATCAGGAAATTTCTGTAGAAAAGGTGCAAGAACATACTTTGCAAATTCCTAGAGGAGGCGAGTACAAGGTTGTTTTGGCTGATGGTACGAAGATCTGGCTGAATGCTGCGTCTGAATTGATTTATCCGGAGGTTTTTCCAGATACCGTCAGAAAGGTGAGATTGACGGGAGAAGCCTATTTTGAAGTGGCTAAAAATTCGGTGAAGCCTTTTGTGGTGGAGGTTGGAGATATGGAAATAACGGTTCTGGGAACTTCCTTTAATGTGTCGGCCTACCCGAATTCGAATAGGCAGACCACTTTGGTTGAAGGTCGAGTGGCCGTTGAGTTGCAGGGGCAGCATGTCGAAATTTTACCGGGACAGCAAGCGAGAGAAACTGAGGTTGGATTGCAGGTGGCTGAGGTGAATGTGAAGAATTATGTCGGTTGGAAAGAACGCCGTTTCGTGTATGAAGATAAATTGTTGGGAGAAGTATTGGAAGATTTGGAACGTTGGTATGATGTAGAGGTATTTGTCATGAATGATGCGGTGCGTGATTTACATTTGACTGCCAATTTACCCAAATATGAGAATATGGAAAAAGTGTTGAAAATAATAGAATATGCGGCTTGTGTGAAATTTGAACTTAACGGAAGGACTTTGGTGGTTCGGTTGGATCGTCAATGAAAAAAAACAGGAAAGCGCGCGAACACTTTCCTGTATCAATAGATAACGCCCTTGGGGAAGGGCTATTATAAACTATTAATGCTTATACAAATTTATGAAAAAAAATCGAGAATCCGATATCGGTAGAAATACCGATATCATTGGAAAAATTTGGCGAACGATGAAATTGCTGTGTTGCTTTTTGATGTTGGGACTCTCAACGCTTTATGGTCGTACTTTTGCACAAGAGAAAGTAACGATTTCCATGAATAATGCTTCTTTGCAAGAGGTGTTTACAAAATTGGGCGAGTTAACAGGTTATCATTTTGTGTATAGCAGTGATCTGTTACGAAAAACGGATCGATTGACCATTGATTTGCAGAATGAGGAATTGGAGCAGGTGATGAAAGTTTGTTTGAAAAATACGAATTTATGGTATCGTTTGGAAGACAATATCGTGGTGATTTCACCCAAATTCGAACGTCCCCAAGAACCTCAGAAGAAAGTGACATTTTCCGGGAATGTAACGGATAAGAATGGTTTGCCCTTACCAGGAGTGACAATTCTTTTGAAAGGTACCTCGTTGGGGGTAGTGACCGATGTGAACGGAAACTTTCAATTGACTGTACCGGAACAGGATGAAATTATTTTGGTGTTCTCTTATGTTGGAATGAAAACTCAGGATGTGAGTGTAAAAGATGCTACTCCTTTGAAAGTGGTTATGTTGGAAGATGTTTCCCAGATGGAAGAGGTGGTGGTGACGGGATATTCAACTCGTAAGATAAGTGAGATGACGGGGGCTGTACAACAATTTAAAGGAACAGATATTGCGGCAGCAGCAGTTAGTGGTAATTTGATGAATGCGTTGAGAGGGCATACGACTGGTTTACAAATTACAGGTAGTGATGGTACTCCTGGAAAAGATGGTGATCTTCTGTTGCGTGGCTTAGGAACATTGTATGGGGTGGGTGGTTCTAATACGGAAGCTTCACCTTTGATTGTAATTGATGGGGTGATTACGGATTATACAAGTCTTAGTGGCATCGTGGCTCCTACTGATGTGGAGGAAATTACAATTTTGAAAGATGCGGCTTCTACAGCTATTTACGGTTCAAGGGCTGCTACTGGTGTGATTGTTGTTACTACCAAAAAGGGAAATAAAGACAATATGAATGTAACCTTTGATTTAAAGACCGGTATAAGTGTACCAAATTTTGGAAAATTGAGATACATGACCACTCCCGAATTGTTGGAATATGGAGAGAGTACATTACGGAATTGGTGGCTATATAATGACAATATGCAAGTTAAATATCCTTCCTGTGAACAATT
This sequence comes from uncultured Odoribacter sp., assembly GCA_944321165.1. GTDB lineage: Bacteria > Bacteroidota > Bacteroidia > Bacteroidales > Marinifilaceae > Odoribacter. The sequence continues at coordinate 185,914 of CALUKE010000006.1, forward strand.
TGTGCAAGATACTTTAAGTATTTTACGACAAAATTTTGATTTGACCCAAACGACAGATTGGCGTGATTTAGCATTTCAAAATGGTCTAATAACAGATGTGGCTCTCGGAATTCGAGGTGGCGGTGAAAATATCCGTTATTATTTTTCTTATAATTACTATCAGGAAGAGGGAACAAAAATTGGTTATGATTTACGACGTCATATGTTTAAGGTTCAAATGGATTTTGATGTGACTCGTTTTTTAACTTTAGGAGTAAATATGAGAGGAACGATTGAAAAGAATGTCATTCCTAATAGTGGTGACATGGAAGATTATCATCCTTGGCTTTCCCCTTATGATGAAGATGGGGGATTAAAATACAATATTCCATATTGGGAAAATTATGTTATAAGTACTAAGGCAAAGGTGAATGCGTTGTTAGATAATAGATATAATGATATAACTGATTTAACAAATAATACATTGGCTTCTTTTTTGGGTGTGTTGAAACCTTTGAAATGGCTTTCGATACAATCAACAAATACTTTAACTCTGTTGAATCAGAATGAAAATGCTTATCAAGATTGTCGAACTTATAGTGGAAATAGTCCAGATAATAGTGAAAGTTATGGTACATTGCGTGTCTTAGATTTTCGAAAATGGAGTTTTTTAACTTCCAATTTGTTGCGTATACAAAATATTTGGGGTAAACATAATTTGAATGGCTTGATTGGTCAAGAATGGTATGAAAGGCATAGCCGTTATTCAACAATTCAAATGTATGACCAAGTAACTCCTGGGGAGCGGAATGTAGGTGGGTTTGCAAAACAAGGAAGCAAGACATTCCCTTCAACGATACCTTCTGGAGATGAGGTGGAATCGAGTAGTTGTTCTATTTTTTCTGAGATGAACTACAATTATGCTGGACGTTATATGGCATCGATTTCTTTTCGAAGAGATGGGTCTACTAATTTTGGTAAAGATAATCGTTATGGAACTTTTTATGCTATTAGTGCATCCTGGTTAGCTTCAGAGGAAAAATTTATGAAGAATCAAAAGCTATTTTCAAATCTGAAATTTCGAATTAGTTATGGAACTTCTGGAAAAGAAGCTGGGGCTGACTATTTAAATTATACATTATATTCGACTAGCTCTTATGGTGCAACTGCATATAATTATTATGTAAGTCACCCTATTTATCCCGCTATTTATGGTGCGACGATTGATCAGTTAGGAAATGATAAATTATCATGGGAAACTGCTCATAACTTTAATTTAGGTATAGATTTTGGTTTCCTGAAAAATCGGATTAGGTTATCTATAGATAATTATTGTCGTTTGAACTCTAATTTGATTATGGCTGTAACATTACCTGCCGCTTATGGAGTTGGAAAACAATATCAAAATGTAGGAGAAATGCTTAATAGAGGAGTTGAGTTGATGTTGAATACACATAATATAAGATTGTCTAATTTTAACTGGTATTCACAATTTACATTTAGTTATAATGATAACAAGTTGAAAAAATTGCAAGATAATAGATTAAGTTGGAATGGAATAACTTTATATGAGGGAGATAATATTGATATACTAAAACTTGTGAGATATGTTGGAGTAAATTCTGATAATGGACTTGCTTGTTTTGAAAGAATTGAGGAGGATGGTTCTACTGTGATTGTGAATAATGTTTATGAGGCTACAAGTGGAAATGGTGATTGTAGTTATGGCAAATGACGGCTTGTAAACAACCATAACCAACTATAACCATTTAGAATAAAGTCGCTGATATTCAGCGACTTTTATTTTTATGTACTTTCCAGACCGTATTTGGAAGTAACGGTTTTTATCCATATTTTTCATACGTATTTCTACCGTGACA
>CALUKE010000007.1 GCA_944321165.1 uncultured Odoribacter sp.
CACCCAATAATTTTACGTAACTCGCTGATTATCATTGTGCGCTATATGATGGCGCAAAAAAGTGATGAAGTCAGGAAGAAAATGCCGGTTGACCGCAAAAAAAAATGCTTATTTCCGTAAATCGGAAATAAGCATTTTCTAACTTAAAACGGGACTCAATTTTTCAGTTTCAACTGAGCGCGTTCAATGTATTTTTCGATATCGCGGCTCTCCGGAGAGGCAGGATATTCTTTTTCAATTTGTTGGTATATTTTTAAAGCTTCGCTGTAATTGTTGTCTTTTTCCAGCGCTAAAGCATTTTTCATCAGAAAGATGGGTGTGGAAAAATCATTTTGTTTGGATGCAGCTGCCTTTTTATAGTAGTCTGCTGCTTTTTTGTATTCTCCCAGTTGCATGTAAGCATCTCCGATATTTGCCTTGGCCAGATTGGACAGCAATAAATCGTCGGAAGAGAATTTCTCCAAATATTTGATGGCATTCTGATAATCTCCCGTATAGAGATATGATAAACCGGCATAATATTTAGCTAAGTTTCCGGTGGGTGTGGAGCTGTATTTGTCTGCGATTTCAACAAACCCTAAAATGTTGCCGTCTCCGTTCAAAGCCAGGTTGAATGAATCTTTTTCAAAATAGTTTTGTGCGCCGAAGATTTGATTGGCAGCCTCCTGGGCGTGCGGTTCGGAGATAAATCTGTTGTATCCGAAATATCCGGCCACGATGACTATCAGAACTAAGACAACATTTACAATCATCTTTTGATTTTTCTCGATAAATTGTTCTCCGCTGGTCAGGGCTCCTTCCAATTGCTCGAAACCATCTTCGTGTTTTTTCTGTGCTTTTGACATATCTGTAATGTTATATAAGGTTACTTTTACACATGATTCCTAATAGCCTGCAAAATTAGCTTTTTTAATTGAAAACCGAAATATCTGACGGAATTTTTCGAGTATCTTCAAATATGTCTCCTGGGAGAGTGTATTTTGGTGAAAAAAACTAATTTTGTATAGACAGGAAAATGCTGAATTTGGAATGGATTGTGAAATGATACTGAAAGAATTAAATATCATCAATTTTAAAAATATTGCAGAGGCGACTTTGGTTTTTTCTCCCGGTTTTAATTGTTTTGTCGGCAATAATGGAGTAGGTAAGACCAATATTCTGGATGCTATTTATCATCTTTCCATGTGCAAAAGTTTTTTTAATTTACCGGATCAGCAAAATATCAGACATGGGGAACCTTTTTTTGTGGTGCAGGGAAAATATGAACGTCAGGAGGAAGCATTGACGGTTTACTGCGGGGTGAAGCGAGGACAAAAAAAGGTATTTAAAAAGAATCAGAAAATTTACGATAAGTTATCGGACCATATCGGTTTATTGCCTTTGGTCATGATTTCACCGGAGGATGCGGTTTTGATCAATGGGGGTAGTGAGGAAAGGCGTAAACTGATTGATGGGATTATTTGTCAGTGTGACCGGAATTATTTGCAGCACTTGATCCGTTATAACAAGGCACTTGCCCAGCGCAATACTTTATTGAAATCCTCTGCGGGGAAATTATTGGATCCGGAGATATTGGATGTCTGGGATGAACAGCTGGCCGAGCATGGAATGGTGATCCGGGAAAAAAGAGAGGCTTTTTTGACCGAATTCCGATCGGTCTTTCAAAGTTATTATGAGTGTTTGTCCTTGGGGCGAGAGCAGGTTTGTCTGGAATACAAGCCTTCGGTGAAGGAGGCGGATTTGCTGATGGCCTTGCGGCAGAGTGCGGAACGGGATCGTTTGTTGACTTATACGACTTTGGGGGTTCATCGTGATGATCTGGCTTTGAATATCGGCGCTTATCCGGTACGTAAAATCGGATCACAGGGACAGAAAAAGACTTTTCTGATTGCCTTGAAACTGGCACAATACGATTGGTTGTACCGAATGAATGGGGTAAAACCTTTGTTATTGTTGGATGATATTTTTGATAAACTGGATGCAGACCGGGTGGGACAGATCGTTAGCATTGTGGGTGGAGAATTGTTTGGACAGGTTTTTATCACGGATACCAATCGGGAACATATGGATGAAATATTGAAAATAAAAACTGATGATTATAAGTTGTTTACAGTTTCTGGTGGGGAGATTTTCTGATTTTCCGATCGATTTTCAGATTTAATATTATATTTGCAAATAATTTTTGAATGGGAATAGGGTGCCTTTATCATGAAAGAGGGTAAGACAAAACGGATCGATGAATTGGTAGACCAGGTGCTTCGCAACATGGGTCTTGAACAGAAATATAAAGAACAGGAAGTGTGTTTGGTCTGGCCGGAAGTTGTCGGACAACTGATCGCTTCGCGGACGCGGAGTGTGCGGGTGGCGGACGGTAAGCTTTTTGTTGTTTTTACTTCTGCTGTAGTCAAAAATGAAATCCGGATGGTCAAGGAGGGATTGATCAGGGCCTTAAATGAAAAAGTCGGAAAGGATGTGATCAAAGAGATGATCATTAGTTAATGAATCGTTGTATGAACCTGATAGAATCAAGTGATATATTGAAAGCTTCGAAACTGGATCGCTTCGGCAAAAATCGGGGGAGCAGTTTAGTGGCTAAATTTGTGATGTATATTCTGCGGCTGAATAAAATCAACAAGTTGTATTCGGACGTATACAGTGATAATCCGGAAGCTTTCTTGGAGCAGTTGATTGAAGCGTTGGGCGTGACGATTGAGATCAATGAGGAGGATTTGCAGAAAATCCCGAAAGAAGGTGCCTTTATTACTATTTCCAATCATCCTTTTGGGGGATTGGATGGTATTATCCTGATCAAGCTGTTGAGTAAGATCCGGCCGGATTATAAGGTGATGGCTAATTTTCTGCTGAAGAAGATCGTACCTATCAAAGATTATTTTTTAGGAGTGAATCCATTTGAGAGTCGGAAAGATATTTCGAGTGCAGGGGGTCTGAAAGAGGCTTTGCGCCATTTGTCGGAGGGGGGTGCTGTCGGGTTGTTTCCAGCCGGAGAGGTATCGGCTTATCAGGCAGAATCGAATTCCGTGGAAGATAGGGAATGGAGTGCCTCTGTATTGAAATTGATTCGGAAAGCTGATGTTCCGGTGATTCCTATCTATTTTAAAGGCTCGAACAGTTTGTTGTTTCAATTGTTGGGGTTGATACACCCGATGCTGAGAACAGTGAAATTGCCTTCAGAACTGTTGAATAAGAAAAATCGGGTTATCAGGCTTCGGATTGGAAATCCCATTTCGGTGGAAACGCAACATTCTTTTACCGATTTGATGCAATATGGAAAATTTCTGCGAGCCAAAACTTATCTGTTGGGATCTTCGCTGGAAGTAAAAAAATTCTTTTTGAAATCTCAGCGGGTGGAGCAATCGGTGGAACCGATTGCTCGGGAGATGGCCGTAGAGGTATTGTTGAAAGAAATTCAGGATATTCAGGAAGATTACCTGTTGTTCTCCATGAAAAATTATACGGTGTATTGTGCTCCGACAATGAAAATTCCGAATATCCTGAATGAAATAGGACGGTTGCGGGAAATTACCTTCCGAGCCGTGGGGGAGGGAACCAATCGGAGCATTGACCTGGATGAATTCGATTTGTATTATTATCATCTTTTCATTTGGGACAATGACTGTCATCGTATCGTAGGGGCTTATCGGGTAGGGAAAGGAAAAGATATCATCGATCGTTACGGTATCAAGGGATTTTATATCAATACTTTATTCAAGATTCGCAAGCGGATGATGCCGGTGTTGTATGAATCGATCGAATTGGGACGTTCCTTTATTACGGAAGAATATCAGCGTAAGCCTTTGCCATTGTTTATGTTGTGGAAAGGAATCCTCTATTTTTTGATCAAGAATCCGGAATATCGTTATCTGATCGGACCGGTGACGATTAGTGGCAAATATTCGGAAGTTTCCAAAGAGTTGATCATGAAATTTATAATCAAGAATCATTGGGATCTGGAATTGGCAAAATGTATTTCTCCTCGTTGCAAGTATCGGGTGGAAACGAAAGATCCAGATGTGGATGTGATGGTGGAAGCTTCGGGGGACAATATAACGACTTTGGATAAATTGATCGGAGATATCGAACCTTCGAGTGATAAACTTCCGATTTTATTGAAAAAATACATTTCATTGAATGGGCGTATTATAGGTTTCAATATTGATCCTAAGTTTAATATGTGTTTGGATGGTCTGTTGATTCTGGATTTATTTGAGGTCCCGATGTCTACGATTGAATCTCTCTCGAAAGAGATCCATGATGATACGATTCTGAACCGTTTTTCTGCTGATAATTTGGAATTATAGATTCAAATAGCGTTTTAAAATTATACGGATGTACGATGTTGTTTATATTTTCAGAGGGATTCTGATCGGACTGATGGTATCGGTACCGTTGGGACCGATGGGGGTGCTGATTATACAAAAGACATTGCAAAAGGGGGCTTTGGCAGGTTTCGTGTCGGGGATGGGGGCTGCTTGTGCCGATCTTTTTTATGCAACGGTAGCTGCTTTTGGACTGGGGTTTGTGATCAATGTCATTCAGACTCATGAACTGATATTGCAGATTATCGGTGGTATTTTTCTGATCATTGTCGGCTTGAAAATCTATTTTGATAATCCCTTGAAACAGATTCGAGTGAAAAAACGGGTGACCAAAAAAGGATTGTTGGGTGATTTTCTGACTTTATTTTTTCTGACTGTTTCCAATCCGGTGGCAATCGTTGTGTTTATGGCTGTTTTTGCCGGAGCATCTGTTTTCGGTGATGAGCCTTCTTATCGGATAGAACTTTTTGTATTGGCCGGTGTATTGATCGGAGGCGGATTGTGGTGGTATACGCTTTCCACGCTTGTGAATGTGTTCCGGAAGAAATTTCGTCTACGGGTATTGATTACGATTAACCGGGTGTCCGGCATTCTCATCACGGTATTGGGTGGTTTGGTGATTCTGGCGGCCTTTGAACCTTTCCGTTCCCTGTTGCCGACTGCATAGTCTGTGTGTTCAAGTTCTGTTTTTCATCCTCTCCTGAAAATGCAGAGAGTCTCCCCATTGATCGAGTCGTATTTCACAGCCGCTTTTCCTGACGCTTTCTATCAGACGACGTGTAGAATCTTCTGCACCTTCATCCATGCCGGGTTTATTTTCATACAGGCGATAATTTCCCCGGTTGGTTAAAGGTGTAATATTGGGCATAATGACGTTGGCTCCGATTTGCAAGGCTTTCTCCCGGCCTTCTGGATCGATGGCTTGCAGAGCTGTCGTGGCTGCGATGTTGATATCCGGCATGAGTAAACGCAGGCAGCTGACCATGTGTAGTCCCCATCTCAAGCGATCCTGTTGAGATCCTAACAGATGCCGGAATGCCCACAAGGGAGTGTCTCTATGTTCCAGATAAGGTCCCATTCCTACCATATCGATGTCCATGGATTTCAGGAAGAGCAGATCGTCCGCCAAATCCTCTGTTTTTTGAAACGGCAGACCGATCATGACTCCGGTACCGGTCTGGTAACCACATTTCTGAAGGAGACGGAGGCAGTTCCGGCGAGTGTGAAAATCATGTAGACGGTTGTTCGGGTGTATTTTTCGGTATAAGTTCTCATTTGATGTTTCGATCCGGAGCAGATAACGGTGGGCTCCGGCGTCAAACCATCTTTGATAGGTTTCTTCGCTCTGTTCTCCAAAAGACAAGGTGATTCCTAAGCGGTCGTGGCTCAAATGCTTGATCTCTTTGAGAAGATGTTCGATTCGGAGGATAAAGTCCGGATCATTGCGTTCACCTCCTTGTAGAACGACAGAGCCATAATGATTTTCATAGGCAAACAGGGCAGACCGAATGATTTCCTCATCGCTCAATTCATAACGTTTGGCCTGGTGGTTCGATTTTCGGATACCGCAATACAGACAATCTTTGATACAGATGTTGGAGATTTCGATCAATCCCCGCATATGAACCCCATTGCCAACTGTTTGGTTCCGAATGGCTTGGCTGTGCTGAAAGAGTTGCTTTTCTTCTACACCGGTACAATTCAGTAAGCGGATTAAATCAGCTTTCTCCAGTTCTGTTTTTCTTAAAATAGTTCCTATTTCCATGTTTTTTCTTTGCCGTAAAATTACAAAAACTAAAGTGATTCGTGATATCTGGAATTTAATTTATATTTTTGAATTTCATAAAAGGATGGGAGTGTGAAACTCGGGATGGCTATTTTGAATGATCGGTCTTGATTGAGATAAATGAAAATATTATTCGGAATTTTTCTGCAGGACAGGAAAAGGCGTTCCGTATCTTGTATGAAAGATACGTACCTGCCTTACGTTATTTTGCTGCAAAATATGTGGAGAAGGCAGAGTTGATTGATGACGTGGTGCAGGATGTTTTTGTCTGTCTTTGGGAAAAGAAAGCTGATTTTACCACGGAAGGAGCCTTGAAAGCTTTTCTTTATACTTCAGTGAAGAATCATTGTTTGAATATACTCCGTCATCAGTGGGTAAAGGATCGGTATGCGGAAATTGTTCTTAGGGAAGATAATCAGGAATTTTTTTTAGAACATATCCTGGAGGCGGAATTGTTTGAGTTGCTGATGGCGGTCTTTAATGAACTGCCGCCGGCTTGTCGGGAAGTTTACAGATTGAGTCTGGAAGGTAAAAAACACGAAGAGATTGCAGAAATTCTTCACATTACGATCAATACGGTAAAAAAACAGAAAAACAAGGCAAATCATTATATGCGTGAACGTTTGAAGCATATTTTTGCCTTCCTCTGTTTCTTTCAAAATCTTTGAGTTTATTTCTTTTGCTTGGCTGAATAATTTTATGCTATTTGTCTGCTTGCGGGTAATTTTTATTATTTTTGTTTTCGAATAGCCTTTGAATTTGGAGATAAATCGTATGAAAAAGGGAATAGGGTTGTCTGTATTAGCGGTTATATTGATAGCGGTCGTTGTATGTGCCATTTGGTATATCAATGAGGAGGGAAAGATGCGTACAGGTAGTAAAGATGCCTTTATCCCGTATAACTCTGCCATTGTAATGACGGTCAATGACAAAGTGGTTTGGGCTCCGGAAGTGCAGCAGGCTTTTGCTGCTGATTGGAAGGCTTTTCGTGAGAAATTGTTGGTCCGGGTGGCTGATACCTTGCAGAGTCGGGAGTATGTCAAGCGGAATCCGTATGTTTTGGCAGTTCGGGTAGAGGGGAAAAAAGATACTCGTTTTTTGTATGTGATGGACAGTAAGGACCTGTTGTCGAGGGGTGAGGTGTCGAATTTCCTGGTACAGGCTTTTGCTGCAGGAAATGAAAAGGTCCGCAAATACGATCGTCATAAAATATATACTCTGCAACAGGGAGGTGAAGTTGTTTATTTTGCTGTCTGTGGTGGAATCGTTTTGATTTCCGACTCTGATTTGTATATTGAGGACGGTTTGAAACAATTTGATCAGGAGGAGACCGGAACTGGAGAAAAGCCTCATTATCGGAATGTGAATAAATATTTCTCCGCAGGTGCCGGAGTGAATATCTGGTTGAATACATCAGCCTTTACCGATTTGCTGCCTTTGTATGTTCAGGCGGAAAAGATATTCCCACATGTTGATGTGACTCGTTTTTTTAAATGGGGGGCTTTGGATGGAGATTTCAGTACACAGGGAGTCTGTTTGAATGGTTTTTTAGATTATAGCAGTTTGCCGGCTTCTTATATGTTGACTTTGGAAAAACAGCAAGCCAGGGAGTCCTCACTCGATGGTGTCTTGCCGGCTGCTTTGCTTTCCGTCGGATTTTTGAATCTGAGCCAGCCGGAGACCTATTTGTCTGCATTGGAAAGTTATCGTTATACAATCGGAGAGAAAGAAACGATTTTTCGGAGAAAACAGCAATTTGTGAAAATGTTCGGAAACGGTTTTGAAGAGGAGTTGCAGGATTTGCTGCATGGAGAATTTGCAATGGGACAACTGGCTTATCAGGAAACGACGGGAGAAAGGGAGGCGTTGATGGTTGTAGGACTGAAATCAGGTAGTCTGTGTAAAGTGCTCTTGGAACGGATGATGAAAAATTATGCCCGTTTTGCGAAATGTACACCGGAAAGTTTTTTGAACGCATACGGCTTGGACCGGGAAAAATCTTTTCAATATTATCGTTTCCCGGTGGAGGATTTCCCGGCTGTTTGTTGGGGTGATATTTTTGAAGGAATAAAAAGCCGTTATGTGTGGGTTGAGGATAATTATTTGATTTTTGCTTCTTCGGAGAATGCGGTGAAGTGTTTCATAAAAGATTATGTCCATGGAAATTTTATTCGGGATGTTGAATGGTATCAGCATTTGAAAGGTCGTTTAGCGGCTAAGTCCAATATTGCCTATTTTGCTCGTATGGAAGAGATGTTGCCTTTTTATCGTTCTTTTACACAGGACAGCTGGCAGAAATTTTTAACCTGCCGGGAAGCAGAAATTCCGGTATTCTCTAGTTGGGCCTGGCAGGGATCGAACGAAGGGAATATGTTGTATACCACCCTTTTTCTGAGTACTACAGAATTGCAGGAAGAAAACCGACCGCATGTATTGTGGCAAACCAAGCTGGATGCCCGAGTGAGCATGAAACCCGTTTCTGTGGTAAACCATGCGACCGGAGAAAGAGAGCTTTTTGTACAGGATGATCATCATACGGTTTATTTGCTGAACGATGCCGGGCGTGTTCTCTGGAAAGTACCCCTGACGGAGAAAATCAACAGTGAGGTATATCAAGTTGATTTGTTTAAAAATGGGAAATTGCAATATTTGTTTTCGACTCCCTCCAGGATGTATTTGATTGATCGAAATGGAAATTCGGCCGGACGTTTCCCGATTGATTTCAAGACTCGCTGTAATCAGGGGATTACGGTGTATGATTATGAAAATGACCGGAATTATCGCATTTTTGTCCCCTGTGAAGATCAGATGGTTTATTTGTACGGTTTGGATGGAAAGCCGGTTCAGGGCTGGAATCCCCGGAAGGCAGACAAGCAGATTGTCTCAAAGGTAGAGCATTTTCGGATAGACGGGAAAGATTACATTGTTTTTGCAGACCAGTATCGTTTTTATATATTGGACCGAAGGGGGAACGAGCGGGTAAAGGTCTCTTCTGTATTTGACTTACCCTCCCATACGGAGGTTTATCTGGTGCATAAGAAGGGGCATCCATTTTTGTTGTTTGCGGGGAAAGGCGGACAATTGAATTTGGTTGATTTTTCCGGTCGTACCGAGGTATTGAAAATAGAAGGCTTGTCGGATTGTTTTGCCGTGAATGTGGCTGACTGGGATCAAGACGGAGATGAGGAGGTTATCTTTACTGAAGACAATCGTTTATTGATTGTCCGTTTGGACGGCAGTTTGCTTTTGAAGAAAGAAATTGCGGCAGAGTCTTTGGGTTTTCCGTATGTATATCGCTTCTCTGCCCATGATATCCGAATCGGGACTTCGGATCCGGAGGCGCAACAACTGTTGCTGTTGACAACCGATGGTAAATTGTCCGAAGGTTTCCCTGTTTCCGGAAGTTCTCCATTTTCAATAGTTTTTTCCGGCGAGGATGGATTCTTTTTGTTTGCAGGAAATGAAAATGTGATTCTTAAATATAAAGTGTTGCGGTAAAATCATTCTTCTTCGTCTATTTCGATGTGAAGTTCTTCTTCTTTTTCTGACAGGTAGTCTTTCCCGGCAACAATCAGGACGATTTCTCCCTTTACGCCGTGTTGGCTGTAATAGGAAAGAAGCTCCTCGAGGCTTCCTCTTTTGAATTCTTCAAATACCTTACTGATCTCGCGAGCGACACAGGCATAGCGGGTCGGTCCGAAAAGGGTGGACATTTGTTCCAGCGTTTTCAAGAGGCGGAAGGGTGATTCGTAGAAAATCATAGTCCGGCTTTCTTCTGCTAATGCATGGAGTTTTTTCTGGCGTCCTTTCTTTTGTGGCAGGAAACCTTCAAAGCAGAATCGGTCACAAGGAAAACCGGAATTCACCAAGGCCGGAACAAAGGCTGTAGCTCCGGGAAGGCATTCTGTTTCGATACCCTCTTCCACACAGGTACGGGTCAGCAGAAAGCCCGGGTCGGAAATTCCTGGTGTGCCGGCATCACTGATGAGGGCGATATTTTCTCCTTTTTTTATCCGTTCGGCCATACGGGCTACCTGCTGGTGTTCGTTGAATTTGTGGTGGGAAAGCAGCGGTGTCGTGATATCATAATGTCTTAATAGCTTGGCACTGGTACGGGTATCTTCGGCTAAAATCAGATCCACTTCTTTCAGAAGGCGCAGTGCCCGCAGCGTGATATCTTCCATATTTCCGATCGGTGTAGGAATCAGATATAATTTGCCCATCATATTTCAGTTTTTCTTTGGTAAATATTTACGACAAAGGTAGTGAGAAACCTGAAATAAAGTCTCTTTACTATTAAAATTTCAGAATTTGATTTTTCCTTTTCAGTGTATGTGTCTGTAAATAATATATTTGGCAAGTATAATCAGATTTCGAAGAAAAAAAAAGACATTTTTTTTGTCAGGAAATAAATTTGCCGTATATTTGCATCCGCTAAGCGAAACTATGGTCTGTTCGTCTAGGGGCTAGGACGCAAGATTTTCATTCTTGTAACACGGGTTCGATTCCCGTACAGACTACAAAGACAGACGGTCTGTTCGTCTAGGGGCTAGGACGCAAGATTTTCATTCTTGTAACACGGGTTCGATTCCCGTACAGACTACTTAAAAAGTTGAATTTTTATATTTGTAGAAATGGCAAATCATAAATCATCAGAAAAAAGAATTAGACAGACTGAAACAAGAAGAGCTCATAATCGTTATTATGCAAAAACAACGCGTAATGCGGTAAAAAAATTGCGTATGACGACTGATAAAGGTGTGGCTGTCGAATTATTGCCGAAAGTTGTTGCTATGTTGGATAAATTGGCAAAGAAAAATATTATCCACGATAATAAAGCTGCCAACCTGAAATCCAAATTGGCGCTGCACGTAAATAAACTGTAATTCGTTTATCCGATTTCTTGATATACAGGAGATGAGTATTTACTCATCTCCTTTCTTTCATGACATAAGGTTTTGTTCTTTTTTATTTGTCGAATTTTTCGTAATTTGTTTATCTAAAACTTATGTTATGACAGATCGGAATCTTCCAATGAATTCCTGGGCTGCGGACGAGCTTCCCCGGGAAAAATTACTGGCTCAGGGGGCTTCGGCTCTTTCGGTCAGTGAGCTTTTTGCTATTTTATTGCGTTCTGGGGTAGGTGGTGAAACTGCCTTGGAGTTGTCGCGAAGGATTTTGGCGGATAACAACAATGATCTGAATCAATTGGCCCGTCGTGGAGTTCGGGAATTGATGAATAAATACAAAGGAGTTGGTATGGCCAAGGCCGCCGCGATTGTTGCCGCCATGGAGATCGGTCGACGTCGGCGTCCTGAAACCCAGTCGATCAGATCTGTGATCCGTTCCAGCAAGGATGCCTATCAATACATTCGTCCATTTATTGAAGATTTGGATCATGAAGAATTCTGGGTAATTTATCTGACTCATTCCAACCAGGTTAAAGGAAGCGAATGTTTGTCCTCCGGAGGGATGGACGGTACGGTTATTGATGTGCGTTTGCTTTTCCGGAGTGCTTTGGATGTGAAGGCATCTTATTTGATTGTGGCCCATAATCATCCGGGAGGGACATTGAAGCCCAGTGTTAATGATGAACGGGTTACTCGAAAAATTTATGAAGGTGGAAGTCTGTTGGATATAAAATTATATGATCATATCATTGTGGGGGCAAATAATTATTATAGTTTTGCAGACGAAGGCAAACTGAATGCTTGAGGTAAAAGCGAGAATGACATGTTGGCACGAATGGCTGTCGCATTTGCAGCGTGACAGTGTGTCCTGTCAGACAGCTTGTCGTTGGCAAAGTTTTTGTTGAATGCTGTTTTAGCAATTTTTAGGATATCTGAAAATGCTTCATTTGCGTAAAAATAGTGATAAGCGATTGTAAATAATAAAAATAAATACCATGGCTAAAGATGTAAAGGATATGGAGGAACAGGAAGAGTTGAAGGAGGAACCGCAACAGGAAGAGGAAAAGGAAACGAAAGAAAAGCATACAAAAACGAAGAAGGAGAGCAAGGAGGAGAAAATCGAGGAGATGGGGCAGAAATTGGCAGAAATGAATGACAAGTATCTGCGACTGTCTGCAGAATTCGATAATTATCGGAAACGTACTTTGAAGGAACGGATGGAGTTGACCAAAAGTGCCGGTGAACAGATTTTGGAAAAAATTCTTCCGGTGATGGATAATTTTGAACGTGCTCTGAAGAGTATGGAGACGGCAAAGGATGTTCCGGCATTACGGGAAGGTGTGGAATTGATATATGCTAACTTTAGGGATTTTTTGTCTCAGCAGGGGGTAAAAGAGATGGAATGCCTGCATACAGATTTTGATCCGGAATTGCAGGAAGCAGTGACGAAGATCCCGGCTCCGACAGAAGATTTGAAAGGGAAGGTGGTCGATTGTATCCAGAAAGGATACACTTTACACGATAAAGTCATTCGTTTCCCCAAGGTAGTGGTGGGAGAATAAAGCTGATACAGATGTTAGGAATGGCTTAGCTGGAAAGACGGAAGTGGGGTGTCGTGTGTGAATATATTTAAGGATAAAGCGAAATTGAATTCAAGTAATGGCTGAAAAAAGAGATTATTATGAAGTGTTGGGAGTGGCTAAAAATGCGGATGCCGCAGAGATAAAAAAAGCGTATCGTAAATTAGCCTTGCAGTATCATCCCGACAGAAATCCTGGAGATAAAGAGGCGGAGGAAAAATTCAAAGAGGCTGCGGAAGCTTATGATGTATTGAGTAATGAGGAGAAACGGCGTCGTTATGACCAGTTCGGACATGCCGGTCTGGGTGGTGCTGGTGGATTTGGCGGGGGTGGTATGAGCATGGATGATATTTTTGCTCATTTCGGTGATATTTTCGGTAGTTTCGGCGGTTTCGGCGGTTTTGGCGGTTTTGGTGGGGGAGGACGTTCTGCCCGGCGTGTCAATCGAGGCACCAATCTTCGGGTAAAAGTGAAAATCTCTTTGGAAGAAGTTGCTTCAGGTGTAGAGAAAAAGATAAAGGTAAAGAAATACGTTGCCGATACACATTGTCACGGTACAGGTGCAAAAGATGGGAAGTCTTTTTCAACGTGTTCAACTTGCCATGGAACGGGGCAAATTACGAGGGTTCAGAATACGATCCTGGGAGCGATGCAGACAACATCAACTTGTCCTACCTGTGAAGGAGAAGGTAAAATTATTGATGAAAAATGTCCGCATTGTAACGGAGAGGGAGTAATGCTGTCGGAAGAAGTGATTACCCTGAATATCCCTGCCGGCGTTTCCGACGGTATGCAATTGTCCTTGAGCGGGAAAGGGAATGCTGCCAGACGAGGTGGAGTGAATGGGGACTTGATCGTTTTGATTGAGGAAATTGAACATCCGGATTTAGTCCGGGATGGGAATGATTTATTGTATAATACCTTCATCAGCTTCCCGGAAGCGGTGTTGGGAACTTCTGCCGAAATTCCCACTTTGGAAGGAAAAGTGAAAGTAAAAATAGAGGCAGGAACACAGCCTGGAAAAATTTTACGTTTGAAAGGGAAAGGTATTCCGGATATCAACGGTTACGGCAAAGGCGATCTGTTGGTAAAGGTAAATGTCTGGATTCCGAAAAATCTGTCCAAAGAGGATAAAAAAATAATGGAGGAATTGAAGGACGCTTCTTTTATGAAACCGACGAATCTTGAAAATAAGAAAGGCTTTTTCCGGAAAATGAAAGATTTCTTTGAATAATATCTCTTCCAATAGTGAACTATGATTACGTTGACCCAACTGGAATATATCGTTGCGATCGATGAATATCGGCATTTTGCGACAGCTGCCGAGAAATGTTTTGTTACCCAACCGACGTTGAGCATGCAGATAAAAAAACTGGAAGACGAGTTGGGAGTTATCATATTCGATCGTTCAAGACAACCGGTTGTTCCAACCGATATCGGTTCAAAACTGATAGAACAGGCAAGGATGACGCTCTCTGCTACGGAACGGATCAAGGAGATTATCAAAGAAGAGCAACAGGAGGTAGAAGGAACTTTGAAGATAGGGATTATTCCGACTTTGGCTCCTTATTTGTTGCCTGTTTTTATAGGTCCTTATATCCGTAAATATCCTGCTGTTAAGGTAGAAATCGAAGAGTTGGTGTCGGAAGAAATTATTCGTCGCCTGAAACGGGATTTGTTGGATGTGGGGTTGTTTGTCACTCCCTATCGGGATGAGAGGATCATTGAAGTTCCTGTTTTTTATGAGGAAATGTTGGTTTATGCTCATCCGGAAAGTGAATTGTTGAAAAAAAAGGAGTTGACGCATCAGGATATTACGACTCCTGAAATCTGGATGCTTGGAAGTGGACACTGTTTTCGAAATCAGGTGTTGAATCTGTGTGAAATTTTTGAATTTCAGCATAATAAATTACCGTTTGAGTTTGAAAGTAACTCGTTGGAAACTTTGATGCGAATTGTGGATGTTGAAGGGGGATTTACTTTGATTCCGGAGTTGGCATTGCAATATATGGCACCGGAGAAGAAAAAACAGGTTCGTTCGTTGGAAGATATGAAGCCTTTGAGAGAGGTGAGTGTGATTTATTCCCGGCATTTTACGAAACGGCGTTTGATATCCTTGCTTTGTGAGGAAATCAAGTCTGTCGTACCACCTCATATGTTGAAGCGGGATCGGGGAATGATTGTTGAGTGGAAGGCTTGTGAAAAGGTCGAGTGATAAAATAATGAAGATGGATTTAATCAGAAACAGTTTTTTAGAGGCTCAGCAGCTTTTGGAAATGTTTGTTTCAGAGGAAAACAATCTGAAACAGGTAAAGGCTGCCGGAGATTTGTTGGTTGATGCTTTTCGGCATGGCGGGAAAGTATTTAGTTGTGGAAATGGTGGATCTTTGTGTGATGCCATGCATTTTGCCGAGGAGCTTACCGGGCGTTTCCGTCAGGAAAGACCTGCTTTACCGGCAATAGCCATTGCAGATCCTTCTCATTTGACCTGTGTTTCGAATGACATGGGGTTTGATTTGGTGTTTTCAAAATATCTGGAAGCATTGGGAAAAGATGGGGATGTATTGCTGGCAATCAGTACTTCCGGCAATTCCTCCAATGTGCTGAATGCGATCGATACTGCCCGGAGTCTGGGAATGAAAGTCATTGGGCTGACGGGTAAAACCGGTGGCGAAATGAAAAACCGTTGTGATGTTGCAATCGTAGTGCCTTGGCATAGATATTCCGATCGGATTCAGGAAATACATATTAAGATTATTCATATTTTGATTGAATATATTGAACAGGCTTTGTTCCAGAATCAACTGGAGACGGGCGATAAATAAGATAAATAAATACGATAGTAGTTATGGGAAATAAAATTAATGATCCGATAGCCCGTTTGATGGGGTTGCGATATAAGTCCCATCCCTGGCATGGTTTGGAAGTGGGCGATGATGCTCCGAAAGTAGTGACTGCCTTTATCGAAATGGTTCCGACAGATACCGTAAAGTATGAGTTGGATAAAGTGAGCGGTTATATTAAAATCGATCGTCCGCAGAAATATTCGAATGTCGTTCCAGCTTTGTATGGATTTATTCCTCAAAGTTATTGTGGCGGGTTGGTGGCTGAATATGCCATGCAGCAGACACAGCGCAATGATATTCAGGGGGATGGGGACCCGTTGGATATTTGTGTGCTGACGGAAAAGACCATTGCTCATGGAGATATTATTGCTCGTGTACGTCCGATCGGAGGTTTCCGGATGCTGGACGGACAGGAAGCGGATGATAAGATTATTGCGGTGTTGAAACACGATGCCACTTATAATATTTATAACGATATTTCTGAATTGCCGCATATTGTAGTAGATCGTTTGAAACATTATTTTTTGACTTATAAGGACATGCCGGGAGAAGAAGGACAGCGGAAGGTGGAAATTACTGATGTGTATGGACAGGAGGAGGCGTATGAGGTGATCCGCCGTTCGCTGGAAGACTATAAAAATCATTTTGAAGGTCTGGAAGATATATTGAGCCGGGTGTAAGGTAATGCTTTTTAAAGTCCCCAGGAATCACGATCCAGACTCCGGTATTGAATCGCTTCTGCGATATGGGATGGAAGGATGTGGGGC
The DNA here is from genome assembly GCA_944321165.1 of uncultured Odoribacter sp. Taxonomy (GTDB): domain Bacteria; phylum Bacteroidota; class Bacteroidia; order Bacteroidales; family Marinifilaceae; genus Odoribacter. The sequence goes on from CALUKE010000007.1 coordinate 16,227, forward strand.
TCATCGGCCAGGTCGGCGATGGTGCGGGACAGTTTGATGATTCGGTCGTAAGCGCGTGCTGACAGACCGAATTTTTGCATGGCCATTTTAAGAAGATTCAGACACTGTCGATCGAGGGGACAGAAGCGTTTGATGAGGGCGGGGTGCATTTGTGCATTGCAATGGATACCGGGGAAATTTTTGAACCGTTCTGTTTGTATTTGTCGGGCTGCGATTACGCGTTTACGGATGGCCGAACTGGATTCGGCCTCTTGTTTGCCTGTGATCTTTTCCAATTCAACCGGTACGACCTCAATGTGCATATCGATACGGTCGAGTAGCGGACCGGAAATTTTGGAAAGATAGCGTTGAATGGCCCCGCCCGAACAGGTACACTCTTTGGTCGGATGGTTATAATAACCGCAGGGGCACGGATTCATCGAGGCAATCAGCATGAAATTTGCCGGATAGTCGACGCTGTAGTGAGCCCGGCTGATCGTAATTTTTCGGTCTTCCAGCGGTTGTCTCATGACTTCCAGTACGTTGCGCTGGAATTCTGTCAATTCGTCCAAAAAAAGTACTCCGTTGGTCGCTAATGAAATTTCTCCCGGCCGGGGGATGTTGCCTCCTCCGATCAGGGCAATTGGAGAGATGGTATGATGAGGGGAACGAAAAGGACGGGTAGTAATCAGCGAACAATTGCGCGATAATTTGCCGGCTACGGAATGAATCTTGGTAGTTTCGAGTGATTCCTCTACGGTCATAGGCGGTAGAATGCCCGGCAGCCGGCGAGCCAGCATGGTTTTTCCGGAACCGGGAGCTCCGACCATCAGCAAATTGTGAGCACCAGCAGCAGCGATCTCCAATGCTCGTTTAACGTTTTCCTGTCCTTTTACATCTTTGAAATCATAATACGGATCGTTGGGATCTGTCGACTGGGAAGGGTCGAAAATGAAGGGCTGTGATTTGCATTTGCCGCTTAAAAAGTCGACGACTTCCCGGATATGTGAGAATCCATATACCTGTATTCCTTCTACGATCGCGGCTTCATTGGCATTTTCCAAAGGAACGATGATATTTTTAAATCCTTCCGACCGGGCATTGATGGCGATGGGAAGAACTCCTTTCACGGCGACCAGACTGCCGTCCAGAGAAAGTTCTCCCAATAACAGATAATTTCCCAACTCTTCTGATGGGAGTTGCTCATTGGCGGCCAGTATGCCGATTCCCAACGGAAGGTCGTAGGCTGAGCCTTCTTTTTTTACATCGGCCGGAGCCATGTTGATGATGATACGTTTTCCCGGAATGCGGCTGCCGATTTCTCGCAACGCAGAATCGATCCGTTGCTGGCTTTCCTTGACCGCATTGTCCGGTAAGCCCACGATGATAAATTTCGCACCGTTCAGGATGTTTACTTCCAGAGTGATCGTAGTTGCTTCGATACCATTGACCGCACCGCTGAAAATCTTGACTAACATGGCATGCAGGTTTGTGATTCGAAAGAGTAAGTTAAGAAAATTTTACAAATAATCAAAACGGGTTACCTTATTTTTTCTTGACGAATTCCAAGGAGGTTGTCTGGCCGTCGAATACTGCATAACTGTAGTAGCTGATCCAGTCTCCGGTGTTGATATAACGACTGGAAGGGGATAAGGTGAAATCAATGGGCAGGTGGCGATGTCCGAAGATGAAATAGTCGAAAGACTGCTTTTTTATGACTGTTTGGCAAAAGCGTATGATTTCTTCCTGTTCGGCTCCCCGGAAATCGTCGGCTTCAATTTTACCATTACCCAAGCGGGAGTGGGAAGACCATTTTTGTGCAATCCAGATACCGATGTCTGGGTGTAACCAGCGAAAGCAACGTTGGAGAAAATGGTTGTGGAAAATACGGTACAGAAATAGATACCCCCGGTCGTGCGGGTTTAAGGCGTCTCCATGACCGATGAGGAAGCGTTTCCCGCAAATATTGAAAATTTCATTGTGAGTATGTAAGATCACTCCGCATTCGTTCGGAAGATAATCGAATGCCCATATATCGTGATTCCCGGTAAAAAAATGTACCGGAATCCCGTGGTCTGTGAAATCGCATAATTTGGCGAGGAAACGGACATATCCCTTGGGGACGGAACGTTTGTACTCAAACCAGAAATCGAAAATGTCTCCTAACAGGAAGAGAACTCCACAGTCGGGGCGGATGGAGTCGAGCCATTGAACTAGGAATTGTTCCCGTTCCCGCTCGTGTTTCAATACCGGAGCCCCTAAATGGATATCGGAAATGAAATAAATTTTTTTCCCTTCCGTCAGAGGAAGTATGTTTTCTGTTTCGGGAATACGTTCATTTCTCTTCATCGTTGTGATTTCCTTTATACCGACAGCGGCCGGATTATTTCAGCAGATCCTTCAGTCGGTCTTCCAGGCGTTGTCCTGATAGATTCTTGCCTACAATTTCAAATTTGGGATTGATGATATAATTGGCCGGTATGGTCTGAATGTTCCATGCCTGGGCTGCCCGGCTTTTTAGGCCTTCAGAATCCCATACGCAAATCCAGTCCAAATTCAATTGTTTGATAAGGTTTTGCCAAGCAAGTTTGTTTTGATCCAGACAAACTTGATAAATCAAAAATCCGTTGTGCTTGAACTTGTTGTATACTGATTTTAGTTCTTGTGCATAAGCAACTCCTTCTTTGGTATTAAGAACCGTGAAATCCAGTAAAATATATTTTCCTTTCAATGAATTCAGGGAAATCGTATCTCCTTGGGCATTGGGAAGATTGATTTCCGGTAGTGCATTTTCGCTGTTATCGATTAGCTGTTTGATTTTCAGATTTTGAATTGCTTTGTTAATCTGGTCCAGGTGTTTTAAAATGGCTTTGGTATATTGAGATTCCGGGTACATGGCTTTGAGGGAAGAGGCAACGACTTTGTACGAATGTAGATCATTCTCCGGGGTGAGGATGAAATTGTCCTGATCAAATTTTTGGTACAGTGCATAGTAGGAGGCCGGAGATACGGCGTGTTTCAGGATAAAGTCCTTGGAAAAATTGATCTGTTTGTTGATGATGGAATCCCAGGCAGCTGCGACTTGTTGGCGTTCCTGTGTCGCTTCGACTGGCAAGGCTGAGAAAGTTTTTTTCAGAGAATCCATCGCAACTTGTGTATGGTTTAATTGGAAGTTCAATAATTTGATCCAAAGCGAATGTTCGGAACCGTCTACCCAGTAGTTCTGGGAAAGACCGTTTAAGCTTCCGCTCAATTCGATGTGATCTTCCGGTTCGGCAATGAAAGTAACGAATTCTTTCGGTCCGATCTTGATATTATAAAAAGTCGGTAAAGTGACAGCTGTCTTGAAAGAAAAGTGTCCATTCCGATCGGTTTGGGTAGAATCGATGATAATGGCATTGTCAACATTCACTTGCTCGAGGTATACTTTTTGGTTGGCGGCTTCTTTGATTTCTCCCGTTATTTTAACATTATTTTTGTTTGTACAGGCTGTCAGTGCACATAATACGAATAGCGGAGTCCATATATTTTTTCTTATCATAGTGTATAAGGTTAGTTTTTATTAGATTTTGACCGTACGAAAATACAATTTTTTTAGACTTTGACAAAGTGAATCGTTTAGTTAAAATTCTGTCAAGAAACTTCCCGAACGGTGGGGTTTGGATAGAAAAGAATATATTTGCAAACGATGTTGAAAATTGGGAAACAAATATTGCATTGGACGGTGCTGGTGATTACCGGAATAGCTCTGATCGGAGTGAATGTAACACAGTCGTGTTGTGTTCATGCCAATCAGGTGCATTGGACGGTGAAGGTGCTGCCGACAGCGGATGTCTGTCCCTGTGAAGAGGAATGTACGTGTTGTTGTGCCGGGAAATGGTATTGTGCAGATGGATGTCATACGGAAAAGCGACATGCCTATTACAAGATTACGGATTCGTCCATCGTAGAGCGTTGTGTTCAGATGGAGTTGAAAATAGATTGTTTGCCAGAATTCAATGTTACTGGACGGTTGGTTTTGCCTCTTTGGGAAAGACAACCCGATTGTGAAACTGCTGTCTGGAAAATTCCGGAAATTCCGCCTTCTCCGGCGTGGCTTTGTACCTTCCTTTGTTGATTTACTGTCGATTGGTGTGGAAGTGATTACCTGTCTTTTTCAGGTAAGGAGTTTTTGTTTTTTTATTGAAAATGAACTAATCGATTAGGAATGAAATTTTTAAGTATTGTAATCCTGTTGTTCGTTTCAGGGGGAATGTATGCACAGGATATCAGGGGGCGTGTTGTTGAAATTGAAAACGGCAAGAAAATCGGTTTACCGGGAGCCAATGTCTATTGGTCGGGGACGACGGAGGGAGGAGTGACGGATGCCGATGGCTGTTTTAAAATAAAATGGAATAAATCGGGACGTCTGGTTGCCAGTTTTATCGGTTATAGACCGGATACCGTATGGGTTGCTTATATGGATAAGCAGGTAGAAATCGAGCTGTTGTCTGGAGAAATGCTGGATGAAGTAGAAGTGTTGACTCGAGGCAATACGACGATCATGAGTACCCGTGGACCTTTGATTGAGCAGGTGATTACGGGGGAGGAGTTGTGTAAGGCAGCCTGTTGCAATTTGGGAGAAAGTTTTACGACCAATGCTTCGGTGGATGTGGCATATGCCGATGCCGTGACTGGAGCCAAACAAATTCAATTACTGGGTCTGACCGGAAAGTATGTGCAGATGATGACAGAAAATATGCCAAATTTCCGGGGAATTTCAGCTTTGTATGGCTTGAATTATGTTCCCGGACCTTGGATGAGCGCCATTTCGGTTTCGAAAGGTGCCGGTTCGGTGATTAATGGTTATGAGGCCATTGCCGGTCAAATCAGTGTCGATTACAAGAAGCCGACGACAAGTGAAAAGATTTTTTTCAATCTCTACGGGAATAGTGAGGGAATGGTAGAATTTAATATGAATACCGGTATTCGTTTGAATGATAAATGGAGTACTGCGCTACTGGCTCATGGAGATTGGCTGAAGGAAGCCCATGATGGAAATCGGGATGGTTTCCTGGATATGCCCAAAACGACCCAATACAATTTGATGAATCGTTGGCAATACAAGACAGAGGCCTGGTTTTTACAGTTTGGCGGCAAATGTTTGGATGAGTCGCGTTTGGGCGGGCAGAAGGGATTTCAGAAAGAAATGCGAAATCAGTATGGAGGAGAGGCCTTGTATGGAATCGGTATCGATTCCCGTCGTTATGAAGGTTTTCTGAAACTGGGATATTTGATGCCTCAATATGAGAATACCAGTATGGCTCTTTTGGTGAATTATACCGATCACGATCTTGATTCCTATTATGGTGCTCGGGATTATAATGCTCGTCAACGGACCTTGTTTGCCAATTATATTTTTCAGTCGATTTTCGGGAATAATGAAAATCAGAAATATTCGGCCGGAGTAACCTTTAATTTTGATCGTTATGATGAATCGTTCAATGATTATTGGCCGACACTGGGACAGAAGACGGAAACCGTCAATTTCGATCGAGAAGAAAGAGTCGGCGGGGCTTTCTTTCAGTATACCGGTTCGTTTTGGGAGAAATTTACGCTGATGGCCGGTTTACGGTATGATTATCACAATATTTTCGGAGGTTTTTTTACACCTCGTTTGCATCTGGCCTATGCTCCGGACGATTTTACCATGTTGAAACTGTCTGCTGGGCGAGGAGCCCGTGTTGCCAATATCTTGGCGGATAACGGTTATTTGTTGGCTTCTTCTCGACTTGTTTATGTCAATGATAAGTTATTGGTCGACCATCCGGAAGAACTAGAACGTTTGAATATGGAAAAAGCCTGGAATTTTGGTGTTCAACTGAATCGGAAGTTTTTGATTTTTGACAGGATGCTGAACATAAACCTGGATTATTATCGGACGGATTTTTCCAGTCAGGTGATTGTGGATAATGAAACGCAAGCCGGGAAGGTTCATTTTTATAATCTCGATGGAGAGTCTTATTCCAATTGTTATCAGGTAGAGGCAAAATATGAATTGATTCCCCGTTTGGATGTATTGGGTGCTTTTCGTTACAATGATGTAAAGATCACGATGGGGGATCGCTTGCTGAGGGCTCCGTTACAGAGCAGATACAAGGGATTGTTGAATTTGTCTTATTATACCAATATGAAAAAGTGGCAATTCGATTTTACTACTCAGTTTAACGGTTCCGGACGTATTCCCGTATCTCCGGATGAAAGTGGAAGTGTGGCAGAACATTTTGATTCGTTTCGGATTATGAATGCCCAGATCTCCAAGTTTTTCCGTAAATGGAGTATTTATGCCGGCTGTGAGAATATCGGAGATTTCACGCAAAAACATCCGATTCTTGCTTCCGATCAACCGTGGGGACCGGCTTTCGATGCCTCGAAAATCTGGGGTCCGGTGCATGGCAGGAAATTTTATATCGGTTTGCGATTCGGATTAGACAGAGAATGATTGAATTTTAAATGAATAAAAAAGAAAAATGATGAAAACAGTTCGATTGATTTTTATGATGGCGGTGATGTTGATGTTTGCATTGAATGTAAACGCTGAAAAGAAAAACGAAAAAACCGTTGTTTTCAATGCAAATTTGCATTGTGCATCCTGCAAGGCAAAAATTGAAAAGAATATTCCTTTTGAAAAAGGGGTAAAAGATCTGAAAATTGATATGGAAAAACAAACCATTACGGTAACTTTCCGGGAAGACAAGAATAATGTGGAAAATCTTCAGAAAGCCATTGAAAAACTGAATGTTCAGGTGATTTCCTTTAAAACGGCAGAAAAGGACGGGAAAGGTGCTGGAGGACAGCAATTGAAAAAACGATAGCCGGACTACGTTATCGTTATAGCGGGATGGAGTAAAAAATATACCGGTTTGCGAAGTATGGATATACCTGCAAACCGGTATGTTTTTAGATGTCCAGATATTTCCCTTCCTGGTCGAATGCAGCTAAAGCCGCATTGACTGCAGGTGTATCTTCTTTATAAGTAACTCCGAACCATTTTGCGTTGGTTTTCAGTACTTTGACATTTGCCACCTTGTCTTTGATCATTTTATCTACGACTTTCGGGATGTAGAATTCCGATTTCAGGTTGTCTTTGTTGGCCGGATAGAATTCGATGAATTGTCTTTCGATTTCACCGAATATTTTCGGAGTAAAAGCCCAGAAATTCATGGAAACCAGATCATCAGCATTCAGTACTTGTCCGCTTTCTTCATCTTTGATACTGCCGTCTGCCTGTTGGCCTATTTTAGTACATTCGGTGACAGCGGTCAGATGCTGATGGTTATCGGTTTGGCAGATCCCTCGGGAGACTGTTCCGTTTTCAGACAAGGTGGACGCCAGACGATAACCTACCAGGCCAAATTCTTGGTCTGTCGCTTCGTTTGCCAAAAAGTCATGCGCTTGTACAAAAGCGTCACTTCCGTAAAAATCATCGGCGTTTAAAGCGGCGAACGGTTCGTGGATTACCTCTTTGGCACACCAAATCGCATGTGCAGTTCCCCAAGGTTTTTCACGCTCGATGGGTGGCATGCCGCCAGGCAGTTTGTCCATGCTTTGATAGCAATAGGCTGTTTGAACCATACCTTCTGCATATTTCCCCACAAAATCAATGAATTCTTTGGCAAAACTCTCTCGGATGACAAAGACTATCTTGTCGAATCCGGCGTGGACTGCATCATAAACGGTATAATGCAGCAGTGCTTTCTGATGCGGTCCCAGGGGAGTGATTTGCTTCAAACTACCGAAACGGGAACCCATGCCGGCTGCCATCACTAATAGTGTAGTCTTTTTTTTCATAGATCATTGTTTTATATAAGTGTCAGTGTTTTCTTGCTGACGAGTGAATGACAATGTGCCGATTCGCTGAATTTATTTCAGCGAATCTCCATGCGTGTGTATATAGCGGGTGAATACCTCCATGGCTTCATATTCGGCCATCCCCAAACGATTGTACAAGTCGGCTGTGTTCCGGTTGCGATCTTCTGCCCGTTGCCAGAATTCCCGAGGATCATCTCCCGGATAGGCCGGGCCGTTGTTTTGAGAACCGTGTTTATAAATGGCTTTTCGTTTGATGGACAATTCAGCCGGACTGATGGGAACAGCCATGTCAACTTTTTCTATTTCCCATTCCATCCAGGCGCCGCGATACCACCAGGTGTTGCAGTCTTTAAACCAGTCATCCTGATCGATGATGTTGTAAGCCTGCAGGATGGCATCGAGACATACTCCGTGGGTCCCGTGAGGATCCGCCAGGTCACCGGCAGCATAGATTTGATGGGGTTTCACCTCTCGGAGCAGTTTGACAATAATGTCAATGTCTTTTTCTGACAGCGGATTCTTTTTTACCTTGCCTGTTTCATAGAAAGGCAGATTCAAGAAGTGAACTCGTTCCTGTGGTACTCCAATAAAACGGCAGGCTCCGCGAGCCTCTGCCCGACGCAATGCGGCTTTGAATGGCAACAGGTAGGAGGCCTCTTCATCCTCCGGTGAACGTTGGGCAATGTCGTGTTTGATTTGCTGGAAGGCTTTTTCCATCGTGGGCATATCTCCGCCGACCAGGTTTGTGAAAGTGGTGGCGATATCCATTTGCTGGTAGATATAGTCGTCGAAAACGGCGATGCTGCCGGAAGTCTGATAGGCAACATGCACTTCATGCCCCTGTTCTACCAGACGTGCGAATGTTCCTCCCATGGAGATGACATCATCATCCGGATGCGGGCTGAAAATCAATACTCTTTTAGGATAGGGATAAGCCCTTTCTGGGCGGGTGGAGTCATCTGCGTTGGGTTTCCCTCCCGGCCAACCGGTGATGGTGTGTTGCAGGTCGTTGAAAACCTGTATGTTCACTTTGTTGGCAGAACCGAACGTTTTGATCAAATCGGTCATCCCATTGTCGATATAGTCTTTGTTTTCGACTTTTAAGATCGGTTTCTTTACTTTCAGGCACAGCCAGATCACTGCTTTTCGAATGAGTTTGTCATTCCAGTCTACTTTGCTGACCAGCCACGGTTGGTTGGCTCGGGTCAATTCTTCAGCGGCACTTTCGTCGATGACGAATTGCACGTTGGGATGAACTTGCAAGAAAGTAGCCGGTACGGCATCAGTAACACTACCTTCGACCGTCGCTTTGATAATCGGCGCTTTTTTCTCTCCCCAGGCGAGTAAAATGACTTTTCTGGCTTTCATAATGGTGCCCACCCCCATGGTTATGGCCCGTGTCGGAACTTTATCTCTTCCGCCGAAATCTCCGGAAGCGTCTTTTATGGTCAGATCGTTCAAATATACCATCCGAGTCTTGGAGCTCGGGGTTGAGCCCGGTTCATTAAAACCGATGTGTCCGGTACGGCCGATACCTAAAATCTGAATATCAATACCTCCTTCGGCTTCAATCATCCGTTCATATTCTTTGCAGAAATTTTCTACTTCTTCTAAGGGAAGATTTCCGTCCGGAATATGAATGTTCTGAGGATCAATATCGATGTGGTCAAAAAGGTGGTGATGCATGAAATAGTGATAGCTTTGCTCTGATTCCTTGGGCATGGGCATGTATTCATCCAGGTTGAAGGTAATGACATTCTTGAAAGAAAGCCCTTCTTCCCGATGCATGCGAACCAATTCTTCGTATAGTTTGATCGGAGAGGAGCCTGTTGCTAAACCTAAAACACATTTTTCGCTTTTGGCTGCGTTACGACGGATTAAGTCTGCAATTTCCTGAGCGACCGCTTTGACTGCTTCTGTCGGTTTCTCATAAATCTGAACGGGTATTTTTTCAAACCGATTCGCACCTTCACCTTTTGCTATATAATTCTTAGTGATCATAAGTAATTATTTAAATTTATATTGTCGTGAATACAAAGATAAGAAATCTTTGCTATTTTTATCAAGGATTCAGTCTGAAAGTCCAGGATTCTTTGTTTCTTTTCCGGCCAGTTGTCCGCAGGCGGCATCGATGTCCTGTCCTTTGCTGCGACGGACATGTACAACCATGTGGCAACCTTCCAGGTATTTGATAAATTCTTCCTGGCGTTTTTCCGGACTGTGGGAGAATGCAGAGCCTTCGACCTGATTATATTCAATCAGGTTGATCTTGATAGGGAACTGACGGCAGTAGAGAGCCAGCGCCTTGGCATCTTCGAGGCTGTCGTTGATATCTTTGAGAAGCAGATATTCGAACGTCGGCCGAGTGCCTGTCTTCTCTACGAAATATTTCAGGCTTTCTGCAATGGCACTCAAAGGATAGGCTTTGTTGATCGGCATGAGGGAACTGCGGACTGTTTCTTTGGCTGAGTGAAGGGAAACGGCCAGGTTGAACCGAACTTTCTCGTCAGCCAATTGTCTTATTTTATCCGGAATGCCTGCCGTGGAAACCGTAATTCGGTAGGGAGACATCGCCAGGCCGTCTTCGGCAGTGATCCGTTCGATGGCCTGAAGCAGGTGTTCGTAATTTAACAGCGGTTCTCCCATTCCCATAAAGACGATGTTGGACAGAGGCATTCCTTGGGTTTCCGCCGCTTTTTGTGCCTGTATGACTTGCTCGAATATTTCACCTGTAGTTAGGTCGCGTTTAAATCCCAAATGACCGGTTGCACAGAATTTGCATCCTAATTTGCATCCTACCTGAGAAGATACACAAACGGTGAATCTTTGATTGCCGGGAATCAAAACACTTTCCACCAGAAAACCGTCTCTCAGGCGCCAGGCTGTTTTCCGTGTACCATCGGCTGCGGTTTGTACTTGAACAGGCCATAGGCAATCGAAATAGAAATGTTGGTTTAAAAGTTCACGGGTATTTTTGGATAAATTGCTCATTTGTTCAAAATCAGTGCTACCCCTTTGCCAGATCCATTGCCAGATCTGTTTCGCCCGAAAAGCTTTCTCGCCGTGGGCTGTTAAAAGAAGGGAAAGTTCTTCGAGAGAAATTCCCCTGATATTTTTTTTGTTGTTAACTCCGTCCATAATTATAAAATCCAAACCTTTCAATTTGCAAAGGTATTTTATTTGTGTTATTTCTAATTGAAATGTTTCTGTTTTTTTATTTTGTGACTTTTCTATTGTTAAAATAAAGTGAAAATCAGAGAAAGAACGGATTTAATTATATATTTGCACTAATCTTAACTTAAAAGTTATAATACTGTAGTAAAAGTTTGTTTTTCGTTAAGATGTTGAAGTTTGATGGTGCGGATATTATAATTTTAAAATTAAATACGATCAAAACACATGAAGAAATTATTTATTATGGCTCTTGCTCTGTTTGCTGTTTCGATAGTCAGGGCTGATGAAGGGATGTGGTTGTTGTCCAAACTGAAACAACTGAATATTGAGAAAATGCAACAGATGGGCTTTAAACTGACGGCTGAAGATATTTATGACGTGAACAAACCGGGAATCAAAGATGCGATTGTCGGTTTGGGGAATGAGGGGCGTCCTTTCCGGCATTTTTGTTCCGGGGAGATTATTTCTCCGAATGGATTGTTGTTGACGAATCACCATTGTGGTTTCAGTGCGATTCAATCTCATTCATCCGTAGAGCATGATTATCTGGCCAATGGCTTTTGGGCCTATAAAATGGAAGATGAACTGACGAATCCCGGTATTACGGCTTCTATCCTGGAACGCATGGAAGATGTTACCGACCGGATTGCTCCTCTGTTGAAAGACGATATGAGCGAGATGGATCGGACGGTGATTATCGATAGCATGTCTGCCGTAATTGTCAAGGAAGCTGTCGCTGGAACCCAGTTGAGCGGACAGGTGCAGGCCATGTTCGAAGGGAATCAGTTTTTCTTGTTTTTATATACCATTTATAAGGATGTTCGTTTGGTAGGTGCTCCTCCTCAGAGTATGGGAAAATTCGGAGGCGATACGGACAACTGGATGTGGCCGCGTCATACGGCCGATTTCTCTATGTTTCGGATTTATACGGCTCCGGATGGCAGTCCTGCCGAGTATTCCAAAGACAATGTGCCTTTGAAACCGAAACATTATCTGCCGATTTCCATCAAAGGAGTGAAAGACGGTGATTTTGCGATGATCATGGGGTTCCCGGGAACCACAGACCGTTATACAACCAGTTTCGGTTTGCAGAATACGATGGATGTAACGAATGATATCCGTTACAAAGTCCGGACCGTGAAATTGGATATCATGCGTGAAGAAATGGCCAAGAGTCCTAAGACACGGATACAGTATGCATCCAAATATGCCAGTTGTGCCAATTATTGGAAGTATTCCTTCGAACAGAACAAGGCTTTGAAAAATTTGAAAACCAAAGAGAATAAGGAAGCCATTGAAAAAGAGTTTACGGCATGGGTAAATGCAGATCCCGCCCGAAAAGCTGTTTACGGCGAGGTACTGTCCATGATCCAGCAGGGATATAAAGATATGCAGGAGTATTCGGTGGCATCGTCTTATGCCCAGGAAGCGCTGGCCGGCCCTGAAGCCCATCTCTTTGCTTATCGTGCCGGAAGAATGATCGAAGACCTTTGTGATAAAAATATCGCTTCGGAAGAAAAAGCCGGGACAAAAGAGATGTTGAAGGAAATGGCGAAAGCCTTTTTCAAGGATTACAATGCCGTGTTGGATATGAAGTTGTTCAGTGCATTGTTCAAAATGTATAACGATCAAGTCAACTCTGATCTGCATCCGGAAGTCATTTCCTGGATCAATAAGAAATACAAGGGAGACTATGATAAGTTTGCCGCGGACCTGTTGCAGAAGTCTGTTTTTATGGACGAGGCTGTTTTCCTGGCTTTTCTGGAAAAACCAGACCTGAAGAAATTGGAGAAGGATCCGGTATATATGGCTGGAAAATCTTTCTATGAGATCTGGATCAAATTGTCGGCTTATAGTGGAGAAATGCAGGAGAAGATCGCCAAAGGCGACCGTCTGTTTGTACGGGGATTGATGGAGATGCAGCCGGACAAGGCCTGGGCTCCGAATGCCAATTCCACCATTCGTTTGACTTACGGTAAGGTGGGAAGCTACAAACCCCGGGATGCTGTTTTTTATGACTATTATACGACCTTGACCGGAGTGATTGAAAAAGAGGGACCGAAAGGGGGAGAATTCGAAGTGCCCGAACGTCTGAAAGAGTTGTATGCTCAAAAAGATTTTGGACCGTATGGTACCGATCACCTGTGTGTCAATTTTATCACCGATAACGATATTACGGGAGGAAACAGCGGTTCCGGTGTAATTAATGCCGAAGGTCATTTGATTGGTACGGCTTTTGATGGAAATTCAGAGGCTATGTCCGGAGACATCGACTTTGAAGAGAATCTGCAGCGTTGTATCAATCTGGATACCCGCTATTTCCTTTGGATTGTGGATAAGTATGCCGGAGCAAAGAATTTGATTGAAGAAATGACTATCATAAAATAACAAAACCAAGCGTTATGAAAAATTTAGATTGGAGTAAATTGTCTTTTGGGTATTCCAAGACGGATTATAATGTACGTTGTTATTATAAGGACGGCAAATGGAGTGCTCCGGAAGTAAGCGATTCTGAAATGCTGAATATCCACATGGCTTCGACTTGTTTGCATTATGGACAGGAAGCTTTTGAAGGAATGAAGGCTTTCCGGGGTCAGGATGGAAAAATTCGTTTGTTCCGTTGCGAGGAAAATGCCAAACGGATGATCAGTTCTGCAGAATATGTGATGATGCAGGCTCCGTCGGTGGAACTGTTTACTGAAGCAGTGGTAAAGGCCATCGAGTTGAACAAAGAATATGTACCGCCTTATGAATCCGGTGCCAGTCTGTACATTCGTCCTCTGTTGATCGGAGTCGGACCTCAGATGGGTGTCGCTCCGGCAAAAGAATATCTGTTTGTGGTATTTGTAGCTCCTGTGGGTCCGTATTTCAAAGCCGGTTTCAAACCGACCAAGGTGATGCTTGAGCGTCATTATGACCGGGCCGCTCCCAATGGAACCGGACATATAAAGGTAGGTGGAAACTATGCTGCCGGTATGCGTTCTGGCGAAGTGGCCCATCAGAAAGGTTATTCAACGGCCATTTTCCTGGATTCCAAGGAAAAGAAATATATCGATGAGTGTGGACCGGCCAATTTCTTCGGTATCAAGAACGGCACTTACATCACACCGTTCTCTCATACCATTTTGCCTTCCATCACCAATGCCAGTCTGATGGTCTTGGCCGAGGACATGGGATTGAAGGTGGAACGTCGGCATATCTTGGTTGAAGAACTGGAAACCTTTGAGGAAGCCGGTGCTTGCGGAACGGCTGCTGTGATCAGTCCGATCGGGCAGATCGATGATCTGGAAAACAATAAGAGTATTTGCTTCGGTCAACCGGGGGTTCCGGGCGAATGGTGTACGAAATTGTATAACCGTTTGAGAGCTATTCAGTATGGCGATGAGCCCGATAAGTTCGGTTGGGTGAAAGTACTCGATTTCTAGGGGAATAGATTTTTAGAAATAATTAATTGACTCAGAGACAATGTCCGCATTACGGCGGACATTGTTTTTTTGCATAAAAAATGCTCGAATGATTTGGTTTATTACGAAAAATTCGTAGATTTGCGAAAAAATCGTAAATATAATGGAAAAACTGACCTTTCAAGAAGAAGAGTTGATGCTGATCATCTGGCAGCAACGGGAAGGAGTGATCAAGGACTTTCTGAATTGTCTGAAAGAACCGCGTCCTCCTTATACGACTGTCGCCTCTATCGTTAAGAATCTGGAGCGAAAGGGGTATGTACGGTCGAAGCGTTATGGAAATACTTATGTCTACTCGCCTTTGATAGAGGAAGGTGAATATAAGAATCATTTTTTGTCGGGAGTGGTTCGGAATTATTTTGAAAATTCTTACAAGGAGATGGTGACTTTTTTTGCCCGGGAGCAAAAAATATCGGCCAAGGAGTTGAAAGAAATAATCAGGCTGATAGAAAAAGAGTAAACAGATGGATAATTTTTTGCATTATATGTTGCAGGTAAACATTGGGTTGGTGCTGTTTTATATTTTGTACTGGCTCGTTTTTTCGAGGGACACTTTTTTTGTTCTTCGACGGTGGTGTCTGTTTTTAATGGTGCTGCTGTCTTTCCTTTGCCCAGTCCTTTCTTTTTCTGCCTGGTGGCAGGAGGAGGCAGGGTGGCCGACCTTGGTGGCGGAGTATGCTGAATTTTGGGCAGAAACCGTTCCGGTGATACCGGAACAACCGGAGCTTCCTTTCTGGCAACAGCTGTTGGTGGGCATCTGGGGGATGGGAAGTCTGGCTTTCCTGGGAAGAATGTGTTGGTGGCTCTGGAAAATCTGTTCTTTGGCCAGACGGGGGAAAAAACAGTATTGGCAGGGAGTACCGCTGATTGTGCTGGACCGGTGTGCTGCTCCTTTTTCTTTTTTTCAGTGGATTTTTGTGGATCCGGCCCTTCATGGAGAAAAAGAACTGCGGGAAATTCTGCTGCACGAATCTGCCCACGTCCGTCAATGGCATTCTTTGGATTTGCTGTGGGGAGAAGGGCTGGTGATCCTTTTCTGGTTTAATCCTGTGGTCTGGTGGCTGCGGAAAGAAATTCGGCAGAATCTGGAGTTTTTGGCGGATGAAAAAGTGATGACGGCGGGTGGGGACCGGAAAAATTACCAGTATCATTTGCTTCGTTTATCGAATCCGTCGATCGTACTACCTTTTGTAAATAATTTCAATGTCAAAATTAAAAAACGAATTGTTATGATGAACAAGAAAAAGACTTCCAGATTTGCTACGATGAAGTATCTCTTGTTACTTCCGGTAGCCGGATTGTTGATATTGACAGGAAATCTGCAGGCGATGGCCGATTTGACTTTCCCGGAGATATCACTCTCTTCAGACCAGCATGCTCAACTCTATGAAGGACGGATTCTGGATGAACAACATCGTCCTTTACAGGGGGTGTCGGTGGTGGTGAAAGGACAGACGCAGGGCACTTTGACCGACCGGCAAGGACAGTTTTCTATCCGAACGGATTCCGGCAATGAATTGGTATTCAGTTATGTGGGTAGAAAAACCGTGTCGGTTGTATGTAAGGATCAGTCGAACCTGGGTGATATCGTGCTGGCGGTCCAGGCGGTCGAATTGGACGAGATCGTAGCGATCGGGTATACTGCCGAACAGAAAAATACGGGAGAAGAGGAAGAAATCTTTGTTGTGGTTGAAGATATGCCGGAATTTGTGCAGGGAAATCTTTCCCACTATCTGGCACAACGCCTCAAATATCCGGCAAAGGCTCTGGAACAGGGAATTACCGGTCAGGTGCTTGTTTCTTTTGTGGTTGATAAAACGGGTAAAGTGACTCAACCGACCATTGTGCGGAGTGTCGAAAAATCCCTGGATCAGGAAGCCTTGCGGTTGGTGACGGAAATGCCGGACTGGAAACCTGGAAAACAGAGAGGGGTCCCCGTGGATGTACTTTATACCTTGCCGATTTCGTTTCGTTTGAATAAATAATGGATGAGGATGGATCTCAAACTGTTGTTTTCGATGCTTGTTTTGGGCTGTTGTATCAGCTGTACTCCGCACTCTGACAAAGAGTATTTGAGAAAAGTGCGGCAAAAGATGGATCGGGTGGAATCGGTTTCCTACCGGATGATACAGCAGACGTGGGAACCGGGAGATTCGGATCCCGTATATAAAGAAGAGTTTTATGTTTATGAACATAAAAATCCGGAAGATACGGCAGTCGGAAGCTCGTATCTGGTTGCCCGCGACCGGGCATTTCAGCAGGTGGAAACAGGTTATGACGGGAAGGTCTGTTTTACTTTGGATCGGGATGAAAAAGAGGTCTGGATAGACAATTTTACACGGAAGAGACCGGTGGCGTTTCGTTTGGTCATGCCGAAATTTTTCTTTCATACCCGGTGTATTCTGGATTATGCATTGACGACTGCGGACAGTGTCACCCTTTCTTTGCAAGACTTGGGGGAAGATTATCTGTTGTCGTTGACTGTTCATATGCCTCAACAGGTGGAATTTTTTGGCAAACCTTGTTATATGCCGGAAAATCCGTATGTGTATGATCCGACTTCTGTTTATAAGGTATGGATTTCTAAGGCTACGGATCTGCCATACAGAAGTCGTCAGGAGATGTGTCTCACTATTGTTGAATGGGAATGTGCTGATTTCGTTTTTGACTTGCCGGACAAGGACCTGATTGTAGCCGAAGATTTTTATCCGGAAGATTACACGCTTCACCGGTACGGCGAAGCTCGTCGGGAGGAAACAGCGGATATGACCGGCAAGCAGGCTCCCGCCTGGACGCTGACGGATATGAATGATCATCCGGTTTCTTTGGATGCCTTGAAATCGAAGGTCATCCTGTTGCAGTTGACCGGTATCGGATGCGGTCCTTGTAAGGTTTCTATCCCTTTCCTTCGTCGTTTGAGAAATCTGTACGATCAGGAAGCACTTGAAATCGTGGCTGTTGAAACCTGGGGAAGAAAGAAATCTTCCTGTGAGAATTATATCCGGAATTTTGGCATCAATTATCGTTTTTTGAGTGGAAACGAAAAGGAAATTGCCGAATTGGTGCAGAACTATCAGAGCGGAGGAGGGGTCCCGCAATTTTTTGTGATCGATTCGGAAAGGAAAATTGTCAAACAGATTTCCGGTTATGCGGAGGAAACTACCGATAGAGAAATAGAGCAGCAGATAGAACGATTACTGGGTGTCGGGGAGTAGACACTTCGTATGGAAATAGAAAATCGCTCACAAAAGTACGGATTTCTTTTGTGAGCGATGGTTTGGCAGGGTGTATTATTTCGTATTGATGATAACGGCGGCATTCGGATAATAGCCTACTTCTTTTTCGATGGCGCTGATCGGGCGGATTTGTAAGATAGTCGAAGGATCGATATCGAAGCGGCGGGACAAACGTCCGTCGATGACCAACAACGGCTCTTCCACTTTGTCCAGATTGTATTTGTACTCCTGTTCGTCGTATTTAAATGTCAATGTTCCGTTTTGAAAACTGATGAATTTCCCCAGTGGGTCGCCGGAAGTAATGAACAGGTATGATTTTTTGATGTCCTCTTTGGAGGGAATGATGTTGACATTCAGGATCTGTTCGGGCATCTGTACATTGTCTTTCGGGTGCTCTTGCCCGTCGATGACATAGGTCATGTCTGAGTTCTGGGAGTCGATTTTGATCTTTGTCTTTCCATTCTCTTTGGTGATTTGTACAGAATTGCTGCTGACATCCTGTCCGTTGCCAAAAGACTGGAAAAATTTTTCTACGTGTTGTTCTCCGTTTTGGAGAAGTTTTTCAAGTTCTTCTTCTGACATTCCATTCATGGAACTGAAAAAATCGTCCACCGGGAAGTTCCCGAAAGGGAAAAATCGGTTAGCCTGGTTTTGGTCTGTAGAGTCACTGGGGGCTCCGAAAAATTGTTCAAAAATATGGCCTGAGCCCATTCTTGAATGCAAATTTTCCATCATTTGCTGCATGTGTTGAGAGATGGAACCGAAATCCATTTCCGGAAAATCGTTGTATCGTTTATAGGATTCGTAGGCTTCCGGATTGGAGGACAGGGTGGCCAGAGAGGATAAACCGGGCAGATTCAATGCTCTGGACAAGAGGGAAATCTGGTTTAGCTGGATATCGCCCCGCAGTTCGATGATGTCTAATTGTTGCGGGGTTTGATTCCAGACGACCAGATCTGTCACCTGCTCATTTTTACTGTGGGTATAGATCAACTGTTTCCCGAATTCGTTGTTGCGGCTTTTGATGAGCTTGTATTTGTCCGGATTGTCCAGAATTTCTCTGAATTGTGACATGAGTTTGTTGTTCAATGTCTCATCGGTTTGGCCGAAATCTACATTCAACATATTGACTTCTTCCAGTTTTTGCAACAATTCGGTCGCTTCGGACGGTAGGTTGTTCCGTTGATAAAGGGCATACAGATTTTTGTCCAATTGGGTAACGGTGATACCGTTTTTCTCATGATATTTCGACATGAGTTTGGATAATTGGGCATTTGCGGCAAAGGGCAGAACAAATGCTGCAATGAAAAGGATACATACTTTTTTCATGATATGAATGGTTTTAAATGATTTTTATTCTACGGCAATAATCAGGTGATGATCTTCGTAAAGAATCTTCTGTGCGGGAGCCTGTTTCTCTTCGATGGCATTTCCGATGATGCGCAAGGCATTTTCAAAACGTTCTTTTTTCAGATTGTCGGATAGCGGCAGCGGTTGAGACGCGGAGGGTAGCAATTTTTGCAGAGAAAAAAACAGTACCAGCATGGCCGCAATACTGCCGACTGTTATCCATCGGTGCTGCCTTCTGCTCCGTTGCTTTTGTCTGATTTTGTCCTGGATAACTTTTTGAAGACCTTCCGGCATGGCGCTTGGTCTCAGACACAAGATCGGTTCCTCCGGTAAGTTTCCTTCTTGCCAGGCTTTTTTCAGTGTTTTTTCTTCTGTCAGAGTTGTTTCGCCCTGATAATATCGTTTTAATAGTTCTTCTTTCTGTTCCATGCTTCCCTGTTTTAGCGCTGTTTCACTTCTCTGACTCCGAGCTTTTCTACCATTTCTTTTACCTTTGAACGTCCCCGGGAAAGCAATACCCGGATGTAGTTCGGGGTTAAACCCGTAATCTGTTCAATCTCATCAAATTCCAATTCTTCTACGTCCCGAAGGATGATCACTTCCCGTTGGGGATCGGGTAAAGTGTGAAGAATCTTTTGAATCAATGCCACCGTATCTCTGTTTTCGATTTCCTGTTGCAGGTCTTGGGTATATCCTTCGCTGCCGTTTATGGGGCTATCGCAATATGTCGGCTTTTGTTTTTTGAGCCAATCGAAACAGAGATTGCGGGCCACCTTGAATACCCAGGCTTTGGGATTTTGGATTTTTTGCCAATCGCTTCGGGTATCCCAGAGTTTGACCATAATATCCTGGGTAAGGTCTGCCGCATCGGATGAATTGGAAACGATGTGCAGGACATAAGAATAGATATTCTTTGCCATCGGCAGGATCATATGGTTAAATTCTTTTTCAGTCATCGTAATAAAGACGAATGAAGTCTGATTTTATTACAAAGGAAGAAAGATTTTTTTGTTAAAGAATGTTCTTATGGTGTTTTTGGGAAGCTGAAGGGAAACAGGTGTGGAATAATTCTGCTGGATTGTGGAATAATTCCTCATAAAAGGTATACGAATAAAAAGTTCGGTTTTTGTATAATTCAGATAATCAGTATTGAATGATGTGTGGTAAAAATTGGTATGCTTTTTACTTGTATAAATTCAGCAAGTTAAATAAAGTGAAAGGCATATAAAGCAAATCAACATGAATTATAAAATTTGGATAGGCAGCTTTGCATGTGTACTTCTCATCGGAGTTGTCGGTTGTAAAAAGGAAAAGGTTCGGGAAGGGATTCCGGTGATCGTTGAAAAAGTAGGCGTGAAAGATGTAGAGATATACGGCGACTATGTCGGACGGATTCGGGCTCGTCAGTTTGTAGAAGTACATGCCCGGGTGGAAGGGTATCTGGAAAAGATGCTTTTTGAAGAGGGAAAACGGGTGGAGCGTAATCAGCCCCTTTTTCTGATCAATCCGGATCTGTATAGGGCTCGGGCAGATAAAGCGGCTGCCCAGCTGAAAAAGGACGAGGCCCAGGAATTGAAGACCGGTCGGGACGTTGAGCGTTTGCAGCCGCTTTATGAACAGAATGCCGCCAGCCAGCTGGATTTGGACAATGCGGTGGCTGCCTATGAGAGTGCAAAGGCCAATGTGGCGATGAGCCGGGCTGATCTGGCACAGGCGGAGATGGAATTGGGATATACGACGGTGAGGTCGCCGATTTCCGGATATATCAGCGAGCGTTATGCAGATATCGGTACCTTGGTCGGTCCCGGGTCCAAATCCTTGTTGGCGACGGTCGTTGCCAGCGATACCGTATTGGTGGATTTCAGTTTGACCGCTTTGGATTATTTACGAAGTCAGCAGCGGAATGTGCGTTTGGGAGAGCAGGACGCGTCGCGATCCTGGCAACCGTCCATTACGGTAACATTGGCTGATAACTCCATATATCCGGAGCGGGGTTTGGTGGATTTTGCCGAACCGCAGGTGGATCCCAAGACCGGTACTTTTGGAGTGCGGGCGGAATTGGCCAATCCGGAACGGAAATTGTTGCCGGGACAGTTTACGAAAGTAAAACTTTTGTTGGATGTCCGGGAAAATGCCGTGGTAGTTCCTGGAAAAGCGGTGATCATTGAAAAGGGCGGTGCTTATGTATATGTGATGCGGCGGGATAGCACAGCAGAGAAACGTTTTATTGAAACAGGTCCTGAAGTAGACCAGTTGGTTGTGGTAGAACGGGGGCTGGGTCCGGATGAGATAGTCGTGTCCGAAGGACAGCACAAGCTGTCTCCTGGAGATTTGCTGTCTCCGCAAGTGGCAGTGAAAGAGGATGAAGGTACGGAATCAATAAATTAAGGCAAGATGAAAGTTGAATTTTTTATAGACCGTCCCATTTTTTCGGCGGTATTATCTATATTGATTGTGGTAGTGGGGTGTATCGGACTCTATTTGTTGCCGGTAGATCAATATCCGCAAATAACACCTCCGATGGTGAAAATATCGGCTTCTTATCCGGGAGCGAGTGCGCAAACGGTATCACAGGCCGTGGCCACTCCGATCGAACAGGAGTTGAACGGTACACCAGGCATGCTTTACATGGAATCGAGCAGTTCCAATTCCGGTGGACTTACCATCAATGTGACGTTCGATATTTCTGCCAATCCGGAATTGTCTGCCGTAGAAATCCAGAATCGGGTAAAACTGGCGGAATCGCGTTTGCCGGCGGAGGTGGTACAGAATGGGATCTCTGTTGAAAAACAGTCCTCCAATCAGTTGATGACTTTGACGTTGACCTCGGACGATCCCCGTTTCGATGAAATTTATTTGAGCAATTTTGCAACGATCAATGTACAGGATATTTTGCGGCGTATACCGGGAGTCGGACGTGTATCCAATATCGGTAGCCGTTATTATGGCATGTGCATCTGGGTATTGCCCGACCGGATGGCCAATTTCGGTTTGACGGTCAAAGATCTGCAGGATGCCTTGAAGGATCAGAACCGGGAGTCGGCGGCCGGAGAGTTGGGAAAGCAGCCGATTAGCGGGCAGGACATAACCATACCGATTACGACTCAGGGACGTTTGTCGACGGTCAATGAATTTGAGGAGATCGTGGTACGGGCGAATCCCGACGGTTCCATTATTCGGTTGCGGGATGTGGCCCGGGTTTCTTTGGAAGCTTCTTCCTATTCGACGGAGAGCGGTATGAACGGCAAGAACGCCGCTGTTCTGGGAATATATACCTTGCCGGGAGCCAATGCCGTGGAAGTGGCCCGCCAGGTGCGGGAAGCCATGGAGGAAATCAGTGAAAACTTTCCGGAAGGCCTGAATTATGAGATTCCGTTTGATATCACCAGTTATATTTCCGAATCGATCCATGAAGTTTACAAGACTTTGTTCGAGGCTTTGCTATTGGTTGTACTGGTGGTTTTCCTCTCTTTGCAGAATTGGCGGGCTTCTTTGATTCCGCTGATTGCTGTCCCCATTTCGTTGGTGGGAACTTTTGGAGTGATGCTGGTATTGGGATTTTCGTTGAATCTGTTGACGTTGTTGGGATTGATCCTTTCGATCGGTATTGTGGTTGACGATGCCATTGTCGTAGTGGAAGCGGTAGAAAGTTATATGGAGAAGGAGGGCTTGTCTCCTTACGAGGCGACGAAAAAGGCCATGCGAGGATTGACAGGGGCCTTGATTGCCACTTCTCTGGTATTGGCCGCTGTGTTTGTGCCGGTGAGTTTCCTGGGAGGAATAACGGGTCTGCTGTATCGGCAGTTTGCGATTACCATTGTGGTTTCGGTATTGATCTCTGCGGTGGTGGCCTTGACGTTGAGTCCGGCTTTGTGTGCCATTTTGTTGCGACCGACAAAGTCTTCTAAGAATTTGATCTTTCGAAAAATCAACCAGTGGCTGGTAACCGGCAATCGGAAATACATCGGTATCATCGGGAAATCGATTGCCCGTCCCCGGCGTGTTCTGGCGGGGTTTGGCATGGTACTCGTATTTATATTTGTGTTAAACCGGATCGTACCGAGCAGTTTTATTCCGGAAGAAGACCAGGGGTATTTTAAAGTGGAACTGGAGTTGCCGGAGGGAGCTACGCTGGAAAGGACCCGGGTTGTGACCGACCGGGCGGTCGCTTACCTGAAAACCCATCCTGCCGTGGATTATGTGCAGAATGTAACCGGTTCGAGTCCGCGGGTGGGAACCAATCAGGCCCGTTCGGAGTTGACGGTGATCCTGAAACCCTGGGAGGAACGGAAAGGAAACGGTCTGGGGGTGGATCAGGTGATGGACGAGGTGCGAAAAGAACTGAAAAAATATCCCGAAGCTCAGGTCTATCTGTCAAAACCACCGGTAATTCCGGGTTTGGGAACTTCGGGCGGTTTTGAAATGCAGGTGGAAGCCCGGAATGGTGCCACTTTTGATAATCTGGTCAGTGCGGTGGATACTTTGATGAAATACGCACAGCAGACCAAGGCTTTTACGGGTTTGTCCTCTTCTTTGCAGGCGGAGATTCCTCAATTGTATTTTGATGTCGATCGGGACAAGGCAAAATTTCTGGGCATTCCGATGTCGGATATATTTTCGACCATGAAAGCGTATACCGGTTCGGTGTATGTCAATGATTTCAATATGTTCAACCGGGTGTATAAAGTCTATATTCAGGCGGAAGCGCCTTATCGGGCCCGCAAGGACAATATCAGCATGTTTTTTGTCAAGACTTCGGGGGGGGATATGGTTCCATTGACAGCCTTGGGAGATGCGGAGTATACCACAGGACCGGGAAATATCAAACGTTTCAATATGTTTACGACGGCAGTGGTCCGGGGGGCTGCAGCATCCGGTTACAGTTCCGGGGAGGTGATGCGAATGATGGAAAAGATTGCCGCGGATCATTTGCCGGATAATATAGGCGTAGAGTGGAGCGGTTTGTCTTATCAGGAAAAGAAGGCGGAAGGGCAGTTGGGTTTGGTGCTGGCATTGGTGTTTCTGTTTGTGTTCCTCTTTCTGGCGGCTTTGTATGAGAGCTGGCTGGTACCGATTTCTGTGTTGCTGTCTTTGCCGGTCGCTGCTTTGGGGGCTTATCTGGGCATTTTGGGTTTCGGGTTGGAAAATGACATTTATTTCCAGATCGGTTTGGTAACCCTGATCGGATTGGCGGCAAAGAATGCCATTTTGATCGTCGAATTTGCCAAGATGGAAGTGGATCAGGGAACGGATATCGTGACGGCTGCCAAAAATGCCGCTACACTTCGTTTCCGACCGATTTTGATGACCTCGCTCGCCTTTGTGTTGGGGATGTTGCCGCTGGTGATGGCTTCCGGACCGGGCTCTGCCAGCCGGCATTCGATCGGTACCGGTGTTTTTTTCGGGATGATTGCCGCCATTACCATCGGAATCGTGTTAGTGCCGTTCTTTTTTGTGATGGTGTATAAAGTGAAAGAAAAGATGCGCAGGAAACTCAGTTTTAAAAGAAAAGGGATGGTTTTGTAAATATGGGAAAAATGAAAAGAATTTGTTTTATCGGAAATATATGCCTGTTGGCGATTTGTCTGGGGGCTTGCAGACTGGGCAAACAGTATACGAGACCTGATTTGCGATTGCCGGAGCAAATTGCGGATGTGCCGGCTGATACGACTTCAGTTCAGGATATAAAATGGTCGGAATTGTATGCGGATCCGGTATTGCAGCAATTGATCCGGAAAACCCTGGAGAACAATAAGGATATGCTGATGGCTGCCGCCAAAGTGAAAGAACTGATGGAGTCGAAAAGAATTGCGAAGGCGGATCTGCTGCCGAAGGTGGATGCCTTCATAGGGGGCGAACGGGAGTATGATGCTTCTCCGGGCAATACCTTTGAAGGGAAGCTCCTGGCTTCCTGGGAAGTCGATCTGTGGGGTAAATTGCGTTGGGCCAATCAGGCCGCGGTGGCGGCTTATCTGCAAAGCGTGGAGGGACGGCAGGCCTTGCGCTTGTCTTTGATTGCCAATGTGGCTCAGGCTTATTTCGAGCTGATCGCGCTGGATCAGGAACTGACGATTGTAAAACAGACTCTGGAGGCGCGTCGGGAAGGGGTCCGTTTGGCCAAGCTGCGTTTTGAAGGGGGGCTGACTTCTGAGAATCCGATGCGTCAGGCTCAGGTCGAACTGGCAAAGACTCAGACCCTGGTGCCCGATCTGGAGAAGTCAATTCGTTTGAAAGAGAATCAGATATCTTTACTGGCCGGTGAGTATCCGGGTGTCGTGGAACGGGGAAAAAGCATCGAACAGCAGCAGTTGATGGCGACCTTGCCGGTGGGCCTGCCTTCCCAGTTGCTGGAACGGAGACCCGATATCCGACAGGCCGAATATCGTTTGAAAGAGGCACATGCCAAAGCCGGAGTCGCTTTTACCAATATGTTCCCGAAATTTACCTTGACCGGACACTATGGCCTGGAAAGTACAGAATTTTCCAATTTTTTGCGTGATCCGTATTTCCTGGTCAGTGGCAAATTACTGACACCTCTGTTTAATATGGGGAAAAACAGGGCACAGTGGAGAGCTTCCAAGGCGGTGAAGGAACAGGAAATCTACAACTACCAGAAAGTGGTGTTGAAAGCTTTTACTGAGGTGAGCAATGCGTTGATCTCGTCCCAAAAAAGCCGGGAAATCCGGAAAGCACGCGAGCATCTGGAAAATTCGGCCCGATCCAACCTGGATTTGGCGACTTTGCAATATATCAATGGAGTCATCAGTTATCTGGATGTATTGGATGCCCAACGGGGGTATTTCGATGCCCAGATCGGTCTGAACAATGCCATTCGGGATGAATTGTTGGCAACGGTAGAATTATATAAGGTATTGGGTGGTGGGGAAGAATAATTGTTCTGTTTTCCGATCTTTTCCTTTTGAGGAGGATCGGAAAACAGTTTTGCGAATTATCCGATGAATTTGTTTTTTTGCCACCGGCCGTTTTCTTGAGTGCCGTCAGCCCAGGTATAACAGCCTTTTCCATGTTTCTGGTTTTTGAACCATTCTCCTGTATACCGGTCGCCGTTAGGCCAATAATAGGTGCCTTGTCCCTGTTTTTGATCGTCGAACCATTCGCCTTCATATCGGTCTCCGTCTGTCCAGAAGAAGGTGCCTTTCCCTTGTTTCTTGTCATCGACCCATTGCCCTTCGTAGCGATTGCCGTTTGAGAAATAGTAACATCCCTGTCCGTTCATTTTGCCCTCTTCCCATTGACCGACGTATTTATCGCCATTTGCCCATACATAGCTTCCCATGCCTTGCCTTTGGTTTTCCACCCATTCTCCAGCATATCGGGAGCCGTCTTGCCAGTAATAGGTGCCTTGTCCATGTTTCTGATCATTGACCCATTGTCCTTCATAACGGTTGCCGTTGGCATAGGTGTATACTCCCCAGCCGTGCATATTACCGTTGGCCCAGTTCCCTTCGTATTTGTCACCGTTATTCCACTGATAGCAGCCCTGACCGTGTAGTTTCCCATCGATCACTTCTCCGAAATAGCTGCCGTTGTCAAATTTCAGGGTTTGTTTCTTGACGGATTGTGTGTAGGTTTGTGAGTGATCGGTATGAGTGGCGGATGCTCCCAACGGGCGTCCCAGACATTTCTGGAGAGAGGTGACGAGTTCCTGAATGTGATAACTTTCAAACGGATAAGCATCGATGCGGTCGAGTTTCAGTAAATGGTAAGTCATATCGCTGGGCCCTAGTTTCTTGGCAATTTTGAATGGAATAATCGTTTTTTCAAATTCCAGGGCCAGGCTGATTTCATTGGCTGTATTCTCTGAGTTATTGGAATTTTCCGACCAGACAAAAAGCAGAATCTGGCTTTTGTAAACCGCTTGGGAAATGGCCTTCGCGTAAGAAGTGCCTGTATTGATTTCCTCTTTGTCGATCCAATAAGAAATGCCGGCCTCCATCAGGGCCTGTTTGATTCTTTTTACTACTTCTTCGTCCTTTCTCGAATAGCTGATAAATACGTCGTAGTCCATAAGATGTCTTTTTGTTTTACAAATGTATCATTAATTTCGATATTTTACTAAAGCCTGAAAATAAAAGAGACCATCTCCCGGAGGGAATGGCCTCTTGCTCAAAAAATCGAAATAGATGCTTACGTCGAAAAATATGGTTATTTCAAGATATCGCAGATTTTTTGATTGATTTCCCGGATCTTTTCTTCATTGACTTTGATCTGTTTGCGGTCGTAAGTCATTAGTCCGTTGACTTCTCCTTCAACATCTGTGATCTGCGTGTAGACTCCGGCGGAAAAACCTCGCTGGATCAGTTCCAATAAATGTTCGGCATATTTGATGTATTCGTCGGTAACCTCTTCCGGGGTGTTGAATTTTACATAACCCCAGTTTTTGTCCGGCATCCAAAGATGATCTTTCATCACTAAACCGATCCCTCCATATTCTCCCAATACGGTGGCTCGCATCGGATCGTACAGATACAGATCGGGGCCCGGGTAATTGTGTAAGTCGAGTATATCTCCACAGGTATAATGGTTACCTCCACTGGCAGGGTTTACCAAACGGCTTGGATCGTAAGATTTTGTCCAGGCTGCTATTTCCGGGGTTTTGAACTGTCCCCAGGCTTCGTTGAACGGTACCCATACTCCGATGCAGGGATTGGAATACAGCAGATCGATGATTTCTTTCCATTCCCGACGATAATTGCTTTCGGATTCGGAGGAATGAATCATTTCCACGCCGTTGAAATATTGTCTGTTTTGCCATTGCGGTCCTCTGTCGCCATTCGGCATGTCTTGCCAAACGATCATACCCAGTCTGTCGCAGTGAGTATACCAGCGGGCCGGTTCGACCTTTACATGTTTACGGAT
The DNA here is from genome assembly GCA_944321165.1 of uncultured Odoribacter sp. Taxonomy (GTDB): domain Bacteria; phylum Bacteroidota; class Bacteroidia; order Bacteroidales; family Marinifilaceae; genus Odoribacter. Next base: position 44,161 of record CALUKE010000007.1, read on the forward strand.
CATATTGAAACCGAAATCTTTGGCTTTTTGAATATCGTATACCAGTGCTTCATCGGTCGGAGCCGTATATAGACCGTCAGGCCACCAGCCCTGATCGAGCGGACCGAAATGAAAGATATTCTGATTGTTTAATTGCAAGCGGGTGATTCCGTTGGCATCCCGATGGATGGAATATTTGCGCATGGCAGCATAGCTGTTCACTTCGTCCGTGATTTTTCCCTGATGGGTCAACGTGACTTTCAGGTCGTACAGGAAAGGATTTTCCGGACTCCATAGTTTGGGATTTTCGATTTTTAACTGGATGGCTTGTCCCTGTATGGCCTTACCGGTAGCAACGATCTTCTGTCCCTCGGACAATACGACTGAAATGATGTCTGACGGACAGGCGTTGGCGGTTGTTGCTTCTATGGTCAATGTTTTTTGATCGATATCCGGGGTTGTCTTCAGATAGGTAATGTGACTGGCTGCCACGGGCTCTAACCAGACGGTCTGCCAGATACCGCTGACCGGGGTATACCAGATTCCATCCGGACGGTTTACCTGTTTCCCTCTCGGTTGATAACCTTCATCAGTCGGGTCCCATACCTTTACTGTAATCTGGTTTGATCCTTTGGTTAAGGCCGGGGTGATATCGAATGAGAAGGGGGTATAACCACCTTTGTGACTACCCATTTTTACTCCATTTACCCATACCTCTGCCTGCCAGTCGACGGCTCCGAAATGTAATAGTACATTTTTGTTTTTCCAGGATGCCGGAACGGTAAATTCCCGCGTATACCACAGTTCATTTTCTTTCCCCAAGGTTTTCATGACACCGGAAAGGCTTGATTCAACGGCGAACGGAACTAAAATTTCTCCATCCATTTCTGTCGGTTGGGCGCTGCCTGCGGGGCGAATGGCATAGTTCCACAATCCATTCAGGTTTTTCCACTCTTTCCGTTCCATGAGCGGACGAGGATATTCCGGTAATACATGGTTCGGATCTATTTGTTCCGCCCAGGCGGTTTTTATTTTATCGCCGGCAGGTTTCCATTGGGCATGTCCGCCTAAGGCAATAGCCAGAACAATGGCTGAAAGCAGAGTTTTTTTCATGTGAATCGCATTAATTAGAATTTGATAACTATAGTTTGCTATTTACAACTTGCAACAACAAATATAATTGTTTTCGCTGATCATGAGGAGCAAATTCTATTCAAACAAAGGTAAATTTTAACCAAAATTCTTTTTTTGATTATAAATGACTATTTCCTGACCAGAATTTTAAGTTTTTGTAAAATCGGAAAAGTAGACATGCCTCAATGGAATTGTCAAAAAAAGATCGTAGTTTTACGTTTCGAAGATAGTCGATATATGAAATATGCGTTAATTACCGGAGCTTCTTCCGGAATCGGTCTGGAGTTTGCCCGCCAACTGGCGGAACGTGCCTATGGCATAGTCATCGTCAGTAATCGGCCGGAAGAAAATCTGCATGCAGCTTCGGTTATACGACAGATTGCATTCCGGAAAAATCCAGCGGTGGGGGAAGAAGCCGTTAAGATCATTGATATGGACCTGACTCTTCCGGAGGCGGCGGCACAGATTTATTCCCAAGTACAGGCGTGGGGAATCGAGGTTGAAATACTGGTGAGCAATGCAGGCATGTTGCTGTTTTCGACCTTGACAAGAACAGCTGCACAAAAGCTGGATCAGATTATCGCCTTGCACTGTTCGACTCCTGCCAAGCTGGTCCGTCTGTTCGGGCAGGATATGCAGAAGCGCAGACAAGGGTATATTTTGCTGACCTCCTCGATGACAGCCTGGATGCCTTATCCTACCATTTCGCATTATGGGGCGACCAAAGCGTTTTTGAAAAATTTCGCCCGTTCGGTCTGGTATGAATTTCGCCCTTATGGGATTGGTGTGACGGCCTTATTTCCCGGGGCGGTAGATACTCCGCTCTATAATCTCGATGCTTCGAAAAGAAGAATGCTTCGATTGTCGGGGATTATGCAGACTCCCGAGAAGACCGTCTCTGTCGCTTTGAGGAAATTGTTCCGAAAAAGACATCGCTGTGTTCCCGGATTTTTTACCCGATTGATTGTGATGCTTTGTGTGATGACGCCAGCCTGGGTGATAGCCTTGCTGTTGAAATTACCGGTGATAAAAAAGATTTTGGCACAGGTTTGATTTATCGGTAAAAAACAGAAAAACCGCTGCTGTTGCAACGGTTTTCTGTGTGGTCGGTTGTACCCAGGGCGGGAATCGAACCCGCACGTCTGTTGAGGACACTGGATTTTGAGTCCAGCGCGTCTACCAATTCCGCCACCTGGGCAAAGAACTCGGGTGCAAAGGTAGATATTTTCGGATAACCTGCAAAAAAAAAGTATATTTTTTTGAAACTTTTTTTTATGAGAAGGCGTAAAGTCGTTATATTCTTAATGTTCACTATTCATATGATGGCTGACTGGCCGGAGGAATCTGCCTCCGGCCGATTTTTTGTATCGATACTGCCGGCATGCCGCTTGTAAAATATGGATTTGGCTCGTGGGATAAGGTAAAATACTTTAAATTTGTGTTTTCAATGATTTGTTGTATGCTCAAGAGATTTTGTATGAAAGCGCTTTTTTTTCTGTGCGGATGCTGGATATGGATTTGTTTTTCCTGTACGACCCAGTCGTTTCGAGAACCTTCGTTGCAGCTGATTCCTCAGCCGGCAAAAATTTGTTTTGAAAAAGGAGAGTTTGTTTTGAATCAGCATACTCCCGTATTCGTGGCTGGCGGGGAAGAGATGGATTCGGAAGTGGAACTTTTGTCGGCTGTGACAAGGCAGTTGGGCGGTTTTGATTTGAAGCGGGAAAAGGGAGAAAATGCCATTGTGCTGCAGTTGGATACGACTGTGGCCTGTGTCGGGAAAGAGGGATATCGCCTGAAGATTGAGCCGGCGGGAGTGACTTTGTCGGCACCGGAGGTTAGCGGTTTGTTTTATGGCATACAAACCTTCATACAATTGTTGAATGATCCTCAATTTTACAATGCGGAAGAGCATGCCTGGCATTTGCCGGCCATGCTGGTGGAAGATGAGCCGGCTTTCCCTTATCGGGGGTTGCATTTGGATGTTTCACGTCACTTTTTCCCCAAGGAGTTTGTGATGAAATGCCTGGATTTGATGTCTGTCTACAAGATGAATCGTTTCCACTGGCATTTGACGGATGCTGCCGGTTGGCGGATTGAAATCAAGCGATATCCTGAGCTGACGGAGCGTGCCGCCTGGCGGACGCAGGAAAATTACATGGATTGGTGGAACGGCGATCGACACTATGCAACTTCGGATGCTCCGGGAGCTTATGGCGGATATTATACCCAGGAGGAAATCCGGGAAGTGGTGGAATATGCTGCCCGACGTCATGTGACGGTTATTCCGGAAATAGAAATGCCGGGGCATTCCGAAGAGGTGTTGGCTGTTTTCCCGCAACTGGGCTGTTATGGCCAGCCTTATCGGAATGGCGAATTGTGTATCGGTAATGAGGCGACTTTCGAGTTTGTGGAGAATGTATTGACGGAAGTGATGGCACTTTTCCCATCGGAATACATTCATATCGGAGGAGATGAAGCCTCTGCCGCGGCGTGGGAAAAGTGTCCGAAATGTCAGAAACGGCGTCGGGAAGAGCATCTGAAGGATGAAAAGGAGTTGCAGAGTTACATGATCCATCGGGTGGAGGCTTTTCTGAATGCGAAAGGACGTAAATTGATCGGTTGGGACGAGATTCTGGACGGCGGTCTGGCTCCGGCGGCTACCGTGATGTCCTGGCGGGGAGAAAGTGGAGGAATACAGGCAGCCCGGATGGGGCATGATGTGATTATGACGCCGGGCGGATATTGTTATTTTGACAGTTATCAGGCGGATCCCCGTACACAACCGGCCGCAATCGGCGGCTTCTTGCCATATCTGAAAGTATACTCTTACCATCCGGTACCGGCAGAGCTCTCTCCGGAAGAGGCCCGGCATGTATTGGGGGCACAGGCCAACCTCTGGACCGAATACATTCCGACAACCGCCCATGCGGAGTATATGATTTTTCCGCGTTTGCTGGCTTTGTCAGAAGTCGTCTGGACGCCTCGGGAAAAGCGGGATGCTGCGGATTTTAAAAGGCGGATTGCCTGGCACATCGATTGGTTGCGGGGGAAAGGAGTGAATGTATTTGGTCTGAGCGATCGTCTGGACTTGTTGGATGAGGTGGATACGCTTCAGCGTCGGATACGGGTTCGCTTCGATTCGGAGAAATATAAACCGGAGATACATTACACCCTGAACGGAGGGGCGGAACAGCTGTATACGGATGCTTTTTATGTAACGGATTCCGCCTGTATAGAAGCGTTTCTGGTGGAAGATGGAAAGCCTTCGGAGGAGGTGTTGCAGAAGCGCCTGGATTATCATCGGGCTGTGGGGAAAAAGGTGCATTACGAGAAACTTTATAGCAGTTCTTATCCGGCGGCCGGCGAATCGACCCTGGTGGACGGGAAACGGGGCGGTTTGACCTATGGTGACGGGCGTTGGCAGGGGTTTCTGTCTGATGTGAATGTCACCATTGATCTGGATTCCGTGTGTGATCTCTCCTATGTTTCTGCCGGATTCATGCAGTTGATCGGGCCTGGAGTGTATATGCCGAACTTTGTTAGTGTCAGCGTTTCTGAAGATGGTGAAACGTTTCAGGAAGTGGCTCGTATAGATAACAGAGTCCCGGCTGATGAAAAACAGTTGGTTATAGAGGATTTTACAGCCCGTTTCAAGACAAGGGGGCGTTATGTGAAGTTTTTTGCCAAGCGGCAGAGAGGTTTTCAATTTATAGATGAAATCGTAATATATTGAGAAAGTTAGCGATATTATATGTTTTTATTTTTCTGATTGGTTGCGGGACGGGAATTTGTCAGGAGAGAACCCGGAATCAGGGAGTTGTCAAAGGGCGGATTTTTGATCAGGATACGCAGGAGGGGATTCCCTTTGCCAGTGTGGTGATCTGGGGAACGACCCTTGGGGAGGCGGCTGATGAGAATGGTTATTTCCGGATTGAGCGGGTCCCGCCGGGTTTTATCCGCTTGGAGGTCCGCTGTGTGGGATATAAGACACGGGTCACCTCCGAATTTATGGTCAATACGGCCATCGAACACACGGAAAATGTCGGCCTGGAGGTGGAAACGGCAGCCTTGGACGCGGTAACTGTGGTGGCCGGGACTTATCGGAAAAGTGCTGACAGTCCGGTCTCCTTGCGACGGATCGGAATTGCGGAAATCGAGAAAAATCCCGGGGGCAATCGGGATATTTCGAAAGTAGTGCAGTCGATGCCCGGGGTACTCTCCTCGCCGGCTTTTCGGAATGATTTTGTGGTGAGGGGTGGCGGACCGGCGGAAAATCGTTTTTATCTGGATGAAATAGAGTTGCCCAATCTGAATCATTTTGCCACTCAGGGGGCTTCGGGCGGGGTGGTGAGTATTGTGAATGTCGATTTCGTGCGGGAGGTCCGGTTTTATTCCGGGGCATTTCCGGCTGCGGCCGGAAACATGCTCAGTTCGATGCTTGCTTTTCGGTTGATGGAAGGGAATCCCGATCGGGTCAAATGGCGGGCGACGGTTGGGGCGACAGACTATGGCTTGTCTCTGGACGGTCCCTTGACTTCGAAGACATCTTTTCTGGTATCCGCCCGGCGCAGTTATCTGAAGATGCTGTTCGGTTTTATCGGACTCCCTTTTTTGCCGGTATACAATGATTTTCAGTTTAAAACCCTGACCCGTTTGGATGAAAAGAATGAATGGACTTTCCTGGGAATCGGGGCATACGATGTCAACCATCTGAATACCGATATGAATGATCCGGACGATCAGCAGGAATATCTGTTGAACTGGCTGCCCGAAAGCCGACAGTGGAGTTATACCGTAGGGACTACTTTCAAGCATTACGGTGACCATGGACAGCATCTGTTTGTGTTGAGCCGGAGCGGTTTGCACAATGTGATTGAGAAATACACCGATAATGACCGGAGCAAATCCAAATGGATCGATTTTCACTCCGGCGAGACGGAGAATAAATTCCGTTATGAACATCGGCGGACGCTGGATTCATATAAACTGAATGTCGGGGCGGCGCTGGAATATGCACAATACGATAACCGGACTTTCCGGAAGATCTTTGTCGCCGGAGAGTCGGCGGCGCTCGATTATTCCCGGAGGCTGGACTTGTGGAAATGGGCGTTGTTCGGACAGCTTTCCCGAAGTTGGTGGCATGAACGCTTGTTGCTTTCTCTGGGCGTTCGGATGGATGGCTGTGATTACCAGACAGGGACCGCCAATCTGTTCCGTCAGTTTTCTCCCCGTGTATCGGTTTCTTATGCCTGGAATGACCGATGGGCTTTGAATGGGAATTTCGGACGCTATTATCAGTTGCCTGCTTATACCACTTTGGGATATGCCGATTCGGACGGGCGTTTGTTGAACAAACAGGCGGGAACGGGCTATATCGCTTCGAACCACTATGTGCTGGGGGTGGAATATCGGCCGGGAAAGATGACCGATATTACTTTGGAAGGTTTTTATAAAACCTATGCCCGCTATCCGGTTTCTGTCAGCGATTCGGTTGCTTTGGCCAATAAGGGGACCGATTATGTGGCTGTTGGAGATGAGGCGGTTGTGCCTCGCGGGGAAGGACGGGCTTATGGGGTGGAGTTGATGCTCCGGACCCAGGAATTTTACGGGATCGTGGCTTCTATGGCCTATACCTGGTATTGGTCGGAATTCAAGAAAATGGATGCTTCCCTGCAGCCCGGCGGACAATACATTCCCAGCAGTTGGGACAACCGTCATATTTTTTCTTTGACGGCGACCCGTTCTTTCGGACGCCATTGGGATCTGGGCCTGAAATGGAGATATGTCGGCGGCGGACCTTATACTCCGTATGATCTGGAAACCTCTTCCCGGATAGCGGCCTGGGATGCCCGTCAGCAGCCTTATTATGATTATGCCCGTTTCAATACGGAGCGTTTGCCGGCTTTTCATCAATTGGATGTGCGGGTGGATCGTAGTTTTTATTTCCGGAAATGGGCTTTGACCCTTTATGTCGATGTGCAGAATGTTTATAATTATAAGGCCTTGGGACCGGACATCTGGATGCCGGAAGAGAATGAAGACGGTAGTTATCGTCAGGACCCGGAACGGGAAGGTTATTATTTGATGCGAAGTATAAAAAATGAACTGGGCGGAACGGTTTTGCCGTCTGTCGGTATCATCGTGGATTTTTAAATAGCGATATGAAAAATGTGGTATTTGTCGTGTCGGCCGAAAAATTGTCCGACCAATGGAGTCAGGCCGTAGGAGAAACCCAGTCCGAACAGAATCGGTATGTTGAAAGCACTGTTGACAAAAGAGGCTGCCGCCAGGTCGAGGGTGGAGAATTGTCCGACCATGATATTGTCGGCCAGACCGACGATTACGATACCGATTTGCCCGATGACAATCGGTATGCCCAAACGGACAAGTTCCCGATAGTGTTCCTTGTAGGTAGAGAAATAATTCATGTCTGGAAAGAATCATTTGACAGTTGCCAAAAATAGCGACTTTTTTTATTCCTCCAGCTGTTTGCTTTTGTTTTTCTACGGCCTGTTTCTTTCTTTTTATATTTGGAGCATAGCTTTTTGTTTTGTAACTTGCCCTCATTAAGCGGAGTTGTTTTAAATGTATTCTATTATGAAAAAATTCTTGACTACTTTTATTGGGGTATTGTTTTGCTCATTAGCGGTTTTTGCTGGCGACGGGATTTATGAGAAGCTGCAACGGATACCGCAGATCAGCGATATTCAGAAAATGCAAGTTAAACCTTTTCAGGAGTATTATCAATTTTGGTTTGAACAACCGATAGACCATGCTGATCCGTCTAAGGGAACCTTCAAGCAAAAAGTACTTTTGGGTCATAAGCAACTGGAGGCTCCCGTTGTTGTGGAATTGGAGGGATACAATATCTGGTCGCCGAACGAAGGCGAGCTGTCCCATCTTTTGAAGGGAAACCAACTGACCGTTGAACACCGTTTTTTTGACCAAAGTGTACCGGAAGGCGGAATTCCCTGGGAATATCTTACGATCAAACAGGCGGCGGACGACCACCATGAAATTATACAGACATTGAAAAAGGCCCTTTATCCGGATTCCAAATGGGTGACTACCGGTATCAGCAAAGGCGGGCAGACGACGATATTCCACCGTTATTTTTATCCGGAGGATGTGGATGTGAGTGTACCGTATGTCGCTCCTTTGAATTTGTCCTATGTAGATCCGCGTTTGGAAAAATTTCTGGATAAATTGGGCACACCCAAAAGTGGTATTAAATCTTTTTTCGGGGGAGAAGATCTGAACAATTGTCATTATTTGATTCGGGATTTTCAGATCATGTGTTTTGAGCACCTGGACGTTTTGTTGCCTTTATTGGAAAAACTGGCTGCCGAAAAGGGGTATACTTATCAGAGGGTGGGTGGAACCCAAAGAGCGTTGCAATTGATGATATTGGAATATCCGTTTGCCTTCTGGCAGTGGGGAAATAACTGTGCGGATATCCCCAGTCAGGAGAGTGAGGATTGGCAGGAAATTTTCGATTATCTGGCGAAAGTCTCTTCTCCGGACTTTTTTGACGACCAGTATATTGTCCGGATGCAGCCTTTCTTTTATGCGGCTCTGACAGAAATCGGCATGTATGATTATAATATAAAACCGTTCAAAAAATATTTCCCGGCAGACGAGAAGAACATTGATTTCTCTTTTACCATGCCGGATGGGGCAGAGAAGAAGCCTTTTAATGAGAAACAGATGCGGGCAATTGCTGAATGGTTGCAGACGGATGCAGAGAAAATGCTGTTCGTCTATGGGGGCAGCGATCCCTGGTATGCTACCGGAGTCGATCTCAAGAAAAATGGAAAATGTCGGAAATATGTACGGGGAGATATGAGTCATGCTTGTCGGATCAAGGATTTTGATCCGGTTTCTCGGGAAGATCTGATCGATACGTTGACGGAATGGTTGCAGGAGAAATGAAGACAGAGGAAAGAGGACCTTTGTCGGGTTTGGTGACGGTGAAGGCGGATTGGGATACGCCTGCGGTGATTATTCTGGATCAGACCGAGTTGCCGAATCGGGAGGTGTATGTCCGGTTGACGACTCCGGAAGCCTTGTGGAAGGCGATTTATCATTTGAAAGTGCGGGGCGCTCCGGCCATCGGAGTGGCTGTCGCATATGGCGTGGCGGTTTGTATGCGGCCGTTTGCCGATGCTCCCTTCGCGGATTTCTTCCGACATTTTGTGGAGTTGAAAAAATACCTGGCGACTTCCCGCCCTACGGCAGTCAATCTTTTTACGGCCCTTGACCGGATGGAAAAATGTATTTTGCAGCATCGGGATCTTCCGACTCCGGAGATCGTGATCTGTTTGCAACGGGAATCGGAAGCGATACGGGCGGAGGATGCCGGTGCCTGTCGCAGGATTGGGGCGTGGGGATTGGGATTGTTGACGCCGGGGATGGGGCTGCTGACTCATTGCAATGCCGGACATTTGGCGGTTTCTGAATACGGTACGGCACTGGCACCGATTTACCTGGGGCAGGAGCGAGGGTATCAGTTTCGGGTCTTTGCCGATGAAACGCGGCCCTTGCTGCAGGGTGCCCGTCTGACGGCCTACGAATTGCAGAAAGCGGGGGTGGACGTAACGCTGATCTGTGATAACATGGCCTCCGTCGTGATGAAGAAAGGATGGGTACAGGCCGTACTGGTGGGATGCGACCGGGTGGCGGCAAACGGAGACGTCGCCAATAAAATCGGTACTTCCGGGGTGGCTGTCCTGGCCCGGTATTACGGTATTCCCTTTTATGTATTGGGTCCTACTTCAACGGTCGATCTGGCCTGTCCCCGAGGAGAAGAGATCGTCATCGAGGAACGGAAGCCGGAAGAAATTACGGAGAAATGGTATGCCCGCCGCATGGCTCCTGCCGGAATTCACGTGTACAATCCGGCCTTTGATGTCACTTCCCACGAATTGGTATCGGCCATTATCACTGAACGGGGGATCGCTTATCCCCCATACGCGGAGACACTTCCCGGGTTAGTCCGGAGTCGATAATCGGGTTTCCAGTTCTTCGCAGATGATCCGGGTGGCTCCCAGTTGGGCGTTTACATAGGCTGCCGCCTTTTGGCCGGCGGCCTCTGCGATGGAGGGATGTTGGATCAGACTGTCCAGTAACTCGGAAAGTTCCCGGCTGTTGGAAATACTGAATCCCCCTCCTTCCCGGATCAGACTGACTGCTTCATTGAATTTCTGGTATTTGGGACCGAAGATCACCGGAATTCCATAGACCGCCGCTTCGAGGGTATTGTGGATACCGACTCCGAATCCCCCTCCGATATAGCTGATCCGTCCGTAGCGGTAAACCGAAGAAAGAAATCCGATGCGGTCGATTACCAGTACGTCATAATCAGCCAGATGGCTCTCTTCGGAACTGTAGCGGACGATCTTTTTCCGACATTTTTCCAGAATCGTCTTGATATGACTTTCTCCGATTTCATGTGGGACTAATATCCATTTATAGTTTCCGGCATGCCGGTTGATGTATTCCAGCAGTATCTCTTCGTCCGGGGGCCAGGTGCTGCCACAAACCACCGCGGCCTGGCCATGGCAGAATTGTTCCACCTTATCGATCTGCCTGGCGCTGGAGGCGATTTGTTTGACCCGGTCGAAGCGGGTATCTCCGGTGAGTTGTGCCTTAGAAATGCCGATGGATGCCAACAGACGTACAGACTGTTCGTCCTGTACAAATAGTTTTTGGAAACATGAAAGCATTTGCCGGTGTAATCTTCCCCACTTTTGGAAAAATGGCTGTTCGGGACGGAAAATGGCTGAAATCAGGTAGGCCGGAATTTTTCTGATCTGCAATTCATGCAAATAATGATACCAGAATTCATATTTGATGAACACCGCAGCATCCGGACGGAATTTTTCGATCATTCGGATGGCGTTGCTTTTGGTATCTCCCGGCAGATAGAAAATGTAGTCCGCCCCCGGATAATTTTTCCGAACTTCATATCCGGACGGAGAAAAAAAGGTCAACAGTATCCGGGTATCGGGTACGGCTGCTTTCAAGGCTTCCATGACCGGACGTCCCTGTTCGAATTCACCGAGGGAGGCGGCATGGAACCAGACCAAACGTCCCGGTTTCCGTTCTATCTCTTGGATTTTTTTCCAGCTTTCCTTTCTCCCTTTGCTCAATAAGGCGGCCTTTTCATTGAAGGGGGCTGCCAGCCGGATGGCCAGATTGTAACTCCGGATGCCGATGTCGTATAAAAACGTCATAATGATGGTTTAAATTTGCAGCAACAAAATTATAAATAAAACTCAAACGTTTTACTCTTCTTCGACGCCTTTTCCCGTTGTCTGCCGGCTTTTCGTTTTTACGGGGGAGTTTAACATTTTTCTTCCGTATTCCTGTTTTCTTTTCATTTTTACTTCTTATCTTTGCGCCCGTCAATGTGGAAAGATTTGGCTGATTGCAACCACAGAAAAAAATTGCTAAAATGCATACACTTCTGAATTCAACCATCCATTCACTTTCCCGTATATTAATTTCCGATTTTAGATTTACGCGGTACGTTGTTTGGTGTGCGTGATCTTTAATCAAAAATCTAAAATTAAATTATGGGATATTTATTTACTTCAGAATCTGTATCGGAGGGACATCCGGATAAAGTGGCCGATCAGATTTCGGATGCGGTTCTGGACCGGATTTTGGCATTCGATCCGGAGGCAAAAGTGGCTTGCGAGACCTTGGTCACGACGGGACAGACTGTCATCGCAGGTGAAATCAAAACGAAGACTTATGTGGATGTACAGCGTGTAGCCCGTGAGGTTATCAATGAAATCGGTTACACCAAGAGTGAATACATGTTCGATGGGAACAGTTGCGGGGTTCTCTCGGCCATTCACGAACAGTCGCCGGACATCAACCGGGGGGTCGTACGGGAAGATCCCATGGAACAAGGGGCCGGCGATCAGGGGATGATGTTCGGGTATGCTTGTAACGAGACCGATAATTACATGCCCTTGTCCCTGGAACTGGCGCATCTTTTACTCAAAGAACTGGCGAAGATTCGGAAGGAGGGGCAATTGATGCAGTACTTGCGTCCGGATTCCAAGTCTCAGGTGACGATCGAATACGGGGAAGACGGGAAGCCGTTGCGGATTCATACCATAGTAATCTCGACCCAGCATGATGATTTTATCAAACCGCTCAATGAGACGGAGGAGGCCCAGTTGAAAGCCGATCAGGCAATGGTGGAATGGATCCGCAAGGATATTGTCGACATACTTTTGCCACGGGTAAAAGCACAGTTGCCGAGAAGAGTGCAGGCTTTGTTCGACAAGAATCTGATTTTGTTTGTGAATCCGACGGGAAAATTCGTGATTGGAGGTCCTCATGGAGATACCGGTTTGACGGGCAGAAAGATAATTGTGGATACTTATGGCGGGAAAGGGGCTCATGGCGGAGGTGCTTTTTCGGGGAAAGATCCGTCGAAGGTAGATCGTTCTGCTGCCTATGCGGCCCGGCATATTGCCAAGAATATGGTTGCTGCCGGTCTGGCGGATGAAATTTTGATACAGATTTCCTATGCGATCGGAGTGGCTCGGCCTGTCGGCGTTTATGTCAATACTTACGGGACATCAAAAGTCAATCTGACCGATGCGGAAATCGCCGAGAAAGTAGGCGAGATTTTTGATCTTCGTCCGAGGGCAATCGTTGAACGGTTGAAATTGTGTAATCCCATTTATCAGGAGACAGCCAGTTATGGACATATGGGGCGCCAACCGGAAATCGTGAAAAAAGTGTTTACCTCTAATTATTGGCCGACGGTGGAAAAAGAAGTGGAACTTTTCACCTGGGAAAAATTGGATTACGTCTCCCAACTCAAGGAAGCTTTCCAGGAATACAGGAAAAATTCCTAGTTCGGAACAGATAATAGAAAAGATGGGGCTGTGTCTTACGACGTAGCCCTTTTTTGGCTTGTGTTCAAGGGTCCACAAAGTGATCACACCATAGAAATAAACTTTATTAAGATAATTTCTTCTCCATTTACTCCACGTTGAAAGTTTACAGAATTTAACAAAAAGGCAATAAAAGGCAATGAAAAGATAATGGAATGCCTATAGTTGTTTCGGGGATTACTCCTAAACTTGTATGAAATAAAAGTGATATTCATGAAGGTTGTTGTAGTTTCCGGGATGGTTGCTCTTTTTGTGTGTCGGTTTAGGATGCAGGCTTCGGTGATGGCAAGTGTATTGGTCGTTTCTACACTGATGTTTATCGGGATGCTTGGGGTACTTTCTTTGTGGGATAGTGAGCATTTGCTCGCTTCCCGTTATTTTTTTCAGGGACAGCAAAGAGCGCATTTATCGTCTGCTGTTGTAAAATATTGTCAGGACACTTCTTTTTGTATCGGTTTCGGACAGGATACCTCCCTGATGCTTTTTCCCGGACTGTTGAGCTCGGAAGTCGGGTTTTGCCGGAAACGCTGGGGATTGTATGAAACATTGGTGTTGATGGCCGGTGATGAGAAAAAATGTTGTCTGATGGGAAAAGCAGATGAAGGTTACAGCCGGGCTGCCCTGTATCTTCCGGAACGGCGGCGTACGCTTTCGATTGCGGGTAAAAGCCAGGTAACAGGGAAGTTGTATATTGGAAGTCAGGGTGTCGCTTATACACAGCTAAGATCGAAATTTTTCGACGGCACGCCTATTGCACCTTCCGACATCTGCCGGAGCGGAGAAACGCTTCCGCCGCCGGCTCCTGAAATCATCGCTTATGTCAGGGAATTGTTCCGATGTGCTACAGAGGAATGGCCTGAGGCGGAAAGCTTCGGACAGGCTACGTTTGCCGGTCCGGTAGAATATCGTCGGATCGGACAGGAAATTGGAACGATGGAATTGGCAGGTCCTTATGTGTTATGTTCTACCGATTCGCTATATATCCGAGGCGATTGCCGGTTAAGGGGAGTTATCATTGTTGCTGGGAAAGTGTGCATTGGCAGCGGTTTTCAGGGGGCGGTACAGGTTTTTGCCCGGGATGCTATTTGGCTTGAAGAACGAGTTGTTTTACAGGCTGGATCAGGATTGTGGGTGAACGGTGGCACTCCTCGGCGTTCGGTTCGGCTGGAGGAAAATTGTCGGGTGGAAGGTTATATCGTGGTGGCGGGGAATACGGAACGGTCGGAGTCTCCATATGCACATTACTATCAACCGGCTTCTGCCGAGGTGAAGGGCTTGGTGTATATTGACGGAATTGCCGATGTGCAGGGAGTTGTCGAGGGAAGCCTGTATGCCGGAGAACTTTATCATTTTGCACCCGAAGGATATTATGCTGATTTGTTTTGCGACTTATCAGTCAGCCGTTCTCCAGGTACGGTGTATCCGTTTCTGATGAGAGGACCGGTAGAAAGGAGGGAAATAAAATGAGAATGGAAAAGTCTGTCTGGAGGGCCTCTTCCTTACCGGAATGTGTCGTAGCTTCTGTCATCCTGATGACGGTTTTCTTGTTGTCAGTAGAGATTCTTGTCCGACTGGCGGGTAAAGTGGAAGAACAGGAATCTGTTGTGGCTTTATCGGCTGCTTTGCAGGAGGGATTGTACGAACTGGATGACGGTGCTCATGTCGAGGGAGACTATACTTTTATTTATGGGGAGATCCGGGTAGAAGCTTCTCTATCCCTGTACGATGACCGTATTCAGCAACTTGTACTGACGGCTTGGCCGGAGCGGGGCGGTAGTTGTGTCAAACGTTACCATTTAATCCGAAAAGCAGATGGACACTGATTCTATACCGGCATGGACATTACCGGAACTGTTGATTGTTATGATTTTGTCCGGTCTTATTTTTTTAGCTGTGTTAGACGCGACCAATCTTGTCGGGCGTTTTTCCGTTTATCTCACGGAACGCTGGAGGCGTACGGAAGGAGAGCTGTCTGCCTGTTGTCAGTTGGATGAACTGATAAGCCGTACCGACAGTATTGTCGTACAGGATGTTGGTTTACAACTTTATTGTCGGGATACTCCCTTGGCTGTTTTGCAGGTGTCCGATGACAGTCTGTTGTGTTGTGATTACCGGAATAGAGAAGATACCTTGTTGCGCTGTGTGGAAAAGATGACGCTACATGGGGATACTTTGATTTTACAATTTTGCCATCCCCGGGGGAAAATCCGGTATCGTTGGAATATTCATAGAACTGTATGGCCATGAGCAGGAATGTTAAACCTTTGAAAGAATCGAAGAAAGAGATGTTGTTTTCCGGATTGCATGTTTTGTTGACTGCCGGATTGGATTTCAGCCATTCTTTCCGGTTATTGATCGAGGAAGAAAAAGAGGAGAAAATTCGTTTACTGTTGAAAGAAATTTACGCTTCGGTGGTTGCTGGGAATACGTTGAACGAAAGTTTTGCCCGAAGCAGGCAATTCGGTGCATTGGATTGCGGTGTGTTGCGTATTGGGGAAGAGACGGGGCGTATAGCCGAAGCATTGGTTTTCCTGGCGGATTATTATCGTAAGCGGATCGAACAGCGTCGGATGATTTCGGGTGCGGTAAGTTATCCGCTTATCATCTTGGTGACAGCCTTGGTTGTTTTGGTGTTTATGGTTACTGTCATTGTGCCTATGTTCGAGCAGGTATATGCCCGTATGGGCAGTGAGCTGCCCTGGCTGACACGCCGGATTATCATTTTTTCACGTTACATGCCAAGCATATTGTTGGGAATGGGAGGAATAGCCACAGTTGTTGGCTGTTGTTTTTATCATTGGCGTAAATGCAATGCTGTGCAGGCTTTTCTGGCTGCCGTGATATTGAAGTTGCCGCTTATTGGTGCGGTGGTCCGGCAGAATCAGCAAGCTCGGTTTTGTAAATTGCTCCGATTGCTTTATGGTTCCGGCGTACCCTTGTTGCATGCTTTGGAATTGTTGCGGGACATCATTACTTTTTATCCTTACAGTCGGTCTTTTGGTGTGATTGGGGAGGAACTTCGCCGGGGTGGTTTGTTTGCTGCCGGATTGGCTCGCTTCCCGCATATATATGATCGTAAACTATGCGCTCTACTCCGTGTGGGAGAAGAAACAAACCATCTGGGAGAGATGTTGGGACGTCAGGGAGATATGCTTACCCGGGAACTCGAACATCGGTTGAAACAATTGGGTGGTTTTCTGGAACCTGTGTTGATTTTGGGTGTGGGTGGATTGGTTGCCTTGGTGTTGATTGCTATGTATTTGCCAATGTTTAAATTAGGGAGTACGATCGGATAATCCGGTTAATTGCGATATTTTCTGTTTTTATATCGGTTGTTCTGCAAATGAAGGCATTCATTCGTGGAATATGTATATCTCGTTGATGAAAATGGATGGTAAGTTTGTAAAATTCATTTATCATAGTTAATGTTAATAGTGGTAATAAAAACTTAACTATTGACAATAAACTGTATGAAAAAAATTATCATTGTCGAGAAAAGAGCGGTAATCGCGAAAGAGATTCTGAAAGTCGTGAAAATAAGGGACTACAAGGTGGAAGTAGTGGAAACCAATGCCGATGCTTTCCTGTATTATGATTCCGGTCAGACAAAAGCCATTGTGTTGGAGAATAATTATGACGGATTGTACCGGATTTTACGGCGGATTCGCTTGGAAGACCGGAAAACGGTCATTTTTGTGAAAGGACAGCCTATGGCGGATGAGGAGATTGAAATGGTTCTCGGTGAAGGGGCTGACAACTACATTACTCATTTTACTTCCCGTGAGCTGAAAGCTTATTTACAGGCTTGGTTTCGTTATGTCGACTGGCAAGAAGAAAAAGAATATGTATTGAACGAGCGGGTACATTTGGTCGTTGCCTCACAGCGGCTGTTTCTTCCCAGCGGGTCTCAGCTCTTGAGTGAATGTGAATTCCGGGTACTCGAACTTTTAGCCCGGAATAAAGGAAAAGTGGTTGCTTACGAGGAGTTGATCGGAATTTATTGGTTTGAATATAATGTCGATACGAAAACTTATTTATGTAAATGTGTGCGTCGGCTGCGTCATATTTTGGGAGAAGATTCGGCTTTGACGATTACGAATGTATACAAGCGTGGGTATATGCTTGAAGACATAGATGTTTTTTAACAATAGGGCAATAGATTGTCATCAGAATGCCATTGGAACGTCAATACTTATCCGAAGGATTGTATCTACCTTGTGAAGGATAAAAACTGAATGGTATGAATATGAATCTGAAACGGAAATGGCAGGCTTTTTCCTTACCTGAATTATTAGTCGTGTTAGTGATTATTGGCATTCTGGTGCTGATTGCTTTGCCTAATCTGATGCCGCTGATTTCCAAGGCCAAGAGTATGGAAGCGCAACAACAGCTGGTTTTCCTGCATACGCTGGAAAAAAGTTATTTCTATATCCGGTCGCGTTATTCCGCTTCGTTGGAAGAAGTCGGTTTCGAGCATGCCCGCTTGGTAACGGAAGGAGGAAATGCCAATTACCGCATTGAAATTGTATCGGCCGACGAACGGGGATTCCGGGCGACGGCCACGGCTGTCGTAGATTTTGACGGCGATGGTGTATACAATGTCTGGGAAATCGACCAAGACAAGGAGTTGAAGGAAATTACCAAAGACTGACGGCGATGGAAATGTTTTTATTGTGGCCTTTGTTGGTATTGATTCGGTCTGATTTTCGGGAACGGCAGGTCGAAGTTGCGACCCTTTTGGTTTTCGGCGGCATCCAATGGGGTATCTGTCTGGTGGAGTCAGGAATAACGGTTTTTACAGAGAGGGTACTGGAAAATCTCTTGCTGTTGGCACTTTGGGGAATGGGTACAGGCATTTGGTTTCGATGGCTGCGGTCCGGCAGGAAAAGTGTTTGTACAGGATGGATTGGAAAAGGAGACGTAGCTTTTCTAGTGTGTTTCCTACCGGTTTTTTCTTTGCGGGCCTTTCTGGTTTTTCTGTTGGTGTCATTCGGTATTTCGCTGATATATTGGCTGATATCAAGGAAAGGCTCATCCTTCACCATACCGTTAGTCAGTATGATGGGAATTTGTTATTTACCTGTTTTATTTTTTCGGATGTATGGATACTGAATTATGTATTGTGACGGAGGTTCTGGATCGGCTTCCGGCGTCTGAAGCCTGGGAATATCGGGTAGTACCCTGTGCTTTTCGTGACAAGGTATTGGTTTGTTATGGAGAAGAAGGCCGTGATTATACGCAGGTGATGGAGGAACTGGAAGTATTGACTGGAAACGCTCTTGTTATCGAGCCGATAGCACCGGAAGAATTCCGCCGCTTAATTCATCGCTGTTATCGGAAAACCGGTAGAGAGTCAACGAAACAGATCGCCATGGGACATTCCGGTTTTTTGTACGATTTGATCGAGGATGCTTATCGGAATTATGCCAGCGACATTCATTTCGAGCCCTACGAGCATATTTGTCGGGTGCGTTTTCGCATTGATGGGCAACTGATCGAACGGCATGTCGTTGAGAAAGGAAATTATGCATCGGTGGTCAATCAGATCAAGATTCTGGCGAATTTGGATATTTCCGAGAAACGTCTGCCGCAGGATGGCCGTATTTTTTATCACCATGGCGAGGCCCGTTTCGATGTGCGGGTTTCTGTGCTGCCGGTTATTCACGGAGAAAAGGTGGTGTTGCGGTTACTGACCCGTCATGCCGAATTGCTGGAATTGGGCAACTTGGGGTTCGATGCGCGCCAGTTGAGGGATTACCTGGGGGCAGTCCGTAAGCCGCATGGTTTGGTGCTGATATGCGGACCTACGGGTTCGGGGAAGAGTACTACTTTATATGCCACTCTTCGTTTATTGAATGAGATAACCCGGAATATTCTCACCATTGAAGATCCGGTGGAATATACTTTGGAAGGGGTGAATCAGGTGCAGTTGAGAGAAGATATCGGACTGACTTTTACGGCAGCTTTGCGGACATTTCTGCGACAGGATCCCGATATTGTCATGTTGGGAGAAATCCGGGATGCCGATACCGCACAGATGGCGATTCGCAGTGCCTTGACGGGACATCTGATTCTTTCGACGATTCATACCAACAGTGCTTGGGGATGTGTGTCCCGGTTGACGGATATGGGGGTACATCCTTATCTGATTGCCGATACCCTGGTTTTGTGTGTAGCCCAGCGTTTGGTGCGTCTGTTGTGTCCGCATTGCAAAGTGCCCCGGGAGGACCGGCACGGTTTCCGGGCTGTGGGTTGTGAGGCATGCTATGATACAGGATATGCCGGACGGAAAGCCATATATGAAGTCTTGCCTGTCGATGATCGGTTGGCTTCCGCTATCCGGAGAACGGAAGAGGTAACAGTCGATCCGGAGCGTTTGGGAATCCGTACGTTGCGCTCATCGGCTCTCGAATTGGTGGAGCAGGGCTTGACCTCCTACGAAGAAGTGTTGCCTTTATTAAACGAATGCTTATGAATAGAAAAAAATGGCTCGCTGCATTGTTGCTTGTCTGGATGGCAACAATAACTCTCAATGCCCGCCCTCCTCAGGATTCATTGAGATTGGAAACGATCGGCCGAAGATTGGATTCGTTACTCTTGGTTGATCCTGCGTATGGGACGGAGATCGACCTTTCGGCGGGCAAATTGCCCTTGGAGGAATTGTTGCGGAATGTGGCCAGGGCCAATGGGGTGAATCTGTGTGTAAAAACCGGTAAACATCTGCTTGTGACCTGCCATTTTAAACGGGTTCGGGTGATAGATTTGCTTGCGTATCTCTGCCGGGAATATCAGTTGGAAATCGAGGTGGTCGGGAATATTGTTTCCGTATGCGATCCCCAACCTTTGCCTACGCCACCGCCGGTAATTAAGGTCGGATACGACAGCCTGAGACGGGAATTGTCGTATGATTTGCAAGGGGAGGGGTTGGTGGATGTCGTGCGTGAGATTGTTCAACTTACCGGTGAAAAGATTGTCATTCCTCAAAATCTGTATGGTCGGCAGGTGTCCGGATTTATCAACGGGCTGCCGGTTCGTGAGGCGATAGAGGCATTGGCGGTGTCGAATGGTCTGGCGGTAGAACATCGGGATGGGAAATACTGGAATTTGTTGGCGGGAGAGGGGACGGCTTCGGACAGAACGGTTTCTTTCCAGCCCCGGCATTTTTTTACTGCCGACCAGGTTCGGGTGGACAGTACCGGTAAAGTTACCGTCTCGATTCAGCGCGGAAACATTCAGGATATTGTTACCGAAGTATGCAGGCTGGCGGATCTCGATCGGATGTTCCTGGCGCCGCTTAACCGGGAGGTCTCCTTGTATGTACGCAATGTCGATATTCCTTCGCTTTTCCATGTGTTGTTTGCGGGGACTCCTTTCCTCTTTCAGGAAGTGAACGGCGTTTATCTTTTCGGAGCTCAGGATCAGCAGAAAACCTTGCGTACTACGGCTGTCATTCCCTTGCGCTACCGGACGGTGGAAAATGTACCCGATTTGATTCCTGAAGTCTTGAAAGCCGACATGCAAATCGGTGCTTTTGCCGAACAAAACAGTCTCATCGTATCGGGCAATAGCCGGCAGATTGCTTCTCTCCGACAGTTTATTGAATCAATCGACCAGACGGTGCCACTGATTACCATTGAAGTCTTGATTGTCGATTCGAAGAAAAGCAGCCTTCGGGAAGCCGGAATAACGGCTGGTTTAGGAGAAAAACCGATAAAGACGACCGGAAGTTTCAGTCCCGGGGTGGATTTTTCCTTATCTGCGGCATCCATCAACCGCTTGATCAACAGTTTTAACGGTTTCGGCAGTATAAATCTGGGGAAAGTGACGCCTAATTTCTATTTCACGTTGAAGGCATTGGAAGAGGCTGGAACATTGGAATTGCGTTCTACTCCTAAATTGTCCACTCTGAACGGACATGAGGCGAGCTTGAAGAGTGGGGAAACCCGTTATTACAAAGAGGTGCAGAATAACATCATGGGTACGCAGAATCCCATTCAGTCCGAATCTTATAGCTGGAAGAGTACGGAGGCCGATTTAAGTCTGAAAATCGTCCCTTATGTTAGTAGTGACGGGAAAATCACCCTGACGATCGAAATCGAACAGAGTGAGTTTACTGCCCGTGAAGAGAAAGACGCTCCTCCGGGGACGGCTACCCGCAGTTTTAAATCCCGGATTCGGGTGGATAACGAGGATATGGTGCTGTTGGGCGGTATTGATCGCAATACCCGCGAGAAGGGGTCCAGCGGTTTGCCGCTGGTTGCCCGGATTCCGCTGTTGAAATGGTTGTTCGGTGTGTCCACAGATAATAAGGTGGATGAAAAGTTGAGCATATTTATTAAACCGACAGTGATATTCTGATGAAACGGAGCAATGGATTTTTGGGGTTGTTGAACCGTTTTGCGGTGGTGGTAATCACTTTGAAAAAGGAGGCTGATCCGGATGTCGTGTTTTACCGGGGATGCTGGAAGAAAAGGAGGGTATGTCTGGAGCCGGTCGACGGTATACAGCCGGAGCGATGTCCAGTATTGGTGTTGTTTACCGGATATGGAGTGATTGTGAAAGATTGTACCGGGAAGATCGACTGGGCCGGAAGAGTGACGACGGGAGACGAATTTTTATGGGAATGGAAAGATGTGGGGGAAGAGCGTTTGTTGGTGTTTCTGCGTCGGGAAGGGGTTCGGCCGTGGTTGGAAAAATGGGAGGAAGAAGGATGGGCCGTGGCCGAAGTATCTCTGTCGGCGGTAGTCGATATTCCGGTTCTGGAAGCGTGGATTGAGCAAACCTACCGACATTGGCGGACATGGAGATATTGGCGAAAGGTCAGGAAAGAGCAGCAGGTGATTGCCACCCTTTTGTTGAAGCGCTTAAAGTGGCCCATACTTCTGTCGCTCCTGCTTTTGTCTGGTATCGGTTATCCCTTGCAAACAGCTTTACGACGGCAGGTTTTGCAACAGCAGGAGGAGTTGTCGTTATGGCAACGGAAGATACAACTGCGTCGGGATGAGGAGGAAAGGGCCGGAAGAATGTCGCGGATGCTGACCGGAAGTGGAAAATTGGCTCCGCTGTTCGATCGGATTGCTGCCGCAGTGCCTCGGGGGGTTACTCTTGTTCGCTTGGAGGCGAATCCTCCCGAACGGCGGGTAGAAACGGGTAAGCCTTTGGTTGTGAGGGATGGGTGTGTAATGGTGGAGGGTTATACCCGGGAACCGGCCGATGTGGCTATGTTTACGGAAAATCTGTCTGAGGCAGGCCGTTCATGGCGGGTGATGCTCGAAGGATTGGATCGTAGGGTGGAAAAGGCGGATTTCACTTTCCGCATCAGTATTGTATGGCGAACAGATAAAGGACGGGAATATGAAGCAGAATAATTATCGGTATGGAAAAATCGGTCTGGCAGCCTTGCTGTTCGGATTGCCTTTCGTGCTTTGGTTTGGTGGTGGAAGACAGCTTGTTTCTTTGTGGCAAGCCAGCAAACGGAACGGGGCGGAGTTGCAGGAACTGCGGCAATGTCGTGATACGTTGGGCGATACGTTGGCCGTTTATCTGAAAAAGGGAGCCTGGTTGCGTGACGGTCGTTTGTTGGAACGGGTTCGACAATGGGGAGAAGTACGTGGAGTGACGGTGATCGGTTATACTCCCTGGCTGAGCGGTGAGGATCGGGGATGGAAACTTTACACGGCCGAACTCACCTTGGCAGGGGGATTTCTGCCGATGTTGGAGGT
The DNA here is from genome assembly GCA_944321165.1 of uncultured Odoribacter sp. Lineage (GTDB taxonomy): Bacteria > Bacteroidota > Bacteroidia > Bacteroidales > Marinifilaceae > Odoribacter. Next base: position 66,917 of record CALUKE010000007.1, read on the forward strand.
GTTGGATGCTTTGGAACGGGAAGGGGAAGGAATGAGGCCGGTGGCAGCCAGTTTCCGTTTGCATGCCGATGCCCGCAATCGGGAGAGACAATTACAATTGACTTTATGGATACAACAAATTACGGAAGAATGAAAACAAAACGAATGAAAACCTGGATACTGTTCTTAGCGGGAGCAGTGTCGTTTCTGTCGGGTTGTGACGATATTTTCGAGCCTGACCTGACGGGATCTTCGGTCAGGCTGATTGCTCCCGGCGACAGTGTGACTACGAAGGTGGCGCGGCAATTGTTTCTGTGGGAAGCGTTGGACGGGGCGATGGCTTATCGTTTGCGGATAGCGACTCCGGATTTCCGCCGGCCCGAAGCCTGTCTGCTGGATACATTGGTGGCGGGGTGCCGCTATGAATATACTTTTCAGCCGGGGGTATACACTTGGGGTGTACGGGCCGAAAATTCAGTCTGGACAGGGGAATATGCCGTTCGCCTGTTGATTGTCTCACCTTTGGCTGAAGAACCATGAACGGCTTGCAAAACCGGAAAACCGTCGCCGTGCTCCTTGTGTTGGCGACAGGACTTTGGGGAGGGATTCTCTGGCGGTTGGTACGTTATGCCGGTGAAGGGAAAGCGGTAGTCCCGGCATTTTCGCCGCCTTCACCGGTGGCTCCGGTAATAAAAGACACGTTACGCTTGAACTATCGTGATCCTTTCGTCGAAGTCCTGCCGGAGCCTGATCGTTCGGAGGTAAAGCCGGTACGGGTACTCGAGCCTGTGCGAACTTCTCCCATACCGGAAGAGCCTCCTTCTTTTCGTTTGTCCGGAATCATCCGAAAAGGAAAAAAAGATTTTCTGCTGTTCGAATACCCGGATGGGAGTGTACCGGTTTGGGAAAAAGGAACGGTAGACGGATATACGGTCGGAAAAATCTATACGGACTCTGTGGTGGTACGTAAAGCCGGCCGGTGTTACACGCTTATGTTAAACTAAAATGTACGCTTATGAAAAAAATGTGTTTTTTATGGCTCTTTATGGGCTTTGTGATGATGGCTTCTGCACAGGATATTGCGCCTGGCCAGCAGGCCCAGGGGTATCTGAATGACAAGAATGCAACAGTGGATTATGCAACAGGGATTTTCCATTACAAGGTACCCCTGTATACCTTGGGTAACGGCGGTTTCTCCCTGCCTGTAAGTTTGGATTATACGGCCAAGGGAGTGAAAACAGCCGATAGTCCGGGATTAGTCGGTTATAACTGGACATTGAATACGGGCGGGGTAGTGACACGTACCATTCGCGGGGGAATTGCCGATGAGATAGATTATAACGGTTACCTGTATTGTAATCTCTGGCGGGAGGATACCGTTCCTTTGGCTGAGGATGTAAAACGTGTCAACCGTCATCAGCGAGACGGGGAATCGGACATTTTTACCGCTGTCTTCAATGGACAGTCGATTCATTTTATTCTCGGTTTAGATGCCGATGAACGGATTTGCGCCCTTCCTTTGGAACGGACGAATGTGCGGATCGAATGCGAACAAAGCGGCTTCTTGTCGATTGACGGTTGGACAATAACTGACGAAGAGGGTAACCGATACATTTACCGGCAGAAAGAGTGGAGTTCGGATATTGTGAAAGAAGATGCGGTCAGTTTTAACGGCCTGCGCGGCGAGAACTATGTGTCGTCGTGGTACCTGAGTCGGATCGAGCCGGTGAACGGTTCTCCCTTAGTTTACCACTATTTGGCGGATGTCAAGTATAACGGTGAACAGGACAATATCCAACTCAGCCGTTTTTGTTCCGGTTACACCACCCATTATTCCTATGGCAGGAAACTACAGGAACATACTTTCGACTTCGAGCCTTTTCGGGATGATTTTAATACTGCGATTTCCGAAGCAAGATTCTATCTGAATTCTTTTTCTTTTGAGATGCAGTTGAATAACTCGCTTTATGAATTAACCGCAGCAGGCCAGTGGGTGAGAAATCCAAATTTCGAACAAGGGGTTCAGGCCATCAACAATAATTTTCGTGTGATGGGACAATTGGCGGATTTCCGGAATATATCTTCGGCCTCTAACGAATTGATCGATTTACTGAACCAGTTGGACGAGACCTATTCTGCCCAATCCTCTCATAATGCTCAGATGGCTGCCATGTACTTCCGGATGGCCAAAGGGTATGTCATAGAGAGTCTCGAACAGGTGGAAGAGGTATCGGAGCGGGAAGTAGCTAACGGCACTTCGCTGACCGTCCGTAGTCCCTTGCTGACACAGATTGTCTGCGGCAATCATGTTCTTCGTTTCGCTTACAGGTATTCCGGTTACAATACCCGTTTGATGTCATTGCAATCGGGTTCGGTTTCGGGAGTGCGTTTCTCCGGCGTGGAGTTGGAAAATAACACTCATTTGAACCGTCTTTCCTTTACAGGGAATGACAGCACGAGTGTACGTACGCTCAATTTCGAATATTACGGCATACCTTCTGATGTTTCCTGTGGTACGGACATGTGGGGCTATTATAGGGATAGTGATGAAGAGAAGCCATTTTGGGTTTTCGGTGATGCCGAATGTACCCGGATATCATCGTTAAAGTCGATTGCTTTATCCGATGGCGGTAGAATACAAATAGATTATGAACCGAATGCAAGTATTCCCTATCCGTATCAGGGTTCCGGTTTCCTGACGGATTCGATGCCTTACGGCGGTCTCCGGCTTAAATCGCTGATTTATCACGATGGCATATCCGTTTCGGGTGATACGGTTCTATACCGTTATCCCCTTCCTGGCATACCGATGTATTCAGAAATCACGAATGTGGAAGTCTTGTCATACAGCGGTTTTTCCGATCGTTTGACGCATTCCCAGATGAAGTTCAAGGGACTTGCTTTTCTGAAAACCGGCAATAACGGGCTTTATTACCGGCAGGTGGAGGAAATACGTCCTGGTCAGGGTAAAAAGTCGTATACGTTTCATGTCCCTTTCTGTTTTCTGCTTCCCAATTATACGCAATACTATCCTTTCTGGCTGGTGGGGTTACCCTTATCCGTATCGGAATATGATGAGGATGGGCATTTGCTGCGTTCCGTACATAACCATTATGAAACGGATCTTTCCAAATCTGTTCCCGGCTTGGATCTGGATCTTAACGAGGATTATTTTTCCGCCTGTTCGTCCGATTTCTGCTATGTGGGAGAATTTCCGCAACTGAAAGCCGATGAAAATTATATGGACGCCGAATATCTGGAGAATTATTACCGCAACCAGGCGACTGTCTTGATTTATCGGGACGGTTTGTCGAGTTATTCCCTGAGTCCCTATTATAACGTGTACCTTCCCAACATCCAACCCCGGACTACCCGACAACCTTCAAATGTAGCTTATACGCTTTTTTACGGTGGCAAGACGTTGCTGACATCTCAAAAGGAGTACCGTTATGCTTCTCCCGAAGGGGATGGTGAACTGTTTTGTTCGACGGAATATTTTTACGACAATCCGGAGGGGAGTGTGCATCCGACCCGTATCGTGCGGACGGATGCTTGCGGTGATCGCTATACGGAGGCGACAATGCGGGTGACGGAAATGAATGTGACGGCCGATACTTCCCTGTCCCGTATGGTTGCAGCCAACATGTTATCGTTGCCGGTGAAACAGGCCTATCTGAAAAACGACAGCCTGTTGACAGAAACGGTAAATGTTTATACGGCAGTTGCCAATGGCACACGCCATGGCATGGGGATAGAAGCCCGTTATACTTATACGCCTCAGCAACCTTCCGCCTATCAGATGGATGTACCGGCTTCCTCGCTTTTCACCTATGGCCAGTCGAATTATACGTTGGAAGAGGAAAATGATTACTGCTGGAATCGGGATCTTTTCCTGCCGTCGGACTGTTGCGACCGGATGTCGGAAACAGCCTTTTCCCATGACCGGCATACCGGCGCTACGCTTTTGGAGATGGCGTCGACTGGCAGTGCAGAGATGGCAGCCATGGACTTGCATGCTTATTTAGAGCATTTCAGTGGGGAAGAATATCCGTTCAGCGAACTGTTGTACAGTCATGTTTATTATAAAAGATTTTACGAAGCGTTGCTTGTCGTACAAGAGATGGACACTCTCTTGTCGCAATATTTCACTTCTTCGCCTCGGAATCTGTTTGTCCGGTTGATCGAAATCGTTGGCTGTAGCTGTACCGATGCCTATGGGGAGTTGCCTTCGTTGTGTGATAGTGTGAATGTGCATATAGATGATTTTCATCAGTTCCTGTCCATTGGTATGACTGTTTTTGAGCAGCAGTTTCCTGAGAATGAATCTGATTTTCTTCGTATGGCTGCAGATAACATTACATATACCGTTTATATTGGTCTTCTTTCCGATCCCTTTTTTCTGGCTTTGGGAGACGTTGTGCTGGATTATGAAAATTCAGATTCGGTTTTGGCAGTATGTCCTGCTGCGGGTACGGACCGTTTGTGTCTGTATGTCGTTTGCCAGTCGGAGAATGCGGATTTGTCGTGGAACGTGTATCACAGCGGAGGCATGACTGTGGGTAGCGGGCAGACAGTATCCACTTCCGCTTATTCACTACAGAAATTTGACATCGACCTTTCTTCCTTCGAGGAGGTGAGTCGAGTGCGGATATCCCTTCCTTTTTTGGACAGTGGGGTGCATTACATGGCTCTTGTTCCTGACGGTATGCCTTTCTGTGCAACATCCTACAATGCCGACGGTACGGTTTTCTGCACTTTCGACCAGAGCGGTCGGCTGGAGGTGAACGAATACGATGCGGCTGGCCGTTTGCTTCGTGTCCGGGATCAGCATGGTCAGCTATTGGAATCCTATGAACATCATGTCGTCAACCCTTAAATGATTATTGTTATGAAATCCATATTTTTATTTCTTTGTTTCTTAGTACTTTCTCTGACCTCGCAAAGTCAGGAATTCCCGCGTCTGGATCTTTCGCCCAACGGAACTGAGATCATACTGGACGGTAGTGAAGAGTATTTTTTAATGCGAGCCCGTGTAGAGCAAACCTTCCAAGCCGGAGAGGCGTTATCTCAGCTGAATGCCTGCTTGGAAGAACTATCTTGGACATGGTTGGAGGCAGTCCATTTTGAAATGGAATCCTTGTCGACTCTGGAAGGATCTTTTCTTTTTGCGGTAGAACCGAACCAGGATACTGTCGTGCGCCGTTGTGTGTTTCCCTCCTTTTTGAACAACAGCTATCTGGAAATTCTTCAATATCCGGAAGGCGTTGTTCCCCAGGTATATACTCTTAGCGGAGGCGGTCAGTGTTACTATCCCGGTCGTATGGTGCCGCTGGAATTGAGCGGTTCTGAAGAGGGTGTCAGCTATGAACTGTTTCGAGGGAGTACTCAGGTGAGCACCTTGTCCGGCACCGGAGAAGCATTGACTTTTCAGGTAACAAATACGGGTACTTATACGGTCCGTGCGGTTCGTAACGGAGTTTCTCGATTGATGAATGGCAGTGCTGTGGTAAGCGAATACTCCATCTTTCATGGTCGTCTTTCCCTGATTAACCGTTCTCCCTTTGCCGTTTATCCGGATGGCGATTTTGCAGAAATCCCTTTTTCTTTTACGGGTGATGCGGGCGATATTTTTCCGACATTACAGGAAGTTGCGAATTCCTGCAACCGGGGCGAATCCCTTTTATGGAATTCCTCCTTTTTGCTTTTTTGCCTTCAGACTGGGACGAACACCGGAAATCTTATCGTTATGTGCGGTCCCAACCTTCGTGATACCGTGTTGGAATCCTAATTTGTCCTGAATACACAGTCTACATCCGATCCAAATCTTTTCATTCTGTCTTTGATCCAGCCAGAAGGCGGGAGTCTGCACGTGGCGAACGTTCGTGGCGGAGGAGAAATTGCCTCCGGCAGTACGGCAAGTGTCAGTTTGGATGCCGTACAGCATTTGGTGTTATATCGTCTTTATTGCAACGACAGTTTAGTCGCCGAGCGACCGGGAGGTTCGTTTACGGGTCTGACGGATTACGGTCATTACCGGGTGCAGGCGACATACGACGGTCACGAGACCTGGATGAACGGTAGTGTCGGCGTTTGGCCTGTGATTACGCGTTATACGACCGGTGGTGGCGGTGTTCAGACGAACAACCGTGCGGTAGAGATTACTCTGAGCGGTTCTGAGGAGGGGCTGACGTATCGTCTGCTGCGTGACGGCAATGTAGTGGAGACTCTTCCCGGTACAGGTTCGATGCTTCGTTTTAGTGCGCCTTCGACTGGTGTTTACCGGGTGGAGGGAGGTCTTCAGGATCACTACGTAGCGATGAACGGCAGTGCGGAAGTTTATCGGAACACCACGGTGACTTTCAGTTCCACACACAGCTATACGGCTACGCGGACTTATCTTTCTGCTTCCGGTGATACCTGGCGCGAAAGCCTCCGTTATGTAGACGGATTGGGACGTCCTCTGCAGGACGTGCAGGTGAATGCCTCTCCCGACGGGAGCAGTGATTTGGTTCAGCCCTACGTTTACGGCCGGGGAGGCCGTGTGGAAAAGTCTTTCCTTCCTTATCCTGCTTTGGGTAATTGCGGGAATTTTGACGGCGGTTTCTCCAATGTGTCCAACTGGTCGGTTTATGGAGCCGCTGAACAGTCGAATGCCTTCAGTCTGACAGAATATGACGGTAGTCCGTTGAACCGGGTAGTGAAACAGACCGGTCCCGGAGCGGCCTGGCATGCCGGGAGTAAAGGCATCACGACGGCTTACGGCTACAATGGCGCGGATGAAGTCCGTCTTTATCGGGTGGCGGCTGACGGAAGTCTGGTATGCAGCGGTTATTACGCAGCCGGCCGTTTGGAAAAGACGACGGTGACGGACGAAGACGGCCTGGTGACGGAAAGCTTTACGGACAACGAGGGGAAGGCCGTTTTGACGGTGAGTGTGAACGGGAACGACCGACTGGAGACATATACCGTATATGATGACTTCGGGCGTGTGCGTTGGGTGCTCTCTCCCGAGGCTAACCATCGTCTGGGTGAGCGTGTGGACCCCACCGTATTGAACCGTTATGCCTACCGATACGATTACGACACGCGAGGCAGGCTGATTGAGAAACAGCTGCCGGGAGTGGAACCGGTTTACTACGTGTACGACGGCAAAGACCGAGCCGTGTTGAGCCAGGACGGCAATCAACGGACCGATAACCGTTGGAGCTATTCTATCTATGATGTGCAAAACAGGGTGACAGAGACAGGAGAGGTGGTCATTGTGGGAAAGACGGCTGCCCAACTGAGGAGTGATGCCCGTGACAGCAAAGACTATCTTCCTGCCGGGACGCGGACGCCTTTGCAGTATTGCCTTTACGACAGATACACGGCATCTGAAACGGTTACCCCCCATGCCTTTGCAGCAACCCAGGAATATGCGGCCGCCTACCATCCTTTGGTAACGGGTCAGTTGACGGCAACGAAGACAAGGATCCTGGGCAGTGATGCCTGGCAGACCACGACGATGTATTACGACGATCGTGGCCGGGTTATTCAGACGGTGAGCGACAACCGTCTGGGAGGATTGAGCCGCAGTGACATGCTGTACGACTTTACGGACAACCTGATACGGCAGCGGGAGAGCCATGGGAAAACGGACGGGAGCGCCGATGTGCTGGAGTGTGTGAACTCCTACGATGCTCAGGGCCGTTTGTTGACGCAGAGCGTCAGTCTCAACGGAGGAACGGCGGCTACGCTGACCTACAGTTACGACGCTTTGGGCCGTCTGACAGGAAAGCGTTACGGTGAACTCGACGAAGACATTACGTACAATCTCCGGGGATGGCTGACCGGCAAAGAAAGCACTCCTTTCCGGATGCGGCTCCGTTACGAGACTACGGAGGGAGGAAGTACTGCCCGTTGGAACGGCAGTCTGAGCGAATGGGAATGGCAGCAGGGGACAAATCCTGCCATGCTGTACGGATTTACGTATGACGGACTGAACCGTTTTACAAGTGCCGTCCAAAAAGAGAAGAGCGGCAGTGCGTGGACCGCATTGGCCGGCGATTACGTTGAGAAAGGCCTGACGTACGACCGTAACGGAAATCTGCAGACCTTGCAACGTACTGCCGCAGGGACGATGGTGGATGACCTGGCGTATACCTACACCGGCAACCTTTTGACCGGTTTGTCGGAAAATGTGCGTACGGCTCCGTCGAACGACATCTACGCTCCCGGCAACACCGCTTCGGGAACTTACAGTTACGATGCCAACGGTAATCTTCAAAATGACGGCCGGAGGTCTTTGTTATTTGATTATAATTCTTTAAATTTGGTGAGAGAAGTGCGTACGGGCAGTACGGTGAAGGCTGCCTATGTGTGGCTGGCTGACGGTACGAAGTTGGGAGTGGAAAGCGGGGATGGGGCCGACGGCTTCGAATATGTGGGTTCTTTGATATACAGAAAAAGCGGCAACAGTCTGCTGTTGTGTGAAGCATTGTTCGGTGACGGTGTCATCCGGCTGAATGACAACGGCACGCAGGAGGTCAATTATTTCCTGACGGACCATCTGGGCAGTGTGCGGGTGATTGTGGATGCGGAGGGAATGGTAAAGGAGCGTAACGACTACTATCCTTTCGGTGCCCGTCATGTACGCAGTGACTATGCACAGAGTACGAACCGTTGGAAATACAACGGGAAGGAGTTGCAGACGACGGGAGATCTGGGTTATTTAGACTACGGCGCCCGGATATACGACGCGGGATTGGGAAGATGGTTCTGTGCGGACCTGTTAAGCGAGTCGGCTATATCACTGACTCCTTATCATTATTGTTGCAATGATCCCTTGAATCTGACAGACCCTGACGGGATGTATGCCGACCATTGGATGTATGACCTGACAAACGGGAATTTATCCTGGTTGAGCGATTTGGGAGGAAATGAATACCAGTTTCTCTCTTTCGTCCATCCGGGCGCCGAAGGCGGCTATATTCTGGACAAACAGGTCAGTCTCTCCGGTTCCACCTTCTTTATCGGTCCTGTATCCGGCGGTCTGCTTGCCTCCAATGTGAACTATTGGCAGTCCATGCCTTCGGACCTTTCCGGTTATCGGGGTTATCGCTATGACTTGAGTGACTTGCGGATGCGTCTGGAGGTTTTCAACGGAAGTTCCCATCATTTGAAGGTGGCTTTGTCGAATTGGGAGAGCCGTGGCATAGCGGAGCCGTTGACCTCCCAGAATTATTGGTCGATTTACGGCCATACGCTGGGTATGCTGAATCTGTGGTCGACTTATCTGCCTGCGGGAGTGGGATTGTCAGCGGGAGCGTTGGGGGGAAAAGGGCAGATGGGGCCGAGAAACTCACGTGTAGTTTCTGTCCCTTCCTCAACAAAAAGGATAGTACAAGAGAAAGCAAATCTTAAAAAAGATGTATTTATTGTAACGAAAGAAGGGGTTGCATTACCCAGAGGAGCAAAGATACCTGGAATTTTTAAGCAAAATCGATATAGAAATTCTAGTTATGGAATTTTTGAAAATGGAAGATTTATAGAAAAATTGCGTATTGATGCAGCAACACAGCCAGGTTTAAAAGGTCCTAGTCGAAGTCACTTCCATTTAAATAATAAAGGTCATATTTTTGACCAAAGTAAGTGGCCGTGGTATAAATAAATTAAAAAGTAGAATTATGAATTTTGAAGATTTTTACTGGCATGATGCTATAATAAAAAATATAGTAATAAATAGGAATAGTCCAGGTATAAAAGATGAAATAGAAATGGAGATTATATTTCCTAATAATAATGAAAGGGTTAATTTTGTTTTTGAAGATGTTTATTGGGCAAAAATGAACTTAAATTTTGGAATTATTGCAGATGAAAGTATTCTCCAGGCATGCCTTCTTAAAAAGGATGATAAAGATTTAATAAATCTCTGTTCGTTATGGGAAGGTAATATAAGTAGTGCAGAGCTTAATATATATGAGATTCTGTTGAATTCTACAGGAGGGGAAATAAAAATCATTGCGAGAAGATTTAAGATTGATAAATTGTAATATTTTCTGCAATAAGTTTTGCATAGACTTGTTTGTGATTAGAGAGATCGCTTAAATGTATTTTTCCTTAAAAGTGAGACGGTTTCTTTTTTGTTGTTTTTCAATAAGAAGTGTTTGTTCTATAATATTGCTTTTGTGCCTATTCCAGCCTGCCATCCTTTGATAACGGAACAGTTAACGGCAACGAAGACACGGATCTTGGATAGCGACGCTTGGCAGACCACAATGATGTATTACGACGATCGTGGGCGGATTGTTCAGACGGTGTGCGACAACCTTCTGGGCGGATTGGGCCGTAGTGCCATGCAGTACGGTGAAGGCTGCTTATGAGTGGCTGGCTGACGGTACGAAGTTGGGAGTGGAAAGCGGCAGCGGTTCGGATGGCTTCGAATACGTGGGTTCTTTGATATACAGAAAAAGCGGCAACAGTCTGCAGTTGAGTGAAGCATTGTTCGGAGACGGCGTCATCCGGCTGAATGACAACGGCACGCAGGAGGTGAATTATTTCCTGACGGACCATCTGGGCAGTGTGCGGGTGATTGTGGATGCGGCGGGAACGGTGAAGGAACGCAACGATTACTATCCTTTCGGCGCCCGTCATGTACGCAGTGACTATGCACAGAGTACGAACCGTTGGAAATACAACGGGAAGGAGTTGCAGACGACGGGAGATCTGGGTTATTTAGACTACGGCGCCCGGATGTACGACGCGGGATTGGGAAGATGGTTCTGTGCGGACCCTGAGGCGGAAAGCCGTTATGTATTGACTCCCTACCATTATTGCAGCAATAATCCTCTCTTGTTTGTCGATAAAGACGGAAAGTGGGATACGCATTATATTGACCAATATAACAATGTAATCCTCCAGACCAATGACGGCAGTGACGATGTAGTACGGGTGCCGGCCAATCGGATGTCTGAATTCCTGTCAGTCTTGGAAGCCTCCCGTTGGGATCTTGACCGCTTGAATTCCCGAGGTTGGAATGATTATTGGAAAAGTGAATTCGGTTTGGCGGACATTCAATTCAATGAGGCAGCTCTGCGCGTATTGGACATGTTCCACTCCAACTGGTCTCGTAATGCGGCAGCAGCCTATTTGCTGAAGCCGACATTGGGAAATGCATTCAAAATGGGCTTTAGTGAGGGATTGAGCCAATGGACTGATCCGGAGTTGGTTGTGGCAGGGTTAAGTGCAGGTCTTTTGGGGTGGCAAGATATTGCTAAAATAGCAAGAGTAGAACATTCTAAAGTTTTTAAACCTTTAGGACGTGGTTCTACAGGCAGGATTACTGCTAAGAATCTTCAAGAGCAATTGGCAATGGAAGAGATTATGTCGGACCCATCATCTGGAATAATATTGATTGAAAATATAAAAGATACTCGTTGGAGTGGTTGGGATAAAATGTCTAATGAGACAGCACATGGAGTAGAAATTCATTATAATGCTTTGTGGAAAAATAAAAGGATTATAGCTGTTGATGATTTTAAATTTATTAATAATCCTCGTAGACGGAATTAAACAATTGAAAGATTTATGAGTAATAAGTTGTGTGTATTGTTGATGTTTCGTGAATTAGAGATATTTAATCATCTAATATGCAGATACTGTATGCACAACTTATATACAATGTTCGCAAAATTTCTCGACATCTGTAAGCAAAAAGCAGGTGATTTGGTGAATCAACGTGATAATATACGTCGGCCAGAAGTAGTTTATAAATTCTCAGATTTGGAAGCTATAACATTAAATATGATATCAAAATCTATAGAAATTGATTATAAATTACTGATATTTATTTGTTTATAAGAATGTAAACATAAATTATCCAATTTCACATGTAAATTTACAGTGTCTCATTGTAACGCTATTTGCAAGAAGATGGAGGAAGAGAGTATTGAAATGGAAAACCTGTTAGCAGGGTTAAGTATGCGCTAACTTAATTCCGCTAACGGGTTATTAATAAGTTTAAATTTATTGATTAATTATGAAAGTAAAGTGTTTATGTAATGACCCATCCAATGTGGGGAAGGGTATACCAAATAATTTTAATTATGGTCTTGAGATTAGTAAGGAATATTGGGTCATGGGAATAATGACATTCAAAGAATCAAATAATTTGTATTTTTTGATAGATGAGGATGCACGTCCCGGATGGTTTCCATATCAGATTTTTGAAATAGTATCGAATGAATTACCTTTTAATTGGTTTGTTAGTATTAATAAGGATAATAAGTATACCAATTATCGAAATTTGATAGGTTTTGCAGAGCTTTGTAATGACGAAGATTTTTTTAATAAATTATTAGAACGTGATGAAGCGACTTTAAGGACATATTTTCGACGAAAAATGGAATTGGAAAAAGAGTGGGATGATATAAGTTATGTAATCAACAGTTTGTTGGTTGGTAAATAGATAGTCAAAACAACATTTGGGTTATTACAAGGAGTTTGTATATCCTACTCCTAGAATGAAAGGATTAAGACGTGCAGGTGAGCGGCAGCCCCGACGGCAGCAGCGGGGCGTTTGGAAAAGACGACGGTGACGGACGAAGACGGCCTGGTGACGGAAAGCTTTACGGACAACGAGGGGAAGGCCGTTTTGACGGTGAGTGTGAACGGGAACGACCGACTGGAGACATATACCGTATATGATGCCTTCGGGCGTGTGTGTTGGGTTCTGTCTCCCGAGGCGAGCCATCGTCTGGGAACGGGAGTGGACGCCACCGTATTGAACCGTTATGCCTACCGATACGATTACGACACGCGAGGCAGGCTGATTGAAAAACAGCAGCCGGGAGTGGAACCGGTTTACTACGTGTACGACGGCAAAGACCGTGCTGTGTTGAGCCAGGACGGCAATCAGAGGACCGACAACCGTTGGAGCTATTCTATCTATGATGTGCAAAACAGGGTGACAGAGACAGGAGAGGTGGTCATTGAGGGAAAAACAGCCGTCCAGCTGAGGAGTGAAGCCCGTGACAGCCAGGACTATCTTCCTGCCGGAACGCGGACTCCTTTGCAATATTGCCTTTACGACAGCTACACGGCATCTACAACGGTTATCCCCCATGCTTTTGCAGCCACCCAGGAATATGCGGCCACCTACCATCCTTTGGTAACGGGTCAGTTGACGGCAACGAAGACAAGGATCCTGGGCAGTGATGCCTGGCAGACCACGACGATGTATTACGACGATCGTGGCCGGGTTATTCAGACGGTGAGCGACAACCGTCTGGGAGGATTGAGCCGCAGTGACATGCTGTACGACTTTACGTATGACGGTCTGAACCGTTTTACAAGTGCCGTGCAAAAAGAGAAGAGCGGCAGTGCGTGGATTGCCTTGTCCGGTGATTACGTAGAAAAAGGCCTGACGTACGACCGTAACGGCAATTTGCTGACGTTGCAGCGCACGGCCGGCGGGAATGTGGTGGACAACCTGGCGTATACTTATACAGGTAATCTATTGACGGGATTGTCAGAAAGTGTGCGTACTGCACAATCGAATGACATCTATGCCCCGGGGAGCGCTGTATCCGGCAGCTACAGCTACGATGCCAATGGTAATTTGCAAAATGACAACCGGAAATCTTTGAATTTCAGTTATAATTTTTTAAATTTGGTGAGTGAAGTCCGGACGGGCAGCACGGCAAAGGCTGTCTATACCTGGCTTGCCGACGGCATGAAGTTAGGGGTATGTAACGGTAGCGGCTCCGATGGCTTCGAATATGTGGGTTCTTTGATATACAGGAAAAGCAGCGGTAGCTTACAATTGAGCGAAGCGTTATTCGGTGACGGCGTCATCCGGTTGAATGATAACGGTACTCAGGAGGTGAATTATTTCCTGACTGACCATTTGGGTAGCGTGCGGGTGATCGTGGACGCAGCGGGAACAGTAAAGGAGCGTAACGACTACTATCCTTTCGGTGCCCGTCATGTACGTAGCGACTATGCACAGAGCACAAACCGTTGGAAATACAACGGGAAGGAATTGCAGACAACGGGGGATTTGGGCTATCTGGACTACGGCGCCCGGATGTACGATACGGGGTTGGGACGTTGGTTCTGTGCAGACCCCGAGGCGGAAAATCGTTATATGCAAACTCCCTACCATTATTGTAGCAACAATCCGCTCATATTTGTCGATGGAGATGGAAGATGGGATACGCATTACATCGATCAGTACAATAATGTGATCCTCCAGACGGATGATGGCAGTGACGATATCGTGCGTGTACCTGCCCACCGGATGTCTGAATTCTTGTCTGTCCTGAAATCGACCCTTTGGGACCCGGAACGGTTGAATTCCCGAGGTTGGAATGATTATTGGAAGGGCGAATTCGGTTTGGCTGATATACAGTTCGGTCAGGAAGCCCTTCGTGCATTGGATATGTTTAACAGTAAATGGTCTCGTAATGCTGCGGCAGCCTATTTGTTGAAACCGACCTTGGAGAATGCTTTGAAGATGAGTTTTAGTGAGGGGTTGAGCCAGTGGACGAATCCGGAGTTGGTTGTGGCAGGGTTAAGTATAGGGATTGCTGGATTACAAGGAATGCCAAGCTATATAACAAAGGGTGGAAAATCTTTTTTTGATGGAACAAAATATTCTGCAAAAGTATTAGGTCAGATGAAAAAAGGAGATTTTCATGGATTTCCAGAAAGTGTAATAGCATTTGAAAGAGATGGGTTCATAACTACAATAAAAGGAGGCGATGGTATTGTAAGGGAAATGCTTAAAATACCTGGTAGCTATAAAGGTAGAAAAGGCTTTTTTGAATTCATAAAAGAGTTTGATGGAACACTCAATCATAGGTTATTTAATGCTGAACTATAATATTTTATTATGAATGATGTAATTTGGTCATATAGTATTGACAAAGTTTTGGGCAGTGGATTCTCTCTTGAATCTCTTGGAATTAAGAATTGGGCATTGTCTCGACAAAAAATTTTGCAAGTTTTGGAGCAATTGAGAGAGTTACAAGTGCCCATATTAGGGGGAGATGTATATAAATTGGTAAATGGAGTTTTGCGATCTACTTATGATAATTGGTACTGCGAGCCATTACCTAATGAATCTCTGTTGGATTTTGTAGAAAGAAGTATTGATCAAGCAAAACAATACATTGAATCGTATAATGTTAAAAAACGAAACGATATCTTTTTTGCACTTGTACCTGAGGTATGATAAAGTATAATCTTTTGAAAAAGATATATAATATGTGGAGTGATTTTTAAATCTTTTACATATACGGATCCTAAAATCTTACCCAAGTATACGAATTTAACCGTATTCTTGGGTAAGTTTGTTGTACCTTATGTTCCAATTTTTGTATCAGGATACTTGTGGAATAGTAAGTTCCTTTTATTTTATTAATGATACAAATAGTAAGTTTATTTGTATCATGATAGTATTCCTCTTTCTAAAACAGTAAACTTTCAGCTTATTATTTTGCTTGTATTTCATCGATGACAGAAGTTATAATACCATTTTTAACTTACTGATTATTAGTATAGCTCTTTGAATGTTGTTTATAATGTCTTAAATTTGGTGAGTGAAGTCCGGGCGGGAAGTACGGTGAAGGCTGCCTATGTGTGGCTGGCTGACGGTACGAAGTTGGGAGTGGAAAGCGGGGATGGGGCCGACGGCTTCGAATACGTGGGTTCTTTGATATACAGAAAAAGCGGCAACAGTCTGCTGTTGTGTGAAGCATTGTTCGGTGACGGCGTCATCCGGATAAATGACAACAGCACGCAGGAGGTCAATTATTTCCTGACGGACCATCTGGGCAGTGTGCGGGTGATTGTGGATGCGGCGGAAACGGTGAAGGAACGCAACGATTACTATCCTTTCGGCGCCCGTCATGTACGGAGCGAATATGCGCAGAACACCAATCGCTTTAAATACAACGGTAAAGAACTGCAGACAACCGGAAACCTGGGATTTCTGGACTACGGCGCCCGGATGTACGACGCGGGATTGGGAAGATGGTTCTGTGCGGACCTGTTAAGCGAGTCGGCTATATCACTGACTCCTTATCATTATTGTTGCAATGATCCCTTGAATCTGACAGACCCTGACGGGATGTATGCCGACCATTGGATGTATGACCTGACAAACGGGAATTTATCCTGGTTGAGCGATTTGGGAGGAAATGAATACCAGTTTCTCTCTTTCGTCCATCCGGGCGCCGAAGGCGGCTATATTCTGGACAAACAGGTCAGTCTCTCCGGTTCCACCTTCTTTATCGGTCCTGTATCCGGCGGTCTGCTTGCCTCCAATGTGAACTATTGGCAGTCCATGCCTTCGGACCTTTCCGGTTATCGGGGTTATCGCTATGACTTGAGTGACTTGCGGATGCGTCTGGAGGTTTTCAACGGAAGTTCCCATCATTTGAAGGTGGCTTTGTCGAATTGGGAGAGCCGTGGCATAGCGGAGCCGTTGACCTCCCAGAATTATTGGTCGATTTACGGCCATACGCTGGGTATGCTGAATCTGTGGTCGACTTATCTGCCTGCGGGAGTGGGATTGTCAGCGGGAGCGTTGGGGGGAAAAGGGCAGATGGGGCCGAGAGCATTCAGGCAGGTACCGATGGTTTCATCAAAACAAGGAAATACTAGGCAATTTGGAAACGAAGTTGTTAAAATAAAAACACGTGTAGGGAGAGATGGCAAAGCTGTGGAAGTAATGTTTAGAAATGGTTGTAAAATGGATATTAATGCAGTACGGGTAAAAGAATGGGTACCAAATATGCATCCAAAGGCTCCTGCAGGAGCTTTACAGAAAGTTAAGTTTAATAATTATTTACCAGGTTCAAAAGGTTATAAGAGATTACCAACACAAAACGAGTTAGATTTCTTAAATAATATTTTTTCGCGTTAAATGTTATGATTATGGATATTGATAAAGCTATGCGATTATTTGTAGATTTTTTAAATCTTACATGGAATATTATAGAACCGTTAATTTCAAATAGGGATTATACATCTGATGAAACTTCAAAAAGTGATTGGATTCAAGCTAATTGGGAATTGTTAGTTGAAAGGAAAGTTCTACCGCTAAATGATTATTTGGAAATTTATGGTGAAGGTGCTGATTTTAATGGAATAAGTAGTAGAATTACGGATATTGAAGCTTATGCTACTTTTTCAGTTGGTGTGATTATTGACGACGCGATTGATATTTTGAATAATCAAAAAATTCGGAATCAAAGATATTCTTTTGATCGTTTTGTAGGATTTGAAAATGGATTTTATATTGATTTTTCCCCTTTTGAATATGTGCTAATTCAAGATGAGAATATCGGTATAGAAAGAGTTTTTTCTATTCATGACGTGAAATTTAAACTATATCGAATACAGAAATAGATATAGTAGATTAAATAGGATTTATTGAATATTCTGTTTTTAGAAAAGTAAAATATTGTTTTTTAGGATGCTGGGTACTTCTGGCATCCTAATTTTTATAAAAAAGGCCTGACGTACGACCGTAATGGGAACCTGCTGACCTTACAGCGCACGGCCGGCGGGATACTGTTTCAAAAAGTGTGTCTGATATAGGATAATAAAAAAGTCTACAGATTTTTTAGATTTGTAGAAGCAAACAAATAAACCTAAAAAAGAGTAGACTTTATGGATTTCACAAAGGAACAACTTTCCGAGCTGATGTGCAAGCATTCGGAAAAAGAAAATGGCTTACATGATTTGATGGAAATAATGCTTGAAAGCCTGATGGTATCAGAGCGCCGGGAATATCTTCATGAAGAGGGTGCTTCAGGCAACAAGTGCAACGGCTACCGTCCCGGCAGGACATACGGTCATGGCCGGACACTGACCTTCCGTATACCACGTGATAGATACGGCAACTTCCATCCCCGCATACTGGCCATACTGCGCGATCAAGAGGAAGGAGTAATCATTTATAAGCCTGATTTGTAAGCGTTAAATCTTTTGCCTGTAAAGAGGCTTTGGTCTATCTTAATGAAAAGATAAACCGAGTAAATAAACGCGGAAAGAGTTCCGCACTCTCTCCGCGTTTTTGATTCAGTACGGTTTCCGAGCTTTGCTGTTTCGTATCGAAATACAGGAAACTCGTTAAACTGCTTGGCAACTTGGTGTCCCTGTCTGCAATCGGTCGGGACGGTTTTAGTCACGGCGGTTCAGATAAATCATGATGTAATAAAGCAAGGTTGCCAATGAGGAGAGGGCGGCGATGACATAGGTATAAGCGGCCCATTTCAAGGCATCGAATGCATATCCCTGTGTTTGATAATCCGTGATGCCGGAATTGCGCAACCAGGCCAATGCCCGATGGCTGGCATCAATTTCTACCGGTAAGGTGATGAAACTGAAAAGAGTCATGATGGCAAAAAGTCCGATGCCTGCCAATAATAAACCTGGGAAGGATTCCACCAGCAGAATACCTGCCAGGAGGATCCATTGTACCCAATGGGAGGCGAATTCTACCGCCGGTACCAGGGCTGATCGCAATTTGAGCATGCTGTAACCCTTGGCATGCTGCAGGGCATGTCCTGTTTCATGGGCGGCCACGGCAGCTGCCGCTACACTGTTGCCGTAATAAACGTCCCGACTCAGGTTGATGGTTTTGTTGACCGGATTGTAATGGTCGGTCAACATGCCTTCGACGGTACCGACTTTGACACCGGTTATCCCGTTGTCCCGTAACATTTTCTCCACGACATCCCTGCCTGTCATGCCGTTGGCGGTCGGTATCTGGGAATATTTTTGAAATCTGTTTTTGAGTTGACGGCTGATTAACCAGCTGATAATTGTAAAACCGATGAATATGATCCATATCCAAAGGTTACCTCCTAACATTGTTGTATGTTCCATTTTTCTTTACGATATTGATGTGATTGATTTTTAATCAAACAAAAAATAAGCCATTCGCTATTCTTTGTAAATAATTAACAAATACTGCCAATTCGGTGGAATGCTTTGACATAATTGCAGCGTGTCTGGACAGGTTGTGATCTGTTTCTTTAAATTTGCGTTCATGTGCTTTGATTTTAGAAAAATTCTATTTAATTTGTGAACCGTTTTTCAAACGATTGAAATCGATTTATTTGACGAATAACCTAAAATTGATTACCATGAAAACCTACAATCCGAATGAAATCAAGAATATCGCTCTTGTGGGCAGTGCTGGTTCCGGTAAGACCACGCTGGCTGAAGCGATGATGTACGAGGGCGGGGTCATCCCGCGCAGAGGTAGCGTAAGTGCGAAAAACACCTCCTCTGACTACAGACCTGTAGAGCAGGAGTACGGTTCTTCTGTTTTTCCGGCAGTGTTATATACCGAATGGAAAGATCAGAAACTGAATTTTATCGATACTCCGGGGGCTGATGATTTTGTCGGTGGAGTTATCTCTGCGCTGAATGTGGCTGATACTGCTGTGATGGTGCTCAATGCCGTCAGAGGAGTAGAGGTAGGTACTGAAATAATTAGCCGGCATGCCCGGAATCTGAATAAGCCGGTTATTTTTATCGTGAACCAGCTGGATCATGAAAAAGCCAATTTTGAACAGACGGTCGAACATGCGCAGGCTTCTTTCGGGAAAAAGGTCGTGTTGGTCCAGTATCCGGTGAATCAGGGCGTCGGATTCAATCAGGTGATCGATGTCCTGAAAATGGAGATGTATCAATGGAAACCGGAGGGTGGAAAACCGGACGTGTTGCCGATTCCTGAAAGCGAAAAAGAAAAGGCCAATGAACTGCACAATATTTTAATTGAAGCTGCTGCTGAGAATGATGAGGGATTGATGGAACTCTATTTTGAAAAAGGCAGCCTTTCTGAGGATGAAATGCGGGCCGGTATCCGCAAGGGATTGATCGCCAGGGATATGTTCCCGGTATTTTGTGTCTCTGCAGAAAAGGACATGTGTGTGCGTCGTTTTATGGAATTCCTGGTGAATGTGGCTCCGAGTGCGGCTGCCATGCCTGGAATGCAGACCCGGGACGGTCATCTGGTGCCGTATGATGTAAATGGACCGACTTCGGCTTTTGTTTTCACTACGACGATCGAACAACATCTGGGAGATATCAATTATTTTAAGGTAGTTTCCGGAACCGTGAAAGAAGGGGACGATCTGATCAATATGACTACGGGGGCCAAGGAACGGATTGCCCAGTTGTATGCAGTGGCCGGAAAGAATCGGACGAAAGTGTCGGAACTCCGTGCCGGAGATATCGGGGCGACGGTAAAACTGAAGGGCACCAAGAATGGCGATACTCTGAATGAAAAAGATTGCAATTTCGTATTCCCGGAGATCAAGTATCCGAATTCCCGTTTCCGGACGGCTGTACGTGCGGTGAATAAGGGAGATGATGAAAAGATGGCGGAGGTGTTGTACCGGATGCACGAGGAGGATCCTTCCTTGCTGGTGGAATATTCCAAGGAATTGAAGCAGATGATTCTGGCCGGTCAGGGAGAATTCCATCTGAATACCATGAAATGGCGAATTGAGCACAATGACAAGATACCCATTGAATTTTATGCTCCGAAGATTCCTTATCGGGAAACGATTACGAAATATGCACAGGCAGACTACCGTCATAAGAAGCAATCCGGTGGTGCCGGACAGTTCGGAGAAGTACACATGGTAATCGAACCTTATGAAGAGGGAATGCCTGAGCCGACCAGTTATAAGATCGGTGGCGTTGACAGCAAGATGGCGATCAAGGGAAAAGAAGAATACGATCTGCCATGGGGTGGAAAGCTGGTTTTCTACAATTGCATCGTGGGCGGTGTGATCGAGGCCCGTTTTATGCCGGCCATTTTGAAGGGAATCATGGAGAAAATGGAAGAGGGACCGTTGACCGGATCGTATGCCCGGGATATTCGGGTGTGTATCTATGATGGAAAGATGCATCCGGTGGATTCCAATGAAATTTCTTTCCGTTTAGCCGGACGCCATGCCTTTAGCGAGGCCTTCAAGAAAGCCAATCCGAAAATTCTGGAGCCGATCTATGATGTGGAAGTGCTGGTACCGGATGAAGACATGGGTGACGTGATGGGCGATCTGCAGACACGCCGGGCCATGATCATGGGTATGGAAGCTGACAGCGGTTTCCAGAAAATCAAGGCAAAGGTGCCGTTGAAAGAGATGCAGCGTTATTCTACTGCTTTGAGTTCTATTACTGGTGGACGCGCCACTTTCACCATGAATTTTGCCGGTTATGAAAAAGTACCCGCCGAAGTTCAGGAAGAATTGCTGAAAGCTTATCACGAAGCTGATGATGACGAATAGTTGACGTTGGCTTTAACCAATAGAAATGCGCCCTGGAAGTTGAATGGAATTTCTGGGGCGCATTTGTATAAAAATAATCACTCGGGTTCTTGGGATAGACTTTTCCGATATTCGATCGGAGTCATCTTTAGCATCTCTTTGAATTTGTGATTGAAATGGGAAATGTTCCTGAAACCGGATTCATATGCAATCTGAATGACACTGAGGTCGGAATTGATCAGTAATTTGCAGGCGAATTCTATCCTGATCTCTGTCAGGCATTCAAAAATACTTTTCCCGGTACTTTGCCTGAAATTGCGACAAAGGGCGGCATGATTCTGACCTGCGTGGGCTGCGATTGTTGTAAGACGGATGTTTTCCTGAAAATGATTCATCAGGTAAGTAAAAGTTCGGTTGACCGGAGTGTTGCAATGATGTTGGGCGGCCTGAAAATTGTACGCGAATCCGGACAACAGCTTGTATTTTTTACTGCTTCCTAACAGATCTAATATCTGATATAACTGGGTGAGCAGGTGGATGCCCGACAGGCTGTCTAAGATCGGAAAGATTTCGGAGATTTTGCCGGTGATTTTTTTATTCTGGAATAGAATACCCTGTTCGCTGGTTTTTAGTAAAGCCGAAATTCGTGAAAATTCCGGCATTTTGTCCATCTCTGCCGGAAATATGTCTTTGGTAAATTGAATCACCTCGGAGCTGCAGTAGAGATCGTTATTTTCATAATAAATTTTATCACTCATGTGAAAATGAGGTAAATTGGCCCCGAAAAGAACAATGTCTCCTTCTTTGAAATGATCGACCCCGTCTCCGGCAAAACGTTTCCCATGTCCATGGGTGATGAGTAGTAATTCATATTCTTTGTGGTAATGCCATTGGGTCGGGAAATATTTGAAAATGAAATTCTTTTTGGAAAATGAATGTCCGTTTGTTGGAATAATCGTTTCGTATAACATGATGTTGTGTTTTGTTTCTGAATATGGATTTGGCAAATATAATACAATGTATGTAAATAAAGCAGAAGTGTCCTTCAATGATGAATTTTATCTTCTTGGGGGCACTGTTATTGGGAGGGTATACCTGCTCTCCTTTATCTGCCCATGTGATGGTGGTGATTTGTTCTTTGCAAAGTATTTTTGCAAAAATACTACAAGAATCGGCAAATGGACTGGTAGTGAAAATGTTTCCTTTCGCTTAAATTTGTTTTATAAGTAAAGTCTGTAAATAAGATATTTATGACCAAAAGAGAAATCATCAAATGTGTTCTGGATGGTAAGAAACCGCCTTATGTACCCTGGTCGTTCAAGTTTACCAAGGAGCCGAAAGAGATGTTGCAGGCATATTATGGTGTTGAAGATTTGGATGTCGTACTGGGAAATCATATGATGCAACTGGGAAATGATATCGGTTTTTTTGATTATTTAGGCGGAAATCTGTATCAGGATGTCTTTCAGGTGGTGTGGGACAGGAGCATTGACAAAGATATTGGAGATATAAAGGGATGTGTCCTGTCCGAGCCGACTCTTCAGGGATATGAGTTTCCTGACCCCCGGGATCCTCGTTTTTTTGCAGACATAGAGAGTGAGATTGCCAAAAAACCGGATATGTTCCGGGTGTTTCAAATCGGTTTTTCTTTGTACGAGCGGGCCTGGACATTGCGGGGAATTGAAAATTTATTGATGGATTTTTATATAAATCCTTCGTTCGTGCATGATTTGTTGGATGCCATTTGTGAGTATAATCTGGCGCAGGTGGAGGAAGCGTTGACATATGATATCGATGCCGTCTATTTTGGGGATGACTGGGGGCAGCAAATGGGGTTGATCATGGGCTATGATTTGTGGAAGGAATTTTTGTTTCCGCGTTTGAAACGGATGTATGGCCGGGTAAGGGATGCCGGGAAATATGTGATGATTCATAGTTGTGGTGATGTCGATGAACTTTTCGATGATCTGATTTCCATCGGTTTGAATTGCTTTAATCCTTTTCAACCGGAGGTGATGGATGTAGATGCGCTTTTAAAGACTTATCGGGGTCGTCTGGCTTTTCATGGAGGACTCTCGATGCAGAAAACTTTGCCTTTCGGGACAAAGGAAGAGGTGATCCGGGAATCAAGACATTTGTTGGAATTGGGGAAGGATGGCAGCTATATTTTTTCTCCCTCCCATTCGGTGGAGGGAGATACTTCCCTGGAAAATATACTGGCATTCATCGAAGTGGCCCAGGAACAGTTGAAATAACGAATTTAACATGACCCATACGATGGATTTGAATGAATTGACGGAAGCGATTGTGGCCGGTAAACTGGAGGCGTCACAAGAGATGGTACGGGAGGCATTGAAGGTGCGCACGGACCCGCAAGTCCTGATCAATGAGTATTTGACGAAAGGGATGGAAGAAATTGGAAAACGTTTTGAGGCCGGGAAGGCGTTTGTCCCGAATTTGTTGATGTCAGCCCGGGCAATGAAAGGGGCCTTGGAGATTTTGAAGCCTTTGCTGGTCGATGAGAAGCAGACAACCGTGGGAACGGTGGTGATCGGTACGGTAAAAGGAGACTTGCATGATATTGGAAAAAATCTGGTGGCTTCGATGTTTGAAGGTCGTGGTTTTAAGGTGATCAACTTGGGAATAGATGTTTCCAGCGATAAGTTCATTGCCGCCATACGGGAGAATCAGGCCGATATCCTGTGTCTTTCTGCCTTACTGACTACGACTATGAATTATATGAAAGAGGTGGTTGTCGCCTTGGAAGAGACCGGATTGCGGGAACGGGTGAAGGTAATGGTGGGCGGAGCTCCATTGAGTGATGGGTTTGCCAGGCGGATCGGGGCCGATGCTTATACCAGCAATGCCAATGCTGCGGTAGAGAGAGCCCGTCGTTTGTTGCAGAAATGATATGAAGCAGGAGGTACATACGGATCGGATCCCTTTTGACACGCTGTTCATCGATCGGCAGGAGATCTATCGGGCCTTGGGATATCGCTCTGTCCTTCCTGAACGGGCATTCCGATGCATGGTGGAAGAGGTCTGTCAAGAACTGGCCCCGCTGTGCAAGCCCCAGGGGGCTTTTCGGATGTGTAAGGGCGTTTGGCTTGACTCCGAATCCGTTGCGATAGAAGAACAGGTGTTTCATGTCGGAAAGATCATTGCTCCGTGTTTGGAGAAGGCTGAATGCTTTGCTGTTTTTGTGGTGACTGCCGGGGCGGAGTATGAGGGATACATGGAGGAATTGAATCTGAAAGGGGATCTGCTGAAAGTCTTTATGGCCGATGCCGTAGGGAGTGTGATTGCAGAAGCTTGTGTGAATGAGGTGATAAGAAAAATGGAGGCGGCTGTTCCGATGAAACATACTTATCCGTATAGTCCGGGGTATTGTGGCTGGAATGTCAAGGAACAGGCCTTGTTGTTCGCTCTGTTGCCGGAAAAGACATGTGGCGTGAGTTTGACGGATTCCTGTCTCATGCTGCCGATAAAGTCGGTGAGCGGAATCATCGGATTCGGGAAACAGGTGGAGGGCAGCCCCTATGGTTGTGCCATTTGCAACAGTAAAAATTGTTATAAAAGACGTAGTGGATCATTTGATAGTGTTTAAATCAGAGAGTGATGAGCAGAAAAGATATGAAAGCATGGATTCGGCATGTGATAACGGCGGGGCAGCGGGAAGTGATTCCTGTTATGACCCATCCGGGCATAGAACTGACGGGGAAAAGGGTAATCGATGCCGTGAAGTCCGGAGAGGTTCATGCGGAGGCGATAATTGCTTTGAATCGGAAATATCCGGCCAGTGCCGCTACGATGATTATGGATTTGACGGTGGAAGCCGAGGCTTTTGGGGCAGAAGTCGTTTTTCCGGAAGAGGAGGTGCCTTGCATCGTGGGACGTCTTCTTCATGACTATCGGGAAGTAGAGGCGCTTCAAATTCCATCTTTGGCTGCCGGCCGCTTTCCGGAATATCTGAAGGCCAATCGGATTGTTACGGATGCCGTTTGTGATAAACCTGTTTTGGGCGGGTGTATCGGCCCATTCACGCTGGCCGGCCGGCTTTTCGATATGACGGAGATGATGATGGCGATGTATACGGAACCGGAAACTGTTCGGCTGTTATTGAGAAAATGTACCTCTTTGATCACTTCTTACTGTCTGGCCATGAAAGAGAACGGGGCTGCTGGTGTGATTATGGCGGAGCCGGCGGCCGGTTTGATCTCCAATGACGACTGTTCTCAATTTTCATCAGCATATGTAAGGCAGATTGTTGCGGAAGTCCAGGATGATCACTTTATGGTTGTCCTCCACAATTGCGGTAATACCGGCCATTGTACTTCGGCCATGCTTGAAACAGGTGCGATGGCCTATCATTTCGGGAACAGGATTGATATGCTGGAGGCGTTGAAAGCGTGTCCGGAGGAGCTTTTGGTTATGGGAAATCTGGATCCGGTCTGTTTGTTCAAACAAGCTTCTGCCGCAGAGATGAAGCAAGCAACCCGTGACCTCCTTCAGGCTACGGCTCTCTGGAAGAATTTTGTGTTGTCTTCGGGGTGTGATGTTCCTCCTCATACTCCTTTTGAAAATATAGAAGCTTTTTATGAGGCATTGCGGGAGTATAATGAATCTTTTGAAAAGGGCGTTTAAGTTTTGGATTAAAGGAACTATTTTCATTGTGCTCCGAAAGGGGGATAAACTGGACGTTATGGCATGGAGTAAATTCGAGAAAGTAGAATATTATGAAGCTTCACTTCCTGTTGGCATCAACGGAAGGAATGGCTGTTTAGAATAATTTAGGTGTCTGAAAATGCAAGTATAAAAACAGAACTTTTCGCTGGAAGTATATGAATTTTTATACCTTTGTCAATAATTGCGGTGTGGAGCGTGTAATTCGTAGTATAAAAGCATGGGCAGGGATTCGATATATACTTACAATGTGGAAA
This sequence comes from uncultured Odoribacter sp., assembly GCA_944321165.1. GTDB lineage: Bacteria > Bacteroidota > Bacteroidia > Bacteroidales > Marinifilaceae > Odoribacter. The sequence continues at coordinate 93,111 of CALUKE010000007.1, forward strand.
GGGTATTTACATCCTGGTACGGGGCATTGTGTTTTTTTGCTTTCCGTTATGTGCAGGATGATGAAGTGGCGCGGGATATTGTTCAGGAAGTGTTTGTCCGTTTGATGGAAAGAAAGCCTTCTTTTGAGAGTGAATTGCACTTAAAGAATTTTTTGTACCGGACAGTCAGGAATGGAGGGTTGAATTATCTTCGACAAAAACTTTCCCGTGAACATTATTTTGAATATTTGCGGCAGGAGGGGGAAGAGGAGGAGTTTGAGTGCCGGATGATCGAATCGGAAATTTTCGCTGCATTGCGAAAAGCGGTGGAGCTGCTTCCCCGGGAATGCCGCAAGGTGTTTGAACTCTGTTATTTTGAGGGAAAGGACAACGAAACGGCAGCGAAAATATTGAATGTCAGCATGGAGACGGTAAAGGCCCAGAAGAAGCGGGGGAAAAAGTTATTGCGGCAGAAACTGGATGGTCTTTATCCCCTTTTTGTATTACTGTTCGGATTATAGAGTCTGAGATTTTTTCTAAAAAAATTTATTTTTTGATTTACCCCTTTTTGCATCTCATCGTGTAATAATAGAAAAAGATGCAAAATGGATTTAAAAGAACCTACACAAATTGTCCGTTTGTTCCTGAAATATTTGGACGGGCAGTTGACTGCCGAGGAAGAGCAACAGTTGGACGACTGGATGGGACGCTCGGAGCGGAATCGTGCTTATTTCAACAAATGGTGTGATGAGGTCCAGCAGGACCGGTTGTTGGAAAAAATGGGCGCCTACAATGTTACTGAAGGCTGGAAATCGGTTGTGCGTCGGAGGCGGAACAGAAGATTGCTGCGATGGATGGCTGCGGCCAGTGTGGTCGTATTGATCGGGGGCTTGAGTCTGTGGTATTCCTGGCCGTCGTCTGTCCCCCTTTATCCGAGCGTGGTGCAGGAAGTATCCATACAACCCGGAAAGCGTACGGCGCATTTACTTACCGCTTCCGGAGAAACTGTGAGTTTGGATACATTGCAGCAGATGAAACTGGAGCATTTGAAAGTGTTCCGTCAGCAAGATACTTTTATTTTACAAACCGATGATCGGACAAGTTCGGGAACAACACCTGAATATCACTGTATAAATGTGCCTGAAGGAGGAGAGTTCAGTTTTAAATTGCCGGATGGTACGGATGTCTTTTTGAATGCCGGGAGTTGTTTGCGTTTCCCGGAATATTTTGTCCCGGGTCGAGAACGGCGGATATTTCTTACGGGGGAGGCCTATTTCGATGTCGCTCGTGACACGACTTCTCCTTTTTGGGTGTGTTTGGAACATACGGCGATAAGAGTATGGGGGACTTCGTTCAATGTAACTGCTTATCCGGAAGAAAGCCAGGAAGTGATTACGCTGGTTCGGGGAAAGGTTACTCTGGAACAGACAAGTACGGGGAAGGGACTGACTTTGACTCCCGGACAGCAAGGAACTTATGATGTCGATCGGCAGACTCTGAGCCGCCGAGTGGTAGATGTCAGTTATTATACTTCCTGGAAAGACGGTGTATTTGCATTTTATAAGCAACCGCTTGATCAGGTCATGAAAATCCTGGGCAGGTGGTATTTGTTTAAAGTTCGTTATGCTGATCCCTCCTTGGCTTCTATTCTTTACACCGGAAAGATCGCCCGTCATGCATCGATTCAGGAGGTCTTGCATACTTTCGAGTTGATGGATGAGCTCTGTTTTGATGTGCAGGGCAGGGAAATCATCGTGAGCAGAAAATAAGAAAAACAACCGGATCTTCTGGTACAAGAGCCGGTTGCCAATTTGTATAAACAATTATAAATCGTTTTAACACAACAAATTTATGAAAAAAAACAATCGCTTGCTGTCGGAATGGGAAGATTCCGGTACTTGGCAACAACTTGGTAGAAAAATGAAATGTGTGTTAATTTTCATGCTTATGCTGATCGGAGGTATCCGGGCGGAGGTTTACTCCCAACAGTATATGCTCGACTTGCAGTTGCAGAAGACTCCTTTGGCGGAAGTATTCAGTCGAATCGAAAGCCAGACCGGTTTGAAATTTTTGTATAACACCGTCCTGATTGAATCCAAGGGATGTGTGGATGTTACTGCACGGAAGACAGATGTCCGTCAAGTGCTGGACGAGTTGCTTCGTCCGTTGGATTTGAGTTATGTACTTGATGGAGATCAGGTGGTGATAAAAAAAGCACTTCCGGCTGTTCCCCAGGAGAAAACGTTAATCAAAGGAAAAGTTGTGGACAGCAAAGGACAATCTTTGCCTGGCGTAACTGTCCGGATCAAAGGAACGACAGTCGGTGTCGTATCGGACAATGAGGGATGTTTTGAATTGGCTCTGCCGGCGGAGATCGATCCGATGCTGGTATTCTCTTTTGTCGGAATGAAAACTCAGGAAGTGAAGTATGCCGGTCAAGCTGAGTTGAATATTGTCATGCAGGAGGATATCAATGAAATGGAAGAAGTGGTGGTGACGGGTATTTTTACGAAAGCGAAAGAAAGTTATACCGGGGCTGTGACAACTATTACAGAAAAGGAACTGAAAGCTGTGGGAAACCATAATATTTTGTCATCTATCCGGAATTTGGATCCCAGTTTTAATATTGTAGAAAATTTGGAGTATGGTTCCGATCCGAACCGTTTACCGGATGTTACGATGCGGGGACGAACCAGTATGGACGTGAGCGTCCGTGATTTGCAGGAAGATGCCAATACGCAAAATTCGGCAAATATGCCTCTGTTTATTCTGGACGGTTTTGAAATATCGTTGGAACGGGTAATGGATATGGATCAGGAGTTGGTGGAAAGCATTACTCTGTTGAAAGATGCCAGTGCGACAGCGTTGTATGGATCAAGAGGGGCGAATGGAATTGTGGTTATCACTTCAAAACGTCCGGAACCCGGCAAGTTGCGGGTGAGTTATCGTGGAACCCTGAATATGGAAGCACCTGATTTTTCTTCTTACAATTTGATGAATGCAGAGGAAAAGTTGGAATACGAAAGACTGGCGAATTTATACAGTTCTCCTTATAATGATACAAAACTTGAATTTGAGCAGTTGTACAATCAGCGGAAAATCGATGTGGAACGTGGGGTAAATACATATTGGTTGAAATATCCTGTGCGGACGGGAATCGGCAGCCGTCACAGTCTTCGTGTCGACGGTGGGGCAGACAACTTCAATTATGCGGTGACCCTGTCGTATAACAATATTGCCGGCGTTATGAAAGAATCCGCTCGTAATACGCTTTCAGGAAATATATTCTTTCAGTATGAATATAAAAATCTGAAATTTCAAAATGATTTTACGGTGAGCTATAATAAAAACTATAACTCGCCTTATGGAAGTTTTTCGGAATATGCAACGATGAGTCCTCTTTATACACCGTATAATGAAGACGGCAGTCTGAAAAAAATGTTGAGTGAGGAAACGATCACCATAAACAGTCCTCAGGTTACCGGTAATCCGTTGTATAATGCGACTTTGCCGAGTCGTGACGATGGCAGATATACTAATATACAGAATAATTTTGCGATGGAGTGGTATATCCTGCCGGAATTGTTTTTGCGGGCACGCTTGGGATTGACCAAACAGGATGAACGTTCGGATGTATATCTTTCACGGGATCATACCAGTTTCGAGACAGACTATTATACCGGAGATAATTATAAACTACGCGGTAGCTATGTTTATTCTACGGCATATTATTTCACTTATGAGGGAGATGTTACATTGAACTATAACAAGGTGTTTAATGAAAAACATCAGTTGTATGCCGGTTTCAGTTTCAATTTTGCGGATGATAAAACAGAGAGTTACGGTTTTACGGCACAAGGGTTTTCGGCTTTGAATAAGGATAATATTGGAATGGCGAGTACGTATGCTGTAGACAGCAAACCCAGTTCTTCTGAAGACCATTCACGTCGCTTCGGCAACATACTCAATCTCAATTATACTTATAATCGTCGTTATTTTGCGGATTTTTCCGGGAAACTGGAAGGATCTTCCAAATTTGGTAGCAATGATCGGATTGCCCCTTTCTGGTCTGTGGGGTTGGGATGGAATTTGCATAATGAGAATTTCCTTTCTGATTCGCAGGTAGTTAATAATTTGCGTTTACGTTTTTCATACGGTACGACAGGTTCTCAGAATTTCAGCCCCTATCAGGCATTGACCACTTATCGTTATTTTACTTCTGAGACTTATGAATATTGGACCGGTGCTTATATGATCGGTCTTGGAAATTCAGATCTGACCTGGCAGAAAACAAAACAGTCTAATATCGGTTTGGAAACGACTCTTTTTAATGGGCGTATTCGGATGAACGTTGATTTGTACAATAAATTGACAGAGGCTTTGTTGACGGATATTAATTTACCTACGGCGGCCGGTTTTGAAAGCTATAAGGCTAATGTCGGAGAAGTACGTAACCGGGGGATTGAATTGAATGCCAATATTTTCCTCATTCGGGATACTGAAAATGGTTTCACCTGGTCTGTTGGAGGTAGTCTTGTCCATAACAGAAATAAAATTTTACGGATATCCAATTCTCTGGAATTCTTAAACGAAGAACTGATAGCAGAATCGGGATCCAATCCCAGTTTTCTGTACGAGGAGGGGAAGTCGATGAATACCATCTATGTGGTACGTTCTTTGGGTATTGATCCGGCGACAGGACGAGAGCTGTTCCTCGATAAGGAGGGAAAACGGACCTATGATTGGGAAGCATCGGACAAAGTGGCTTGTGGTATCAATGAACCCAAAGTGTGGGGAAATCTGAGTACTATGTTTCGCTGGAAAGATCTGACTCTCAATGCTGTCTTTTCTTACCGTGCCGGGGGAATGACCTATAATCAAACACTGGTCGATAAAGTGGAAAATATTTCATTGTCAAGTACCTATAATAATCCGTGGCGTAATCTTGACCGAAGGGCATTATATGACCGTTGGCAGAAACCTGGGGACATTACTTATTTCAAGGACATTGCAGATTTTAATACAACCTATGCTTCATCCCGTTTTGTGATGAAAGAGAATACTTGGAAACTGAACTCTCTCAGTTTGACTTACGACTTTAATACTGCATGGTTGCAGAAGCATTCTGGAATCGATTATTTGTCTGTTGGCTTATATGCAGAAGATGTTTTCCAGATTTCCACGATTCGGCAGGAACGGGGGACTTCTTATCCGTTCTCGCGCAAATATTCCTTGTCACTTTCACTTAGATTCTAATTAAAATCGATGATGATGAAAAAAATATATTTGACTGTTGTTGCTTTCGCCATTTTGTTGACTTCGTGTAATAAATGGCTTGATATAAATCCGGAGCTTGAAATCCGGAACGATGACATGTATTCCATGGAACAGGGATTTATGGATGTGTTGACGGGGGCGTATATTCGTATGGCGACCGAGTCCTTGTACGGTTGTAATACGACCGTCCGGTTGCCGGAATTGCTGGCCAATCATTGGAGTATTGCTGCAACCTCGACGGGTAGCGTTGAGGATTATGTGTCCCGATTTGATTTTACTCAATCCTCTACAAAAAGTTTGTTGGAAACAATTTGGCTTCAATATTATCAAACCATTGTGAATCTGAATGCCTTGTTGGCAGAGATCGAGCCTAAAAAAGATCTTTTTACGGATGGGAATTATGAATTGATCAAAGGAGAAGCGTTGGGATTGCGTGCTTTTTTGCATTTCGAAATTTTACGTTATTGGGGGGCTGCTCCACAAAATATAGAGATGGATGAGACTGCGATTCCCTATGTGACCGAAGTGACCAAAAATCCGAATGAATTGTTGTCTGTTACTTATCGGGAAGTGTTTGACAAGATACTTGCCGACTTGGATGAAGCTGAAGAATTGTTGGTAAATGATCCCATTACTCTTTATAACAATGATGCGTTGAATTATCCGGAATATGAAGGCACGACAGCGGCACAAGCGGCTTATCCGAGTAATGATTTCCATTTTTATCGTCAGATTAAATTCAACTATTATGCGGTAAAAGCGACGAAAGCCCGCTACTATATGTGGTTGGGCGATAAGGAAAAGGCGGCACATTATGCCAAAGAGGTTATAGAGGCGGTAAATGAGGACGGTTCTTCGAAATTTACGCTTGCGGACGAACCGGAGGCCAGTACGGGAGAAATGACCTTCCCGACGGAACATATCTTTGCTGTATATAATTCGAATGCAACTCGTACGTTGACTTCCTATTTTTTCGATTATCAGACGATGTATACTCAAGATATGAACTCTCTTGAAACTGCTTATGAAACTTCTCTGCATACATCGGATATTCGCTTTAAGGATAAAAGACTTTGGGAAGAACGTTATGAGCCGTTGGTTACTCAACCGCAAAATTATTTTCGGAAATATTGTGAGAACGAAACAACGGCTGTAAAACAAATGCCGTTAATCCGGCTTTCGGAGATGTATTTCATTGCAATAGAGAATGGGGATACCGATTTGTTCCGTACGTATCGTATTGCTCGTAATTTGGATGCTTCGATTGATGGAACCTTGACCGATCAGGAGGCTATTATGGAGAGATTGGAGTTGGAATATCGGAAAGATTTTTATGGAGAAGGACAGATGTTTTTCTTTTATAAACGTCTGGGCTATACCAGTTATACCTGGCCTACGGTAAAAACGGTGGATTTGTCAAGTTATCAGTTACCGATACCTGAAACACAAGCAAACTTTGAATAACTTTTGTGAATGATAGAATTATGAAACCAAGAATAGTTATCTATATGTTATCACTTTTGGCAACGGGTATTTTGATGATCAGTTGTGACGAAAAAGTGGTTGAGAAATTTGATGATGATGCATCTTTGTATTTTTACAGGGATATGTATACTGCCAACAATATGGGAATCGTTCAGTATGATAGTATTGACTATTCATTTTTTCTGGCAGGTTCAGCTCAAGAGGCAGAAATCTGGCTGCAGGTGAATTTGACAGGGAATGTGGCGGATGTAGCGCGTAGTTTTTCGATCGAACAAACCAATGTGGGTGAAACCGGTGCGGCAGTTGCCGGTACTCATTATGTCTCTTTTGATGATCCACGTATGGCAGAATACCTGACTTTGCCGGCACAGGCGACTTCAACTATGGTCCCGATTATTCTTACCCGGACCGCTTCGATGGATGAGAACAGTTTTCGTCTCGTTGTTGCCTTGAAACCCAATGATCATTTTGTAGAAGGCATCAAACAGGGAACCAAGGGACAACAATCATTCATTATTAACGTAACCGCGGAGGCGATTAAACCGCTTACCTGGGATCGTAATTATGATTATGCTTTCGGTGACTGGGGAAAGGTGAAAATGGGATTTTTGATTGATCATGTCGGATTTTCGGATTTCGAGACGGACATGAGTAATTTGGAAGCCAGGTATTATTGGAATCTGAAGGCAAAGAGCGCTCTCGCTGAATATGAATCGGAGCATGGGGAATTGTATGAAGAGGACGGTGTTACGAAAGTTACTTTCCCATAGAATTGAAGGATATCAAATGTTTATGTATTTAAAATGATACTTGTATGAAAGATTCTAATCGTTTACAGATAAAAGAATGGGGCCTATATCTATTCGTTTTTGTCGTTTGTTTTTTGCAAAGTTGTTATGAAGATAAAGGCAATTATGATTATCTCTCTCCGGAGGAATGTGCTCCGACCATTGTATCGGAATTGGAGGAAAGTTATGATGTGACTTCTTTACAACAGTTTGTGCTGGAACCTGTGGTAAAGGAGGATGGTGATTATATGGAATATCTGTGGTATATTTTTTCTGCTACCAATGCCAATTTGCCGAATGATACCATCGGCCATGAGAGAAAATTGGATTATTTTGTGACGGCACAATCCGGTAGTTATCGATTGGTGTTTAAAGCGACCGATACTAGGAATGGTACGTCGGCTTATCAACAGACTTCTTTGACTGTTTCGAGTGTTTTTGGTTCCGGGTATTATATCCTGAAATATGAAAATGGGCGTACAGATGTTGATTTTGTTGACAAGAATGGAATTCTTAATGCCAATCTGCTAAAACAACTGCACGGGGAAGATATGCCGGGCAAGCCTATCCGGCAAATCTATACGATGAATCGTTACTGTTATACAGAAACCGATGCAGAGGGTAATACGGTCAGTTATACCTGGCAACCGGCATATGTTGTCTGTACGGATGAAGATTTGAGAATATTTCATGGAGATGATTTGCATGTGATCAAAACATGGGAGACAGCCTTCATGGAAACGCCGGCCGTTAAGAAACCACAAGGTGTATGGGGATCCGGAAGCGGTGGATTTATGATGATGAACAACGGTTCTCTTCATGCTTTGCAAGGATATTTGTATAGTGATGGTTGCTTCGGTTATGCATTTCAGACACCGGAATACGATATTGAGCCTACGTTAGCCGTCGGAGGAAGTTCTTATCTGGCATTTGATAAGAATCAGGGAACATTTATCGGTTTTCAGAATGCCAACGGAACGGTTATTACCAATACTTACGCTGCCGGATTGTCGAATGTTACGGGATATGATCTGGTATGGATGGGGCCGCAACCTTATTCCAGCACTCCGTCTTATACTTATTCCATCATTAAAAGTAGAACCGATAACAGTTGGATGTTAGTGGAGGAGTATACAACTTATATGAGTATGGTCGGTCACTATTTTATAAATCAATATGCGATCCCGGCTGATTTCGGTATTCATGAGGGAACGGTATTTGCTGCGCAGGGCGGTAACGGAAGCGCTGTCATTTATTATTCGACTGGAGATAATGTTGTTCATTATTACAATCCTATGAATCAAACGGAAAGGAAGAATGTGGTAACTCTTCCAGTTGGAGAAGAGATTGTACAGATTAAACCGGTGTATTATCAGGCGGCCTCGATTAATCTTTTCCTGGTTTTGGCTCGTGTCGGCGATAATTGGAAAGTATATACTTATGAACTGGAGGGAAGTACGCCGGACATTGTACAGACTCCTGTCTCTACCTATTCAGGAACGGGAATACCGGGACATTTGATGTATCGGGATCCGAATTTTCGAATGACACACTGAGAATATGATTGGCATGTAATATTGAAATTATGAAAAAGAGTCTTTTAATAGTGGGGCTGTTTTTATTGGCATTTTCTGTTTTGGGTCAGGGAATCCAATTCCGGGATTTGACTGTAGAACAGGCGGTGAAACAAGCTCAGGAAGAGAATAAATATGTGTTTATCGATTTTTATACCGCTTGGTGTGGTCCTTGCAAGTTGATGGAAACGCAAATATTTCCGATGCAGGAAATCGGAGATTATTTTAATCCGAAATTTGTCTGTATTAAGCAGAATGCCGGTGATCAGGGAGATGGAGAAAAAAGTGCCCTTGAATTTGGGGTAAAGGCTTATCCGACTTTTGTAATTCTCGATCAGAAGGGGGAATTGCTGCATATGTTTGCCGGAGGTGTATTGGATCTGAGTTTTATTGATAAGGTAGAGGAGGCATTTGTTCCGACCAAGGCTTTTGGGGCTTTGAAAAAACGCTATGATGCCGGTGAGCGCGGTAGCCGGTTTGTCGCTGCCTATATAAGGGCATTGCAAAATACATATACGGTTGCCAATATCAATGATTTGGTCGAAGAGTTTTACCAGTCGTTGAGCGAGGATGATAAAATATGTGCAGAATGTTTGTTTTTGTTTGATGATTATGCCCGGGTCGGTTCGGAAAAAGATGAATTTCTAACGAAACACCGTGATCGTTTTCGGGAAGTGGCTGGAAAAGAAAAGGTGGATGAGGTATTTAAACGGAAATATGTAGCTTTTTATGGCCAGGTTATTTTGGGATATGACCGCTCCGTGACTTTGGATAGTCTGTCGAAAATAAACGATAGATTGGCATCGCTCGGTTTGGATGAGAATCCGGTTTATACCTTGCTACAAGCTGCGGCTGCCGTGAAAATTACAGGAGATGGTGCCGATGAGCTTTTTGATCTGATTCAGACGAACATCGGTGAGATGGAAGCTGTGGATGTGAATGCTTATCTTTATTATACGATTATCGGTCTGAAAGATCAATTTAGTGCGCTTCAAAAAGAAAAATTGCTGACTTTAATGACAAACGAGGCGACGAAGGGGTATGTGGAACGCTCTCTCCGGTAGGGAGATTGGTGAAATATTATGGCAGTAAGGGGGCGCAGCAGTCTCCCCTTTACTGTCATGGTTCTGAACCGGTGTTATTTGGGATACTTTATCTCTGATTAGGGAGATTTTTTGCAGGAGTTCCGCTAAGTTTTCTTATTTTTGGTTCAGAAAATTAGATAAGGATTATGCATTTGTTTTATACCCCGGATATTACGGGAGATCGTTATGTATTGAACAGTGAGGAGTCGAAACATTGTGTGAAGGTGCTTCGGCTGGGAGTCGGAGAGGCTCTTGCGTTGGTGGACGGAAAAGGGAATTGGTACAATGCTGTCATTGAGCGTGCCGATATGCGAGGGTGTGAGATTCGGGTGACGGAAAGGATCGGAGAGTATGGAAAACGGCCGTTTCGCTTACACTTGGCTGTTGCTCCGACTAAGAATATGGACCGTATGGAGTGGATGTTGGAGAAATGTACCGAAATGGGGATCGAAGAGGTGACGATGCTGAATACGGCTCATTCTGAACGGAAAGTGGTGAAGGCGGATCGATTGGAAAAAGTGATCGTTGCTGCGATGAAACAGTCGTTGAAAGCCTATCTGCCCCGTTTGAATCCGATGGCCGATTTTAAAAAACTGGTGGCTTCCTCTCAGGAACCGTGTAAGTTTATTGCTCACTGCCATGAAGGAGAAAAGAAACGCCTGGAGGAGGTATATTGTCCGGGGAAAGATGTGGTTTTGCTGATCGGACCGGAAGGGGATTTCTCGGAAGAAGAGGTGGCATTTGCCCGTCAACACGGTTTTGTGGAGGTGACGCTGGGAAACAGTCGCTTGCGTACGGAAACGGCCGGTATGGTGGCTTGTCACAGTATTAATTTTATCAATCGGGTGTGATTTGAAAAAAACTGACTTTTTGACTTTTCTTTTGAAATTATTATGTCAAATTGACAAGTTTTCTTTAAAAAGTCTGCTGAAACCTTTCTGTGGGAGAATCGGTATAAGATTTGTAATTCCTTTTAAGCAGAAAGGAGAAGTAGACTATGAATACGAACAATTATACAATCAAGTCGCAGGAGGCATTGCAATATGCCGTGCAGCTTGCGCAAAGCAAGGGACAGCAGGCGATAGAGACGGGACATCTGTTGAAGGCTGTCATTCACGTCGGTGAGAATATTACGAATTTTATTTTCAACAAGCTGGGGGTGAACAGCAAGAATCTGTTGTCTGCCCTGGATTGGATTGTGGATGGGTATACCCGGGTTTCTGGGGGCGAAGTATATTTGTCTTCGGACAGTAACAAGGCCCTGGAGAAAGCGACTCGTCTGGCTCAGGAAATGGGTGATCAGTATGTTTCGCTGGAGCATATTCTGTTGGGCTTGTTGGATAATCGGGATCAAGTGGCACAACTCTTGAAAGACAGTGGATTGACTGAAAAAGAGACCAAAGAAGCAATTGCCGAATTGCGGAAAGGTTCGAAAGTCAATTCTCAGTCGGCAGAAGATAGTTATGATGCCCTGGGACGTTATGCGATCAATCTGAACGAACGGGCCCGGAACGGGAAACTGGATCCAGTGATCGGGCGGGATGACGAGATTCGGCGGGTATTGCAGATTTTATCCCGACGGACAAAAAATAATCCGATCCTGATCGGTGAGCCGGGTGTTGGAAAGACGGCGATTGCGGAAGGACTGGCGCAGCGGATTGTTAACGGAGATGTGCCGTCCAATTTGGCTTCGAAACAGATTTTCTCCCTGGACATGGGGGCATTGATTGCCGGTGCTAAATACAAGGGAGAATTTGAGGAGCGTCTGAAAGCGGTGGTAAATGAGGTGCTGGCTTCTGAAGGTGAAATTATTCTGTTTATCGATGAAATTCATACCTTGGTGGGAGCCGGAAAATCCGAAGGAGCCATGGATGCTGCGAATATTTTGAAACCGGCTTTGGCCCGGGGCGATCTGAGGGCGATCGGTGCCACAACCCTGAATGAATATCAAAAATATTTCGAACAGGACAAGGCTTTGGAGCGTCGTTTCCAGAAAGTGATGATAGACGAGCCCGATGTGATGAGTGCCATCAGTATCATGCGGGGATTGAAGGAAAAATATGAAAACCATCATAAAGTGAGGATTACGGATGATGCAATCATTGCTTCTGTAGAATTGTCTCACCGGTATATTTCCGATCGTTTCCTGCCGGATAAAGCGATTGACCTGGTGGATGAAGCCGCTGCCAAATTACGGCTGGAAATGAATTCTGTGCCGGATGAAATCGATGAACTGGATCGGAAGATTCAACAGTTGGAAATCGAAAAGGAGGCTTTGAAGCGGGAAGGTACGAGCAAAAAACTCTCGGACATACAGAAAGAACTGGCCGACTTGAACGATGAACGGACTAAATTGCGGGCTCAGTGGGAATCTGAACGTGCTTTGATCGATGAGATACAAAAAAATAAAGATGCCATTGAGCAGTACAGGTTCGAAGCCAGTCGTGCAGAACGGGAAGGAGATTACGGAAAGGTGGCTGAATTGCGTTATGGTAAGATCAAGGAGGCGGAACAACGGATCGAGGAGATCAAGAAAAAGCTGGCCGATATGAAGCATGGTGAGTCGCTGATCCGGGAAGAGGTGACTGCCGATGATATTGCTGCGGTTGTTTCCAAATGGACGGGCATACCGGTGAATCGTATGATGCAGAGCGAACGGACGAAGTTGCTTCATTTGGAAGAGGAATTGCACAAACGGGTGGTCGGACAGGAGGTAGCCATTGCGGCTTTGGCTGATGCTGTGCGGCGTAATCGGGCCGGTTTGCAGGATGCCCGTCGACCGATCGGTTCCTTTATATTTCTGGGGACGACCGGTGTCGGTAAGACTGAATTGGCCAAGGCTTTGGCGGAATTTCTGTTCGATGATGAATCACAGATGACGCGTATCGATATGTCGGAGTATCAGGAAAAACATTCTGTCTCCCGGTTGATCGGGGCACCTCCGGGATATGTCGGTTATGATGAAGGCGGTCAGTTGACCGAAGCTGTACGTCGGAAACCGTATTCGGTTGTTTTGCTCGATGAGATTGAAAAGGCTCATCCGGATGTATTCAATATTCTGCTGCAGGTGTTGGATGACGGACGGTTGACCGACAACAAGGGACGTACGGTGGATTTTAAGAATACCATCATTATCATGACTTCTAATATCGGCGCTCATATCATTCAGGAAAAATTGAAAGATTTGAATGATAAGAATCGGGAAGAGGTATTGGAGGCAACGAACCAGGAAGTATATGAATTGTTGAAACAGACGATTCGGCCGGAGTTCCTCAATCGAATCGATGAAGTGATTATGTTCACTCCTCTGCAGAAAAACGAGATCATCGATATTGTCCGCCTGCAGATCAAATCTTTGCAGAAGATGCTGGCCAATAACAGCATCACCATAGAGGTGACCGATAAAGCGGTGGAATGGATTGCGCAGGAAGGTTATGATCCGCAATTCGGTGCACGACCCGTGAAACGGGTGATTCAGCGGAATTTGCTGAATGATTTGTCCAAGCAGATTCTGGCGGAGAAAGTAACGAAAGACAATCGGATTGTGGTGGATGTAAAGGACGATCACATTGTCTTTGTCAACCAATAAATGATAAATAGTTTGTAAAAGAGCCATGAGAATGGCTCTTTTTTTTGTCTCTATGTAAAGAATCTCTAAGTTTTTACTTATATTTATAGAGAACTTATTGGTTATGTATATGAATTTATAAATATTATCTATATGCAAAAATCGGATATTGGTTTGATAGGTCTGGCGGTGATGGGAGAAAATCTGGCACTTAATTTTGAGAGCAAAGGTTTTTGTGTGACTGTTTTCAACCGCCTGCATCCGGGACAGGAACCGGTAGTGGACCGCTTCCTGCGGGGAAGAGGGGCCGGAAAGAATTTTGTTCCGGCGTATTCTGTCAAGGAATTGGTGGCTTCCTTGAAGCGGCCGCGGAAAGTGATGATGATGATTCGGGCTGGGGCTCCCGTGGATGAGATGATTCAGGAATTGCTGACTTGTCTTGAACCGGGAGATGTGATTATCGATGGTGGCAATTCGGATTTCCGAGATACGGAAAGACGGGTGAAAGAAGTGGAAGCCCGGGGAGTCTGGTATGTCGGTACCGGGATTTCGGGAGGAGAAATCGGAGCTTTGACTGGTCCGTCGATTATGCCGGGAGGGTCATCGGCCGCTTGGCCTTTGGTGAAGGAATTGTTACAGGGGGTTGCCGCAAAATTGGAAGATGGAACGCCCTGTTGCGAATGGATCGGGAATGGAGGGGCCGGCCATTATGTGAAGATGGTGCATAATGGCATTGAGTATGGGGATATGCAGTTGATTGCAGAAGCCTATTTTATGTTGAAACAATATTGGCAGTCGGAGAATTCTGCCATTGCCGAGGTATTCGCTCGCTGGAATGAAGGAGAACTGAACAGTTATCTGATTGGAATTACGGCGGAAATCTGTCGGAGACGGGAGAGTGACGGCAGTTATTTGCTGGATCATATTCTGGATGTTGCCGGTCAGAAAGGAACCGGGAGGTGGACGGCGGAGGCTGCCTTGGAAGAGGGGGATCCGTTGACGCTGATTACCGAAGCGGTACATGCCCGCACTTTGTCGGCCATGGCCGAGGATCGTAAAATGGCTGCCTCTCTGTTTCGGACAGAGAAGTCTTGTCGGGCGGAAGAGATTTTGGCTGTTGATGACCTCCGCCAGACACTATATGCCTCGAAACTGATTTCTTACGCGCAGGGGTTTTCCTTGTTGAAGAAAGCTTCCGAACATTACCATTGGCAATTGGATTATGGTATGCTGGCCAGGATCTGGCGGAAAGGCTGTATTATTCGTTCGGTATTTCTGGAGCAGATTACCCGGGCTTACCGTCTTCGGCCGGATTTGGAGAATTTGCTGTTCGATGATTTTTTCAGTCAGCGTATTCGGCAGCTTTTACCGGCCTGGAGAAAAGTGGTGGCGAGCGGACTGCTGGAGGCCATTCCGGTGCCTTGTATGGCTGCCGCTCTGACTTATTTCGACGGTTTGTCCACCGAATATTCGGCTGCCAATCTGGTTCAGGCCCAGCGGGATTATTTCGGCGCCCATACGTATGAACGGACTGATCGGCCCCGGGGAGAGTTTTTCCATACGGATTGGAATGAGACCGGTGGAAACATTTCTGGAACTTACCATGTATAATGATTGAATGTAATATGAAAGAGAATATGACAAAACCAGCCGGACAGATATTGGTGATTTTCGGGGCTTCCGGCGATTTGACCAAACGGAAGTTGTTGCCTTCGTTATTTGAGTTGTTTGACCGGGAGGCATTGCCGGAGCACTTTGTGATTTTGGGAGTGGCCAGAACCCCATATTCGGATGAAGAGTTCCGACTGCAGCAAAGGGAAAATCTGTTTTTGTTCCTGAAAGGCAAACGGCCGGAGGAGCAGCGGGTGGATGCTTTTCTGAAAAAAGTGTATTATCTGGGCTTTAATTCGGATGAGGCCGGAGAATACCATTATTTGGCAGAGAAACTCCAGGCTTTGAGAAGTGCGCATGATGTTCCGGATCAGGTGATCTTTTATTTGGCAACTCCTCCCCAGAAATATGGCTTGATTGCAGAAGCGCTGGGCAAGAGCAAGTTGAATAAGCCGCAGCAGAAACAGGAGGGATGGCGGCGGATTATTGTCGAAAAACCTTTTGGGAGCAGTCTGGAAACGGCGCAGGCTCTGAACCGGAAACTATGTTCGATTTTTGATGAAGAGGATATTTATCGGATCGACCATTTTCTCGGAAAGGAAACGGTGCAAAATATATTGGTATTGCGTTTTGCCAATCAGATTTTTGAGTCGCTGTGGAATCGGAATTACATCGATTCGGTGGAAATCTATGCCGCTGAAAAGTTGGGCGTGGAAAACCGGGGAAAATATTATGAAGGTGCCGGTGCTCTCCGGGACATGATCCAGAATCATTTGATGCAGTTGATGGGGTTTGTAGCCATGGAAGCGCCTTCGTCTTTTGAGGCGAATTTGATGCGCG
This sequence comes from uncultured Odoribacter sp., assembly GCA_944321165.1. Lineage (GTDB taxonomy): Bacteria > Bacteroidota > Bacteroidia > Bacteroidales > Marinifilaceae > Odoribacter. Next base: position 109,318 of record CALUKE010000007.1, read on the forward strand.
ATGAAGTGGCAAAGGTATTCCGGGCTTTGCATCCGCTTTCGCTCAATGATGTGATTCGGGGACAGTATGTGGCTGGAAGTGTCGGAAATGAATGGCTGCCCGGATACCGGGAAGAAAAGGGGGTGGCTCCCGATTCTACAACGGAGACATATATTGCAATGCGTTTCTTTATCGATAACTGGCGTTGGGGAGGCGTGCCTTTCTATTTTTATACGGGGAAAAGATTACGGGAATCCCGTTCGGAAATAATCATTCACTTCAAGAATGTCCCACACCGGCTTTTCAATGGTATCTGTCCGCATGCCTCATGTAATGAGTTGATATTGAAAGTGGATGCACCAGAGAGTATCTCGTTGAAATTCGGTTTGAAGATTCCCGGTTCGTTTTTTGAAGTCAAGCAGGTAAGCATGAATTTTGCGTATGATTCTTTGTGTAATACTTATATTGCCAATGCTTATGAACGTTTGCTGCTGGATGCCATGCAGGGAGATTCGACTTTGTATACCCGGACGGATGCTTTGGAACTGAGCTGGCGTTTTATCGATCCTATTTTGAAAGAGTGGGCAAAAGAGCCCTCCAAGGGATTGGTTTTTTATCCGGCCGGAAGTGATGGACCGGAAGAACGGAAATGGTTGTTGCATTATTCCCTGTAAATGTTGAATACACAGATTCCGGTATTTCTGTCAACCGGACAGATACCGGAATCTGTTTTGAAAAGTTTATTTCTGGGTATCGATCTGTTGCAGGGCAAAGGCATATGCTCCCAGAGAAATGGCCCGACTGGCACCGAGTTTGGAAATAGTAATACCGATTCGTTTTACCGGGTCGTAGATGACAGATTTGTCTGTCCCGTGTACTTGCAATTCCCGGGAACCGCCTTTGGCAAATTCGACGAATTCATTGAAATTGTCGAGGTCGTATACCTTGAATTGAAGACGACTCAGAGTTTCTCCGTTCATCCGTTGCAGTTCTCCCCGCATTTCCCGGAGCAGGGAGGGCATGATGTATTTGTGGGCGGCGGTGATGCCTCCACCGATGACGATCAGACCGTCTATCATGGTTGCGGCCGTCGCCATCGCATCTCCGGCGATTTCACCGTATTCGGCGAAAGCCTGGATGGCCGCTTCGCGATTGCCTTCGCGGGTCCCTTCGGCAATATCGAAAATATCTTTGGGTTCGAATGAATGGTTCGTATCTCCGGAATGTCTGGCATATTCCCGTTTTATGGCGTGGATGGCAACTCCGTCTTCACAGATGACGTTCGGATATTTTTTATTTCTCAGGCAGAAAGTTTCAACGCAGGAATTATCACCTATGTGCATTTTCCCGTCAACGGTAAAACCGAATCCGAACCCTGTCCCCCAAGTGTAGCCCAACAGATTTTTGTAGCGTTTGGCGCTGTTCAGACGTTCCAGTTTTTCGTTGACTTCAGGCAATGCTCCAGCCAATGCTTCTCCGTAAGCAAATAAATCGCCGTCGTTGTTGATATATACGGGAATTCCGAATTTGTCTTCCAAAAAAGGACCCAGAGCGACTCCGTCCCGGAAGGAGGGAAAGTTGGGCAGATAACCGCCGATGATGCCATTGGGATAATCGGCCGGTCCCGGGAAGGCGAAGCTGATAGCTACCGGTTTTTCGTCTAAGGTGTTGATGACTTCGCGAAATCCTTTTTCCAGAGTTTGCAAACACAGATCCAGGTCTTGTGAATGGGAGGGAAAGGAGATCGGTTTAATTACATCCTGATTTCCTCGGATGGCACCGAAAACGAAATTGGTGCCTCCAGCATCAAGGGTAACTACAGTTCTTTTATCGGTTCTGTACATTATATTAAATTTTGAGTTAGATATATGATATCGCTTTCAAATGTATCTATCGGGTAAAATTATAAAAAATCTTTGATTATAAAGGGATCTCTGAATAGAAATAAAAAAGCCACCGGACAGGTGGCTTGTTGAAAGCTCCTCAGGTAGGACTTGAACCTACGACCTACGGATTAACAGTCCGCCGCTCTAACCAACTGAGCTACTAAGGAATCACTTTTGAAGTAAAGAACTCCGCTCCTCAGGTAGGACTTGAACCTACGACCTACGGATTAACAGTCCGCCGCTCTAACCAACTGAGCTACTAAGGAATTTTTCTCAAAAGCGAGGCAAAGATATAGCTTTTTTTTATAATAACAAAATCTTGGAGAAAAAAATGAATGAAAATGAAGCTTCGGAAATAATTGCAGATTCCGATCTATTTTTGCAATTTAGCATCACAATAACTTAATCATAACGTGTATGGATTATTTTAAAGAAGTGAATCTGGCAGTGACAGTTTGTGACCGGCAAGGTAAAATCATAGAGATGAACGATAAATCCCGGAAAACATTTTTGAAGCCGGGGAGAGAAGAACTGATCGGAAAAAATGTGTTGGATTGTCATCCGGAACCGGCTCGTTCTTTGTTGGAAGATATGTTGCAAAATCCTCGTACCAATGTTTATACGATCGAAAAAGAGGGGGTAAAAAAATTGATTTATCAAACACCGTGGTATGAAAATGGTGAATATCAAGGCTTTATGGAGCTTTCGATGGAGATTCCTTTTGAGATGAAACACATGATCAGAATGAAGAAATAGCGAATGGAAGTCAGGGAAATTTTGGCGTTTCTGCGGGAATTGCGGGAAAATAATCAGCGGGAATGGTTCGCCGGACAGAAATCCCGTTATCTGCTCTTGAAGGAGGACTTTGAGAATTGGGTTGAGCAATTGATTGCGCGGATTGTCCTTTGGGATGAGGATGTGAGGAATTTGAATGCCCGGGATTGTATATTCCGGATTTATCGGGATGTGCGTTTTTCTCCGGACAAACGTCCTTATAAGGAACATTTTTCTGCTTATATTTGCGGTTTTCGAGGACGGAAGAGCGAGCGTTGCGGATATTATGTCCATTTGCAACCGGGCAGTTGTATGTTGGGGGCTGGTTGTTATTGTCCATCTCCGGCTTTGCTGAAACGGATTCGAAGGGATATATATGAGAATGTGGAAGAGTTTACTTCGATTATTCGGGAACCCGAATTCCAGGCTGAATTTCCGGAAATAGATCCGGATGACAAACTGAAGAAGGTTCCGGCTCCGTTTCCGGCGGATTTCCCGGAGGCGGATCTTTTGAAATACAAGCATTATGATGTGATTACCTACAAACCGGATGAATGGTTTGAAAGCGGAGAGTTACTTTCGAAGGTGGAGGCTGTTTTTCAAAAAGCATATAAGTTTAATCGTTTTCTCAATTACACGATTGATAATCTCCCCTGAAAGGAAAATCTTTATTATTTTTGCATCTTAGAAATTTTTGTGACTGCTAAAATTGTGATTATATGAAAGTTTTATTATTGGGAAGTGGGGGGCGTGAACATGCCTTGGCCTGGAAAATAGCTCAAAGTCCGCGATTGGAAAAGTTATATGTGGCCCCGGGAAATGCCGGGACGGCTCAAATAGCAGAGAATGTGAACCTGTCGGTGGGGGATTTCGAGGCAATCGGTGAATTTATTTTTGCTCAGCAAATCGATCTTTTGGTGGTGGGACCGGAAGATCCGTTGGTCGCGGGGATCCGGGATTATCTGGAAGCGGATGTCCGTTTTAAAGATCTGTTGATTGTGGGCCCCCGTAAGGATGGCGCGATTCTGGAAGGCAGTAAGGATTTTGCCAAGCAGTTTATGATGCGGCATGGGATTCCGACGGCAAGATATATGACTGTTACCTCGGAACAACTTTCAGAAGGTCAACAATTTTTAGCCACCTTGCAGCCTCCCTATGTATTGAAAGCGGATGGATTGGCTGCAGGGAAAGGGGTGTTGATACTGCAGGATCTGCCCGAAGCTCAGCAGGAATTGGAAAAAATGCTGGAGGGAAAATTTGGTAAGGCGAGTCGCCAAGTGGTGATCGAGGAATTTTTAACCGGCATTGAAATATCTGTATTTGCGATTACAGATGGCCGGGATTATCGGGTATTGGGCTCTGCAAAAGATTATAAACGGGTGGGAGAAGGTGATACCGGATTGAATACCGGAGGAATGGGGGCAGTTTCGCCAGTTCCGTTCGCCGATGCTGAATTCAACCGGAAAGTGGAGGAGAAGATTATTCGGCCGACGGTGGAAGGTTTGAAACAGGATGGCATCGATTATCGGGGATTTATCTTTTTCGGGCTGATGAACAATCAGGGAGAACCGGCCGTCATCGAATACAATGTGCGGATGGGAGATCCCGAAACAGAAGTAGTGATGCCTCGTTTGAAAACGGATTTGTTGGAGTTGCTGGAAGCTACTGCTCAGGGCCGTTTGGCTACTTCCGCCTTTGAACTGGATGAACGTTATTGTACAACGGTGATGCTGGTTGCTGGCGGATATCCCGGTTCGTATGAGAAGGGGAATGTCATTTCCGGATTTGAAAAGGTGGAGAACAGTCTGGTATTTCATGCCGGAACCAAAGAGGTGAATGGACAGATCGTGACCAATGGGGGACGTGTTCTGGCGGTCAGTTCTTTCGGAGACAAGATGGAACAGGCTTTGCAGCAGTCCTATGCCAATGTAGGTAAGCTCTCGTTCAAGGGGATGAATTACCGGAAAGATATCGGACAGGATCTTTTGAAGTTGATGACAAAGAAGTGAATAGATTTTTAAAATCCAGAAGCTTATATATGCTTTTTGTATTGCCATTGATTTTGGTGGCAATGGTTTTATTGGATCATTATTTTTCTTTCTCTCCCCTTCCAACTGTGACGGTGAAGGGAGTGATCGATATACCCTATATCGGGCATTGGGATAAGTCCTGGTGCCCGATAGCCGGTTTCGTTGCTATTTTGGGACTGGCCTATTTGATCTTTTTCCTGGGTGAACGATTTAAATTGTTTGGGCAGACGACTACTCTGCCGGCTTTGATCTATGTGTTATTGACTGCCGGCATTCTGGTAAATATCAGTTTTGATAATCTTTTACTGGCTGTATTTCTGGTGACAATTGCTCTTTGGAAGCTACATACGGCGATCAATGACACCAAAAGCAATGCAGCCTTGTATGCTTTCGGTTTTTTCATTGTACTTTCTGTGGCGATTTATCCGAAATTTGTGCTTTTGCTGGCCTGGGCATTGGGCAGTGCACTTTTCCTGGGACGTTCTACGATCAAGGATATTGTCGCTCTGTGTTTAGGGATGTGCACGCCCTTGTTGTTCGTTGTATTTTATTATTTCTGGACAGATCGTCTGGAGACTTTACCGGTTGTTTTTACGGAAAATTTATTGGCAGGAAATAACCTTCATCATCTTCCGTTTATTGAATGGATTCGTTTAGGCATGCTTACTGTCGTGCTGTTTTTTGCCTTGACGCATCTTTCTACCCGCTATTCGCTGATGGTGGTGAATCAGCGGCGAGGTATCTTTGCCCTGATATCGATGGTTATTTTCATTACGTTGACAATTTTGCTCGTTCCGGGCAATTATTATGATTTTATGTATCTGTTGGCTCTTCCTTTATCTTTGTTGTATGCTCAATATTTTATCTCCAGTCGTTGGGTGATATGCTGCAATTTGGTTTTTCTTTTGCTGTTGGCTGCCTGTTTTTTGACTTATTGGGTCTGAGTTCAGCGTTGAAAGATCAACAGTTCCCCTGTCCTGTCTGTATAAAAATCTCCCCGGTCATAAACGATATGTCCGTTGACAAGGGTAGTTCTGACCTGATAGGTGAAAGTCTGGCCTTCCAGGGGAGACCAACCGCATTGGTAGAGTATATTTCCCCGGGAAACTGTCCAGGGGGATTTCTGGAAAAGACAAAGATCGGCCTGGAAGCCCGGACGGATAAAGCCTCGGTTTTCGATCTGAAATAGTTGTGCCGGAGCATGACACATGCACTCGACGATTTTTTCCATGGAAACGCAGCCTTTTTCGGCCAATTCCAACATGGTGACCAGTGAGTGTTGCACCATCGGTCCGCCGCTGGCTGCCTGGGTGTAGGGACCGCTTTTTTCGGCCAGTGTATGAGGTGCGTGGTCGGTGGCAATTACGTTCAGGATACCGGAGCGGACAGCCTGCAGTAATGCCTGACGGTCGTTTTCGGTTTTGATGGCGGGATTCCATCTGACAAAATTCCCTTTTTCTAAATAGGCAGAATCATTGAACCACAGGTGATGGACGCAGACTTCGCCCGTGATTTTTTTATCTTGCAGTTTTCCTGAATCCAAGAGAGTCAGTTCTTCGGCTGTACTCAGGTGGAGAATGTGCAATCGACTGCCGTATTTCCTGGCCAAAGAAGCAGCCAGAGTAGAACTTTTCAAACAGGCTTCTCGGCTGCGGATGAGCGGATGGTATTGTGGCGGAATCTGATCTCCGTATTTTTCTTTATACAGGGCCAGGTTATGGTTGATGACAGGGGTATCTTCGCAATGGGTCGCGATCAATAGAGGAGATTCCGCAAATAAACGTTCCAGGGCCGGCAGACTGTCGATCAGCATATTGCCGGTCGATGAGCCCATAAAAGCCTTGATACCGCATGTCGTTCGGGGGTCTACCCGTTTGATTTCTTCTATGTTTTCTGTGGTAGCACCCAGATAAAAAGAGTAGTTGATCAAAGAGGTTCGGCTGGCAATCTCCTGTTTTTCTTCTAAGAGTTGTCGGGTAGTCGTCGGTGGCTTTACGTTCGGCATATCCATGAAAGAGGTAATTCCTCCGGCAGCGGCAGCCCGGCTTCCTTCTGCGATGTTGCCTTTGTGGGTCAGGCCTGGTTCCCGGAAATGTACCTGATCGTCAATGACTCCCGGTATGACATAACAGTTTGTGGCATCAATGATTTGAGCATCTGTTGCATTTGTCTGTTGTGGATCCGAAATTTCAACGATCTTTTCTCCTTCCAAAACGATGTCGGCAAGGAAACGTTTTCCTTCATTGATAAGGGTTCCTCCTTTGATAATTGTTTTCATACTCTGATTCCCGTTTATTGGTTGGCTGCTTTATTGGGCTTGATGTTACCGAACAAGGCTCGTATTTTCATGGTAATTACTCCCAATACCGCTTCTTTGATGATTCCTTTGCTCATTTTGGAAGTTCCCAAAGTCCGGTCGGTGAAAATAATCGGAACTTCTTTTAGTTTAAATCCCAAAGTGTTTGCAGTGAATTTCATTTCGATCTGAAAAGCATATCCCTTGAAGCGGATGTCGTTTAGGTTGATGGTTTCCAAGACTTTCCGCGTATAGCAGACAAAACCGGCCGTAGCATCGTGTACTTTCATGCCGGTAATGATTTTTACATATTTTGATGCGAAGAAAGACAGGAGTACCCGACTCATCGGCCAGTTGACAACATTTACTCCTGTTACATAGCGGGAGCCGATCGACAGGTCTGCGCCTTGAACACAGGCTTCGTATAGGCGAACCAGGTCGCGAGGATTGTGGGAGAAATCGGCATCCATTTCAAAAATGTAATTGTAGCGATGTTCCAGGGCCCATTTGAAACCGGTGATATAGGCAGTCCCCAAGCCCAGTTTCCCGGCCCGTTCGATCATGTGCAGCTGGGAAAATTCCTGTTGCAGGGCTTTTACGATTTCTGCCGTTCCGTCCGGGGAATGGTCTTCGATGATCAGAATATCAAAAGCGGGTTTTAAAGAAAATACGCATCGGATGATGTTTTCGATATTTTCTTTTTCGTTATAGGTCGGGATGATTACTAATCTGTCGTTCACAATGTATGATTTTATGTCTTAATGTTCCGGTTTACAAATAATCGACAAGCCGTTCCAGTCTGTTGCCCCGAGAGCCTTTGATAAAAACGAAGGCATCTCTGATCGGGTGGTTTTTCAGATATTCCAGGCAGGATTCTGTGTCTTTGAACCAAGTGATAAAGTTACATTTATCAAAGCAATGTTCAAAATTATTTCCAACGAGAAATAGCTGCTCGAACTGACCTTGCAGGCTTAGTCGTACGATCTCCTGATGTGCTTTTACATTTTCTGTGCCAAGTTCGAGCATTTCTCCCAAAATTGCGATTTTATGCTGGCCTGGCATGTCACAAAAATTTTGAATGGATACTTTCATACTGCTTGGATTGGCATTGTAGGCATCCAAAATGATGGTGTTATGTTCGGATTTGATCAGTTGAGAACGCAAATTGGAGGGATGATAATTTTCGATAGCCGCCTGTATCTCCAGCGGATCAATGCCGAAGTGCATGCCGACGGCAGAAGCGGCCATGGCATTGTCGAAATTGTATCCGCCGACCAGATGGGTTTTGACGTACAGATCGCCTTTGCGGGTTTTCAGTGAATATACCAGGTAGGGAATGGTCTGTTTGATTTCTCCTTTCAGCAATTCTCCTGTCACTCCGTAGGTATATCGCGTCAGGCGCTGGCTGAGTTCCATCAGCAGGGAATCGCCGGCATTGACGAATACTGCGCCGTTCTTGGGTTGCAGATGATCGTAGAGGGCTTTTTTGGTTGCGATGATGTTGTCATAACATCCGAAGCCTTCCAAATGGGCCTGTCCGATATTGGTGATGATACCGAAATCCGGATCGGCTATCTGGCAGAGGGTTGCGATTTCTCCCGGGTGGTTGGCACCCATTTCTACGATCCCGAATTCTGTGCTTTTGTCCATGCTGAACAGGGTCAGGGGTACTCCGATGTGATTGTTGTAGTTTCCCTGGGTGGCAAATGTCTTGTATTTTCGAGAAAGTACGGCATGACACAATTCCTTGGTGGTTGTTTTGCCGTTGGTGCCGGTAATGCCCAGAATGGGGATTCGGAGCTGTTGTCTGTGATAGTGTGCCAGTTGTTGCAAGAAAAGAAGCGAGTCCTCTACCAATTCGCAACCGGAGGTGAGAAATTCCGCCTGATCGACAATGGCTAAAAAGGCCCCTTTTTGCAAGGCATCGGCCGCATAGCGGTTGCCGTCAAAATTGTCGCCTTTTAGTGCAATGAAAATATCGCCGGCCTGTACTTGTCGGGAGTCGATGGTGATCCGGTGCTCCTGCAGGAGCGGATATAATTTTTCAATGGTTATCATGATCGGTATATAATAGAACGATTATGGAGACAAAATTACGATAACCTTTTATATGTTCAACCGGGAAAGGATATTTTATCTGATTTATTTGATAACTTTGTTTTTCTATTTCAACCAGGGAATTAATGAGAATGTTATGAAAATAAAAACGGGTATTGGAATTGATGTACACCGGCTGGAACCGGGGAGAGAGTTCTGGCTGGGAGGTATTAAGATCGAGCATGAAAAAGGGTGCGTTGCCCATTCGGACGGAGATGTACTGATCCATGCTATTTGTGATGCTTTGTTGGGGGCTACGGGCCAGGGGGATATCGGACTGCATTTCCCGGATACCTGTCCTGCCTATAAAGGCATCGACAGTAAATTATTGTTGCAGAAAACGAAAGCATTGGTAGAAAACAAAGGGTATGCCATCAGTCATGTCGACAGTGTCGTTTGTTTGCAACGGCCGAAAATCCGTCCTTTCATAGAGGAAATGCGGCGTTGTCTGGCCGAAATCCTCGAACTGGAGGTGGAAGACCTTTCGATCAAGGCGACAACGACGGAGCAATTGGGTTTTGAAGGTCGGGAAGAGGGGGTTTCCGCCTATGCGACGGTGCTGGTGTATAAACTTTAAAAAATGGCCATTCCGACAGGCGGGATGGCCATTTTAAATGATCAGTACATATAATCCCAAGCGGGTAATTGTACCGGTTTGCCTTTCAACGCTTCGATGGCTTTTTCTGACAGGTATTTTTTATGGATGACCAGACGGAACATGTATTCGTCGAACCACTTGTCGGTGAATGTCAGATAGCCGTTATGACCGGAGGCTGCTCCCCAACTGTTTTCAAATTCCCATTTCACCGGTTTGTCGTTTTGATCAGTGTCGCATCCCACCAGGGTCATGGCATGGGAAGAACCGCTCTGACGGGTGAGGATTCGGGCTTTCTTGTCCATGTTCAGGGTGATGCCGAACAAAGATTCATAATCGTACATTTCCGGATCGAGGATTCCTGTTTCTTGGTTGAACTGTTTCCCGACATCGCAGGAGGCATACATCGGTTCGTTGTTTTTGATGGATGCGAGGGCTGCTGTTTTGATCTCTTCATTGGGCAGGTTGAGATAAATCCAGTTGATGCCTTCATAGGTATTCCGGTAATTCTGAATTTCATAGGTTTTGTAGTATTCCCGGGTCGGATCGTTCATGATCATGATGTAATTCTCCGGGCTGTAGTCGGCCGGTGTAATCTCTTTGTAGAACTGTTGTGGGGTGTAATCAGCCAGTTCCTGGATTTTCCCGTCTTTATCCTTGTATCTCCAGGTGAACTGATGAGGCGGTTCGCCCAGGCAAAGAGCCAGTATCCGGTAAACTTCTTTCAAGGTAGTCATTTTGGATGCCTGAAGGTCTTTCCCTTTTTTGCCGGCTGCTGCCATTTCCCGCAATTCGTAACCGCCTTGCCGCAGTCTTTCATTGATGAGGTTGATCATTTGGGTCGTGTTGTTGGAATGAGCGGTCTCGGGCATCACTTCCTGTGGTACGACGCCGTATTTCTCGCCTGCATTGTAATAGAGGTTCCATACGCCTCCGTCGTTAACCGGGGCTTTGAAATAGGTCTCTACGGTCCGGTCGTCCATCGGCAGTTTGGCGGTGGCGATGATGTTTTCCAGGAAGAGATTGGATTTTTCGAATATATCCCAAAAATACAGGTAATTATGTGAAAAATCGAATTGGCTGATGTTGTATTTTTTCATGATGGAGGGACGTAATACATTCATGGAAGTAAACATCCAGCAACGTCCGGAACTTTGTTGGTCGGTAATACCTTTTACGTCAGCCCGGTATTTGAAATAATGGTCGATTTTTCCCTGGAGTTCCCGATTCAAGGCATTCCCTTTGATGTTTTTATCTACTGTCAGAATGTTCTGAATGGCTTTGGTAGAAGCATCTTTTTTGAAACTGCTCTGGATTTCCTGTAACTCTTTTTCGGAGATCGTTTGTGCGAAAACTCCTGTACAGGCCAATAAGAGAGAGACTGTAATAAAGGTCTTTTTCATGTTATGATGTTGTTTATAAATGGATAACTTCGTCGTAAGCAGCAGAAGCAGCTTCCATGACTGCTTCGCTCATGGTCGGGTGAGGATGCACGGTTTTGATGATATCGTGGGCCGTGATTCCTTTCTTTCTGGCCAATACCAGCTCGGCGATCATTTCTGTAACGTTGGCACCTACCAGATGAGCTCCCAGCAGGGTATTATCCTTGGCATTGAAGATCAGTTTGACAAAACCGTCGTTTGCACCGGCGGCACTGGCTTTGCCGGAAGCAGAGAAGGGGAATTTACCGATTTTCAATTCATAGCCGGCTTCGAGGGCTTTGGCTTCGCTCAGTCCGACCGAGGCAACCTCCGGAGAGGTATAGGTGCATCCCGGGATATTGCCGTAGTCAATGGGTTCCGGAGTCAGACCAGCCAATTTTTCTACGCAGCAGATGGCTTCAGCAGAAGCCACGTGTGCCAGCGCCGGACCGTGTACGATGTCCCCGATGGCGTATACTCCTTCGACATTGGTGCGGTAATAATCGTCCACCTTGATTTTTCCTCTTTCCATTTCGATGCCCAGTTCTTCCAATCCGATATTTTCAACATTGGGAGCAATACCGACAGCCGACAATACCATCTCGGCTTCGTAGGTCTCGATTTGGTCTTTCTTGTTCCGGACTTGTACTTTGAGCAGATCGCCGGAGGTGTCTATACTTTCTACCGTTGATTTTACCAGTACATCGATACCGGCCTTTTTGAAGGAACGTCCGACTTGTTTGGAAACCTCTTCGTCTTCTACCGGAAGGATGGTCGGCATGAATTCTACCAGGGTGACTTTGGTGCCCATGGCATTGTAAAACCAGGCCAGTTCCGAACCGATAGCTCCGGAACCTACCACCAGCAAGGAGGCTGGTTTGTGGTCGAGCGTCAGGGCTTCCCGGTAACCGATGATCCGTTTCCCGTCTTGAGGAATGGCCGGTAAGACGCGTGACCGCGCTCCGGTGGCCAGGATGATGTGTTTTGCTTCGTAGAGTGTTTTTTCTCCCTCAGCGGAAGTTACTTCTACTTTTTTATCTGCCGTCAGTTTGCCATGGCCGGCGATGACGGTGATGTTATTTTTTTTGAAAAGGTATTGGATGCCCTTGCTCATCTTGTCGGCCACTCCCCGGCTGCGGGCAATGATCGCCTGGAAATCGGGTTCTGCCTGTTCGATTTTGATCCCGTAGGCTTCTGCATGTTGTGCATATTCGAGTACCTGTGCCGACTTTAGCAATGATTTCGTCGGAATACATCCCCAGTTCAGACAAATGCCGCCCTGTTCTGCGCGCTCTACGACCGCGACGTTAAAACCCAATTGTGCACCCCGGATGGCAGCCACGTATCCACCGGGACCGCTTCCGATAACGATTAAATCGTAATTCATATTTCAAACGTTTTAAATTTTTTTTGCTTTTGCAAAACTAATAAAAGATCAGGGATAAAACAGCGGTTTACCCGATTTGGTGTAAACTTTTTTCAATTGAAATGGAAGGAAAAGCTTTATTTCCAGTGAAGGAGAATAATCGGCATGATTTATTCCGGAGTAGATTGCCGATGACTTTTGTTTATCAGCCAGCAAATCAGGAATAATGCAAGGAAACAAATCACGATGGTTGCTCCGGAGGGAATATTCAGGGAGGCGGAAATGAAAAGTCCGGCAATGGAACCTCCGGTACTGATCAGAGCGGAAGCCAGGAGCTGTTGTTTGAAATTTTTGTAAAAGATCCCGGCGATGGCCTGAGGGATGGTCAGATAGGAAATAACCAGAATGATACCGGCTAATTTCAGGCACAGGACAATACATAGGGCGATGATCAGCGTGATGGCGATATCTATCCGATTGACATGCACATGGTGGGTGCGGCTATATTCTTTATCGAATGCAATGTAGAATAACGGACGGTAGAAACGGGCGAAAAAGAGTATGATACCCAGGCATAGGATCATGGAAAGAATAATCTGTTCCCGCGTAACGGTCAGAATGTTGCCGAAGAGATAGGACATCAGGTTGGGAGCATAGCCCGGAGTGAGGTAAATAAACAGAATCCCGATGGCCATACCTGCCGACCAGAAGATACCGATCAGGGAATCTTCCTTTAATTTTTTACTGTCGGAAAGAAACAGGATTCCCAGGGCAGACAGTACGGAGAAGGCTGTTGCCCCTAACATGGGAGACAAGCCAAGGTAGTACGAAAGTCCCAAGCCGCCGAAAGAAGCGTGGGTGATACCACCGCTGATGAAAACCATCCGTTTGGCAACGATATAGGTACCAACCAATCCGCAGCTGATGCCGATCAGCAGGGTTGAGATCAATGCATTTTGAAAAAAGTCGTATTTTAAAAGTTCTAACATGTATGGCGGTTTTAAAGGGTCGGAGTCTTGTGTTCTTTCAGTACCCGGTGGGGAATTTTTCCATGGGTGATCAGTTCGATGGGGCAATTGTAGGATTGCAGCTGTTCTTCACTGATCCGGTTGGAGTCATGATAGTGCAAAGACCGGTTGACGCAGGCGATGGTTTTTACATAGGAGCAGATGGTGCCCAGGTCGTGGGAAACCATTACGATCGTCAGGGATTTGTTGAGCTCTTCTAATATGGCATAAAATTCTTTTTCGAAATGGCTGTCCACATAAGTTGTCGGTTCGTCGAGGATCAGGATGCGCGGGGAAGAGATGATGGCCCGACAAAGAAAGACCCGTTGCATCTGACCGCCGGACAGCTCGCCGATGGAGGCTTTTTTGTATGCCCCCATACCGTATTTCTCAAGTAAATCCCAGGCTTTGTATTTGTCGGATCGGCTATACGGTTTGTAAAGTCCTTTTTCAGACATTAATCCCGATAAGACCACTTCTGTTACATCAATCGGGAAACGTTGATCGAATCGGCTGTTCTGCGGCAGGTAACCGAAAAGGTTTTGTCTGGGCACGGCATAAATAACCTCTCCTTCGAATGGTTTCAGCAGTCCTAAAATGACTTTTAGCAGGGTAGTCTTGCCTCCTCCGTTGGGACCGATGATACCGAGAAAATCATGTTCGAAAATTTTTAGGTCGACATGATGGAGAATGGTTTCATGCTCATAACCGGCAGAGATATCTTTGAGTTCGAGGATCGGGGTCATGCTTCAGGCTTCTGGTAGGTTCTTGGCTAAAATATCAATCAAACGGTTCATTTCGTCCGTCCAATCTTCGTTCAAGGGATCGATTTGGACAACTTCCCCATCGATTTCCCGGGCAATGGCTTCGGCATTGCTGACATCGAACTGGCTCTGTATAAAAATCAGGTGTATATTTTTCTCTCGAGCCAGATCGATGATCTTTTTTAGATGGGCCGGGTTGGGTTCTTTTCCCTCTTCTTCGATGGATATCTGTTCCAGTCCGTAGTCGGCTGCAAAATAGGTCAATGCCGGATGATAAATCAGAAATATCTTGTCTTTTTTATGGTTTAACACTTCCTGTGCCCGTTTGGCAATTCGGTTGATTTTTTCAAGCAAAAGAGAATAATTCTGCTGAAAAATCGCCTGCTGTTCCGGATATTTCTCCGACAGAACCTGATAGGCTGTATTGGCCATTTCCCGGGCATAGACTGGAGACAGCCAGATATGCGGATCGACTCCGCTGTGGGGATGAGATTCGTCGTGTGTATGTCCGCAACTGCCGGGAATCAACGAAAACTCCTCGGAATGGTTGATGACCTGTATCTCTTGGCGGTTGGCCAGCACCGGATAGAGGTGGGTCTGTTCGAAAGGCAGATAACCGATGGTAAAGCAGAGATCACTGTCGTAAAGTTTTTTTAACTGGGCGGTGTTCAGATCACAACTGGCGGGATTCATGCCAGGAGGAATCATTACGTTGACTTGTAAATAATCGCCGGCAATTTGTTCTATCAGGTATTTCTGCGGCAGGATGCTGACGCTAACGATTCGCGATTTTTCGGATTTTTGTTGGCAGGAGGTGTGCAGCAGGCTGATTGTCACTAACAACAGATATATGTGTAATTTTTTAATAATCATGCTTTTATAAAAATATGTAATAAATATTGTTTGTGTTATTTAGATTGGGTAAAGATAATGGAAATAATTGTGATTTAAAATTTTTGTGTTACATTTGTGCGCAGGAATAAATGAATATGGCACTTTTTAATAATAATAATATCAACCTGAATAATAATTGCAATGATCGACTGTTGCAAAGGGGAGGTTATTATTGATTAAAAAGATAGAATAGGAATACAGGAAGCCTCTCCGCCAAGGAGGGGCTTTTTTGTTGGAATACACTGAAACACTAAATTTTTATACTTATGAAACAATTGTTTTTACCGAAAGATTATCATTCGTCTTTGGATGTATGGCAAACAGAAAAAGCCATCAAGTTTATCAAGGATACGTTCCAACTGGCTTTGGCGGCAGAATTGAAATTGCGGCGGATTACCGCTCCGATTGTTGTCCCTTCCGGAATGGGGCTGAATGATAACTTGAACGGAACGGAACAGCCTGTCAGTTTCGAAGCCCGGGTATTGTCTGGTCGCCGGGCAGAGATCGTTCAGTCGTTGGCCAAATGGAAACGTTATGCCTTGTGGCGTCATCATATCCGGCCGGGGATGGGAATCTATACGGATATGAACGCTTTGCGTCCGGATGAAACCATCGATAATATCCATTCGGTGTATGTAGACCAGTGGGACTGGGAAAAAGTGATTACTCCGGAAGAACGGACTCCTGAACGTTTGCAACTGTGTGTGGAACGGATTTATGCGGCGTTGAAACGGACGGAGTTTTTGCTGAGTGAACAGTTCCCGGTGTTACATCCTTTTTTACCGGATCAGATTCATTTTATGCATGCGGAGGAATTGAGAAGGCGTTATCCCGATTTGTCGGCCAAAGAGAGGGAAAATCGAATTGCGAAGGAGTATGGAGCCGTTTTTATTCGTGGTATCGGTGGAGTCCTTGCTGACGGTACGCTTCATGATGACCGTTCGCCGGATTATGATGACTGGTCGACGATCGCTTCGGATGGCTTGATGGGGCTAAATGGAGATATTATTGTCTGGAATCCTGTTTTGCAGTCGGCTTTCGAGATTTCTTCCATGGGAATACGGGTGAATCGGGAAGCATTGGAGAGGCAGTTGAAAATAAGAGGAACGGAAGAGCGGAAGCAATTGTATTTTCATTCTTTATTGCTGGAGGACAAATTACCGCAGACCATGGGTGGCGGAATCGGACAGTCCCGTCTTTGTATGCTGCTGTTGCAGAAATGCCATATTGGTGAAGTACAGGCGGGATTGTGGCCGGAGGAGGTGATGCGGGAGTGTGAACAGGCCGGAGTATTCCTGTTTTAACCGATAAAAAGTGAAGAGGGAGTAGTCGGTTGAGCAACCGTCTACCCCCTCTTTTAGCATATCTTTGCCACAGATTAGATCTCCTTCAGCAGGCTTTCTACAGCGGCTTCCAGCTGTAAATCCCGTCCCTGCATGGCTGAACCCGGATCATTGGTGACCTTGATGTCCGGTTCCAGTTGCATGTTTTCCAGAATGCGTCCCTGGTTGTCTTTCATGCCTACCTGTGGGATACCGAATACGATGGTCGGGTCCATCAGGGTCTCCCACCATACGGCGGTCATGGTTCCCGGTACCGGCATGCCGATGATTTTTCCTAAGCCCAGTTCTTTGTAGGCCCAGGGGAAACCGTGGGCATTGCTGTAGTTACTTTCGCTGACCAGTACGGCAGAGGGTTTGTTCCACTGTGTGAAAGGATCCTCGCCGATGAATTGGCCGCGGGGGACAAATTCCGCATATTTCTTACCGCTCAACAAGTGCAGCAGGTCTTCATGCAGCCAGCCTCCTCCGTTGTAACGGGTATCGACGATGATGGCTTTTTTGTTCCGGTATTTTCCCAGTATTTCAGAATAGACTTGGCGGAAGCTGGGACTGTCCATACTTTTTACGTGTACATAACCGATTTTGCCTCCGGATAATTTTTCAACCATTTCCTGACGCTGTTTTACCCAGCGGTTGTATAACAGTGCGTTTTGGTTGCCATAGCTGGTCGGTTTGATGTATTCGATCCACTCTTTTTTAGTGGTAGGATCGTAAATGGTCAGCATGACCCGCTTCCCGCTCAGGTTTTCCAGTAGCTGGAAATAATCTTGTCCTTTTTGAATCTCCTGATTGTTGATTTTCCGGATGATCATGCCGGGTTTGATTTTTTCGCTTGTCAGATCCAGGGGGCCTTTTTCCAGAATTTCTTTGATCTTCAGACCATCGCCGTCGAAATCCTCATCGTAGAAGGCACCCAGGGCTGCTGTCTGGGAAGAGCTGCCACCTCCCCGGTATTGGGCTCCGGTATGTGAGGCGTTCAGTTCGCCCAGCATTTCGCCCAGCATCTCTGCAAAATCGTAGTTGTTGTTGATGTGAGGCAGGAAACGGGCATATTCTTTCTTGTAAAAAGCCCAATCGATGTTGTGGATGGACGGATCGTAGAACTTGTCGGTGACTTGTTGCCAGACATGATCGAACAGATAAGCCCGTTCTTCCGGTTTTTTCCATTCAAATTCGGCATTGTAACCCATACCTTTCAGTTGGCCTGAGTTCATATCGACTTTGGAGATTTGTCCTCCGGAAAGTAAATAGAGATTTTTACCGTCTTTGTCCATTTGCAAGGCTCCGCCGCCTTTATTCAGCTTGGACAAAATGCGGGTGCTTCCGTTTTTGAAATCTCTGACCCAAAGGTCATATCCTCCTTCGAAGGCACTCAGATAGTAAAGTTTGGAAGCATCGTTGGTTAATATGGCATCGCCCAGACGGGAAGAGTTGATGGTCAGGCGAACCATGCGGTCTTCCAAATTCTCGAAGTCGATTTTCATTTCGGGCAGTTTGTTCTCGTCTGCCTGTTCTTTTTTATCATTGGAAGTATCTCCGTCTTTTTCTCCTTCACTGTCTTTTTCCCCTTTTTTATTTTTCTTGGAGTCCTGGGCTGCTTTGTCGCTTTTTTTCTCTTTTTTCTTTTCTGCCGCTGCTTTTTCTTCGGCTTCTTTCTTCTTTTGTAATTCTTTGAGTTCTTTGTTCAGGGCCAGTTCTTCCTTACTCATTTTGAATTCGTCATATGCTTCCGGATCCAGGAACAGGGCATAAATGTCGTATTGTGATCCCCAGCTGCCGTGGCTACGCAATCCCTGACGGTCGCTCATCCAGATAATGGCTTTCCCGTTCATCATGAACTTGGGATTCTGGTCGCTGTAACCACTGTTGGTCAGATTGTGGATTTCTCCGCTGCCGTCGGCTTTTATCAGGGCGATGTCGTTGTGTTGCCAGCCTCCGTGTTCGAAATATTTGGCCAGGATCCACCGTCCGTCGGGAGACCATTGATACCATTGGTCACCGTCGGAGTAAGAATAATTGTATTTGGCGGGAAGAACGGTTCTCGATCTTTTGTTTTTCAGATTGATCACTTTGATCTCTGTACGGTTTTCCAAGTAGGCGATTTCTTTCCCATCGGGAGAGAACGAAGGCTGGAAACAGGCATTTGTTCCCTTGGTGATTTGTTCTTCTTCAATTTCTTTGGCATAGGCAAAAGATTTGTCGTCTTTGTCTTTGATGCGAGCAACATAGATATTCCAATGTCCATCGCGTTCTCCGGCATATACCAGCGAGCGTCCGTCGGGAGAAAACTCTACGGAGCGTTCCTGGGCGGCTGTATTGGTAATTCTTTTGGTTGTACCGTATTCGGCATTGGCCACGTATACATCTCCCCGGAGGATAAACGCAAATTCCTTGCCGTCGGGAGAAAGGGCCAGTTCGGATGCTCCCTGGTTGCGGTTCATTTTGGTCACCGGCGCTTCCATGTTGTCGGCAATGATGCTTACGGATAATTTTTTCGGTTGTTTGCCGGGTTGAAGGGTATAGATCTCTCCGTTGAAGGAATAGCACAGCACGTCATTGTTCGATTTGGTCAGAAACCGTACCGGGTGCTTGCTGTGTTTGGTGATTTGCCGGATGTCGGAAGGATTCTTCAGAGACATTTTGCATACATTGAAATCGCCGAAACGTTCACTCAGGAAATAGATGCTTTCATCCTGATCGGCAAAAATCGGATTCCGGTCTTCTACCTGTTTGTCGGTAAGGTTGGTGAAGGTTCCGCTGTTCAGGTCGTGAATCCAGATGTCCCGGCATACGGAAGATTGATGGTGTTTCCGCCAGTTGTCTTCGTATCCTTTGTAATCATGGTAAACGATTTTGTCTCCTTTTTGGTTGAAACAGATGTTGAAGGCGTCGAAAGTCAAGAATTGTTCGGGACGGCCTCCGTTGACACTGATTTTATATACCTGTCCGCCACTGGGGAATTGACCGTATGCTGCGTCCGGCATGACATTGGAACGGAAGAGAATCGCTTTTCCGTCGGGAGTGAAACATACCGGAATTTCGCTGCCTGAATAATAGGTCAGACGGGTCGGAGTTCCGCCGGTAACCGGTACCGTATACAGGTTTAAACCGCCATCCCGGGCTGAGGTAAATGCGATGGTTTTCCCGTCGGGGGACCAGACCGGTTGACTGTCATAAGCCGGATGGGTAGTTAACTGGGTGGCTTTACCACCTTCACTGCTTACTAAAAAAATGTCTCCCTTGTAACAGAAGGCAATGGTTTTTCCGTCGGGAGAAATGGCTGGATAGCGCATCCAAAGCGGAGTTTCCTGGGCCAGCAGCCCGGAAAAGATGAGGGCTAAAAACCCTGTGAGCATGATTTTGATAAGGTTCATTTTTTTTATAATTGATGTTAAATTTATGATTTATATCCGAAACGGCCTTAAAAGTAATGATTTTAACTGTAAAGCGAAATCGGTTGCGGAAGTTTAACGAAAAATTTGGATTTGGACTTTGATAAACAAACGGGGCTGTTTAGAATGAATAGTATTCTCCAAACAGCCCCGGGAAACGATATGCTTTTATTTATAGATAATTTTTAGGTAAGGTATAATTACAGAGTCTCAACTGAAATAGATATAGTATATTATAGAATATTTTATTTTTGCAAAATAATATGATTATTGTTTAATTTATAAATTAATCTGGATCTATATTCAGATTAGGTATTTAAAAATAATAATTTGTATTCATTTTGATTTCATTTGGCAGAAAGCCAGGATATAACGAAATGCGTAAATTCGGGTGGATAAACATACGACAGTAACTTTTTATCGGATTTATGCTACCCGGAATCGGTGTTACTTGGTTTGGAATGGACATAAAATTGAAGAAGAACTTCGGAAATATCCGGCTAAGGTTGTAGTGATGAACTGGCAAGGAGAATTGGAAAAGGTATATCAATTGGATAATTTCGCAGATTTTATCATCCCGGATGAAAGGCAAAACCTCATTTATGTCGGAGTATATAATGCTGAAATAGAACTTGTTGAAATTCGAAGCTATCCGATGCTTTAGGATAAAAAAAACGTCCCCGAGAGGACGTTTTTTATTTAATTACTAGATCTTACTCCTTTTTGTAGAGTCCCAGTTTGTCCGGGTTGAAGTTGTTGATGAAATCCCAGTGGGCAGCGACTTTTGCCTGACCGTAATTGATAAAGATCTCGGCAGATTTTACATATTTATCGCACTTCTGGGCATCCTGCAGCAACAGATAACCGATGATGGTATAACCGGCCATTTCAACTAAACGGCGGGCATGGAAGTCGGTATACTCCGTATTGGCAACTTCGGCTACTTTGGCGGTGGCGGCTTCCAGTTTTTCGGTCATACATTTCAGGGTATCCCGCAGGTATTCATGTTCCGGTGCAATTTCCGCTTTTTCATATACTTCCCGGATGTGTTTGGCATATTGTCCGGTAGTGACTCCCCGGATGGCAGCCACGACTTGCAACTGAGAGGTTCCTTCGTAGATGTTGGTGATACGGGCATCCCGAACATAACGCTGAATGGGATAGTCTTTCATAAATCCGGATCCTCCGTGAATCTGCAGGGCATCGTAAGTGATTTCGTTGGCATATTCACTGGCGAAGAGTTTCTGCAGCGGCGTATAGATGTCGGCCAGTTTCTGGTATTCCTTCATTTCGTTGCGTTCGTCCTTGTCCAGTGCTCTTTCCTTGGAGATGTGATAGTAAGTCTTGTACATATCCACGAAGCGGGCGGTTTCGTAAAGGACGGCACGGATTCCGTGCAGTTTGGCTTCCATATTGGAAAGCATTTCATAGATGGCCGGGAATTCGATGATGGCTTTACCGAACTGTTTCCGTTCCTGAGCATATTTCAAGCCTTCCCGGTAGGCTGCTTCGGCGATACCTACCGATTGTGCGCCGATACCCAGACGGGCGGCATTCATCAGGGCCATGACGTATTTGATCAATCCCATTTTCCGCTCGCCTACCAGTTCGGCCGGAGCATTTTTGAAAACCAATTCGCAGGTCGGAGATCCCTTGATACCCAATTTGTTTTCGATGCGGCGTACGGTCACGGCATTGCTGGCACGATCGTAAATGAACATGGACAGACCACGGCCATCATTGGTGCCGGGTTCGGAACGGGCCAATACCAGGGAGATATGACCGTCACCGTTGGTGATAAAACGTTTCACCCCGTTCAGATACCATTTGCCGTCGGCTTCGTTGAAGGTGGCTTTTAACTGTACGGCCTGCAGGTCGGAACCGGCATCCGGTTCGGTCAGGTCCATGGCACAGGTCTCGCCGGCACAAACCCGGGGCAGGTATTTCGCTTTCTGCTCTTCGCTGGCAAATTCATTGATCGTTTCTGCACAGTCCTGTAAGCCCCAGATATTTTGCAATCCGGCATCTGCCCGGGCTACAATCTCAGCAGCCATGATGAACGGAGTGATCGGGAAGTTCAGTCCGTTGTATTTGCGGGGCAGAGAAATACCGTTCAAACCGGCCTGGTTGATGACATCGATGTTTTGTTGAGTGCCGGCGGCATATTTGACATGACCGTCTATTACCTGAGGTCCTTCGGCATCGACAGATTCTGCATTTACGGCTACCACGTCTCCGCAGATTTCACCGACAATCTCCAATACCTTGTCGTAATTGTCGAAAGCATCTTCGAAATCACGCGGAGCATTGTCGTATAGCTGAGCTTCCGTATAATTACGCTCTTTCAGGGCTACAATCTTTTCCATCAACGGGTGTCCGAGGTGGAATTTTATATCTTCGTTGTCTGTATAAAAATTAGCCATACTTTGAATTTTACAATTTACAATTAATTACTTGCTGTTCTTTTTGTAATACTGGATCATTTTCGGGATGACAACATTCAGGTCTCCGGTAATTACATAATCTGCAAATTTGTTGATCGGAGCATTGGCATCGGTATTGATGGCGATGACCATGGCCGATTCTTCCATGCCGGCCGTATGTTGGATTTGTCCGGAGATACCGCAGGCGATATACAATTTCGGACGGACGGTCGTTCCGGTTTGGCCGATCTGGCGTTCGTGTTCGCAGAATCCGGCATCAACGGCTGCACGGGAAGCTCCGACTTCTCCGCCTAAAACGGAAGCCAGTTCATATAACAGCTGGAAGTTTTCTTTTGATCCTACACCATATCCTCCGGATACGATGATGGGGGCTGCTTTCAGATTGACTTTGGATTTTTCCATTTGACGCTCGATCACATGGATGACAAAATCTTCCGGAGAGGTGAAGCCGTTCACGTCGATGGTTTTGATTTCACCCTGGTGATTGGCATTGAAAATTTCTTTTTTCATTACACCTTCCCGCACCGTAGCCATCTGGGGACGGCATTCCGGATTCACGATCGTTGCAACGATATTTCCTCCGAAAGCCGGACGGATCTGATATAGCAGGTTGTGATATGTTTTTTCGTTTTTCTTGTCTTCATAATCTCCGATTTCCAGACTCGTACAGTCGGCGGTCAAGCCGCTGTGCAGGGCGGAAGATACCCGGGGCCCCAGGTCGCGACCAATGCTGGAGGCTCCCATAAAGGCAATCTGCGGTTTTTCCTGTTTGAACAGGTTTACTAAAATGGAGGAATGAGGCAGGGTCGTGTATGGTGCCAGGCGTTCGTCGTCTCCTACCCAGAGTACATCGACTCCGTATGGAAATACCTGTTTTTCAACACCTGCTAAATGGCTACCCAATACGATAGCTTCGAGTTTTACACCCAATTCTGTGGCCAGGGTACGTCCTTTGGTCAGTAATTCGAGACTTACATCGGCTATGATACCCTCTTCTATTTCGCAATATACAAATACGCTGTTCATAATTTGATCGTTAATTTTGGAATGAAGATTCTGATTGAATTTGACGGTCATCAATCATGAATCGTACACATTATCCGATGGTGTGGTTAATAATCAGTTCTTTCATCATGGCGTCGATCGCTTCGTCGCTGGCATCCATTACTTTGGCTTCTTTGGCCTGGAATACGACGCTTTCGATGTTTTTCACTTTGGTCGGTGAGCCGTTCAGACCTAATTCCTGCGGATCACACGTGATGTCGTTGACACTCCATTCGGTTATTTTCAAATAAGGGCGTTCCTGAAGCAGATTGAGATAATCTTCATCGGCGTCCTGTAATTCTTGTGTGCCCCGGGCATATTTGTATTTCATGACAAAACGGGCGTTGCGGGGACGGCAGGGAGCTGCCGAACCATTAACGGTCACGACGCAGGGAACCGGACATTCAACCACTTCGATACCTCTTTCGAGACGGCGTTTGATGGTGATCTTCTCTTCCGTGATATTCAATATGTCTTCAGCATATGTAACCTGCGGCAGTTTCAGCTTTTCTGCCACCTGAGGCCCTACCTGTGCGGTATCACCGTCAATGGCCTGACGGCCGCAAATCAACAGATCGGGGTTCAGATTCCGCAGAGCACAAGCCAATGCATAAGAGGTAGCCAGGGTATCAGAGCCCGCAAATGCACGGTCGGATAATAAATAACCACCGTCTGCTCCTCTATACATGGCTTCACGTATGATTTCTGCAGCACGGCCGGGGCCCATTGTCAAGATATGTACCGTAGTCCCTTCAATTTTATCTTTTAATCGTAATGCCTGTTCCAGGGCATTCAAATCTTCAGGGTTAAAGATAGCAGGTAAGGCTGCTCTGTTTACAGTTCCGTCTGCCTTCATCGCATCTTTCCCTACATTTCTGGTGTCGGGAACCTGCTTCGCAAGAACAATGATTTTAAGTCCTTTCATGTTACATTATTTAAGTTATCATCTTTCTGAATTTGATACAATCGGAAAGATTTTAAAATTAATATTCACTATTTTCGGTATAGTTGAAGTGCCCATATGACATGCTTCTTAGGATGCAAAAGACCAAATGGGAAAACTTGTAACTATTTAGTGAGCAAAGATAATACAATAAAAATAAAAGCTGAAAAGTAAAAGCCAAAAAGTGTAAATTGTGATCAAATTTCAGTAGGTTTTTTTTATTTTTTTGTAACTCTTCAGGCTTTAAAGATGTTTTTGAAGGGCAGGTGTTAGAATAAAAAATAGACAGCTATCGCAATATATAGCTGTCTATTTTTACTGGTCGATTTTTAATAATTTTGTGCAAATTCCCGGCCGGCCCGTAAGGCTTTGAGGTTCATCTCAACGATCTCTTCTCCTTTGCGTGAGAAAATGGCGCGGATGCCTTCTTCGAGGTATTCGAAAGGAATCTCGATGAACGGAGAGGCTGCTCCCAGCATGACGAAATTGCTGGCCCGAACATTACCGGCTGCTTCCTTGGCAATGCTGTCTGCATCGATGATTACCTGGTGCGGAAGCGCTTTCAGGGTGTTCATCAGTTGGTCCACATCCGGATAATTGGGAATGTTGATGAAAGGGGTTGCGTTGGTAACAACATAACCGCCTTCACGTAAATAAGGCAGATAGCGGAGAGCTTCCATCGGTTCTACGGACAGGATAATGTCCGCGGTCCCTTTGGCAATCAGATCGGAATAGATCGGTTGATCTGAAATCCGCATGTATGATTGAACATCGCCTCCTCTCTGGCTCATGCCGTGAGTTTCTGCCTGTTTCATATATAAGTTATTGGTCAGTGCGGCAGAGCCCAATGCTGCTGCAATGGACAGAATCCCCTGGCCTCCGACTCCTGCTAATATGATATCTGTTTTCATGATGTTTACTTTTTGCTTTTTACTTTTTACTTTTTTTGGCATCTCTGGCAGCTTTCTGTATGCAGACTCTTCGGGGAATAATGACAGATACTCCTTTGTATTCCAGTTCTTCCCGGATGATCCTACACAGTTCGTCGTGGTTTTTCGGTACCGGCATCAATACGCGAATGTGTTCCGGTTCTACTCCGATGCCTTGACAGATCGATTCTATTTTTCCGAGTGCGGAAGACTCCTGGCCACCGGTCATGGAAATAGATTCGTTGTCTGAGATAATGACTGTGATCGGTGTTTTTTCGTTGACGGCATCCAGCAGACCGGTCATACCGGAATGGGTGAATGTAGAGTCGCCGATGACGGCAACCGTCGGGAATAATCCTGCATCGCAGGCTCCTTTGGCCATGGTAATGGAGGCTCCCATATCCACGCAGGAGTTGATGGCTTGGAAAGGAGGAAGAGCTCCCAGGGTGTAGCAGCCGATATCGGAAAATACCCGTCCTTCTCCGTAAGTGGCAATCACTTCGTTGAGGGCTTTGTATACGTCCCGGTGGCTGCAGCCGGTACAAAGGGCTGGCGGTCGAGGCATGACGATTTCCGGAACCGGAGCTCCTTCCCGGGTTTGGAAACAGAGGGCTTTGCCGACTAAATCCGGATTCAGTTCGCCGTCCCGGGGCAGAGTGCCGTCTAGACGTCCCATGATGTTTTCTTTGCCGGGATAACCTTTCAGCATTTCCTCTACAACCGGATATCCTTCTTCGAGTACCAGGATCTGTTTGCATTCACGCAGCAGACGTTTGATCATCTTGCGGGGCAATGGGTACTGGCTGACTTTTACGACCGGATAGATACATCCTCCGTCAAAATTTTCTAACAGATAGTTATAGGTGATACCGCAGGCAATGATACCGAGCGATTTGTCGCTTCCGTCGATGTATTGGTTGAATGGAGACTGCTCAGACGCTTTGATGAAGTCTGCCTGTTTGTCGAGCAGCAGTTTGTAGCGTTTGCGGGCAATGGCCGGCAGCAATACGAATTGCCGCTTGTCTTCGGGTAAGTGTAAATGGTTTTCTGCTAAGCCGTCGTGGGTTTCTACTCCGGAACGGGAGTGGGCCAGACGGGTGGTGATGCGCATCAATACGGGAGAACCGACGGTTTCCGATAAGGCGAATCCATAACGGGTCATCTCATAGGCCTCCTGTTGATTGGAAGGTTCCAGTGTCGGTACTAACGCGAATTTTCCATATACCCGAGAATCCTGTTCGTTCTGGGAAGAGTGCATGGACGGGTCGTCGGCCGCTGTTACGACCATACCGCCGTTTGCTCCGGTAATGGCTGCATTCATGAAGCAGTCTGCTGCAACGTTCATACCGACATGTTTCATACATACCAATGCCCTTTTGCCTGCATAAGACATGCCAAGAGCCGATTCCATGGCGGTCTTTTCGTTGGCAGCCCAAGCCCGGTGTACGTTACGGGCGATGGCTTCTTTTGAATTCTGAATATATTCGGTGATTTCTGTTGAAGGAGTTCCGGGGTAGGCATACACACCTGATATGCCGCTGTCAATAGCTCCCTGAGCAATTGCTTCAACACCTAATAATAGTTGTTTTTGCATAATTTGTCTGGTTTTATAATGATTTAAAATTGCAATCGAGTGTACGTCTTTGACGCAAAAGAATATAACATACCGCTTTGTCTGCCTGACAGAAAAACAAAATTAGAGTCCCCAGTGGAATTTCAGGGTCCCCATGATGTAGGCTAAAACAAAATAATATTCAAAAGGACGGTACATGTGTCTAAAATGCATATTGTATTAAAACGTTTGCGAAGATAGACATATTCTTTAAAAAAAGAAAGAATCGGACTAAAAAATCATCCAATTCCCCATATTTCCTCGTTTTTTTCAGCCTGCCCCAACCACATGGCAAATCCGTTGCAGACGTGTGCTCCGGAAGTGAGTCCCTTTTGCATAAAAGTGGTGACTTCCGGATTATACACTAAGTCAAAAAGATAATGCTGGGGACTCAGGAGATCGTAAGGAATCGGCGGGCATCCCGCGATGTCGGGCCAAGTGCCCAAGGGGGTCGTATTGACAATTAGAGGAAAATCAGTTACGAAACCGGGCAGTTCTGCATAACCGATTTCTTCTTCTGTTTGGGGGGATCGGGAAACGGTGATTACTTTCATCTCCAGAGAATGCAAGGCATAGCGGACTGCTTTGGCCGCTCCTCCGTTTCCCAGAATCAATGCCCGGGAAATGCCGCTCGGGATGAAATCCAGCAGTGCCTTGCGAAAACCGTACATGTCCGTATTGTATCCGGTCAGGTAAGGTTTCCCTTGAGGATAACTTACTTTTACGCAGTTGACGGCGCCGATGGCTTGGGCTTCTGAACTGATTTCGTCCAGGTAGGGTAGGATATGCTGTTTGTGCGGAATGGTTACGTTGAATCCGCAGAGATTCGGATGTTGTTGTAAGAGCACATCCAGTTGCCGAATATCCTGAATCTCAAAACTCAGGTATTCTGCTGCGATGTGCCTTTGTCGGAATTTCTCGTTGAAATACCGAGGCGAACAGGAGTGTCCGAGTGGATAGCCGATGATACCGTAGGTTTTCATGAAGGAGTATTTTGTTTCTGCATTTTCTGACCGATCATTTCAATGCTGTAAATAAGGGCAAAACCGATGATGCACATCAGAATGGCTTCCATCAACAGGGGATCTGTCTGGGTCAGTTCCTGGAAATGATGGGGAGAAACGTTGGCTTCTACCAGTGGCTTGACTGCCCCGTGTGAGTCGGTATAAGTGGCCAGTGTCTCTTTCCAGGGCCATACCTTGTTCAACGAACCGACCATAAATCCCGTGAGTGTTGCAACTGTCGCCGTATGATGGTTTTTCAGCAGCCAGGAAAGCAGGTGGGAGAAGCTGATGATTCCGGCAACGGCCCCGATGATGAACAGGAGCATGATGCCGATGTTCAGATTGCTGACCGCCCCGAGTATGTAAGAATATTTTCCCATCAGCAATAAGATGAAGGCTCCCGAGATTCCCGGTAATATCATGGCACAGATGGCGATGGCGCCGGACAAAATGATGAACCACCAGGCATTGGGGGTTTCGGATGGAGACATGACCGTAATGACGTATGCCACAGCCGCACCAAGGATTAGCGCAATGATGGTGCCGGCATGCCAGTGTTTGATTTCTTTTGCTACCAGCACTGATGAGGCAATAATCAGACCAAAGAAAAAAGACCAGATGTAGATGGGATGGTTTTCAAGCAACCAGGTCATCAGTTTGGCTAAGGAGAAAATGGATATGGCAATTCCACAGACAATGGAAAACAGGAAAGAACCGTTGATTTTTTTCCAGAATTCGATGAATTTGAAACTCAATAGCAGTTTAATGGCTTTTAAATCAATGCTTTTGATGGAATTGATCAATTCTTCGTATATGCCTGTAATGAAGGCTATGGTCCCTCCGGATACTCCCGGTACGACATCGGCAGCCCCCATGGCGCAGCCTTTTAATACTAAAAGCAAATAATTTTGTTTTTTCCCCATATGCTGTTCTCTTTTTCTGTTTTTATGCTTGCTTTTTCATGTGGCAAAAAAAATAAATCCCGAGCGGGATTTATTTTTTCAGTACGTTTCTGTGTTCGAAACGGAATAAGTCGAAGACGGTTTTCACTGGAGTGAAAGTGGTCAACGGTACTTCTACAAATACGGTAATCCAGTTGGCCATGGCTCCGTTCCACAGTCCCGGAAGTTCCTGTACTTTGATATCCTCTCCTTTGTAAGATTTGTGGGTGATGAATCCTTGATCTTGGGCAATAAATTTTTCAAGATCAAATTTCTTGCCTTTATAGTTTTTCACTCCGCAGACCAGATCGACCGGATTAAAGTGGGTTGAATGGTCGAATATTTTTTTCTGTTCTTTGTCTTTCAAATCGATCTGGGCAGATTCGATGATCATCAGGCGGGAACTACCGTCTTTGGTTTTTACCCAGAAAGGACCTCCTCCCGGTTCGCCTTCGTTTTTCACCATGCCGCATACCCGAATCGGACGGTCCAACAGTTGATGCAGGTGTTTGATACGTTCTTTCTGATCTTTATAGCTTTTGTCTGCGGCTTCTTTATAGCCGATCTGTTTCATAAAGGCTTCGATTTCCTGCAGTTGTTCTTCTGTCGGCTTTTTGTCCAGGATTGTCAGGTAGTTGAAAATTTTTTGCTGTAGTTCTACCAATGTGCCGGCCAGTAATTTTTTGTATTTGATGGTGTCGCCTTTGGCCCGATCCGGAATGACATTATCGATGTTTTTGATGAAAATAATATCGGCTTTTAATTCATTCAG
Organism: uncultured Odoribacter sp.; assembly: GCA_944321165.1. GTDB lineage: Bacteria > Bacteroidota > Bacteroidia > Bacteroidales > Marinifilaceae > Odoribacter. Next base: position 138,851 of record CALUKE010000007.1, read on the forward strand.
ATTATATATCAGTGCACCGTGACCTCCCGGGCGGAATACAAGTTTTCCTTCATCATTCCGTAACAACTCTCCTTGGTGAGTAATGCTGACGGTGTCTGTTGACGGTTTCTGTATGGAGAAAGTTACTTCGTATTTCACATTGAACATTTTCTCGAAAACCTTTGTGATTTTTTTCAACCGTTCTTTGAAAAGGTTCATATACTCTTCAGAAACAGTGAAATGCAGACGGCTTATTTTCCCGTTGTTGCAATACAAGGCCCCTTCAACGATGTGTTCATCGAAAGCTGTCCGAACAAAATCCCGGTAAATATGGAAATCAACCAGGCCTTTGGGGGTATTTCCATAATTCAGCCCTTTTTCGGTTAGGATGTAACGGAGTATTTCGTTATATTCCCGCTTGGCAATCATTTTGTCAATGTCTTTGCCATCATTCCACATGGTGGCAGATAAACGGGTATAAAAAGGCAGTTCCTCCAGTTTCAGAAAGAAGTCATGCATGGTGCCGGGGCCTTTTGCCTGGACAAATTCCAAAAATTCTTCTTCTGTTCCCTGATAGTTTTCCATAAAATGAAACAGGTCTTTGAACATGCGGGTTGCAGAACCCGATGCCGGAACCATTTTCAATACTTCGAAAGTCTGACAAGCTTGTTCGTAGTTGGCATTCAGACGGTCTTCATCCTCCGGCGCGATTTGGAAAATGCCATTTCCGATCGTTGCCGGTTCAGATAAGTTGACATGACTGAAACCTTTCTCGAAATTTGCCAGTTGCTGGTCAATTTGTTCCGGTTTTATATCTCTGTGTTTGAATGCCTTCAGATCTTCTTTCGTGTAGTTCATGGCGTTTTGTACTAAATATTAATGATCTTCTTCTTCATCGTATATCTCTTCCTGATTGTCCAGTTCTGTTTCATAGAAATCTTCTGCTTCTTCCATCAGGGTGTCGATATCGTCTTGGGACAACGGTTCTTCGTCGATCCAATAAATTTTCTGGTTGCTGTAAAATCCGTCTAAATCACATTGTATAATACAACGGGGTTTTTCGGTATGAACAACATAGACTAGATCAAGTGCTTCCTGAGAATTGTCTGCAATTAGAAATTTGGGTAACATGTCATTTACTCGGTTTAAAATTATCTGACACAAAGATATAGATAAATATAATTTTTCAATCATTTGGACGATAAAAATCACTGAAAAGGAAATAGGTAGGACTGAGGAACTGTGTCTGAACGGGGAAGTAGGTCGAATCCGGGTTTTGATAGCCGAAAAACATTTGTAACTTTGTCTTTTGTCATGACGTTGTAAATCTATGATCGCATCAGAATTAATATCGAATGTCGTACCTGTTTTGAAATGGAAAGATTCCTGTTTGCAGGCATTGAACTGGATGGAATTGTTCCGGGTCTCTCATCTGCCGCTGGTACAGGGAAAGACTTATTTGGGATTGGTCAACGATGAAATGATTTATGCCCATGGGGATTTGGACGATCCCCTGGAGGTATTGCCTGTTTCTGTGGAAGGAACTTATGTGTATGAAGATGATCATATTTATAGTGTCATTGGTTTGGCTGCCGGAAATCTGTTGTCTGTTGTTCCAGTGCTCGATCGGAAGAATAATTTTATCGGCTCCATTACCTTGACGGATCTGTTGCGCCGCCTGGATACACTCTTGTGTATGGATCAGCCCGGGGGTATTCTGGTGTTGGAGGTCAATAAAATGGATTATTCATTGGCAGAAGTGGCCCAGATTGTAGAGTATAACGAAGCCCGGGTATTGAGTTGTTATGTTTCCGGATGTCGGGCTGCCCAACAGTTACTGATTACTTTGAAGATAAATACTTTGAATGTGGATCCGATATTGGATACTTTCATCCGTTATGGATATACGGTAAAGAATAGTTTTGTTGCAGGAGAAGAAGAACGGGATGGATTGAAAGAACGCTATGGATTATTGATGAAATATTTATCGATTTAGTCTATCGGATGATTTCTGATATGTATATTTGTTCTGCCTAAAAATGAATGTATGGTCGTAGCTATCTACAGTAGAAACATAGAACGGGATTTTTTCCCTTACCTGAAAGAATTGATTGAAGGTCTGAAAGAACGGGAGATTGATTTGATTTGTGAAGAAAACTTTGCTCGTTTGTTGCAGGAAAAATATGATTACCATCCCGGTTTCCTGTATTGTTTTGATCGACGGACCTTGCAAAAGGGGGAGGTGGAGTTGTTGTTGTGCATCGGAGGGGACGGGACTTTTTTGGATTCAGTTGTTTATGTGAAAGACAGTGGGGTGCCGGTGTTGGGAGTTAATAGCGGGCATTTGGGCTTCTTGGCCAATGTGCCAATTCAGGAAATCCGGGAAGCGGTGGCTTGCATTGCAACCGGAAAATATACGCTTGAGCCGCGGGAAATGTTGCAACTGGAGGTAGATGGAGAAAAAATACCTGATTTTGATTATGCTTTGAACGAAGTTGGGGTGTTGAAAACGGCAACCACTTCTTTGTTGAAAGTACATGCCTATGTCGGGGAGGTTTATCTGACGACTTATTGGGCCGATGGCCTGGTAGTAGCGACTCCGACCGGTTCTACGGCATATTCCTTGAGTGGAGGTGGTCCGATTGTATCGCCTGAATGTCAGAATATTATCTTGACACCGATCTGTCCTCACAATTTGACAATTCGGCCTTTGGTGGTACCGAATACCGCAGAGATAATGCTGAAAATAGAAGGCGTATCCGGGGATTTCGTATTAAGCATGGATTCTCGGATACGGGAAATGAAAGACGGGCGGCTTTTGAGAATACGTGCTCATGATCAGAAGGTTTATGTGGTAAAATTACCTTTGCATAATTATTATCAGACTCTTCGGAATAAGCTGATGTGGGGAGAAGATAAAAGGAATAAGAAAAATGAGGGAGAAAAATACGAATGATACAGGGCGGTTTGGAAGAAAATTTTGTCAGATTATTGTTTCTTTGCATTTATTACCCGATTTTTTATATTTGTCCGCTTTCTTTTCTCTCTTTTGTTGTTATCTTTGGGCGATTTTTAATCACTCTGTATTCAGTTACGGAGTGGTCCTTTTGTGTTTAGATAATGTAGTTTCGGAGGAGTGTGGGGGGAGAAGATTTTGTAAAAGAAAACAAAATGATGGAACAGAACATAAAGGAAGAGATTATGGCCGTCGGTTTACCGGAGCATATTGCCATTATTATGGATGGCAATGGACGCTGGGCAGAAAAACGGGGTTTGGATCGGGTATACGGACATAAGCAGGGAGTGGATACCGTAAAATCGATTGTTGAAGCTTGCGGAGAAATCGGATTGAAATATCTTACTTTATATACTTTTTCAATTGAAAATTGGAATCGTCCCAAAGCGGAAGTGAATGCCCTGATGGGCTTGATGACAGATGCGATTGTACGGGAAACGGCAGAATTGATGCGGCAGGGAGTACGGGTAAAGGTAATTGGAAATACGAAAGATCTACCGTCAGATGTTTGGGGTAAATTGAATGAACTTATCGAAAAAACTGCTCCAAATACCGGGGTTACTTTAGTATTGGCATTGAGTTATGGAGCTCGTTGGGAAATTGTCGAGGCTGTGCGGAAATTGATGGCAGACTGTGAGCAAGGAAAGGTGAACAGATCGGATGAGGTGACGGAAGAAATGTTTGCCCGGTATTTGTCTACGGCCGGTATTCCAGATCCGGATTTGTTGATTCGGACAAGCGGCGAATGTCGTTTGAGTAATTTCCTTTTGTGGCAATGTGCTTATACGGAATTTTATTTTATCGATAAATTTTGGCCTGATTTTGAAAAAGATGATTTATATTTGGCAATCCGTAATTTTCAACGGCGTGAACGACGTTTTGGAATGACCGGTCAACAAATAAAAATGAGAAGTGATGATGGTGATAACGCTATCTTAGGATAGTAAAAAAGATATATATGATTAGAACATTAATTCTTTGTCTTATAATAATTTTTTCCTGTTTCTGCCAGGTGATGGCTCAGTCGGTTGATACAATAGCACAGCCGGAGGTATATTATTCCAATCCGAAGACTTATGAGATCGGAGGAATTGAAATCGCCGGAATCGGAGAACAGTACGATCCGGAGACTTTGATTCAGGCATCCGGTTTGCGGGTTGGAAGTGAGGTGAAAATCCCCGGGGATGCCATAACGAAAGCCATTCGTCGCTTGTATGGCCAGGGACTGTTTTCCGATGTCGCAATTTCAGTCGATCGTTTTGAAGGACAGAAGGTATTTTTGATTATTACGTTGGCGGAGCGGCATCGTTTGTCCGGGATCAATTATATCGGCCTGAAAAAAGCGGAAGAGACGAAGATCAAAGAAAAGGTCAACCAGCTTCCCGGGGTACAGGTGACCGACAATATGGTGGCGGGTGTACAGCGGGTGATAGAAAAGTATTTCAAAGAAAAGGGATATTACAACATTTCGGTGAAAGTATTGCAACGTGACGATCCGGAACGTCCGAATTTTGTGTATTTGGATGCAACGATTGAACGGAAAAACAAAATTAAGATCAGTGAGGTGATTATTTCCGGCAACAAGGAGGTCAGTGCCAATAAACTGAAAGGAGCGATGAAGAAGACGAAGGAAAAATCGTTGCGTAATTTCTTCAAGTCGGCCAAATATATTCAGGACAGTTATGAGGATGACAAGTACAATTTGCTGGATAAATACAATGAATTGGGTTACCGGGATGCCGCTATTATTGCCGACAGTGTGGTGCAGGAAAATCCGAAACGGGTGAAGATTTATATCGATGTGGAAGAAGGAAATAAGTATTATTACAATAATATTACGTGGGTGGGAAATACGGTAGTCGATTCCGATCGTTTGTCCCGTTTGCTGAACATTAAGAAGGGAGACGTCTATAACAAGAGTTATTTCGACAAGCGTTTGAATACGGATGACGATGCGGTGGCCAATTATTTTTATTTAAACAATGGTTATCTGTTTTTCCGGGCCTTGCCGGTGGAAACGGTTGTCGGTAAGGATTCCATCAATGTGGAAATACGTTTGGTGGAAGGTACGCAGGCTACGATCGACCGGGTGATTATCAAAGGAAATAACCGTACCCATGAGCATGTGATCCGTCGGGAGTTGTATACTTATCCGGGCGAGTTGTTCAGTCGGGAGGATGTAATTCGAAGCATTCGGGAATTGGCAAACTTAGGGCATTTCGATCCGGAAAAGATTAATCCGACTCCTCTGCCCAATCAGGAAGCCGGTACGGTAGATCTGGAATATACGGTGGAAGAAAAGGCAAACGATAAGATTGAAATCTCCGGCGGTTGGGGAGCCGGTATGATCATCGGATCGGTCGGTTTGACCTTTACCAATTTTTCCATGCGGAATATATTCAATTGGGAATCTTACCGGCCCTTACCGCAGGGAGACGGACAGACCTTGAGTTTGAAGGCTCAGACCAACGGAAAGTATTATAGTTCTTTCAGTGTTTCTTTCCGGGAACCGTGGTTGGGTGGCAAAAAACCGAATTCTTTGAGCGTGTCCGCTTATTATTCCCGGCAGACAGGATATACGCGGGGATATTACAATTCTTATTATGCGGGTAGTAGTGTCAAAGATCTGTATGATACCGATCAGTTGATGACGACTTTTGGGGTGAGTGCCGGTCTGGGAAGACGGGTGACTTGGCCGGATGATTATTTTACCTTGTATACGGAGGCTTCCTATCAGCGCTATAGCTTGAAGAACTGGCCTTATTATATTTTTTCGGATGGTAATTCAAACAATCTGTCTTTTGCTGTACAGGTGCGGAGAAGTTCTATTGACAATCCGCTGTATACACGCGAAGGGTCTGACTTTACTCTGGGGTTGGTCTTTACTCCGCCTTATTCCTGGTTTACGGATAAAAATTATGCCAGTCCGAATATAAAGGATAAGGATAAATACCGCTGGATTGAATTTCATAAATGGAAATTCCAAGGGAAGGTGTTTATGCCGTTGGATAAGAATAAAAAATTTGTCTTGTATACAGGCGTACAGTATGGTTATTTGGGACATTATGACAAGAACAAACGTTCTCCGTTCGAAGGTTTTGAGATGGGAGGCGACGGTATGTCCGGATATAGTCTTTATGGACGAGAATATATCGGTTTGAGAGGATATGAAAATGGTTCATTGACGAATGCCGGTTCCAGTTTTATTGCGCCGAATGCCTCGGATGCCAGTTTGTATTCGAAACTGACGATGGAGTTGCGTTATCCGATCTCCTTGGCTCAGTCGGCGACAATTTATGCTTTGGCCTTTATGGAAGCCGGAAACTCCTGGTATGAGTTGAAAGATTTTGAACCGTTTAACTTGTATCGTTCTGCGGGTGTCGGTTTGCGGGTATTCCTGCCGATGTTCGGTCTGTTGGGAATCGACTGGGGATATGGTTTCGATTCTGTTCCCGGACGTTCTGGCGCTGCCGGTTCGCAAATCCATTTTGTATTGGGACAAGAGTTTTAAATATCATTTTTACTTTTCTGTTGAAATACAGATTTATTTTATTACTTTTGTTTCGTACGACAGAATTTGTTTTATTTAATATTATAAATCCTAAAATGATGAAAAATACTATTAAAGCGATTGTTCTCGTGGCTTTCACATTAGCTGCTATGAGTGTGTCTGCTCAAGTAAAACTGGGACATATTGAAACTCAGAAGTTGATTCAGGCTATGCCGGAGTGGGCTGCTGCTCAGAAAACTTTTGAAGATAAACAAAAAGAGGTGAATACTGAATTAAATAATCTGAGAGAGCAATTTCAGACAAAATTGGCTGATTACTCAGAGAAAGCGAATACCTATTCTGATGTGATCCGTACTTCAAAAGAACAGGAATTACAGGAATTGCAGACAAGAATACAGCGTTTTCAAGAAACGGCCATGGCTGATTTGGAAAAAACTCAGGCCGATTTGATGCAGCCGGTGATGGAAAAAGCGTTGAATGCCATCAAGGAAGTGGGTAAAGAAAATGGATTTACTTACATTTTTGACATGAGCGCGGGTATTTTATATGCTGCAGAAAATTCGATCGATGTATTACCGATGGTGAAAAAGAAATTAGGTCTGCAATAAAAGTTATTACATACATAAAAGCCGCCTTTAAGGGCGGCTTTTGTCATTTTTGATTTAAGGAACATCATGTCAACCCAAGAGAGTATCGGTGTATTTGATTCAGGTTACGGAGGATTGACCATTTTGAAGGAGATTGTCCGTCGTTTACCGGATTACGATTACATTTATTTGGGAGATAATGCCAGGGCTCCCTATGGATCGCGTTCTTTTGAAGTGGTATATGAATATACCCGGGAAGCGGTTCATAAATTGTTTGAGAAAGGATGCCGTTTGGTGATTTTGGCTTGTAATACGGCTTCTGCAAAGGCTTTGCGTTCTATTCAACAGGAAGATCTGCCTCGTTGGGATCCGACAAGACGGGTATTGGGGGTTATTCGTCCCAGTATAGAGGCGTTGGAAAATTATTCTTTGAACGGACATGTGGGCATTTTGGCGACTCGGGGAACGGTCGCTTCGGAATCATATCCGCTGGAGGTGGAAAAGTTGTACGGGAAAGAGAAGTTTCATATAACCCAACTGGCTTGTCCGATGTGGGTGCCTTTGGTGGAAAACAATGAGCTTGATGGAGAGGGTGCGGTGTATTTTGTGCAAAAGTACATGCAGGAATTGTGGAAAACCGATCCCCGGATTGATACCATTGTGTTGGGATGCACGCATTATCCCTTGTTACGTCCGTTGATTGAACGTTTTGTGCCGGCAGGCGTAAAGATCATCGGACAGGGACAAATCGTGGCAGACAGTCTGGCCGATTATTTGCAACGGCACAGGGAAATGGATGCCTGTTTGTCCAAGGAGGGAGGCAGAACTTATCTGACAAGCGAAAAAACGGAATTGTTCGATCGGATGGCAGAGTTGTTTTTGGGTGAAAAAATAACTTCACAGCGAATTTTTATGTGTTAAGTTGAAGACTTTAACTGTAATGCATACATTTTTTTATATCTTTGACAAAGTATCCACCAGAAATGTTTTCGGAGGCAGTTATTATTTATGACAGAACAAGAACAAATCAGAGAAGCTTTTGAAGATTTATTAAAATCCTTAAGAAAAGAGACTTCTAAAGAAAACAGACAGAAAATTAAAGAAGCTTTTGAGTTTGCGAACGAAGCTCATAAGGGAGTACGGAGACGTTCGGGCGAACCTTACATCCTGCATCCTTTGGCGGTCGCTAAGATTGCAGTAAAGGAAATCGGACTGGGAACGACGTCTGCCATTTCTGCCTTGTTGCATGATGTGGTGGAGGATACCGATTATACCGTCGAAGATATCTCAAATTTGTTTGGTCCGAAAGTTGCTTCTATTGTAGACGGTTTGACCAAGATCAGTGGAGTCATGGGATCGGATACCAGCAGGCAGGCTGAAAGTTTCCGGAAAATGATCCTGACTTTGGCTGAAGATGTGCGGGTCATTTTGATAAAGATAGCCGATCGTTTGCACAATATGCGAACCTTGGCATCGATGCCGGAACACAAACAGGTAAAAATTGCCAGTGAAACACTTTACATATATGCGCCTTTGGCTCATCGGATGGGCTTGCATGCCATTAAGACGGAGCTGGAAGACCTGAGCATGAAATACGAGCATCCGGAAGAATACGAGGTGATTGCTCGGAAAATTGAAGCTTATAAAAATCAGTTTTCGGCTCTTTTTGAAGAATTCATCAAACCGATTCGGGAAAGTCTGAGCGCTAATCATTATGAATACACGATTACCGCTCGTACGAAAAGTGTTTATTCGGTGTGGCTGAAAATGCAGAAACGGAATATCAGTTTCGATGAAATATATGATTTGTTGGCGGTGCGTATTGTTTTTAAGCCCAAAGACGATCAGCCGGAAAAATGGCAATGCTGGAATATTTATTCTCTGATTACCGATATTTATAGTCCGAAACCGGAACGTATCCGGGATTGGATCAGTGTGCCGAAAGCCAATGGTTATGAAGCATTGCATTTGACGGTGATGGGGCCGGAGGGACAATGGTTTGAGGTGCAGATCCGTTCAGAACGAATGGATGAGATTGCCGAAAAAGGTTTGGCCGCTCATTGGAAATACAAAAATGAGGGGGAAAGTTCGGAACTGGATAAATGGTTGGCCAGCATAAAGGAGATTCTGGATCAGCCGGATGCCAGTGCTTTGGAGTTCCTGGATGACTTTAAATTGAACCTTTTCGCGAAAGAAATCCGTGTTTTTACTCCGAAAGGGTATATGCGTACTTTACCGAAAGGTGCAACGGCACTTGATTTCGCCTATGATATCCATACAGAGATCGGTAATACCTGTATTGGAGCCAAAGTCAATCATAAATTGGTTCCGATGAGTCAGAAACTGGCCAGTGGCGATCAGGTGGAGATTTTGACCAGTGACAAACAGACGCCGCAGAAAGAGTGGTTGGATTTTGTTGTAACGGCCAAAGCCCGGACGCATATCAATGCAGCCTTTAAAAAATATAAGAAAGAGCTGATCCGGAATGGGATTACCGTCTTTGAAGGGATTGTTAAAAAACTCGATTTACCACCGACTTCTGAACCGTTGAAAAAAGTTTTGACAAATTATGGTTTGACCAACAAAGATGATTTGTATGTAGAAATTGCAAAAAAGACGATTACAGAAGAAGATCTGGAAAAAATACTGAAAAAGAAAGCTGAGAATAAATTTATCAAATATTGGAAATTGCAGTTCCTGTGGAATGGGAAAGAGGGAGAAGGGAAAAAGAAGAGCGAGAATGATTTGCCGATTGACGTCAGTTCGGATTTTGTGATAGCCCCTTGTTGTAATCCGATTCCGGGAGATGATGTTGTGGGTATGAATATTGCGGGGACAAAGGTGACTGTGCATAAGCGTTCCTGTCCTGAAGCCATTCGCCTGATGGCAAGCTTCGGCGATAAAATTGTACCGGTCAAGTGGGTGAGCCATAAGCTGATGTCTTTTTTGGCGATTATAAAGATCACTGGAATTGATAAACCCGGTATTGTCAGTGAAATTACGACGTTGATCGCAAAAGAGGGAAAGGTAAATATGCGAATGATTCATTTCGATACGCGGGATGGTATTTTTGAGGGTTTTATTCATTTATATGTCCATAATACAGCCGACTTGAATAATATTGTCTCTCAAATATCTCAAGTACAGGGTGTGGAGACTGTATTGAGAGTGGAGAATAAAGAATAAATGGGTGCTAAATAGCGTGGAAGGCAAGAAAAGAAAATTGAAAGATGGATGGCAGAAAGAGAGATATGATGTTATATGAAACTTGTTCGGATATGGAAAAGATAAAAGAAACGGTAAAAGAGATCTTTACCTCTTATTTGCAACAGAAGGGACACCGAAAGACTCCAGAACGTTATGCGATTCTGGATGAAATATATTCACATACAGGGCATTTTGATATAGAATCGTTGTATGTGTTTATGAAAAACAAGAATTATCGAGTGAGTCGGGCAACCTTATATAATACAATCGAATTGCTTTTGGATTGTAAGCTGGTGATCAAACATCAGTTTGGTAATAATATCGCTCAGTTTGAGAAAGCGTTCAATAACCGTTATCATGAACATTTGATTTGTCAGAAGTGCGGTAAGGTGGAGGAATTTGCGGATCCCCGTATCAGTGAAGTGGTTGAACATATTGAAGATAAATATCAATTTGCCGTACACCATCATTTGTTGTATATTTACGGTTTGTGTAAAGCTTGTCAGGAGATGGAATGATTTCATGGGTTTTGCGGACAGCAATCGAAAAAAAATCGTTATTTTTGCCTGCATTTCCCGAAAATTTGGGATAAATAACTGCAAATGAATAAAAAAATAATACCGATGAAAGTGGATGTTTTACTTGGATTACAATGGGGAGATGAAGGGAAGGGAAAAGTAGTGGATGTTTTGACACCCAAATATGATGTGGTGACTCGTTTTCAAGGAGGACCGAATGCCGGTCATACATTGGAATTTGAAGGCCAGAAGTATGTATTGCGTTCTATTCCGTCCGGCATATTCCAGGGAGGAAAAATGAACATTATAGGAAACGGTGTGGTTCTGGATCCGGTGTTGTTTCGTCAGGAAGCCGAGAGTCTGGCTGCCAGCGGACACGAACTGAGTAAACAATTGTGTATATCCAAGAAAGCACATTTGATTATGCCGACCCATCGCATGCTGGATGCTGCTTATGAGGCAGCCAAAGGAGATGCGAAGATCGGAACGACCGGTAAGGGAATCGGTCCGACCTATACGGATAAAGTGAGCAGAAACGGCTTGCGGGTAGGGGATATCCTGCATAATTTTCAGGAAAAATACTGCCTGGCAAAGAAAAAACACGAAGCAATTCTGCGGGCCTTAAATTATACCTATGACATTACGGAGCTGGAAAAAGAATGGTTCGATGCCATTGAATACCTGAAACGTTTTCAACTGATCGACAGCGAACATGTCATCAACAATCTGCTGAAATCCGGAAAGTCGGTACTGGCGGAGGGTGCCCAGGGAACCATGCTGGATGTGGATTTCGGATCTTATCCTTTTGTCACCTCTTCCAATACGATTTGTGCGGGAGCCTGTACGGGCTTGGGTGTTGCACCCCGGAATATCGGAGAAGTATACGGTATTTTCAAGGCCTATTGTACACGGGTAGGAGCTGGACCTTTCCCGACGGAATTGTTCGATGAAACCGGCGAAAAGATTTGTCAACTGGGACATGAATATGGGGCGGTGACCGGCCGTAAACGGCGTTGTGGTTGGATCGACCTGGTGGCATTGAAATATGCCATCATGATCAATGGTGTGTCTCAGCTGATTATGATGAAGAGCGATGTGCTGGACGGTTTCGATACCATCAAGGCATGTGTAGCCTATAAAATTAATGGACAGGAAACGGAAGAATTTCCTTTTGATATTTGCGAAGGAGCTGAACCGGTATATGTTGAAATGCCCGGATGGAAAACCGATATGACGAAAATGACTTCGGAAGATGAATTTCCGGAAGAGTTCAATGCTTATGTCAGTTTCCTGGAGGAAGAATTGGGTGTTCCGGTGAAGATCGTTTCTGTCGGTCCCGATCGGGAACAGACCATCATCCGTTACGAAGATTGAGACATGCCTTGAGAAGGCTGTATCCCTATATGACATGAAAATGCGGAAGTCGTTTTGATTTTCCGCATTTTTCATTTACAAGCAATAGTTTATGTTATCCGAATTTGAGACAGTATTCAATTTTAAGATGATATTAAGATGAATGTCATGAAAAAAGCTTCTGGGGGGTAATGATTAAAATCTGTTTGAACAATGTTCGGAAAAGCGCTTTTAACTTGGCGCTTTTTTATTAAATTTGTCGAACCGAAAAAATGTTGCCTATGCTTTTGCAAGTATTTACTTTGCCGCTGAAAAATCCGGTTTTGATTTTTTCTGTTATCCTTTTTATTATTTTATTGACTCCGGTGCTTTTGCAGCGCCTGAAAATTCCGGATTTGATCGGTTTGATCATTGCGGGGGCGATTATCGGACCCCATGGTTTCGGTATCATGGAACGGGACAGCAGTATTGAGCTTTTTGGAACGGTGGGTTTGCTGTATATCATGTTTATCGCCGGTCTGGAAATCGATATGGCCGATTTGAAAAAAAATTATGGGAAAACTTTGACTTTTGGGCTGTATACTTTTTTTATTCCGATGATCCTGGGAACTTTAACCGGAGTCTATTGGTTGGATTTTTCATGGCCTACCTCTATTTTGTTGGCCAGTATGTATGCATCCCATACCTTGATCACTTACCCGATTGTCAGCAAGTACGGTATTACCAAGAACCGGGCAGTCAGTATTGCGATCGGGGGAACGGTGATTACCTGTATTCTGGCTTTGTTGGTATTGGCTGTAATTGTCGGCATGTCTACCGGTGAAATCAATCAGCAGTTTTGGATCAAGTTAGGAGTATCCAGTCTGGTTTTTATCGGTATTGTCGTGATTTTATTTCCGATGTTGGGCCGATGGTTTTTTAAACGCTATGAAGACTCAGTAGGGCAATATATTTTTGTGCTGGCGTTGGTATTTCTGGCTTCGTTCCTGGCAGAAGCAGCCGGTTTGGAGGCGATTATCGGTGCCTTTTTGGCCGGTTTGGCTTTGAATCGTTTGATTCCGAATACCTCCGCCTTGATGAATCGAATCGATTTTGTTGGGAATGCCATCTTTATTCCTTTTTTCTTGATAGGAGTCGGTATGCTGGTTGATGTACAGACTTTTACAAGTGGGTGGTCGGCTTTGTGGGTGGCGATTGTGATGGTGGTGATGGCAACTTTGTCCAAATATATTGCAGCCTGGCTTACGGAAAAGAATTTCAAGCTTACGCGGGATGAGGGACGTTTGCTGTTCGGTTTGAGTAATGCGCAGGCGGCGGCTACTCTGGCGGCGGTTTTGATCGGTTATGAGGTTATTCTGGGAGTTGGACCGGACGGAGAACCGATTCGTCTGTTGAATGAAGATGTATTGAATGGAACCATCGTCATGATTCTGGTTACTTGCATGATCGCTTCGTTTGTTACTCAGCGTTCGGCACAAAACATTGCCTTGGGAGAGATCAGTGGAGATCGTATTGGCGATAGTGACGATGAACAGGAACGAATATTGATCCCTTTGAGTAATTCGGAGACAGTGGAAGAATTGATCTCTTTGGGAACTGCGATCAAATCCCGGCGCAACAAGGCACAGTTGGTGGCGGTCAGCATTGTCAAGTCGGACAATACCGATCCAACGGCTGAAAAAATCTCAGAACGCCTTCTGGAAAAGGCGGTGAAAACAGGGGCTGCTGTCGATCATCGCATTGAACCGGTGTTGCGTTATGATCTGAACATTGTCAACGGCATTCGGAATGTGGTGAAAGAGCATAAGATTACCGATATTGTAATCGGTTTACGTACTCAGAAAGATATTTCGGATGTTTTCCTGGGCAAACTGACCCAGGAGGTTCTTAGCAAGTGTGCTACGACAACGATGGCTTATCGGCCGATGCAGCCGATGGCAACGGTGAAACGTTATATTCTGGTGATTCCTGAAAATGCAGAAAAAGAAGTTGGCTTTCCTTACTGGCTGATCAGTGTCTGGAATCTGGCAAAAAATATCGGTACCAAGATTATCTTTTACGGTACTCTTGAAGTGTTGCATATTTTGCACTTGGTACAATCCAAACATCCGATTCATGCTGATTTTAAGGAATTCTCGGATTGGAGTAATTTCAAGGAGGTGGCGAATGCCATGCAGGATAATGATGCCTTGATGCTGGTGATGAGTCGGCCCAATTGTCCTTCTTATTCCCGTCATATGGAATATGTGCCGGGGTATATCAATAAGTATTTCAATGCCATTAACTGTATTCTGATTTATCCGGTGCAATTGGGGATGGATGATGATGTGAGTACATTCAGAAGTATTTCGATGATTAATCATATTGAAGGAATGGATGGCTTGGTCAATGTCCTTGGAAAACTGTTTAAGAAGAATAAGTGACGGTATACCTACTTGTAGGTATGTCGATTTCAGGACAGATTTCGTATCTTTGTTCCATAATTTAGAGTGGAATGGAAAATAATTTTTTGAACTTGGCAGATATACCCACGGGCAAGGAGTGTGTGATTGTAAAAGTTCATGGGCATGGCAGTTTTCGGAATCGTATTGTAGAAATGGGTTTTGTGAAGGGAGAGACAGTCTCTGTGATCAAAAATGCTCCTTTACACGATCCGATCGAATATAAGTTGATGGATGGGCATATTTCGTTAAGACGGAGTGAAGCCCGTTTGATTGAAGTGGTCTGTACCTCTTCGGTTTCTCAGGAGGGGTATAACGGAACTTTTACGGAAGCGGAAATTGCTCAGCAGATCACGGAAAAATCTCGGACAATTAATATTGCGTTGGTCGGGAATCCGAACTGCGGGAAGACCTCTTTTTTTAACAGGGCTACGGGCTTACGGGAGAAAGTGGGGAATTATAGCGGGGTGACGGTGGATGCCAAGCAGGGGACTTTTCATCACAAGGGGTATACCATTAATCTGATCGATTTGCCGGGTACCTATTCGATTACAGAATATACACCGGAAGAGATATATGTTCGGGAATACATTATCAAGCATCATCCTGATCTGGTACTGAATGTGGTAGATGCCTCCTGTCTGGAGCGGAATCTTTTTCTGACGACTCAGCTGATCGATATGAACATCCGGGTGGTGATGGCATTGAATATGTTTGATGAATTGACCCGGGAAGAGGCTCACCTGGATTATGCCTATTTGGGACAATTGCTCGGAATTCCGATTGTTCCGACGACCGCTTCCAAGGGGATCGGAATCGAAGATGTTTTGGACAAGATCATCGAGGTTTTCGAGGACCGGGCCAAAGAGTCCCGTCATGTCCATATCAATTATGGACAGGAAATGGAAAAAGCCATTGAACGCATAAAAGTTGAAGTTGTTCAAAACAAGAATATTACCGATGAATATACGCCTCGCTATGTAGCGATTAAGTTACTGGAGGATGATCGTATCATGAAGGAACAGTTGGCGGTTTTGCCGAACTATGACCGAATTCTGGCGGTGAGTCAGAGAGAAAGACTGTTGTTGGAAAAAGAGTATAAGGAGGATTCCCGGACCATTATAACGAATCTGAAATATGGATTTATCCGGGGGGCTTTGCAGGAAACTTTTCAGTCGGGCGCGAAAGATAAACGGCAGTTGACAACGGCCATAGACACTTTACTGACTCATCAATGGCTGGGCTTCCCGTTTTTGATTTTTTTTATGTGGCTGATGTTTCAGGCTACGTTTACTTTAGGGGATTATCCGATGGGATGGATAGAAACCGGGGTAGAAGCCTTGGGGAATTGGGTGGCGAATATTATTCCGGAAGGTCCTTTGAATGATCTGCTGGTGAACGGAGTCATTGCCGGGGTGGGAGGTGTGATCGTGTTTTTGCCGAATATCCTGATTCTGTTCTTTTTCATTTCTTTAATGGAAGATACGGGCTATATGGCGCGGGCAGCCTTTATCATGGACCGTTTGATGCATAAGATCGGTTTGCACGGAAAATCATTTATTCCGCTTTTGATCGGTTTCGGTTGCAATGTACCGGCCATTATGGCGACCCGGACGCTGGAAAGCCGACGGGATCGGATCATTACGATGCTGATTGTCCCGTTTATGTCCTGCAGTGCCCGCTTGCCGGTCTATATCCTCTTGGTATCCGCTTTTTTCCCGGTGCGACAGGGACTGATTCTGTTGTCCATTTATCTGATCGGCATTTTGTTGGCGATTGGCACCTCTTTGCTGCTAAAAAAGACGCTGTTTGCCAAGTCGTCGGATCCTTTCGTGATGGAGCTGCCGCCCTACCGGATGCCGACTCTGCGGAATACCGCTATTCATATGTGGAGCAAGGCCGGACAATATCTGAAAAAGATGGGTACGATTATCCTGTTTGCCTCTATCCTGATCTGGGCGTTGGGATATTTTCCCCTGAACCGGGGCGAAGTGAGCGATGAAACGGAACATCTTGAAAATTCTTATATCGGACAGATTGGAAAAACCATAGAACCGGTGATTGCTCCGCTGGGATTCGATTGGAAGATGGGGGTCAGCATTGTCACCGGTTTGGCTGCCAAAGAGATTGTGGTAAGTTCCATGGGAATTTTGTACCATGTGCCTGATAGCGAAGATGATTCACAACGTTTGATTGAGAGCCTGCAGCAGCAGGTGAATGATGCCGGAGAAAAAGTGTTTACCCCTTTGGTGGCCTATGGATTTATGCTGTTTGTGTTGATTTATTTCCCTTGTATGGCGGTCATCGCTGCCATCCGTAAGGAGGCCGGTTGGAAATGGGCTGTTTTTTCCATTTTTTATACGACAATCTTGGCTTGGCTGGTCGCTTTCGGAGTTCATCAAATCGGTAGTTTGTTTTAACGCGATCTCATGTCATGCCATCGATACAGCATATCATTGTTTATCTCCTGATCGCTTTTGCCTTGGTCGGTTTGGGGCGTTTCGTCTACCGGAAATGGAAAACTTTGAAAAAGGAAAGTACCTGTAGTTCCTGCGATCACTGCCCCCTGAAGGCAGATTGTGGCCGGAAATCCATACCAAAGAAAAAGAATTGAATAAGTCGTTTTCTGAAAGGCTGAAAAGAAATCTTTTTGTTATAATCTTCATATTATTTTGTGTTCTAAACACACTTCTATTAACAAAATAATTGGAATAATAATATTGATTATTGTTTTTTGTAGTTTTTTTATTATTTCCCTGTCTAAAATGTTCTTAGATTTACTGTTGCTAAGATAAGTTTTAAATGTAGGATTTTTGGTGAGAGTGTTCTGTGGTTTTATAATGAAATTGCTGGATATACACTTTTTATTAAAAATTTTTATTTAAAATAATCAATAAAATCATCAAGTTTGCATGTTTAAATGTATTGTTTTATTAGTTTTTTTTTATGTAAATAATTCAGTGTTAGAAATGAAAAAGATTGTTTATTTGGCGATTCTTCTGAACATATATGCTTGTTCAGGGGGTGAATTTGAACTTTTTGAAGATGAGACTGACGTATTAACTAAAGTTGTTTCAATGCAATCAGATGTTAATAGTGAAAATGGTTATTTAATTGTAAAAAATTTTCAAGTTTAGATTCATTACTTTTTGAATTAGGAAAAATGACAGATTTTGAACGATTATCTTGGGAGAATAGAATGAATTTTGTATCTGCTCATACTTATTTTGCACCATATTTTAATATTTTTGATACAATAAATTCCGAAGGAGAAATGCAAGAATTTGAAAGGAGATATCAACATGTTTTAAAAATAGAAGAGGATGATGATGGGTGGAATATTGATTATCCTTTTAATGTTGAGAATCTGGAATATGTATTATCTAAAGATGGAAAAATAAAGATAGGGACAACTTTATGGCTTTATAAGGCTGATCGAAAAATTAATATACACGATGTAACTCAGGAAAAATTGGAAAAATATAAAGAGGCAAAAGTATCTATACTTGATAAAGGGGTTTCTGTATATTATTATAAGCCTATAAGATGGAGAGCTGCCCGTGAAAGTAATGCAGTACAATTAATTGATTATCCAGATTTACCTACTATAGATAAAAGACGATATTATGCAAGTCTTGATATTTTGAAGCGAGAGTTTAAAGATGGAACAAAAATTTCATATAGAAGAATTTTAGCATTGTTTCAACAAGGTAAAAAAAAGAAACTTTTTGGTTATAATGTTTATGCTACATCGTATTATGTCGTTATATTTTCTATTAGAGGCAATAATTGGTCATATGCAGATCCTTATAAAATAACTTCATCTGAAGCCAAAGGAGGTAGATATTATTTATTTGGATATGTGGATGGGCAAACTTTTCCTAGTTTTTCAATTAGTGTAAAACATGGTTCACGAGGATATACTTCTGCTCCTCAAATTGATTATACTTATTTTGGTAGTGGGGATGCTAAATTTATATCTTATGGGAATGAGGGGTATAAGAAATAATCAGATTGTTTTTTATTTAAAGTTTTAGCGATGAGATACTTTTTTCTGTTATGGTGTGTGTGCGTGTTGGGAGGGGGAAGAACGTTTGCCCAGCAACATGAATGGGGTTTGGGAGGAGGATTTTTTTTAGAGAATTCAGATCGTGAATTGGATAAAGTATGGATGGAGGGTGGAGAACTTGGATTGTATTACCAGTATACTCCCATGAAGTGGATAGGACTTCAAACCGGATGTTTTTATCGTTATGTTTCTAAAAATACTCCTTTTATTACTCCCAAGGGCTCTATTTTATTACCACTCCGTGCAATCGTTTTCCCCGGTTTCCATTTGAATCTGTTTGGAGGTGTTTATTTGGATCACTTGTTGAAGGATTTGTTGGAGATGGGCGACTATGATCGGGATACAGGTACTTATTCTTATTTTGCCATTGACCGAAAACCGGCTTGGGGATATGAAATCGGCGGCCGGTGGAATATGAAACATGTGCGTCTTGTGTTGAGTTTTCGCCGGTGTTTTTCTTCTTTCCTGAATTTTGAAGGACCTAAAGATGATCCTTTTGACAATCGTTATGCTCCCGTGAAGCCTAAGTCTGTACATCTTTCTTTTGAAATTCCTTTGGGACGATATGGAAAAAAATAGAAAAATTATTAGTCTGCTGTTTCTTTCGTTTTTGATTTCTGCTTGTCAGGAAGTGGTGTATTTTGATTCCGGAGCGACTCCGCGTATCGTGATCAACAGTGTTCTGAAAGCCGGTGACGATATCATCGGTTTGCAGGTTTCTTTGACTCATCCGATCGGCGACACTGTTTGGAAACAGATCGAAAATGCCGAAGCCGTGCTATTTGAAAACGGTGAAAAAATCGGTGCCTTTCATTTGTTGCGCCCCGGTTGGTACAGTATAACACATCCGGTACAAGCAGCTCATACTTATCGGATAGAAGTCAGTGTACCGGATTATGGTCGAGCCTGGGGAGAGACCACAGTCCCCAGGACGATACAGAAAGGAAGAATAGAAATCGATCCGCCACGCAATCCTTACGGGGCGGTTCTGGTCGATCTTTATTGGCAGGATGATCCTCGTGATCGGAATTTTTATTGGATCGGCGGGGCCTATTCTACTGTGTTTACGTCGGAAGTTTCTCCTGCACAGGATTCCACTCTCTTGTATTTAAACAATACTTATTATACCCGAAGTCCTCTGCCAGATCCATTCAATCGGATTTTTGACGAATCGGATTTTTCCTCGGTTTTTTATGAATATCTGATCCGAATTGAAGACAGCGGACGTTCGGGGGCGGATCTTCATCTGCTTTACCGGAGTAATATTGGCGCCGGAAGATACAAGGCCTTTTTGTTGAGTACGGATCTACACTATGATGCTTATCTGAAATCTTCTATCCTGAACCGTGAGAATACGGATAACATGGAAATGTTGCCTTTGTATTACGAACCTGCCTATACTTATTCTAATATCCATGGCGGAACGGGATTGGTTGCCTCTTATGTGCATATAGAGAAAATGTATTATCCTGATTATGAGAATTTTTTTGATACTGCTTTTACTTCTTCCATTGTTGAATGATCTTTCCGCTCAGCAGCGTTGTACTATCAGTGGTTTTGTTCGGGAGGCCATCAGTGGGGAATGTCTCGGGCAGGCCACCGTTTATGAATTGAATACCGGTAAAGGTACCGCCTGTAATTCGTTCGGTTTTTACAGTCTGACGCTTCCGGAGGGGGAATATACCTTGCGGGTGGACTATGTTGGGTATGCAACCCAGTGGGTAAATCTTTCGCTTTGCCGGGATACTGCTCTTTCTTTTTCGCTGGAAAGTGCAGGTTTACTGGAAGAAGTTTCGGTGACGGGCTATTCTCCTTTTCTGCGTTCTACGTTGACCGGTAAGCATACCTTGCCGTTGGAACAGGCGAAAATGCTTCCCGCGTTGTTGGGAGAAACCGATGTGATGAAAGTATTACATACTTTTCCCGGGGTGAATTCCGGCACGGAAGGACTGTCGGGTTTTAGCGTACGGGGAGGCAGTCCGGAACAGACACAAATTTTACTGGATGGCGTACCGGTATATCATGTCAATCATGCCTTGGGATATTTTTCTGTTTTCAATGGGGAAGCGTTGCAGGAATTGACCCTTTATAAAAGCGGGATTCCTGCCCGTTATGGGGGACGTCTGTCTTCGGTATTGGACATCGCCATGAAAGAAGGCAATCAACAACAATATGCCGGCAAGCTTGCGCTGAGCCCTTTGGCCGGTAGTGTGACCTTTCAGGGACCGATTCAAAAAGACAAAGCTTCTTTTTTAATTTCGGCTCGTCGGACTTGGGTCGATGCGCTGTTGGGAGCTGTAACTCATCTGACTACTCCTGACAGTCGGATGGGGTACGGTTTTTACGACCTCAATGCCAAAGTTAACTGGAACGCGGGTACACGGGACCGCCTTTTCTTCAGCTTTTATAATGGTCGGGACCGGTTTTACAACCATTGGAAAAATGATGGCAAAAAAGATAGATACGACTATGCTTGGGGGAATCTTTCAACCTCTTTGCGCTGGAACCGGGTGGTATCACCCCGGATGTTCTTTAATCTCCAGACTTATTATAGCCGTTTCCATTTTTCGGACAACAACCGTTTGTATAACAGTGAAACCCAAAAGTATGAATTGAATCGTTCCCGTTCTTTTTTGGAAGAATATACGGTTAAAGCGGATTTCGACTATTTGCCCTTTGACAGGCATCATTTGCGTTACGGTGGTGCTGTTTCTTATCGCTATTTCGCGCCCGAAATGTCCCGCCGGGTTTCTGCATTTGCAGATACCACCTGGAAAGATGATTCGCAAAGTGGCCTTTGGTCGGCAGAGCTATATATCGAAGATGAGTGGCAACTGGCTTCCCGCTGGTTGCTTAATATCGGTCTTCGGGCTACAGGATATTATACCGATCATGTTGACTATTATTCTTTGGAACCTCGTTTGGCCTTGACTTTTTTATGGAATACGCAAAATTCCTTGAAATTTTCTTGGACAGTCATGCAGCAGCCCTTGCATTTATTGACGAATTCGGCCTTGTCTTTACAAACGGATCTTTGGGTTCCGGTGACTGATCGGATTAAACCGGCTTGTTCACATTTGCTGACTTTCGGGTTTTATCGGCAATTTTCGCCGCAATTGGAATTTTCGACGGAGATCTATTACAACGACCTGCACCGGGTGATCCGCTATCAGGAGGGAATACACTATTTGAAGCAAAAGGACAAGAGTTGGCAGGACTATGTTTATACCGGAAAAGGACGGGCCTATGGATGGGAAACCATGCTATGTAAACGCAATGGAGTCTGGCAGGGCTGGATTGCCTATACCCTTTCGCGATCGGAACGCAGTTTTCCGGCTATACAGCAGGGGGCTTGGTTTCCTTTTGAGTACGATCGACGTCATAAATTGAATGTTGTGGCTGATTATGCCTTACCTGACCGGATGGAATGGAAATACCGGAAGAGTTTTTCTATGAATTTTGTTTATGCCAGCGGCAGTTATACCACCATGGGACGACAGGCTTATGCGGCAGCCCCTTTCCCGGAGGGTTCTACGAAGATCGAAAGTTGGGGTAACTGGTGGCAGCAGCGGGAATACATCGATCGACCGAACAATTGTCGCTTGCCGGACTATCACCATCTAGACGTGGCTTTCCATTTGAAAAACAAGAAACAGAAAGGCGATTCGTGGAGTTTCAGTATTTATAACCTTTATTTCCGAAAGAATCCGAGTTTCTATTTCCGGACTTCCCGTTCGGGGAAGGATGAAATCCGGCAGATTTCTCTGCTTCCTTTTGTGCCTTCGGTGACTTGGAGGTATGAGTTCTGAGGAAGAATGGTTATGGATTAAAAAAGCTTGAGGGTGATCCGTTCCGCTTCTTTGCGTCGACGGATCCGCTCTTCTTCTCCCCGCCGGAATACATACACCAATCCGTATTCTTCGCACCGGTGGCGTTTTTCCTCTTCGTCCCGGAGGTTTTCGAAGTGTCGTTCGACTTCATTCCAGAGCTCCAGAATCAAGGCATCGGCTTCGTCCCGAAACTGGGCTACGTTGCCGCTTTCCCGGGCAGAATTGTTTTGGAACTGTTTTTGCCGGGTATAGTTTTCTTTGAAATTTTCATAATTGACCTTTACCAGAGCGATGGAAGGGCAATAGATCGGGTTGCCTCCGCCGTTGGTGATCCGATTCTGTTCGCCGGCAATGATTTTTTCACCCCATTGCAACAGATCCTGCTCGGTGAGCAGGGAAGGGACTTTGGAACTTTTTTCATCCAGACCGTAGAAGGTGCGGGCAGATGGTTTCAATTCCCCCCGGGCAATACAAAAATTCAGGACCTGAATGAAATGGGATATGTAGAGTCGGGCTTTCCGGGTATGTTCGGAAAATTTCTGGCTGTTGCCGGATTGCTTTTCTTTGGCCAATTTGGAATTGTTGATAGCCAGTTCAAATTTGGGTAAAAAAAACTCGATCTTTTGTTTTAAGGCAAAAGGGAAAGCAATGGTATCTATTTCAAGATTTTGGCCTTTTTTCAAAGCGGTTTTTAAAGCTCTGATTCTGGCTGCATCTGTATTGGGTAATCTTCTGTAAGGCATAAGTTTATTCTTTTGATAAACTATAAAATACGTTACTGCGAAGGTATTGAAAAAAACAATTAAATCAATATTCGTAGATGCGTTTTTTGAGTTTTTATACTATTGCTTGATATTCTTGTAGTTATTGTAGGTTTCCAGTACCTGTTGTACATATTTATAGGTTTGAGGGCCATTGCAATAGCCATTTCTGCAGAGCGGATCCAGATAATATTCCGGTTCATTTTTATGCAGCATGTAGAAATCGACCTGATTATCCCACAAGGTGGCATTTTTCCCATATTTATTCGCGAGGCGGATGGCATCCAGGACATGACCGGCCCCGGCATTGTAGGAGGCGAGGACAAATTTGATCCGTTCGGTGGAATCTACCGGCTGATTGGAGAAGTAGCGGTCCAGGTAGAGAAGATATTCTGTGCCGGCATATACGTTGCTGTCGGGTTCAAAATAGTTGCCGACTCCATATTGTTCGGCGGTTTCGGGAATGATCTGCATCAGACCGTACGCTCCGACTTTCGATTCTGCATAAGGATCGAATTGCGATTCGGTGTATACCAGAGCGGCTAATAGACGCCAGTCCCACCCCAGTTTTTTGCTTTCCTTGCGAAAAAGGTCGTCAAAAGGCGAAAGATCGCCTTTTTTGATCAGGGCATATTTGGTTGTATAGTGTGGAATACCCTGATGTTGACCGAAATAGCGTTTATAAAGGTAATTGAGTTTACCGTTTTGACGGACTTGTTTTAACCAACAGTCAATTTCTTCTGTCAATAGCTGAGCTTCCGGTTGGGTGGCCCAGGATACGGAAATATCGTCTTTCAATTTGAGGGCAATGTCGAGATTTCTCATGGAATAACTGGAGGCTTTGGCAATGTTTTCATCGACGACCGTGTAATCGATTTCTCCAATTTCGACAAGATGCAGCAGTTCTTCGTAGGAATAATGTTCGACTTCGATCACTGTGAGTTGTATGTGTAAAGAATCCTGTATTTGTTGTAACAGCTTTTTATAGGAAGCTGCACTTCGGGGAATATATATGTCTTTCCCGTTCAGGTCTTTGATGTCCTGTATAAGGGGATTGTTTTTGTTTTGGACAAGAACCTCTCCGGTCCGGAACAAGGGTTCGCTGAATCGTAACTGTTGGGTTCGTTCCGGGGTCTGTGTCAGACTGAATGCCAGAAGATCGTAGCGGCCGTTTTGTAATTTGTGGATGGCGGTATCGATATCGTTGTTGACTTCTACAATTCGAAGGTTGACTCCTAAGTAATCGGCAAAATCTCGTGCCAAATCGTAGTGGAAACCTCGGGTTCTTCCCTGGTAGACATAATAGTCGGTCGTATTATAGAAGGTGGATATGTTCAGAGTCCCTCTTGTCAGGATTTTTTCCAGACTGGAAGGTTCCGGTAATACCCATTCATGGCTGTTCTCTTTGTCTGGTTGACAGGCAAAAAGGAACAGTAAGATCATATAAACGGCAATTTTATCGATTGTCATTCGACAAAGATAGAAATCTTTTTCAATCAAAAAAATTCCACTTGACTCCGAATTTTAGCATACCGGGATTAATGGGGTAGTCGGCCGCACTGAAGAATTGGCCGTGATCTCTCAGCAGATAGTTGATATGTTCGTATTTAACAAAGATATCCGCCCGTTTGATCCGGACATTGAGAAATACGTCGATCTTGGGATAATTACCGGTTTTCCGTTCCCGTTGATTGTAAAATTGCATGATGGATGGCATGTAATTGTCCGCATAGAATTCGGTGTTGTAAAATAGATCTATACCGGTTTGCAAGAACAACGCATTTTTAAACAGTGCATGCTGAAAATAGTTGTGTGAATAGACGGAAATTGCCGGCAAGGAAAGAATATCTTCCTGAGTGCTCTTTTGAAAATAGACCTGCTGGTCGAAATAGAAACTGCCCAGTCTGAAATTCTGTTTTGCCCAAGCAGTCAATACCATCAATGCCTTACTGGTTTGTTGTGGTGTGGCGGTCGTATCGAAATAGGCATAACTGAAAATATTGTTGATACCGATACCCAAGTCTGTCCGCAGCCGGGTATTGACGTAGCGTCCATCGGCTTTAATGGTCTTAATGGCTTTGAAATCATTATCCCACATGTTGTGATTACCCACATAGTGATCGAGAAAAGGATTTACACTTTTCAGTTCGATGGTGGCATTGGCCCGGATATAGGCATTTTTGTCCTTGCGTAGGGCTTGTTGCATGTATCCGTCCAATTTGAAGTTGCCTGCATAATGTCCCAGAACGCATAATTTACCGGCTATATCGTATGTGAATGTCGCATTGGTGTCCACATTAAAAAGACCGGCTACGATATAAGTCCCCGAATATCGATTCTCTCCGAAAGTTTGTATGTGTGAGATCGTATCGAAAGCGGTTCGTTGTTCGTATTTCTCGTGTTTGAAATTCAAGCCTGCATAAATTCCGGGCAGGTATTTGTATTTGGGGTGTTCGTTCATGACCAGTTTGGCCGATAAATCATAGGTTCGGTTTTGGGTCAGGTCTACCGTTGCGGTACTGTCGATGAATGTGTTTGGGTAAAAATCAAGAGGTACCGTTTCTTCTTTGTATTTGTGTTCGTTGTCTTCCACCCGGAGGTTCAGGATCGCTTTGAACGGATAGGTGTTGAACGTATCGGTTTCGGTAGTGATTTCTTTGGGTTTACCGATGTTATACTGCCCCTGCAGTTGTAAATTCATGTTCCGGTAATTATTGCTAATTCCTTCACTGCTTAAATTGACCGGAATATTTTCTGCTTTTTGATCGGTTGAATCAATGATGAAACTGAGGTCTTTTATACCACCGTTTTCTGTAAAATGTCCGTTGTTTTGATTCAGAAAGAGAGAAAGGATTACCCGTTCTTTTTCGTAAGATGAAAAAAGAGAAAAATTATAGGCTTTGGAAGCCTGGTTCATGTAACGTCCATCACTGGAAATCAGATTGTAGCGTATACCGGCGCTCCACCAGGGACGGATGTTTTGAACATGCCATACGTCCAGTAGGTTTTCTGCTTTCCCCTTTCCTCCGCCGGTGAAATATTTCAATTGTGTAAAAGGAGTTGTCGTATTGAAATGCAATGCATCTTCCGGTTTGAATAAAAAAGCCCGGATCAGTGTCTGCTGATAGAAATCCTCTGTTATCTCCCGGTTCATGAATATGTCGGAAAGATAAGGAGAGGGAAAATTCGCCAAATAGGTGTTCGCTATATTTTTTTTAAAGATATAGTTGTAGTTTTGTATACCGTCGATTAAAGTGTCAAGTGCTATTTCATTTCGATATACTCCTTCTCGTTCCCATCGCCAGGTGTAATGGAAATGAGGTACATTGGACTCTTGGGTGGAATCTTGTTTTTCCGCGCTAGGATCTCCTTCACGGCCGATAGGCACGTCTGATTCGAATACACCTTGTGCCGCACCCAATAAGTGTAATAATGTGAATGTTACTATGCAGATCAATTTTTTCATCGCTGCAAATATACGTAAACTTTTAAAACTCTCATAAATTACTTACTTTTGTCCTTGGAAAAATGTTTTTTTCAGATAAGTTTTAAGACTATGGATGAAAATAAAATCATGGCAGAGCCAGAAGAAAGTAAAAATCTGAATTTTATTGAACAGATTATTGAGAGTGAAATTGCAGCCGGCAAGAATGGCGGAAAAGTGCATACTCGTTTCCCGCCAGAACCGAACGGTTATTTGCATATTGGGCATGCAACTTCCATCTGTTTAAATTTTGGACTGGCAGCCAAGTATAATGGTGCTTGTAATTTACGTTTTGATGATACGAATCCTTCGAAAGAGGATGTTGAGTTTACGGATGCCATTCAGGAAGATATCAAATGGTTGGGTTTTCAGTGGGATGGACCGGTCAGATATGCTTCGGACTATTTCCCACAGTTGTATGAATGGGCAGAGCAGATGATCCGGGAAGGGAAGGCTTATGTGGATGATCAAACGGCAGAAGAGATCAGTGCCGGTAGAAAAACCATTACGGAGCCGGGAGTGAACAGTCCTTTTCGGGATCGTTCCGTAGCGGAAAATTTGGATTTGTTCAGACGAATGCGCAATGGAGAATTTCCGGAAGGCAGCCGGGTACTAAGAGCGAAGATCGATATGGCTGCACCGAACATGTTGATGCGGGATCCGATTATGTATCGGATTATTTATTGCAGTCATCACCGGACGGGTAATGAATGGTGTATTTATCCGATGTATGATTTTACCCATGGACAAAGCGATTACCTGGAAGGAATTACTCATTCGATTTGTACACTTGAATTTGAAATTCACCGTCCGTTGTATAATTGGTTCCTGGATCAATTGACGCATACGGAATATCGTCCCCGGCAGATCGAGTTTGCTCGACGGAATCTGAATTATACCGTTATGAGTAAACGTCGTTTATTGGAATTGGTACAGAAGAAATATGTGACGGGATGGGATGATCCCCGTATGCCGACTATTTGCGGATTACGGAGACGCGGATATACGCCGGAATCGATCCGGATGTTTGCGGAAAAAGTAGGAGTGGCCCGGCGGGAGATTGTGGTAGATATGGCTTTGTTGGAGTATTGTGTCCGGGAACATTTGAATAAAACGGCTCCTCGGGTGATGGCGGTACTTGACCCGGTAAAAGTGATTATCGATAATTATCCTCAGGGACAGACTGAATATGTGAAAATAGAGAATAATCCTGAAGATGAAACGGCCGGGGTGAGAGAAGTGGCTTTTTCCCGTGAATTGTATATTGAACGGGATGACTTCCTGGAAGAAGCTCCGAAGAAATTTTTCCGTCTGACACCGGGACAGGAAGTCCGTTTGAAAGGGGCTTATATTATCAAGTGTGTGGGGGTGGAAAAGGATGAACAAGGAAATATTACCTTGATTCATTGTACTTACGACCCAGATTCCCGAAGTGGTAGTGGTTCGGAAGCCAGCAACCGAAAGGTGAAGGGGACCTTGCATTGGGTGTCCGCTGCTGATGCCATCGATGCAGAGGTACGTTTGTATGATCGACTGTTTAAAGATGAAGATCCGGCCGGACATAAAGATGTTGATTTTAAAGAATTTATTAACGAAAAATCTTTGACGGTGCTGAATGGTTGCAAACTGGAAGCCAGTTTGAAAACTGCCCAGAGTGGTGATCGTTTCCAGTTCCAACGATTGGGATATTTTTGTGTGGATCCGGATACAACGGCGGATCATTTGGTGTTTAATAGGACAGTCGGTTTGAAAGATAATTGGGTTAAAGCGCAAAAATCATAAATATGCAAACAAAAAATATGCGGACGGAGGTGAAATCTTACCTCCTGATTTCCTTCGGGATGTTGATCTATGCAGTAGCTGCAACCGGTTTTTTGGTACCCCATAAGATTGTCGGTGGGGGGGCGACCGGTTTGAGTACAATTATTTATTATTTGTCGGGAGAGACAGTGCCGGTAGGTGTCGGTTATTTTCTGATAAATATCATTTTGGTGGCGATCGGATTAAAAGTTTTGGGACCCAAATTCGGTATAAAAACGATTTTTGCCATTATTGTCGGTAGTGTATTCTTGGGAATTTTACAGCCGTTCTTTCATGATGCATTGGTGAGTGATAAGTTTATGAGTACGATTATTGCCGGAATGATGACCGGTATCGGCATCGGCATCGCTTTGGCACAGGGAGGGAGTACAGGGGGAACTGATATTGTTGCAATGGTTGTGACCAAGTATAAGAATGTCAGTCCTGGAAAGATGATTATGTATTGCGATTGTTGTATTATTGCGTGTAGCTTGTTGATTAATTGCAATATAGAGGGGCTTATGTACGGTTATGTCATGATGGCGGTGGTTTCTTTTACCGTCGATTTTGTCCTGACAGGGAAAAAACAGTCTGCCCAGTTGTTTATTTTTACAGATAAATATGAAGAATTGGCCGACCGGATTACTCAGGAAGTGAATCATGGTGTTTCCGTTGTCGATTGTGAAGGATGGTATTCTAAGCAGACCAAGAAAATGTTGATCGTGGCCGTGCGCAAAAATGAGGCGATAGATGTGTTGCGAATAGCCAAACAAGTTGATCCGAAGGTTTTTATGACGATGAATACGGTCATGGGAGTATTCGGCCAGGGGTTCGAAGATGTCAAGGGAGTGAAATGATAGGATAAAATTTTATAAAAAAAATTATTTTTAGGATTACACCAAAGGCGATGTTGCGTGTTTATATTATAAAACACGCAACATTATGGATATTGAAAGTCAACGATACATCAGCCGTCTGATATTTTTGTATTTGAGAGAGGAGTTATCCGATTCTCAAAAGAACGCATTGGATGACTGGCGGGCAGAAAGTTTCGAACACGAGCTTGTGTTTCAGCGGATGATTTCGATGGAACAATTTTCGCAGCACTTTGCCCGTTTTGTTAAAAGCCCGCAAGAGCAGGAAAAAGAGTGGTCTATTATTAAAAGCCGTACTGTTGTAAAAGAGAAACGGCTGAAATGGCGACGGTGGTTTCGTTATGCCGCTGTGCTTGTCTTACCTATAACACTCGGATTATTTGGATATTTATATGTTTTTGGACCGGAAGAGGAAGAAATGGGAATTTCTGCGTCGAATGGTCATGAGGTGGTTCTTGTCCTTTCGGATGGGAAAGAGATTCATCTAAAGGATAAGAATGTATCTGCTTTTCTGGAAGATTGGGACGGAACTGTTGTCGCAGATGAGAATCAATTGAGTTATCAGAATGGGAAACCTTCTGAAAACCAGGAGAATCATTTGTTAATAGTACCTCGAGGAGGAGAGTATACCCTCATTTTAGAAGATGGGAGTAAAGTGTACCTGAATGCTGAATCAAAAATCAGTTATCCTGTTGTATTCCAAGGAAATCTACGTCAAGTATATTTGGAAGGTGAGGCCTATTTTGAAGTGTTCAAAGATGCTTCTCGTCCTTTTGTTGTGAATGTTAAGGGAATGGCTGTGGAAGTGTTGGGAACTGAATTTGCAGTTCGGGCTTATCCGGAAGAAAAGAAAGTATTGACTACTTTGGTAAATGGATGTGTGAATGTGTCGGCCGGAGCGCATAGTGTCGCTTTGCGACCGAATGAACAGGCTGTGTGGAAGAAATTGACGGATGACTTACAAGTGGAACCGGTCAATGTCAATCTGTTTGTGGGATGGAGGAATGGGCGTTTGGTATTTGATAATGTCCCGTTGTGCGATTTGTTGAAAGAATTAGGACGTTGGTATGATTTTGTAGTGGAATATAAAAATCCGGATTTACAGGGATTGCCTTTCTCTTTGGATATAGAAAAATATTCGGATTTCCGGCAAGTGCTTAAATTACTTGAATGTACTGGAAGAGTAAAGTTTTCGATATCTGGAAATCGGGTGACTGTGTATTGAATCTGTCTAACTATAAAAAAGAACGAAAATGGAAAAATGGAAACTTTTTTTAATGGTATTATGTGTGTTTTTTGCAGCTTGTAGTGAGGATAATAATGAAGAGACCGTATTGATTCCGGAGACAATGACCGTGACTTTGGCAGGCGAAGGAGATAATCAGACAATAGCGGTGGTATGTAATGGCCAATGGACAGTTGTGTCTTCTGCTGAGTGGTGTAAGGCTGAAGCGAAGGGACTTACTTTGGTAATCTCGGCTGCCCCCAATGAGACCGGGGCAGAATTGACTGCTGATCTGACATTGACTTGTGGGGATAAAACTGCTGTAGTAAAGGTGACACAGGGGGTTGCTGCAGATCCGATTAATGAGGTATTTGCTCAGTCTGCTCAACATTGGTATTTTGATCTGAGCGGATTCGAAGGAGCTTATAAAGAGGCCTATGAAGCGTCGGTTGCCGGTTTGGTGGCAGATGGATGGGCGGGAAATTTAGGTTATGCTTTGCAGTGGATGTACCTGACTCAGGATACCATTGCTTTTATGATTTATGATGAGGATTATAAATCAATGGGGGCTCCGGCTGCCATGTATGAATATCCGGGAACATTGCTGTTTTCAATTGTTCCTGTGGAGGGAACGAGGGATCAGGTGGAAGTGAAAGAGATTAGAATTGACCCAAATGCTGCAGATGGAGATTATGGCGCATATTGGTATGATGAAAATGAATATTCTTATAATGTTGATTTTCAAAAGTTTGTTAATATTTTGATGGCTCAGAAATATACAATTACAGCTGACAATACCGCTGAACCACAAATGTTAACTTTTACAGGAGTGACGGATACCGGTAGTGTGTTTAAATTAAAATTGCAGGAATAACAGGATATTCCATAACAAACAAGAGGCTATTTCAGCCTCTTGTACTAACCTAACCGATCTTATGATAAATTTTATTTCTTTTCTAAAAATAACTGAGAAGCTGTTTTCGAAGGGACGATGGTTTAGGCTAAGTTTGTTAATCTGTTGTTTGGGATTTTTATCGGAACCGGCTAATGCTCAGGCTACTCGAATAAATATATCTTTCAGTGATGCTTCTTTTAAAGAGGTGATTCAGTTTATTCGGGAGCAATCGGATTATGATTTTGTGTATAGCGATGCTGATATCGCTATTGTAAAAAGGCAGAAAATTGATTTAAAAAATGTCACTGTACAGCAGGTCCTGGATCATTGTCTTGCCAATTCGGGGCTGGTGTATAATATGGTCAACAAGACGATTGTTATAAAAAAAGCAGAGGCTGCGAAACAGACTTCTCCTGTCGTGAATAAATTGGAAATTGCAGGGTCTGTGAAAGATAAACAAGGAAATCCTCTCCCTGGAGTTACAATTGTTATCAAGGGCAGCAAATATGGTTTTACAACTGACCTTGACGGTCTGTTTCGTTTTGAGCTTTCAGAGGTTCGTGATATTACGTTGGTTTTTTCATTTATTGGAATGGAAACGCAAGAGATTGTTTTTAATGGACAGAAATTTCTGGAAGTGGTCATGACAGAGGAAGCGACCCAAATGGACGAAGTGGTGGTCACCGGTATGTTTGAACGACGAAAAGAGGGGTATACGGGATCTGCCACAGTAGTGAAAGGAGATGATTTGAAAAAATTTAGTAAAACAAGTATTGCTAAAGCCTTGTCAGCCATTGATCCAGGTTTTCGAATTGCCGATAACATTGAGACCGGGTCTGATCCCAATCGTTTGCCGGATTTGCGGATGCGTGGGCAGGCTACTTTGCCGACAGGGGCGACAGTTGCAACGGATGCAGTGATGTTGAAAGGTGATTATGCCACTTATCCGAATCAACCCTTACTGATTTTAGATGGTTTTGAAATTTCTTTACAAACGATGAATGATTTGGATCCGGACAGGGTTGCTTCGATCACCATATTAAAAGATGCTGCAGCAACAGCTATATACGGATCGAAGGCAGCTAACGGTGTTATTGTGATAGAGACGAAAGCCCCGGCTCCCGGTACTTTGCAGGTTACTTATGCCGGAGAAATCCGGATGGAGATTCCGGATTTGTCCGATTATAATCTGATGAATGCTGCAGAAAAATTGGAGGTGGAACGTTTGGCCGGTTATTATGATGAAACAGGTGAATTGGCTCCGTTGGAAATTTATCAGTATTATCTTCGGGAAGTAAAACGAGGAGTCGATACTTATTGGCTCTCAAAGCCTTTACGAACAGGAGTATCTCATCGGCATGCAATTACCTTGGAGGGTGGAGATCAGGCACTTCGTTATAAGTTGTATGTGGGCATGAACAATACCGCAGGTGTTATGATTGGTTCTAATCGACATACTCAGACGGCATCGCTTGATTTGACTTATCGTTTTAAACGTTTTTTATTGAAAAATAGTGTAACGGTTGATAATGCGGTCGGGAATAATTCTCCCTACGGGTCATTCCGGGATTTTTCTCAACTTAATCCTTACTGGAGAGATCGGGATGAAAAGGGTGAGATATTGAAAAAGATTACGCCGCCTGTAACTTCTTATTCCGGCGTTTTTCAGAGTGTATACAACCCTTTGTATAATGCCACTTTTCATAGTTTGGATAAAACATCTGATTTTGGCATTCGAAATCTTTTCCAATTGGAATATAGACCATTGGAGGCATTGCGTTTGCTGGCCAATGTCTCAGTGTCGAAACAGAATGGAAAGGTGGAGGTTTTCCGTCCGGCCCAACATACCGCTTTTGATGGAATTGCTGATCCTCAGCAACGAGGTGATTTTAACTTGATACAGTCTGAGAGTTTTACCTGGCAGACTGATTTTACGGCATCTTATAACAATGTTTTTCAAGGAGTTCATTTCTTAAGTTTGAATCTTCGGATGACGATGAATGATAGCCAGAATAGTAATTATGGTGCACTTGTCACCGGTTTCCCCAATGATCAGATGGATTATATTCTTTTTGGGAAAAAGTATAATGAAAAAATGACGGGTAGTGAAAATACGAACCGTTCCGTTGGATGGGTTGGTAGTTTTAATTACTCTTATGACTATCGTTATTCGTTGGATTTTAATATTCGCGCAGATGGCGCATCTCAATTTGGAAGTAACAATCGTTTCGCTCCTTTTTGGTCGGTTGGTGCAAAATGGAATTTAAAGAAAGAGAATTTTATGAGCCAGCTTGATTTCTGGAGCGATCTGACTTTGCGGGTATCGTATGGAACAACAGGAACCCAAGGCTTTGCTCCCTATCAGGCACAACAATTATATACTTATGGAAATACCCTGAAACCTTATCTGGCATCGGATGCGACGGGAGCCGAATTGGTCGGTCTGGGAAATCCGGATTTGAAATGGCAACAAACCGATCAAACCAATATTGCTTTGGAAATGGGATGGTTGGACGGACGAATTACTGCTCGGGCAGAATATTTCAGAAAGATTACAAAAAATGCCTTGACGGATATTTCTCTGGCTCCTTCTATCGGGTTTTCAACTGTTTCGGAAAATCTGGGATCTATTCGAAACCAGGGGGTAGAGCTAATGTTGTCCTTCATACCTTATCGCAATACTGAAAAAGCGGCACAATGGGTAATTAATTTGAATGGATCACACAATACAGATAAATTGGTGAAGATATCCCAGGCTTTGCGCCATATGAATGAACAAAATGCAGGGAAATTGAAAGATGTCCCGTTGCCTCGTTATGAAGAAGGTGAATCTTTAAATCGGATTTGGGTAGTAAAATCGTTGGGAATAGATCCGGCAACTGGACAAGAAATTTTTGTAAAGCGTAGTAGTGGCGAATTTACAGGAATTTGGAATGCCGAAGATCAGATTCCTTATGGGAATACGGAACCTTTTATGGAAGGAAATATCAATAGTTTGTTTTCTTATAAAGGATGGGGTGTGAATTTTAGTTTCCATTATAAATTTGGTGGTCAAACTTATAATACAACTTTGATTCAAAAAGTGGAAAATGCTGATTTGCGCTATAATGCCGATCGACGAGTGATGGAAGATCGATGGAAAAAACCGGGAGATGTGGTAAAATACAAAGCGTTGACAAATTCTGCTGGAGGATCGGAAACCAAAGCTTCTTCTCGTTTTGTTATGGATGAGAATGTTTTACAGTTTAGTTCGTTGACGTTGACTTATCGGATGGATAAAACCAATACGGAATTTATGAAGAAATCGATTTTTAGTTCGATAACTATGAATTTGGGTATGGAGGATGTGTTCCGTTTGTCTTCTGTGAAGCAGGAGCGGGGGCTGGATTATCCGTTTGCTAGACAGTTTTCTTTTTCTTTGAATGTCGGATTTTAAAAAAAGACAATTATGACAAAGGTGTATATATCGGTTTGGGGATTTCTGTTACTTTCATTAACAGCTTGTCAGAATTGGCTGGATGTTCAGCCGAAGACTTCCATCCAGGAGGAGAAACTGTACAGCTCTGAATATGGTTTTAAAGATGTCTTGACCGGTTTTTATATAAAAATGGGAAATACCGGATTGTATGGGAAAGAATTGACTTATGGATTTTTGGATGTATTGGCGGGCCGTTATGACAATTCTGTTATTGCGGATAATTTATATAATTATCAACAGGAATACGGGTCTTTGAAGGATAATATATGGTCTTCCGCTTATAATTTGATTGCGAATATCAATAACTTCTTATATTATATCGATCTGAATCGGGAAGTGATCAAGACAGAGAATTATTATGAAATCATGAAAGGGGAAGCTTTGGGATTACGGGCTTTTCTGCATTTTGATCTGTTGCGTATTTTTGGGCCTATTTATCAGGAGGATCCTCAGGCTGCTTCTATTTGTTATCGAACTCATTTTGACAAACAGGCAACTCCTCGTTTATCGGCACAAGCCGCACTGGATTCGGTGATACAGGACCTGAAACAGGCGGAGTTGCTGTTGGATGGCCGTGATAATGAACAATTTACAGCGGATGAATATAATGAACAGCGGGATGCTTTTCTGGTTCTTCGACAATTGCGGATGAATATTTGGGCAGTACGTGCTATGTTGGCTCGGGCGTATTTGTATAGAGGAGATGAGATTAGTAAGGCATTGGCTTATGATTATGCGAAACAGGTGATCGCATCTTCCCATTTTTCTTTGGCTGAATCAAATCAAAATCGGATTTTATTCTCTGAACATCTTTTTTCCTTGCATATATATGAAATGGGAAAATTGATGGAGGCTGATTTTGGTACACTTGCTTCGGATAATTTATATGCTTTACAGGAGACAATCGATGAGCTGTATGAAAAAAGTAGTGGATATTCGACGGATTTTCGGCAGAATAACTATTATTTTCAGAATATTGGCGGAAAATTGATTTGTAAAAAATATGATCAAAGTGCTTACTCTGGTGCATATGATGGGGCTGAGATCATGCCTTTGATCCGTTTGTCAGAAATGTATTACATTGCAGCTGAATGTTCTTCGGATGCAGCAGAGAGTGTTGATTGGCTAAATACGGTAAGACATTTTCGTTCTATACCGGAAAGTCTTGATATTCAAGCTGGAGAAGATTATGATAAGTTGGATAGTCGTCCCGGAATGGATCATTCGAAAACTATGCGTGTAAATGAATTGATGAAAGAATATCAAAAGGAATTTTATGCAGAAGGACAGTTGTTTTATTTTTACAAACGACATGCTTATCAGAGTTTTTTCAATTGTCGATTGTCAAATGGAATGAGATCGGAAAACTATATTCCGCAAATTCCTGATAATGAGATAATATTCGGAAATAACAATTAATGCGTTTAGATGATGGAAAAATTTTTAATAGGGGTATGTTATTTATGTTTATGCTTCTCATGTCAACAAAATGAGATTGAGGTATATGCAGAATCTCCCCGGATTGGTTTTGAGAATACATCGACTCTTGGATTTATTCCTGAACGGTATATAACATTTACAGATGAAGATTATCTGGCACAGGTGACAGAAAAAATAGATTCTGTTAAGATTGAGTTGATGGGAATGGCTTTGGAAGAACCTCGGATTTGCTGTTTGAAAAAAGTGAATGAAAGTACAGAAATATCCTTTTTGCAGATAGATTTTCCGGATCGTGTGACTGTGGAACCGGGTATTTATTCTTTTTATTTGCCGTTTAAAGTATTTCGTCCCGAGCATACGGGAATGGAATATTCCTTTTTATTGGAGTTTGATACGGAACATCCGGAGCATGGTTTTGATCCGGGGAAAATAGAATGTGGAAAAGTACGATTCATTGTTGCATTTAATTTGAAGCCCGCCGGTTGGAATAATTATTTTGGAACTTATAGCGATGGAAAATACCGTTTTATGTTGGATTTCTTTGGCGGTGTATATTCTTCTATTGGAAATACATCCGAGAATCGCCGCATGGTTAGAGAGGCATATGCAGAATATCGTTTGACACATTCGGCAATATTGGATGAGGATGGAAATGAAATTATATTCCCTTAAATGATATAAATAGTTATGGATAGCACTGTTTTTAAATATGGTATGGTAATTCTGATGTTAATGTTTGGGAATGCTTGCTATGATGATTTGGGAAATTATGATTATCAGGAAATCAATGAATTAACTATTTTGATGCCGGATGTGATGGAGGTAACGGTACCCAAAGAGGATTCTGTAGAAGTGGTAATTACGCCTGAGATAAAGCAATTGTCTCGAACAGATAATGGAAATTTGAAATATTTGTGGCGTAAAAAAGAAGGTGCTTCGATTGATTGGAAGGTTTATGGGAATGACAAAGATTTGCATCTCTGGATTAAAAGTCGAACGACAGAATCTTTGAATTTTCGTTTTGCCGTTACAGATACAGTTTTAGGAATAACATCCTATAAAGAGATTGTATTGAAGATGTTGAATCCTTTGGAAAATGCTTGGTTTGTTCTTCAAGAGCAAGATGGAAAATCAATTTTAGGAGCAGTGGACGGGGCTGGTCCCGGAGCATTGATTTATCAGGATATCTATCAGGAATTGTTAGGAACTGGTCGTACGATAGCCGGGACACCGAGGGCTTTGATGGTGATTCCAAATTTGCAGCCAGGAAAACTTGAAACGATGACGGTAATCGATTTGTTAACCAGTGAAGGAGGAATGATGATGGATTCTAGAACTTTAGAGACAATTTATGATTATCGGGAAATGTTATTGGGACTGAAAGAAACGGCTAATCCTCAATATATAAAGGCCGATCGGGGAGAATTGGTAATCGATAATGGAAAAATGTGGTATGCTGCTTGGTCTGAATATTCTGTGTTTTATCCGATCAAATTGGATCTTTCTATAGGTGATGACTATGGTTATGAGTTGACTCATGCTATGATTTTACGGAGTGATCAGATTATCGGTTATGATCGGTTGAATCAATGTTTCTTGTGGTACAACCGTTGGGATAATCCGGCTACTTTGTATGGAGAAGCGATTCGAAACAACGGCTTACAGTATTATGATGTGGATGGTAGCCGTAATCGAGCCCGTTTGAAGCGGGTGGGAGAAATACCGGAGTATCCGAATAAATTTGATCCGGATGCTTTGAATGGACAGAAGGTATTGTTTATGGGTGTACATTCCTATTCCGGTTTGGGTGATTCACAAAAGGGGATGGCGATAGCCTGCAATGAGGGAAGTCGACAATTGTATATATATGAATTTAGTAATGATGGACTTTATGATGCAGATCAGCCTCGTTGTTCCGGTTATTATCGCTTTGTCCCGTCAAGTGGGGATGAATATTCCTGGCAGTTTGCTACTTCCTGTTATTTTAATAATGTATTTTTTTATGCTGCAGGAAACAAAGTTTTTCGAGTTGATTTGAACAGTTTTGTTCCATTGGAAACTGTTATTTATGAACATCCCGATCCAATGGCTCAAATTACAAAAATGAAATTTCGACACGAACGTTTTGCTCAGATGTCTTTGGATTGGGGATCTATGAATGTGACGGCAGAAGATCAACCTTATTGGTTGGGATTGGCGGTGAAACATTCTGACGGGAAGGCATCTGTCGTTGAAATGAGATTGAAACCCAGTGGTGAAGTATTAAAAGAAAATGGGAGTGCAAAAATATTTGAATATTCCGGTTTTGAAGGTATTGTGGATATCAGTTATTCTTTCCATTTAAGCCAGTGATGCATGAAAAAGTTTATTGTGATTGTTTGGTTGTTAAGTGTAGGGATTGGAACTGCATATGGTGAGGAGAAAAAAGTCATTTCCGCAAAAGAATTCTTCACGACCAGGAAATTCGTTTATTATCCGGGACTATTGAATGTTTTCAGTGCAGAAGGACATTATTATTGGCAGATCCCGGAGCGTTTGTGCGGGAGAGATTTTCTGGTAACGACTACCTTGTTAAAAGGGGCTGCCAGGGAAAAGAGATATGCGGAGCAGCGTTATGGGTATGCGGGAGACCGTTTGGACGCTCGTTTATTCCGTATGGAAAGACAGGATGATAAGTTGTTGTTGCTTCAACCTTTTTTACAGGATTGGGAGGTTGATTCGCTTCGTGAATTCTCGAAAATTTCAGGACAAAGAGCTACTGGATGCTGTTTGGCGGAATTGAATATCTTAGCAGAAGATGCTCGAGGTCTATTGGTGGAAATTACAGATTTGTTGAAGGATGACAACTCGATTTTCGGTTTGAAGAGTTTTGATATGGAATTGGGAATCGGAGATTATTTGCCGGATAATTCTTATTTAAAGGAAGTGAAAACAACCGCACATAGTTTAGTTGTTCGTTTTGTTCGAACTTATATGTCAGTGAATTTTCTTCCGGATCCGTCCATTGAATCAGAGCCGGTTACCTGGGAATACGGTATTTCTCTTTGTTTACTGCCGGAGATCCCCATGCGGAGACGCTTGGAGGATGAGCGAATCGGTTATTTTACCAATACGATTAGAAAATATGGGGAATCACCTTTTCGGGTGGAACATTCGGCATATATTTCCCGTTGGCGTTTGGAACCACGTCCGGAAGAGGTTGAGGCATATAGAAAGGGAGAATTGGTTGAACCGCTAAAACCGATTGTTTATTATATTGACCGGGCTATTCCGCAGTGGTTGCAACCCTATATAAAACAATCGGTAGAGGCCTGGCAACCTGCGTTTGAACAGGCTGGTTTTAAGAATGCGATTCGAGCATATCTGGAACCGGAGCCTTGGAATGATACACTTTTTTCTGTGGATAATGCACTTTTTTCTTACATCTCCTATAAGACATCCACTGTTGAGAATGCTTATGGTTCATTTATGGTGGATCCTCGTTCTGGAGAGATTGTGAATGGTCACATCGGTATTTTCCACAGTATTGCAAAGTTGGTACAAGGACTATATTTTTCTCAGGTGAGTGCGGTTGATCCTTTGGGACAATCAATAGTCTTGCCGGATACCTTATTGGGAAAGTTGATTCAGTATGTTGTTTGTCATGAAGTGGGACATACACTGGGATTGAAACATAATTTTCGAGGAAGCAGTGCTTTTTCAGTAAAACAGCTTCGGGATCAGGATTTCCTTCACCTTCATGGTTATGGCGCTTCTATCATGGATTATATGCGTTTCAATTATGCTGTTCAGCCTGAGGATGAAGTCGATCCGGCAGAATTGATTCCACGTGTAGGTCCTTATGATTGCTTGGCAATTGCTTGGGGATATCGATATTTCCCGGAAATGACCGAAGTAGAAGAAACAGAGTATTTACGAAGTTGGTTGGATGAGAAGGTAGAAAATCCACAATATCGTTATAATTCTACTGATGATACGGATGTACTGAGTTTGCAAGAGGATTTGGGCGAAAATCAGATGCAAACAAATGCATTGGCGATTAAGAATATGCAGCGTCTGATGAAGTCTGATGTTTGGGAATATGAGACGGGGGAGATGAACGATGAGATTATGAAATCTCGTTATTTGATGATGCTTAGAAAATTTCAAGATTATGTCGAACAGGCATTGATGAACATTAGAGGAAAAACGGAGAAATGGGATATGGATGGACGACGGGGCAGCTGGTTGGTGCCCATATCGAAACAGCGTCAGAAGGAAGCACTGTCATTTTTGGATTGCTATGTCTGTACGCCACCCGAATGGTTGTTCCGTTCAGATTTTTTTCTACGTTTTCAGATAGATGAACGTTTGAATATGGAAACGGTGTATATGCAGTTAACTCATGATTTGGTGGAAAAATTGAGAATAGAACCAACAGCTGAATATTCGCAGGAAGAATTTTTGGCAGACGTGCGACACATGATTTTTAAGGAATGGGAACAAGGAAATCCTGTCGGAGAGGCAAGAAAGAGTCTGCAGCGGATGTATATTGAAAATTTGAAACGGATGGCAAAGACAAAACAGGAAGATTCTAGAGTGACTGTATGGGTGTGGAGAGAATTGAGGGAAATTTTGAAATTAGCAGAGCAGTATGCTGCGACAATGAAGGATAAACGCTATCCGTATAGTGTAATTATGGGTATTGAAAATTGGGAAAAAACACAGTTATGAAAATGATTTGTACGGTTGTCGTGTTTGTATTTTGGATATCAACCGGAATAGTACAAGGGCAAACGAAAGATTTTGAAGAATTTTATAAACCGGAAGAAATGCTTTCGTACAAGGGAATTATATCTGTTTATTGTCAGAAAGAACGGGTATATCTTGAAATACCGGAAAAGTATTTGAATCGTGAAATGCTTGTGACTGCACAGGTCAACCGGGGAGCGAAGAGAATCGGACGTCCGTTGCAAACAATCGGTGTATTTTGTTTTGTGAAAGAGGAAGATGGTCGGTTGTTTTTGCAAAAGAGCAAATATGCAGAGCGGATTGTTGATCGGAAAAGTTCCCTGGCTCCTCTATTGGCTAATTCTACTCGTCCGGCGATCAATGAAGTCTTTGAAATTGTATCGATTAATCCTGAAAATCAGGGGTATATTATTGATATTACCGAAGTGTTGAAAGGTGGGGATGGATGGTTTGGTACTCAAATAGGAAATTTGAGAAGTGGTAGTCCGGGATTGAAGTTGGAAAAAGTGGAAACAGAGAAGGATGGTATGGTGTTTACTTTGGCAAAACAGTATGTTGATATTCCTTCTTGGCAAGCGGTGGGAGTGAAACAGATGGAAGGAAAAATTTCAGTGGAGATAGGATGTATGCTTCGTATTTTACCGGGAAGACCGATGGAGTGGAGATTTGCGAAACATTGTCCAGGATTCGAGACGGTATGTTTTATCGAATATGGAAAGAATCCCTATGGAGTTATGAAAGATTCAATCATTCAGCGATGGAGGATGGAAAATGGAGAGACCGGACAGATTGAACCGATTGTATTCTATATAGATACAGCGTGTCCAGAAATTTGGCGGCCTTGGATAAAAAAAGCGGTATCGGATTGGAAACAGGTGTTTGAACAAGTGGGCATGAAAGATAGATTGCAAGTATGTATGGCGGATGAATCTCAGAATACTGTGAAATATCGAGCTTTGATTTCTTATGATCTGAGTACTCCTTTTTTGAAAAGTGAGAAAATGGTACATCCTGAAACCGGTGAAATCCTTTCGTGTCGGATCAATATAGGCCATGGGGTGTTAGATGTTCCAGTAAAACGTTATTTATTGCAGTATGGGGCCATTGATAATCGAATTATGGCAGATTTTGAGAATGTAGAGGTGGCTGGAGAAATATTGTGTGCGATGCTGACTCGGGAAATTGGACGGATGTTGGGATTAAAATATGACTGCTCTGCGGCAATGGGAATAGCCTCTGTAATGAATCGTGCTGATGATTTGTTGCCATTGTCAACCCGAAAACAGGCCAAACATTTTGTTCCGGAAATCAGTGCATATGATAAATGGATGATAAAAAAAGGATATGGGGCATGTCAATGTTCTGATAAGATCGATTTTGTTCAAGAGGCAAATGGAGAGATAAAATCTGAACAAAAATTAGTTGAAAATAAACTGGCAGCAGTCGAACGACGAGTCCAATGGTTGAATGATGCTTATAATCAACTGGAAAAGAGAATTATAAATGATCGGAGGATATATAATTCACAAAACTATCTGACTCAGATTAATCGAGTGGGACAGGAATTGTATCAGCAATATATGTCGTTAATAGTTAAATGCATTGAAAAGAGTGGTTCGAAGGCAATGGAGGCTTTACAGCATCATTTGTTTGCACGGGTGTCGACATGTCCGTCTTTTACGGCTTTGCCAAATAATGGTGCGGAATGGATGGAAGATAGTCGCTGGAGTTGTTGTAAAAATGTAGTCAATGAAATATGTCGGCCTGCTTTGTGGAAATCGCTTTTGGCACCGGCTGCTGAATATCATTTGAGTGAATTGTTATCAGATATTCATCGTTTGGTTTTTTCAGATTTCGTGACGACGAAAGAGTTAACTGCTTTTGAGATGAACTTGCAGAGTTATTATATAAGCATGTTGCTGGAGCATGCAAAAGAGGAAAATGATGAAAATTGTGATACTGACTATCAAATTCACCTTTATCTTGAATTGAAAGAATTGCAAAAGCAATGCATGCGTTTATCGCAAAATCTTTCAGCAACCTTTACTGGTGATTTTTATGAGATATGGGCGAGAAAAATAGCAAGAAAGATCCATTTGGAATGAAAAGAGTATTTATTTGTTTTATCGGAATTTTAAGTTGGGCTTGTTTTTCTACTATTGAATCCGAAACTGTCGTTTGGAGTGCTGCCAATATGATGGATAAGACACACGAAGATTTCGATTTGTCCACTTTTGTAAGAAACTGGGATTTTTCTATTCTTGAGCAAAACGATTCTTGTCAGTTGAGTAAAGTTGGAAGAATCAAAATAATGGGAGATGATGTTTTTATCGTGAATATTGATGGAATACAGTCGGATATATATCGTTTTACAAGTAGTGGACAATTTAAAAATCAAATTGGAAAACAAGGTAATGGTTATGATTTTGTAACGAATATCTTGATCGATTCTGTGAATCGGCGGGTTTGTTTGCAGGATATTTTTGAACGTTCAATTCATTTTTATGATTATGAAGGCAATTATTTGAGAAGTTATAAGCCGTATCCTCACCTCCATGATATGGCAGATGTATTTTATGTGAATGATAATGAGGTGCTGGGGTATTATGGTATTACGCAAAAACAGAATCTTGCTTTTTTCGTAGCAGATTCTCTGTTGCTCTTGTCGGATTCTTTATCTTTTTATTCAATAGTCAGTGATAGTCCTGGTGTATTGAATTTTTCTAAAAATGCCGTAAGTCATTATGGAAAAAGGACTTTGCTGATCCATCCTTTTTGTGATACGATCTTTGAATATCGTAATCGTCGGCTGTATCCTGCTTTTATTACCCAAATCGGAGCTTCTTTACCAGAAAAATATGGTTTGGAAAATAAAGATTGTATATGGGTGAAGAATGATTTGGAACGGCAAGGATATTATTCGAAGTCTAGTATATTCGAAACCGGTTCGCATATTTGGATCGGATGCGGGAAAAATCGTTTGATGTTTAATAAAGAAACTAATAGTGGAGTATATTTTAAAGATAGTTTGCATTATCATGCGGATGTATTTCCTCCTTTGAATTTTATCGGTCGTAAAGGAGAGTGGCTGGTAACTTTTGTTCGAGGGGAAGAGATATTGCGGGTGAAGACAAGTATGTCTCAATTGGGAATCGTCCCGAAAGGAAGGTTAAAAGCATTGTTCGAATGTGTAGATAGCGAGCAATATGTATTGTGTTTTTATACATTTTAGTGAGGATCGGAGAATTGGTTTATGATTTTTTATTTTATATAATTTTGTGTATCAATGTCTTGTAATTTTTTTTTCATTTTATATAGAAAAAATAGGCAAAAAAATTTGGAGAAGGAATAAATAAGATATTATCTTTGCACCCGCAAACGAGAAACGAGGTATTCAAGAGAATGT
>CALUKE010000008.1 GCA_944321165.1 uncultured Odoribacter sp.
TGTTTCTTATATAGAAACATTAAAATGTGGTAATTTCTGAAGTGTGTTTGTTCTATAAATCCCTGGTATACAAGCTGATAAATGTGTTGGCGTGAGCTATGATTATGTGGTTTCGTTAAAAAATACAGGGAGTTGACAGCGTGTAATGACAACATAAATATTTCGATAGCGATGAATGTACAGAGATGGTTTGTCATGCGTGCTTATAAAAACGAGAAAAAGGCGGAGGAACTCTTG
This sequence comes from uncultured Odoribacter sp., assembly GCA_944321165.1. GTDB lineage: Bacteria > Bacteroidota > Bacteroidia > Bacteroidales > Marinifilaceae > Odoribacter. The sequence goes on from CALUKE010000008.1 coordinate 238, forward strand.
TGTGGGGAGCACGGTCTCGAGTATTTCATTCCCAAGCATTCGGTGGTTCGGGTATATCATGGAAAAAAATCGAAGAGAATGGTTCCTGTCATTCCGAGTTTGGTTTTTGTGCATGCTTGTCGGATTGAAATCAATGAATTTAAACAGCGTTGTCCTTTTTTACAATATGTGATGTGGAAAACTGCCGATGGACTGGATTATCTCACGGTGCCGGCCAAGCAGATGGACGATTTTATCCGGTTCGCTACGTATCAGGCGGAAAATGCGGAACGGCTGCGGCTGGCATTAGGGGAGGAATTGTGGGTCCTGCTGGAAAAGATTTTCGGACAACAGGGATTGGAGTTCGCCATCTTTGGTGGAACGCCTTGCGTACACCAGAAGATAACGATGCAGATAAGCCGGGGAGCACGCATTTTAGGGTATGTGAAGGTGACGGAGAGCAAGGAGATTTACGGGATATTCGAACACGAAAAAAAGATATTGGACACGCTGCACAAGCAGGGCATGGGACAGGTGCCGGCATGCCTGTATTGCGGAACAATGAAAATAGGGCTGCACCTGTTTGTGCAATCAACCGTAAAGACGCAGCAGTCGGAGGTGGTACATGCGTGGAGCGAAAAGCATGAGCAGTTTTTGAATGACCTGGCAATGCACACCCGGCAGAAGGTGCAGTTTGAAGATTCGGACTTCTACAGTGACCTGAACGCATTGGAAGAGCATCTGCCCATGCTGGGAAGTCCGAAGGTGCTCTGCAAGGCCATACAGGAGGTGAAGGAGCGGTATGCCGGCCGGGAAGTAGAGTTCTCGGTTTTCCAGGCTGACTTTACTCCCTGGAACATGTTTGTGGAGAAAGAGCGACTGTTCGTGTTCGACTGGGAGTATGCACGGATGACGTATCCGTCCCGGTTGGACTATTTTCACTTCCTGATACAGACGGCGGTATTTGAAGAACATTTGACTGCGGAAAAGATTGCTGAACGTTATGCTTCGCTGCGTAGCACTCTTGTCCCGATTTGGGAAAATCCGGATTTTGCTTTGCAATGTTATTTACTTTCCATTATGTCTATTTATGTGCAACGAGAGCCTGATGTGCGTGATAATGGTGTGATAGAGCGCATGCAGCTGTGGTTAGAGTTGCTGAATATCTTGAATATTTCATGAAGAAACTGGTATGTTTCCACCTGTTCAATGACTTCAGCGGCAGTCCCAAGGTGCTGCGGATGGTGTTGGGCGGATTGGCGGAGAAAGGGATACGGATTGATGTCGTAACCTCGAAAGGGGAGGGGGCGTTGAGTGATCTGAAGAAATACCCGAATGTGAAATTTTATGGGTATAGTTATCGCTTTTCGGATAATCCGGTGGTGACGATGGGACGGTATGTGGGGGTGCAGGTATATATTTTTCTGTTGGCTTTCCGTTATTGGTTCTGTCGGGATACTGTTTTCTATGTCAATACGATCTTGCCGGTCGGTGCGGCGATGGCCGGTCGAATGATGGGGAAAAGGGTGGTGTATCATTATCATGAAAACGCTTTTATTAAGGGTGCATTTTATAAGGTGTTGGCTGCTATGATGCAGAAACTGGCAACGGAGATCGTTTGTGTATCGGAGTATCAACGGTCGTTTTTAAAGCGAGTTCAAAATGTTTGGGTGATACCCAATGCGGTCCCTGAGGCATTTGTCGAGCGATTGTGTCCGAGCCCGAAAGAGGCGTTTGAGCGGAAGAGGGTATTGATGCTCGGATCGTTGAAACGTTATAAGGGAACACTGGAGTTTATCGAGTTGGCACGATGGTTGAAAGCCTATTCTTTTGAGCTGGTACTGAATGAAACGCCGGAAAATATAGCGGCATTCTGGAAGGAAAACCGGATCACAACGATTCCGAATCTGACGGTTTTTCCCCGGCAGAACGATGTGGTTCCTTTTTATAACCGGGCATCGTTGGTGTTGAATTTAACGGATAAGAATTTAGTGATTGAAACTTTCGGCCTGACGGCCCTGGAGGCGATGTCGGCCGGGTTGCCGGTGGTGGTGCCGACGGTGGGGGGAATTGCGGAGATGGTGGAGGATGGCGTGAATGGGTATAAGATTGATGTAACGGATTTGAAGATATTGGCGGATAGAATCCGACAGATCTTTTCTGATCGGGAACTATATTATAAATTGTCTGACCATGCGTTGAAATGTGCGCATTTGTATGATGCGGAAACGATGGTCGATCATGTGGCGATGCATTTGAGGGGATAAAGATTTTACACGCAAAAGAGTATATTTTATTATCGGTTTAGATAAAGAGACGGCTGGTGGTGTGCCGTCTTCCTGTGTATGCAAGTTTCCCAGGAATTCTGGGGAGGCTTGTTTTGTAGTCATGGTGTGTTTTAAATCTTATTTGTTTTATGAAAAAAGTTGCAATCGTGGGCACGCAAGGTGTTCCTGCGAGATACGGAGGTTTTGAAACCTTGGTGGAGAACCTCATTGGAGAAAACTGTTCGCAAGAGGTGCAGTATACGGTGTTTTGCAGTAGCAAGGATCTGGATAAAACGAAAAATCCGGTGTCGTATAAGCATGCGCTGTTGAGGTATGTGCCCTTGCATGCCAATGGCATACAGAGTATTCCGTATGATATGTGGTCGTTGTTGAAGTCGATGCGTAAATACGATGTGATCCTGGTGTTGGGGACTTCCGGCTGCTGTCTGCTTCCTGTGTGGCGGTTGTTCTGTCGTAAGCGCCTGGTGGTGAATATTGACGGTCTGGAACATCGTCGGGCAAAATGGGGAAAGATGGCCCGGCGTTTTCTGAAAATGTCGGAGTCGATGGCGATTCGTTTTGCCGATACGATTATTGTCGATAATCAGGGAATACAGGATTATGTGTCAGATAATTATCATCGGAAAACGGAGTTGATCGCTTATGGCGGGGATCATGTTGTCCGGCAGGTCTCTGAACAACGAAGTGATGAGATATTGAAAAAGTATGGATTGCAATCAGGGGAATATTCCATTGCGATCTGTCGCATTGAGCCGGAAAACAACTGTCATGTCATTCTGCTGGCTTTTGAATACTCCGACCAGAAATTGGTGATGATCGGCAATTGGCAGCATAGTGAATACAGTTGTGCCTTGAAGAAAAGGTATAATAAATCTCGTTCTAACATTCTTTTAGTGGATTCTTTGTATGATTTGGAGGAATTGAGCGTGCTTCGGACCCATGCCGGACATTATATCCATGGATATAGTGCTGGCGGTACGAATCCTTCGTTGGTGGAAGCGATGTTTTTCAATTGTCCGATTCTTTGTTTCGATGTTGTCTACAATCGGAAAACGACTTTTGAGTGTGCTTATTATTGGAAGGATGCGGCGGAATTGAATCAATTGTTGCTGCGTAGGGATTTGACCGCGGAGAAAACAAAGGCGGTGGCTGAAAGTAATTACCTGTGGCGACATATTGCCAGACAATATGAGGCATTATATTAATATATGGATGATCGCGTGCTTTTATGAAAACAGCTGTCGTGGAATATGAAGGGGATTGGCAGGAAAAAGGAATCCCGGAAAGAGTGCTCGGTTTCAGTAAGAGAAGGTTGAATGCGTTTCATGTGGAGTTGCTGGATCTGGTCAAACGGAATGATCGGTTTGTTTTTAGTTATGTGTTTTATTCGGTGGAGAAGGTTCGGAAGTTGAGAAGGACGGCCTTGCGAAGACAGTTTTGGAGCCTGCCCTTGAATTTGAGACTGGTTTCACCGAAAATGATGTCTGTTATGGAAGATAAGGAAGTGATTGTTTATGGAAATGCGGGGGAACCGGAAGAAAGGAACCTGGTGAAGGCTTATTTGACACAACACCGTATACAGGAGATTTATGCACCGTTTTATGATGGGACGGAGTCTGTGGGAGAGGAACGGACGGATGGGTCTTACCCCGAGTTGCAGAAGGCGTTGTTTTTTTGCCAGCGGAGGAAGACTCCGTTGCTGTTTGTGTCGGTGCGGGAGTTGATGCAGGATGTGAATTTTCTGAATCTGCTGGAAAAGAGTCTGGTGGATTTCCGCTGTGTGGATTTTCCATGGTTCTGTCGGGAGAATCTGGCCTTGATCAAGGCGGTGGTTTTGTATGAGAAGTTGAAAAAATGATGTTTTAGAGAAGGTTTTATGTGTGGAATTGTTGCTTATATGGGTTATAGACAGGTCGTCCCGATTTTGATGGAGGGCTTGCATAAGTTGGAGTATCGCGGGTATGACAGTGCGGGATGCGCTTTTTTGTCGGAAGACCGGCAATTGAAGGTTTTCAAGGCCCGGGGAAAGGTGGCGAATCTGGAACGCTTGCTGGCGGAACAGAACGTTTGCAGTACGTTGGGAATGGCACATACCCGCTGGGCAACACACGGCGGACCGTCGGAGCTGAATGCACACCCGCATCTGTCTCAGTCCGGTCATATTGCTTTGGTGCACAATGGAATTATCGAAAATTACGCAACTTTGCGCAGTCAGCTGGAGAAAAGAGGGTATACTTTCAGGAGTGAAACGGATACGGAGGTGCTGGTGCAGCTGATCGAGTATGTGATGTCTGTCCGGAAGGATGATCTGGCGACCAGTGTACGCATGGCGCTGAAGTTGTGTATCGGTGCCTATGCCATTGCCGCGATCGATGACCGGCATCCTCAGCAGTTGGTGGCTGCCCGGAAGGCTTCTCCGCTGGCAATCGGTATCGGGGAAAATAATGAGGAGTTTTTTCTGGCGAGTGATGCGAGTCCGATTGCCGGATATACGAAAAAGATCGTCTATCTGGAGGATGAAGAGGTGGCTGTGTTGGAACGGGGAAAGAAGGTGCGGATAGAGAATTTGCATACCGGAGTTGTCGATTATGAGGTAAAGGAGGTGGACCTGGACCTTTCGATGCTGGACAAGGGCGGTTTCCCCCATTTTATGCTGAAGGAGATTTTTGATCAGCCGGCCGTACTGAGGGATTGTATGCGGGGACGGCTGCTGGAGAAGGATGGCAGGCATCGGGTGGTGCTGAGTGCAGTGGAACAGTACCGGGAACAGCTGGCAAATGCGAAACGGTTTACGATCGTCTCCTGTGGTACTTCCTGGCATGCCGGGCTGATCGGTAAACAGTTGATTGAACATTTTTGTCGGATACATACGGAGGTGGCCTATGCGAGTGAGTTCCGCTACAGCGATACGGTCATCGAACCCGGGGAGGTGGTGGTGGCCATCAGCCAAAGCGGGGAAACGGCAGATACCCTGGCCGCTGTCGAAATGGCAAAAGCCAAAGGGGCATTTATTTTTGGAATTGTAAACAGTGTGGGCAGTTCGATTGCCCGACAGACGGATACGGGTACGTATATCCATATCGGTCCGGAGATCGGAGTGGCTTCGACCAAGGCATTTACGGGACAGATTACGGTGTTGACACTATTGGCACTGGCTTTGGGGAAGACTCGCGGAACGGTGGACGAAGAGGAATATGAGGAGGTGCTGGCGGAGCTGGACCGTATACCGGACAAGATAAAAAAAGTGCTGCAACAGAATGACAAGATCAAGGCGCTGGCCCAGATATTTACTTATGCACGTAATTTCCTCTATTTGGGACGCGGCTGGAATTATCCGGTGGCCTTGGAAGGAGCTTTGAAGCTGAAGGAAATTTCTTATATCCATGCGGAAGGGTATCCGGCAGCAGAAATGAAACATGGACCGATCGCTTTGGTGGATCAGGAGATGCCGGTGGTGTTTATTGCGACCCATCATCAGTTGTATCAAAAGATCATTTCAAACATGCAGGAGGTGATCTCGCGGAAAGGACGCATTTTTGCCGTGGTGACGGAAGGAGACGAGCAGGTGAAGAACCTGGCGGTGGAGGTGATCGAGGTACCGGCGACTTTGGCTTGTCTGGCTCCCCTGCTGACGGTAGTGCCGCTGCAGTTGCTGAGTTATCATGTGGCTGTGGCCAAACGCTTGAACGTCGACCAGCCGAGGAATTTAGCGAAGTCTGTGACTGTCGAGTAGATAAAAAATGTGCCGGAAATTCCGGCACATTTTTTTTATAGTTTCAGCATCCCGGTCAGCTTTTCGCGGGGAATGGAGATGGTGGCATAGCCGCAGGAGTAGGGCCCCAGGATGTATTGGGCATAGGTGAATTCAACGGTGTCGGGAGTGAAGTTGATGCAGGTGACGTTGTCTGTGGTCGGAGCTTCCATGGTGAAGCACTGGTCCGGATCCTGTAGGTGTGCTTTTAACAAGGCGTTGATTTCATCGGCTTTGTTGAGATCGATGATGTCCTGTTTGTTGAGGAATTTTTGTGTCTTTATGTTGTAGTTGACGGCATAGAAATGGGTCATGCCGTGTGCGCCGCCCAGCATTTCATAAGAAAGAATTCGGACGCTGATGTAGTCTTCGTCGGCCATGAATACGGAGTCTTCGAGAAAAAGTTCATAGGGGGCGCTTTGGGTAAAACCGGCCGAGTCGAGTTTGGCAACGCTTTCTTTGGCCTGTTCGATGAAGGCCGCGTGAATGCCATTGACCAGGCCTGCGATTTCATCGTTACAGATGACGCAGCTTTTTTCAATTTCGGCTTCGGTGGTCGAGAAGACCGGGTGGGTAATGTTTATTTCCCATTGCTGGGTTTCTTCGGTCTGGTGCATTTGTTTGACATCCAGGCGGATTTCTTTTTTACAGGCACCCAAAGCCAGTGCTGCAAAGACCAATGTAAAAAATTTTGTTTTCATCGTTTTTGATCGTTTAAAATTAGAATAATAGAATCCGTATGCGCAAATATAGTATTTTTTTTATATTTGTCTAAAGATAAATTTTATTATAGTCTTGTACTCATGCGTATCTGGAAATGGCTTAAATTAGGGTTCGACCAGACTTTTTCGGGGGCCTGGTGGAAGCAGTTGCTCTGGCTTGCCAGTGTGATTGTTTTCTTTTTTTTCGGTATGTATATCATGCGACCGGAAGTGACGGTTTCTCCGGATGGGGAGGCGGAGCGACTCGGTTTTTGGGGATTGGTGGAATTGTTTATCGATCCGGGCGGTTTTGCCAATCAGCAGGAGGTCTGCCGACCGTATGCCTTGCTGGTGGTGTTGGCGGGAATGCTGTTGTTGACCGGTATCCTGATCTCTGTGTTTTCCAATATGCTGGAACGTCGGGTGGAACGCTTCCGGCAGGGAGACAGCCATTATGCTTTTTCGGATCATGTCATGATTCTGGGTATGGACGATATGGTGCCGGCCCTGATTCAGCAGCTGCGGCGGAACGAGCGTTACCGGAAGTGCGATATCGTCGTCCTGACGGTGGCGGATACGGAGCAGGTGCGGCGGACATTTCATGCGGAGCTGGAACGGAAGGAAGAACGGAAACTGGTTATCTTGCACGGTCGTCGGGATTCGCGGGAGGATCTGAAGAAAGCCCGTGTTCACCAGGCCCGGGAACTTTTTATATTGGGAGAAACGAATGAATATGACCGGGATTCGCTGAACATCGATTGTGTGAAACGCGTGGCGGAAATTTGTGAATGCCGGAAACGCCGGGCGCGGTTGACCTGTCATGTGCTGTTTGAATATCAGGGAACTTTTTCGGTTTTTCAGGTGTCGGATCTCAGTCAGCAGATCAAACGGTACATTGAGTTTGTCCCCTTTAATTTTTATGAGATTTGGGCACGACGGGTGCTTGTCAAGGGATGGGGAGATCCTGTCCGGGAAATCGATTATCTGCCGCTCGACCGGGAGCCGTTGACGGAGGAGTCGGAGAAATATGTCCATCTGGTGATTGTCGGAATGACCCGCATGGGGATTGCTTTGGCCATAGAGGCGGCTCATATCGCTCATTATCCGAATTTCAAAAGTCGGGGACGGAAGACCCGGATTACTTTTATCGATCAGCGGGCTAAACAGGAAATGGATTTTTTTACGGGACGCTATCGCCATTTGTTTGAGGTTTCCCGGGTCCGTTTCCGGGATTGTGAACGGGAGGAACACTCTTCGCTGCAAACACCGCCCACCGATCTGCTCGATCTGGAATGGGAATTTATCCAGGGACGGGCCGAGTCGAAGGAGGTTCAGGCCTTGCTGGAGGCCTGGAGCCGGGAAAAGGAGCAGTTGCTGACTATTGCCATCTGTTTCAATTTCCCGCATACCAGTCTGGCATTGGGGCTTTATTTGCCCGATGCGGTGTATGAAAATGAGATTCCGGTGTGGATCCGGCAGGAGACGTCGGATACGATCCTGCAGATTGTGAATGCGTCGCGGAAGTATCAGGCCTTGCGGCCTTTCGGTATGCTTTGCCGGGGCTATGACTTGACACTGGAGGATTTTCGCTTGCCGCAGTGGGTGAATTATGTATATGATTATTATTATGAGCATTCGGAGAATCCGACAGAAGTTCCTTCGGAAGAGATATTGGTGGAAAAATGGAACCGTTTGCCGGTGGTCAAGCAATGGTCGAATATCTATAATGCCTGTTCGATTCCGACAAAACTCCGGTCGGTGGGGATCGACCTGCTGCGGGGAGATCCGGTGCGGGAGCTGACTCCCCGGGAAGTCGAACTGCTGGCGGAGGTGGAGCACAACCGCTGGAATGTGGAGGAGTTGCTGCTGGGTTATCGGGTGGTTACTCCTGAAGAAGAGAAAGAGATTGAGAATGATATCCGGCTGAAAAATCTGTACAAGAAACGGAATTTCGCCCATTATGACATCCGTCCGTATGAAGATTTACGGTCGGATGAAAGCGGACGTTGTGTCAAGGCCTATGATATCAGTATCACCGCGGCCATTCCCTTTATGTTGAAGAATCTGAAACCGTTGGCGGATTAAAGGACTTTTTTCCGCGGGGTGGTTGCGATGAAATCTTTCAGATAGAAGGGCTCGAAGTAGGCGACATCGACGAATTGTCGCTGTTGGAACAGCTGTTCGGCGATTCCGGTCAGGTGGCGGGCGGAGGTCTCGACTGCCCGGATGAAGTGGGCGTGAGGAGAGGTCAGGATGCCCTGCACTTTGTCGCTTCCGTTGCCGAAGAAATAAATCTTGTGCTGTGCCAGCAGGTCGGCAAAGGAATGTTCATCGATAATTTCGGCCTGGGTGTCGATGATCTGCCGGTTGTCCCGGTCGAAAAATGCAGTGTATACTTCCATGCGGCGGGCATCGATCATCGGGCAATAGAGGGCTTCTTCCTGTAGGCGTTCGGAAACGGAACGGGCGAGTGCCTGCAGAGTGGGAACCGCAATCAGGGGTTTGCCGGCACCGAAACACAGACCTTTGGCCATGGAGACACCGATCCGCAGTCCCGTATAGGAACCGGGGCCCATGCTGATGGCTACGGCATCCAGGGCGTGGACATCGATCCGGGTTTCTTGCAATAGTTCGTCTATGTAGGTTCCCAACAGGACGGAATGGTTCAATCCTTCATTGTTTTCTTTAAAGGCGATGACTTCGCCGTTTTTTGCCAGGGCGACGGAACAGACCGAGGTGGCGGTGTCGATGTTTAAGATGAGGCTCACGGTATGGATCGGTTTGACAGGTTATTTTCGGATGATTTCGATTTCTCCCCTTCGTCCGAGTTTGATGATGGAAGAGGGGTGGGCCGGTTGACGGTCACGGCGACGGTAGTCGACGATGTAGTCTACGGCCTGTTTGATTTCTTCGCTGATTTCGTCGAAATAACGAGGGGCCGGTTCTCCGCTGATGTTGGCCGAGGTGGAAACGATCGGTTTGCGGAAGCGGAAAAGCAGAGCCTGAGTGAACTCTTCCCGGGTGATCCGGATACCGATCGTACCGTCTCCGGCAATCAGGTTGGGAGCCAGTTGTTTGGCCCCCGGGTAGATGATGGTCGTCGGTTTGTCGGAGACTTCGATCAGATCGAGGGCGATTTCCGGAACATCGGCATAGGTGGCGATTTTTCCGGCATCGTCCAGCAGCACTAACATGGATTTGTTGTCGGCCCGTTTTTTGATCTCATAGATCCGTTTGACGGCCTCGGCGTTGGTGGCGTCGCATCCCAGTCCCCAGACGGTATCGGTCGGGTAAAGAATGATCCCTCCGTTTTTCAGCACCTCCTGGGTTTTTCGTATTTCTTCTTTCAGCTTATCGTTCATAGGTTCTGATTTCTGTCGGCGAAAATACGAAGTTTTTTCTTACCTTGATCATCTTCCCCCTGTTGTTTTTTATACCAGGTGACGGATCAGCTCTTCCCGTTCGCCGTAAAGCAGGTCGGCCACCGGGATCTCGATCAGCGTGTAGCAGCCCGGTTGCTGGCGCATGGCGGCCCGGGCGGCGGATACCATGATCTGGGCGGTCAGAGCCGGATTGTTGATGCGCATGTTGAATTCGAACCACTGGTTCTGGGTTTTCCCGGAAACGCCTTTGCGGGTGAGGTTGACTCCGTGTCCCATATCCAATAGACTGTCTACGTTTTCGACCTGCAGCACATGGGTTTCGTCCTGGATGAAATAGGGATCGTTTTTGATTTTCTGGGCGACTTCGCTGAAGGAGTAGCCGGCTTCCAGTTCGATGTATACCATCCGGCGGTGGATGCCTGTACCGGTGGGAATGGTCATGGACAAGGCCGCTTTTACGCCTTCGATGCTTTTGACGGCAACGGTGTGTCCCATACTCATGCCCGGTCCGAAGTTGGTGTAGGTCAGTCCCTTGGGGGCACAGGCTTCCAGCAGGGCCCGGACGACGGAGTCTGTACCCGGATCCCAGCCGGCCGACATGATGGAAACGGCCTGATGGCGTCGGGCGATCTCTCCCAGGGTGCGGTGCAATTCGACGGTTTGGGAGTGGATGTCAAAGCTGTCGACGGTGTTGATGCCCATGCTCAGGGCTTCCGTGGCATATGCTTCGACCCGCCGGGTGGGGGTGCACAGCAGGGCTACCTGTACGCCCGACAGTTCCCGGAGGTTGCCGACAACCGGATAGTTTTCCAGTGCTTCGGGTATCTGACTGGCGTTGCGCCGGACGATTCCGGCAATTTCAAAATCGGGGGCTGTCTGGAGAGCCTCTACTACGTATTTTCCGATGTTGCCGTATCCGACGACGGCTGCTCTTATTTTTTCCATATATGATTGATTTTTAGAGATTGTACGGTGGAATGCCGGTTTCTATACCGGTACGTCGAATTCGCGCAGGGCGCTGTTCAGCGAGGTCTTCAGGTCGGTAGAGGCCTTGCGTTTGCCGATGATCAGGGCACAGGGCACGTCGTATTCGCCGGCGGGAAACTGTTTTTTACGGGTACCCGGGATCACGACGGAACGGGCCGGTACGTATCCCTGGTATTCGACCGGTTCCTGACCGGTGACGTCGATGATTTTAGTAGAAGCAGTGATAACGGTGTTGGCGCCGAGAACCACCTCTCTTTCCAGATGGGCTCCTTCGACCACGATGCAGCGGGAACCGATGAAACAGTGGTCTTCGATGATGACCGGGGCGGCCTGTACCGGTTCCAGTACCCCGCCGATGCCGACTCCGCCGCTCAGGTGTACCTGCTTGCCGATCTGGGCGCACGATCCGACGGTTGCCCAGGTGTCTACCATGGTACCGCTGTCCACGTAAGCCCCGATGTTGATGTATGAGGGCATCATGACCACACCGGGGGCGACATAGGCGCCATAACGGGCGGCCGCAGGCGGTACCACCCGAACTCCCTGTTCGGCATAGTCCTGTTTCAGTGTAATCTTGTCGTGATATTCGAACGGACCGGTCGTGATGGTCTCCATCGGCCGGGTCGGAAAGTACAGAATGACTGCTTTTTTTACCCATTCATTGACCTGCCAGCCCTCGGCTGTCGGTTCGGCGGCCCGCAACAGACCTTTGTCTAAAAGGTCGATGACTTGGTGAATGGCAGATCTGATATCTTCGTTTTTTAATAACTCTCGGTTCTCCCACGCTTTTTCTATGCTTGTTCGTAAAATATCGTACATATTCGCGGTTTAAAAATTGCTGCGCAAATTACGCAATAATTTTGGTTTACGTCAAAACTGCCGATGGGATTGTGAACTCTTTAACCGATTTTAAACCCTGTGTATAATATAAAACAATCTAAATAATTCATTACATTTGCCGGAAACCAATCGTGATGTGTCATGTTGAAGAAAATACCCCATACCTATACGATTATTTTTTCGATTATTCTGTTGTGTGCCGTTTTATCGTGGATTATTCCGGCCGGAGAATACAGTCGGCAGACGGTGGAGATAAATGGAACTGCCCGGACGGTGATTGTCGATCATTCGTTTCATGCGGTGGAGGCCGCACCTCAGACCTGGCAGGTTTTTTCCGCCCTGTTGCAGGGATTTGAAGAGCAGGCCGGGATCATTGCTTTTTTATTGATTATCGGAGGGGCTTTTCAGATCATGAACAACAGCCGGGCCATCGATGTCGGAATTTTTTCTTTTCTCCGTTTTACGCAGGGGTTGGAACGGTATCGCTGGATGAGGCGCATCGGGGTGCACAATGTGGTGATCGCACTGGTGATGATTCTTTTCAGTCTCTTCGGGGCCGTGTTCGGTATGAGCGAGGAGACCCTGGCGTTCGTCATTATCATCGTTCCTCTGGCGATTTCGATGGGGTATGATTCCATTACGGGGCTGTGTATGGTATATGTGGCGGCGCATGTCGGCTTTGCCGGTGCCATCCTCAATCCTTTTACCATCGGTATCGCTCAGGGACTGTCTGATCTACCTTTGTTTTCCGGGTTTGAATACCGTCTGTTTTGCTGGGCCTTGCTGACGGCGGTACTGATTGCCTGTGTATTGGCGTATGCTGCCCGGGTCAAGCGGAATCCCCGGCTTTCTCCCATGTATCAGGCGGACGCCTATTGGAGGAACCGGAGGGCGGAGCAGGTGGAGGAAATTGCCTATCGGGTGCCGGTGGCTTCCTATGTCGTATACGGGTTGCTGGTCGTGGCGCTGGTGATTTTTTCCGTAGTATATCCGGTGACGACCTTTACGCTGGGGAATGCTTCTGTGGAATGCCATGCGGTGCCGGTGGGGACGGTTTTGTTTGCCATTTTCGCCTGGCTGGGACTCCGGAAATCTTTCCATTTTTTCATTCTTTCGATTCTGGCTTTTACGGTGATTTTTCTGGTGATCGGAGTGATGGGACACGGCTGGTATCTGCCGGAAATTTCTGCGATTTTTCTGGCCATGGGAATTCTGTCGGGGTATGCGGCCGGAAAAAATGCCGACGGGATCATTCAGCTGTTTCTGGAAGGGGCGAAAGATATTTTGTCGGCCGCAGTGGTGGTAGGATTGGCCGGTGGCATTATCCAGATCTTGCAGGACGGACGGATCATCGACCCGATTTTGCATGCCCTGGCTGCCGGCATGCACGAAGCGGGGCGGGTGGCTTCAGTCGGAGCCATGTATGTCATACAGACCTTGATCAATATCATTATTCCTTCCGGATCGGCCAAGGCGGCGCTGACCATGCCGATCATGGCCCCTTTCTCGGATGTGATCGGAATTTCCCGGCAGGCAACGGTGATGGCCTTTCAGTTCGGGGATGGATTTACGAATATGATCACGCCGACTTCCGCCGTGCTGATCGGAGCGCTGGGCATTGCCCGCATTCCGTATGAGGTGTGGATCAAATGGTTTTTTAAATTTCTGCTGCTTTTTGTGTTATTGGGATTTTTGCTGTTGATACCTACGGTGACGATGGAATTGCCCGGGTTTTGAGGCAAACTGAAAAATTGCCGGGTGATGGCTGCGGATCAGGCCCGGCGGTGGAGAGTCCGGTCGTATATCCACAACAGCAGGCTGGCACACAGACCGATGCACAGTATGACGATCCAGATGCGGGAGGGATGGTATTGTTCCCACAGCAAACGGGTGAGTTCCCGTCCGGACAGCTGCAATTGTTGAGCGACCCGTTCGAAGCAGGCGTTGTGGGAGAGATGGTCCGGGAGCGGAATGCCTTTTTCTGCCGCCAGCTGTCTTACCATCAATACTTTGTCTGACAGCTGCTGGTAGACAACACCGGAGATGATGCCGGCAAAAACATTGCCTAAAAAGACAGGGATGAAAGAGTAACCCATGTAGAGGGCTTTCTTATCGGCCGGGGCAATTCTGCCGATGTATTCCGTGATTTTTGGGGAACCGGCCATTTCACCCAGGGAAAAGATCAGAATGGCGACGATGGTGAACAATACATTCTGGGAAACCAGGGTCAGGGACATGCCGATCGAGCAGACGGTGAAGCCGGTGATCATGGCTTTCAGGGGTTTCAACCGCATGACCAGACTGGAAACGATGATCTGAAACAGGATGATGTACATGGCATCCAGGTTGGTGACGAATTCGGCGTCCATGATACCGGGTGCGGGACTGTAATTCCGGCTGATGAAAGGAATGCAGGTGTTGAAGAAATGGTAGAGGGCGCTGGTGTCTACCCATTGGCTGATGAATACGGGCAGGGTAAAGAACAGCTGGTTGTACATGGTCCAGAAACCGGCCACGATCAGCAAAAAGAGCATAAACCTGGCATCCTTCAGAATGCCTGCCATGTTCCGGAAAATCTCCCGAAAGGTGTGGAGCAGGGAATGGGACGGACGTTTGTCTTCGGTGGTTCGGGGTTCTTTGTAAAATAGCAGCAGGATGAAATTCAGGGCAATGATACCGGCTGAAACGTAAAAAATCAAATGGGATGAATCTTTGAACAGCAGGGTGACCATGGGACCGAAGAAGGCTCCGATATTGACCATCATATAGAAAATACCGAAACCGATGGAAGCCGTCTGGTCGGTGGTCGTTTTGGCAATGGTGGCGGAAATGACCGGCTTGAACAGGGCTGCTCCGATGGCCAGGTATAGATACATGATGAATACTCCGGTGAAGGTGGAAAACAATGGCAGCAGCAGGAAGGCCGAGCAGTAGATGATAAAGGCCAGCAGCAGTACTTTCTTGTAGCCGTAGCGGTCGGCGATGGCACCGGTCAGTACCGGCAGGAAGTAAAGAATGCCTGTTCCGACTCCCATCAATATGCCTTTCTGGCTCTGGGTAAATTCGAGTCCGCCGGCATCCGAAGAACCGGTGAGGTAATTGGCGAACAGCATAAAAAAACCGTACCAGGCCCATCTCTCGAACAATTCGATGGTGTTGGCCACCCAAAAGGTTTGGGGAAATTTTTTGAATAAGCTCATAGGTGTAGTTGTTAGTGTAATTTAGACAATTATGCGACACAAATATAGCCATTTGTTCTAAATACGGAAAAAAGGCACTAAATAATTTTTTTAATCCTTTGAAAGGGTTAAATTTGTTCGTTTTTTCAAACAAACAGTTACAGTATAAATATATAAATTATGGCAGAGAAAGAAAATGGTAAGCTTTTCAGTGAATTTGCGCCGAACACGATGCAAGAGTGGATCGACAAAGTCACTGTCGACCTGAAAGGGGCCGATTTCAACAAAAAGCTTGTATGGAGAACCAATGAAGGTTTCAACGTTCAGCCGATGTATCGGTTGGAGAATATGCAGGATCTGAAAAATCTGGATTGCCTGCCCGGAGAATTTCCTTTCGTCAGAGGAAACAAGAAAGACAACAATGACTGGTATGTACGTCAGGATATTGTTGTAGAGGATCTGGCAGAGGCAAACAAGAAAGCCCTGGATGTATTGAACCGCGGTGTGAATTCACTGGGTTTCATTCTGAACGGATGCCGGGAGTATACCAAGGCGGATCTGGAAGTTCTGTTGAAAGACATCTGTCTGGAATGCGTAGAGATCAACTTCGTGGCCGGATGCAAGAAAGGAAGCCTTTTGGATGCTTTCAAAGCAGTTGTGGAGGAGAGAGGAATCGCTCCTGAAAAGATATATGGCGGCATCAACGTAGATCCGCTGACAGTTTTGACCCGCAAGGGAAAAACCTGCCATGAAAATCCTTTTGAAATTGTCAAGGCAAATGCGGAAAAGATGGCTGCTTACAAGAATTTCAAGACCATTGAAGTGGGTGGCTACGTTTTCAATAATTCCGGTTCTTCCATTGTGCAGGAATTGGGATTCTCTCTGGCTGCCGGTGTGGAATACCTGGATCAGCTGACCGAAGCCGGTATGAATGTGGATGAGGTGGCTCCGAAAATGCGTTTCCATTTCGCTACCGGTTCCAAATATTTCATGGAAATTGCCAAATTGCGTGCTGCCCGTTATTTGTGGGCACATATCGTAAAGGCTTACAATCCATCCTGTGATTGCAAATGTAAAATGAATATCCATGCGGAAACTTCTGAATGGAACAAGACGGTGTACGATCCGAACGTGAACATGCTGCGTACGCAGACCGAGACCATGTCGGCCGTATTGGGCGGTGTGGATTCTTTCACGGTTCATCCGTTCGACGACACGTTTGAATGCCATCCGACCGAACTGGCAGAACGGGTGGCCCGCAATCAGCAGCTGTTGCTGAAAGAGGAGTCGCATTTTGCCAAGATCGTGGATGTGGCCGGCGGTTCCTATTATATCGAGGAACTGACGGAAAATATTGCCGAAGCTGCCTGGAAATTGTTCCTGGAAACACAGGAACAGGGCGGATATGTGGAAGCCTTGAAGAAAGGTTTCGTACAGGCTGCCGTGAAGGCTACGGCTCAGGCTCGTGATCTGGCGATCGCTCAGCGCAAGGAAAACTTTGTCGGTGTCAATCAGTTCCCGAATTTCAACGAGGTGATCGATCATCCGTTGTGCAGCTGTATTTTTGAACCGGAAGATGAGACTGCCGAAGGTGCGGAAATCGAAACGCTGAAAACTTACCGTGGACCGGCTGCTTTTGAAGCCATGCGTTTGAAAACCGACCTGTATGCTCAGAAGAACGGTCGTCCGGTGGTTTACATGTTCCCGATGGGGAATCTGGCCATGCGGAAAGCCCGGGCTCAGTTCGCCTGCAATTTCTTCGCTTGTGCCGGATTTGAGGTAAAGGACAACAACGGTTTCAAGACGGTGGACGAAGGAGTTCAGGCCTGTTTGGACAACAAGGCTGCCATCGTGGTATTGTGCAGCTCCGACGATGAGTATGCCGGATTTGCTCCGGAAGCTTTCGAAAAGCTGAAAGACAAGGCAATCGTCGTAGTGGCCGGTAATCCGGAAAGCCGTCCTGAATTGGAAGCCAAGGGATTGATGAACTATATACACGTGAAGAACAACGTGTTGGAAGAGCTGAAAGCTTATCAAGCTAAATTAGGAATTAATTAATTGACGATTTAGGATTGAGTTTGAAATCATAAATCAAAAATCATTGAGATCGATGAAACCGAATTTTAAAGATATAAATATCAAAGCGTCTGAAAAGGCCCCGATGTCTGCCGAGGCATGGGAAAAAGCCAACCACATCGCTAAAAACTGGACAACTCCCGAGTTGATTCCGGTGAAACCGGTATATACCGCTGACGACCTGAAAGGTATGGAACACCTGGATTACGTAGCCGGTATTCCTCCTTATCTGCGTGGACCGTATTCTGCCATGTATCCGCTGCGTCCCTGGACGATCCGTCAGTATGCCGGATTCTCTACGGCCGAAGAGTCCAATGCTTTTTACCGTCGTAACCTGGCTGCCGGGCAGAAAGGTCTGTCCGTGGCTTTTGACTTGGCTACTCACCGGGGGTATGATTCCGATCACCCGCGTGTAATCGGGGATGTAGGTAAAGCCGGTGTAGCCGTCGATTCTATCCTGGATATGAAGATTCTGTTCGATCAGATTCCGCTGGACAAGATGTCCGTGTCCATGACCATGAACGGTGCCGTACTGCCGGTATTGGCCTTCTACATCGTAGCCGGTCTGGAACAGGGCGCTACCCTGGATCAGCTGTCCGGTACGATCCAGAACGATATCCTGAAGGAATTTATGGTGCGTAACACCTATATTTACCCGCCGAAGTTCTCCATGAAGATCATCGCCGATATTTTCGAATATACTTCCAAGAACATGCCGAAGTTCAACTCTATCTCTATTTCCGGTTACCACATGCAGGAAGCCGGAGCTACGGCCGATATCGAGTTGGCTTATACCCTGGCTGACGGTTTGGAATATCTGCGTGCCGGCGTGAATGCCGGAATGGACATCGATGCTTTTGCTCCCCGTTTGTCCTTCTTCTGGGCCATCGGTACCAACCATTTCATGGAAATTGCCAAGATGCGAGCCGGCCGTCTGTTGTGGGCCAAGATTGTAAAACAGTTCAATCCGAAGAATCCGAAGTCACTGGCTTTGCGTACGCACTCTCAGACTTCCGGATGGTCGCTGACCGAACAGGATCCGTTCAACAATGTGGGACGTACCTGTATCGAAGCCATGGGAGCTGCACTGGGACATACCCAGTCACTGCATACCAATGCGTTGGATGAGGCCATTGCACTGCCGACCGATTTCTCTGCCCGTATTGCCCGTAATACGCAGATCTATATCCAGGAGGAATCTACCATTTGCAAGGCCGTTGACCCATGGGCCGGATCCTATTATGTGGAGAGCCTGACCAACGAGCTGGTACACAAGGCTTGGGAACACATTCAGGAGATCGAAAAACTGGGAGGTATGGCTGCCGCCATCGAATCCGGTCTGCCGAAATTGCGTATCGAAGAAGCCGCTGCCCGTACGCAGGCCCGCATCGATAGCGGTGAGCAGACGATTGTCGGCGTAAACAAATATCGTCTGGACAAGGAAGATCCGATCGATATTCTGGAAATCGACAATACGGCGGTTCGGGAAGCTCAGATTGCCCGTTTGAAGAAACTGAGAGCAGAACGGAACCAGGCAGAGGTAGACGCTGCATTGGATGCCATTACCAAATGTGTGGAGACCGGAGAGGGCAATTTGCTGGAATTGGCCGTAGACGCCGCCAAGAAACGGGCCTCTTTGGGAGAAATCTCCTATGCGTGTGAAAAAGTTGTCGGACGTTATAAAGCTGTAATCAGAACTGTGAGCGGAGTATATTCAAGTGTTGCCGGCGAAGATGCCGACTTCGAGAAAGCAAAGGCAATGACGGATGAATTTGCCGAATTGACCGGACGTCGTCCGCGTATCATGATTGCCAAGATGGGGCAGGACGGTCACGACCGGGGTGCTAAAGTGGTGGCCACCGGTTATGCCGATATGGGCTTTGACGTGGATATGGGACCCTTGTTCCAGACTCCGGAAGAAACCGCCAAGCAGGCTGTCGAAAACGACGTGCATGTTGTCGGAGTTTCTTCTCTGGCTGCCGGACACAAGACCTTGGTTCCCGCTGTCATCGCCGAATTGAAAAAACTGGGACGTGAAGACATCCTCGTATATGTGGGTGGTGTGATTCCTCACCAGGATTATCAGTTCCTGTTCGATGCCGGTGCCATTGCCGTATTCGGACCTGGTACGAAAGTATCCAAGAGTGCCATTCAGGTGATGGAAATTCTGTTGCAGTTGGCCAAGAAATAAGATACCCAAGAGATCTTGAAGATAGACGGAGATGTTCAGAACGGACATCTCCGTTCTTTTTGTGGAACGGGAGTGAGGAAATCTTCCCCAATGCTGGCAGGCTGTTTCCTCGATTTTCCACATAATGATTGTGAAAATCTTTAAATTTTACTTTTGTTGCTTTTGTTTAATGTGTTGTTAATGAATTGTTTGTTGTTTTTTAACAATGTAAAAATCGTTTGATGGCATTTATTTTTCTATATCTCTTTACGAACACGAGAAGAGAAAAAGAGTTCATAAACAAAATTTATTAACATTAAATTTAAAAGCTATGAAAACTATTGTAAAAAGCGCCTTGGTTGCATTGACTGTTAGTGTGTTTGCTATTCCGGCTTCTGCCGTAGAGTGTGTTGCTGCTCCTGTGAGTGTACAGGATACGATTGTTAAGAAAGACACCGTTGTGAAAGAGGATACTCCGATGTTTTTCGCCCAGTCGGAAGTGGTGTATACGAAGATTGAAGTGTCTGAGGTTCCGGCCCAGGTGTCTGAGGCTGTAGCTGCCAAATACGAAGGATATACGATTGCGGAAGCTGCGAAAGGTTCGGATAACAGTTACAAACTGGTGATCAAAAAAGAGGAGGCAAGCTTGACTGTTTATTTCGATGAAAACGGGGGATTCTTGAAAGAAGAGACTCCCGCGGAGGAAACGGTAGTAGCCTGACATTGGAACGATAAACTCGATTAGCATCCGCAGGACCTGAAAGTTCTATAAATGAGCTTTCAGGTCTTTTTTTTGTTTGTATCAAAATGTTTAGACGATTTTTCCTGTATATTTGTGCGCTTAAAAAATGAATCATGGATTACGGAAAAGTTATACAGAATATATACGAGGATTTGAAATCCTGCTGGGGAAAAGGAAAAGTGGCCGATTACATACCGGCTTTGGCGAAAGTGGATCCCCGGCAATACGGTATTGCCATAGAAACTCTGGACGGACAGTCGTTTCAGGTGGGGGATGCCGAGGTCTGTTTCTCCATACAGAGTATATCGAAGGTGTTTAGTCTGGCGATGGTTACCCGGCATATGGGGGATCAGATCTGGAAGTACGTCGGACGGGAGCCTTCCGGCAATCCGTTCAATTCTTTGGTCCAACTGGAATATGAGCAGGGGATTCCGCGCAATCCCTTTATCAATGCCGGCGCTTTGGTGGTGACCGACCGGCTGATGACACTCTACGATCATCCGAAGGATGCGATTCTGGAATTTGTTCGGAGCATTTGTGGCAACGATGACATTTATTATGACAAGAACATCGCCCGTTCCGAGCGGACCCATGCCGATCGGAACATGGCTTTGGGATATCTGATGAAGAGTTTCGGAAACATGGAAAACGACATCGAGGCGGTGATCGATGTCTATTGCCATCAGTGCGCCATTGCAATGAGTTGCCGCGATCTATCGAAAGCTTTTCTGTTTTTGGCAAATCACGGTCTGAATCCGATCAATCAAGAACAGATCCTGTCGGTCAGTCAGGCAAAGCGGCTGGGGGCTCTGATGCTGACCTGCGGCTTTTATGATGAATCGGGGGATTTTGCCTTTCGGGCCGGTCTGCCTGGCAAAAGCGGTGTCGGAGGCGGTGTGGCCGCCTATATTCCCGGTAATCTGGCCATCACCGTCTGGAGTCCCGAACTGAACCGACACGGGAATTCCTATATCGGCATGGAAACCCTGGAACATTTTACGACAGATATCAGTAATTCCATTTTTTAAGGCAGATTTGTGAAAAAATATTAAATTGTAGCCTTGTTTTTATTATCTTTGCACGATTTTTGTTGTGTTTACAATTCGTGCAAAACAGAGAAGGGTATCCTGTCGTATAAGGAAATATTTGTTTTATATAATTTAAATTGAAGATGAAAAGAAAATTGTGTTTTTTGATGATGACCGTATTGTTTTTAGGGTTTACGGCATGTAAAAATGATGATCATAAGCTTCCGATAGAGAAGGAGATTGCAGGTGCTTATAAAGGAACCTTGGATATCGTGATGTATATGGGGGGATCTACTGTCGGAACGGAGATTGCAAAAGATGCTCCTCAGAAAGTATATCTTTATAAAGTGGATGATGAGACTGTGAAGATGGAACTGAAAAACTTGAGTGTTATTAATCTTGATTTAGGTACCATCTCCATTGATCAGGCTACGGTGATTGAAAATGGTGATTCCTATTCTTTTGCCGGAAGTCAGGAGTTGGATTTGACAAACGAGGGCATTGGCAAATGTATTGTGAAAGTGGAGGGAAATGTGAAGAACGAACAGATTGCTCTGGACATCGATGTAGAAGTGCCTGCTCCTTTGAATCAGACCGTTAAGGTTACATTTACGGGAAAACGGCTGACCGGTTCGGAAAGTTCTGCCGCCGAGATTACGTCTTTCGTTTTTGAGGCCGGTAAGGGCGGAAATGATGCGGTGCTGATTCAGCCGCAGATCAATGGTTCGTCTATCACTTTTATGGTAGCGGATACCACCAGTACGGAGACCTTGAACACCTTGATCCCGACCATCACTGTTTCTGAGAAGGCTACGCTGACTCCGGCCAGTGGGGTGGCCCAGAATTTTTCGCAGAAAGTGACTTATACGGTGATGGCAGAAGATGGTACACAGCAGGTTTATACGGTTTCTGTGGCTCAGACGATGTCTTTCTATGATTTCGAATCCTGGATTAACAACAGTAAGTCGAATTATGATGATCCGGCCGGCTGGTGTACCAGCAATGCAGCATTATCTCTTTTGAAAACAATGAATTATTGTCCTGCGGATGCGGTGGCCGTCGGAAAAATCGAGGGGAAAAGCGGTCAGGGTGCAAGAATTATGACCAATGATACAAAAGGAGCGTGGGCCTTTATTACGGCAGTACCGAAGGTGACGGCAGCCACTTTGTTCCTGGGTGAATTTGAGGTCAATTTAAGCAATACATTAAAAAGTACCCATTTCGGGGTTCCCTATTATGATCAGCCGGAGACAGTCAAGGGATATTATAAGTACAAGGCTGGAGAGACCTATTACAAAACCGAAATAAACGGAAAGGATGTGAAGGGGATTGAAGTGCCGGGAATGGCGGACAGTTGTGTCATTACGGCTGTTTTGTTTGAGGTAAACGATTATGACAGTGAATGGCTGGATGGAGTGACTTTGTACGATCCGGCAACGACTAATATTGTTGCCATGGGAGTCTTTATGGACGGAGCCGAGAAATCGGAGTTTACTCCCTTTGAAGTGAAATTGAAATATTCGGATGATAAGGTTTACGATTCTTCCAAGAAGTATAAATTTTCCATCATCTGTTCTTCCAGTAAGAATGGAGCCGAATTTGCCGGTGCTCCTGGAAGTGAGTTGATCATCGATGATGTGGAGATTGTCAATAAATAGTTTTCCGCATTTTTGAAAAGCACGGAAACCCCTGTTGGATTGTCCAGCAGGGGTTGTTTTACTTTGTTGAAATCAAACAGGAATGGACAGAATGATGTTATTATTCTTGCTGGTGGCGGGGTGTTGGTCCTGTCGGCAAGAGCAGCACTTGAAATTCTTGCAATTGAATATCTGGCAGGAAGGAACGATGGTGGAAGGCGGCTATGAGGCCTTGGTGGATGAACTGGCTCGTACGGATGCCGATTTTGTCATGCTGAGTGAGGTGCGGAATTACCGTCAGACCCGTTTCTGCGATCGGATAACGGCTTCACTGCAGGAGCGGGGCAAGGCATATGATTCCTTTTACAGTTATGATTCCGGTCTGTTGAGTAAATATCCGATCCTCGACAGTGCCACGATATTCCCGGAGAACGGGGATCACGGCAGTATTTACAAGCTGGTGGCCGATGTGCGGGGCCAGCGGGTGGCGGTTTATACGGCTCACCTGGACTATTTGAGCTGTGCCTATTATGATGTACGGGGATACGATGGGAATACCTGGGAAAAACTGGAAGCGCCCTTGACCGATTTGGAGCGTATCTTGCAGAAGAATATCGCTTCCCGGCGGGATGACGCCATCCGTTTGTTTATTGCGGATGCCGCCCGGGAGAGAGAACAGGGGGCCTTGGTGTTTCTCGGAGGAGATTTCAATGAGCCTTCACACCTGGACTGGACGGAAGCGACCCGGGACAGCGCCGATCACCAAGGTTTGGTGATCCCCTGGACGGTGACTTCCCTGCTGGCGGAAAACGGCTATCAGGATGCCTATCGTACTTTTTATCCGGATCCTGTCCTTTATCCGGGATATACCTATCCGGCCGATTGCCGGGAGGTGGAACTCAAAAAACTGTTGTGGGCACCGGAGGCCGATGAACGCGAGCGGCTGGATTATATCTTTTTTTATCCGGAGGAGGGACTGTCGCTGACACGGGTTAACCTTTACGGTCCCCGGGGATGTATCCGCCGGGGAAAACGGGTGCCGGAAAAGACGGCAGATCCGTTTATACTTCCTTTGGGGATCTGGCCGACCGATCACAAGGGGGTAATTGCTGAATTCCGTCTGAAGCGGTAGTTTTATTTTTCCGGGTTTGTCTGTGTGGCCGTTGGGGTATTTTTCCCCTTTCGGTAGGGACGTTTGCCTCCGTTGCGTTTGGCTTTGAATTTTCCTTTCGGACGGCGTTCGAAGGCTTCGGGCGTATAGGCCGGTCCCGGACCGAGGGCTGGAGAAAGCGGAATCTTGTAAATGTCTTTCTCTATGAATTTTTCGATTTTATAAAACTTTCCCTGTTCGGCTTCACTGACAAAGGTAATGGCGACACCATCCGTATTGGCCCGGGCGGTACGGCCGATGCGGTGGATATAATCTTCCGGGTCGTGCGGGACATCGTAATTGATGACCAGTCCGATGTCGTCGATGTCAATGCCTCTGGCGATGATGTCGGTGGCCACGAGAATGCTGATTTTCCCGTTTTTGAAATCGAGCATTACTGCTTCCCGCTGTTCCTGTTCCAGGTCGGAATGCATGGCAGCAACGTTCAGTTTCATCCGTTTCAACGAGTAGGCCAGGTCCTTCACCTTCTGTTTGGAGGAAGAGAAAATAATGGTTTTTTTCCGGTTGGGTTTGCTGAACAGTTCCTGAATGATGGCCATTTTTTGAGTCTCGTAGCAGATATAGGCCGATTGAATGATGGCTTCATTGGGTTTGGAGATGGCGATGTTGATTTCGGCCGGATTGGTCAGGATTTGTTTGGCCAGCTGGCGTATTTTGGGAGGCAGGGTGGCAGAAAACAGGATCGTTTGCCGTTTGGCAGGCAGGTGTTTGACAATCTGCATGATATCGTCGAAAAAGCCCATATCCAGCATGCGGTCGGCTTCATCCAATATAAAATAGCGTACGTGTGAGAGATCGATGCCGCTGTTGGCCAGGTGGGAAAGCAGACGACCGGGGGTGGCAATGGCCACGTCCGAGCCCATCAGCAGGCCTTTTTTCTGTTGATCCCAGTCATTCCCGTCGCCTCCACCGTAAACGACGGTTGTCGATATGGGCAGAAAATAGGAAAATCCTTCGAATTGCATGTCGATTTGCTGGGCCAGTTCGCGGGTGGGAACCATGATGACCGCGAGTATGTGGTTGTCCGGATTGCCTTCGGCTACCAGACGGCTGAGCAAGGGAAGGGTGTAGGCTGCCGTTTTGCCGGTCCCTGTCTGGGCACATCCGATGATGTCTCTTCCCTCCAATATGACCGGAATGGTTTGTTCCTGTACGGGGGTCATTTCCTGAAAATTCATGGCTTCCAATCCCTGCAGTACGTTCTCGTCCAAATTTACTTCGTCAAATCTCATAATGTTTATTACTCAAATTGTGCGTCAAAGATATGATTTTTATGAATAATTAATGGTTCAGTGACGCTTTTGTATTAACCTCTTGTTGTCAAGTTCATTTCAACACAAAGATAATGGAAGTTGATAAACAAAAGGAAGAGATTCTATTTTTTTCTGGCATTATTTTTGTTATTTAGCTATTGATTAAAACTTGTATATTGTACATAACATGAAGTTTCTGTGGATATATTCGGTTTTGTTTCTTTTTTTCTGGACGAATGCCTGGGCGGGTGACAGAAAGGACAATCTGCTGGAAACGATGATTGTCAGAGAGGAAGCGAGAGAATTATACAAGGATATGCATGTTTTATTTTCCGAGAGGCAAAATGGTGCGGATGCTCCTCGTTTCGATATTTTAAAATCTTTTCTGAAAACTTTGGCGGCAGATTTGCTGACAGGTGTCGATCAGGGTTGGAATAGATTGTCTTATAAGGTTTTATATGGCATTCAGAAAAATACGCTGCCCGGACGTATGCCGACTTGGTATGCTTCAGAATGGCAGAAAATGTTGTCTGTATGGCATGGTAAAAGTTTCCTCTTGTATTTTTTAAAGAAACTGATCATTTAGCATTTCCGTTAAATGAAATGTAGCCTTGGCTGTACGGCCGGGAACAGGTGTATTGTGGAGTATTCGCTGCAGGAATCAGTATGGCGATTTGTATATTGGAAATAATTAAATTAAAATATTATGGCAGAGAAGTTTGGATATGTAACACAGGTGATGGGGCCTGTCGTGGATGTCATTTTTGAGAATGGCGGAGAGGATTTGCCTCCTATTTATGAAGCTTTGCGGATAGAACGGGATAATGGGGAAAAGCTGATCATTGAAGTGGAACAGCATATTGGAGAGGATACTGTGCGTTGTGTCGCGATGGATACGACGGACGGGTTGAGAAGAGGAATGAAAGCATGGGACTTGGGGCGTACGTTGACGATGCCGGTGGGGGAGCAGATCAAAGGACGTTTATTGAATGTAACCGGAGATGCCATTGACAAACTGGGAGACCTGGATTACACGAAAACGCTCTCTATTCATCAGGATCCGCCGCGTTTTGAGGATTTGACGACGACCGAGGAACTTTTGCTGACGGGTATTAAGGTGATCGATTTGTTGGCTCCTTATTCCAAGGGAGGAAAAATCGGACTTTTCGGTGGAGCGGGAGTTGGAAAAACCGTGTTGATCATGGAATTGATCAATAATATTGCAAAAGGACACAACGGTTATTCCGTATTTGCCGGGGTTGGAGAACGGACACGGGAAGGGAATGATCTGTTGAGAGAGATGATCGAATCGGGGGTGATAAAATACGGCGATCGTTTTCAGCAGGAGATGGAGGAAGGCAAGTGGGATGTGGAGAGTGTCGACCGGGAACAGCTCAGTCAGTCGCAGGCAACGTTGGTGTTCGGTCAGATGAACGAGCCTCCCGGAGCCCGTTTGAGGGTAGCTTTGTCGGGCTTGACTGTGGCGGAATCGTTCCGGGATTCGAATGAAGGGGGCAAAGAGATTCTGTTCTTCATCGACAATATTTTCCG
This sequence comes from uncultured Odoribacter sp., assembly GCA_944321165.1. GTDB lineage: Bacteria > Bacteroidota > Bacteroidia > Bacteroidales > Marinifilaceae > Odoribacter. Next base: position 26,974 of record CALUKE010000008.1, read on the forward strand.
TTTTACGCAGGCCGGTTCGGAGGTTTCGGCCTTGTTGGGGCGTATGCCTTCGGCGGTCGGATATCAGCCAACCCTGGCGTCTGAGATGGGAAAGTTGCAGGAGCGGATTGCTTCGACAAAATACGGTTCTATCACTTCGGTGCAGGCTATTTATGTACCGGCCGACGATTTGACTGATCCGGCTCCGGCGACTACTTTCAATTTCCTGGATGCCACAACTGTCTTGAGTCGTAAGATCACCGAATTGGGTATTTACCCGGCTGTGGATCCACTGGAATCTTCTTCCCGAATTCTCGATCCGCATATTGTCGGAGAGGATCATTACAATACGGCTCAGCAGGTCATCGAGTTGTTGCAACATTATCAGGAGTTGCAGGATATCATTGCCATTCTGGGAGTGGATGAGTTGTCCGACAGTGATAAACTGGTGGTCAATCGGGCCAGAAGAGCACAGAGATATCTTTCACAACCTTTTCATGTGGCGGAACAGTTTACCGGACTGCCGGGCGTGATGGTACCGCTGGAAGAAACCATCCGGGGGTTTAAAATGATTCTGAGCGGAGAAATGGATGAGTATCCGGAACAGGCTTTTATGAATGTCGGGACAATCGATGAAGTGATTGAGAAGGGCAAAAAAATGCTGGAGGACGCTAAGAAAGTATAATATGAATTTAGGATGAGTGTATTATGAGATTGGAAATAATATCTGCGGAAAAAGTGTTGTTCAAGGGGAATGTACAACGAGTGACCTTACCGGGTTCTTTGGGTACCTTTACCGTTTTGGAACAGCATGCTCCTCTGATTTCTACACTTACGCAAGGAAATGTGGTGTATGATACCGGTGGAGGAGAGAAGCAAATACCCGTTGATTCGGGCATCGTAGAGGTGTTGGATAATCGGGTGGTGGTCTGTATCAATTAGAGTGTCGGATGCCTATGAAATGGATGAAATTTCTTTTGGGAATAAGTTTGTTTTGGGGGACTGTTTGCGGAGTGAAGGCTGAGGAAACGACTGAGCCTGCCTTTGAACCTCGAAAGACGATATTTGAACACTTGGGAGATGAGTATGGGTGGAATATGGGACGGTGGCATCTTCCGTTACCGGTTATTGTGACAGATGCTGCTGGCCAATGGCATGTGTTCAGTTCGGCTCGCTTGCTGGAGCAGCAGGAATACGAAGGTTTTTTTATTGCTTCGGAGGGAGAGTACGAGGGTAAGGTGGTTTGTCGGGATGCATCCGGAGCATTGTATCGTCCCTGGGATTTTTCCATTACGAAGAATGTACTGGCTTTGTTTATTTGTGTTTTGGTATTGTGTTGGCTTGTTTTCCCCTTGAAAACGTGGTATAAGAAAAAGCCGTATGAAGCTCCGCGGAAGGTAAGGGGGATCATGGAGTATGGAATCAGTATGTTGTATCAAGATCTGATCGTGCCGGTTTTGGGTAAAGATGCACGGCGTTTTGCCCCTTATCTGTTGACGCTGTTTTTCTTTATTCTGGTGATGAATCTATTGGGGCTGATCGTTATTTTCCCGGGAGGGGCCAATCTGGCCGGTAATTTGGCCATTACTTTCGTATTGGCCTTGTGTACGTTTGTCGTGGTGAATTTTTCAGGACGCAAGGCGTATTGGAAAGATATTTTTTGGCCGGATGTACCTACCTGGTTAAAATGTCCGGTTCCGATGATGCCGGTGATTGAGCTTTTCGGTGTGTTCACCAAACCGATGGCTTTGATGATCCGATTGTTTGCCAATATGTTGGGCGGCCATTTGATTACACTGGTATTGATTTCATTGATTTTCATCTTTGCAGCCATGGGACCGGTGGTGACGGGTGGAGCGACGGTCGTGGCCGTGTTCTTTGCCGTATTTATGGGATGTATCGATTTATTGATCTGTTTTATACAGGCTTATGTGTTTATGCTGTTATCGGCTATTTTTATATCTCTGGCTCGTCCGGAGGAAGAACAGGAAAGTAAAAAATTGAGTGAGTAAATAAATTTAAATTGAAGAAGCTATGTTAAGTATGATTTTGTTACAGGTAGCTGCCGGAGCGAGTCTGGCAAAGATTGGTGCTGCACTGGGTGCAGGTTTGGCTGCAGTTGCTGCAGGTATCGGTATTGGACGGATCGGTTCGAGTGCGATGGATGCCATTGCCCGTCAGCCGGAACAGACGGGCAATATCCGGACGAATATGATCGTTATTGCGGCTTTGATTGAGGGTGTGGCTTTGTTTGCCATCATCGTTTGTTTATTGGCTTTGTTTATATAGAGAATTTATGGGACTCTTTAAACCGGAAATTGGTTTGGTGTTTTGGATGTTGGTGGCCTTTCTGATCATTTTGTTCATATTGGCAAAATACGCCTGGCCGGTGATCATCCAAAGTATTGAACAACGAGCGGAATTTATTGACAAGGGAGTCAGGTATACCCGTGAAGCTCAGCAGCGTTTAGAGGAAGTCGATCAGAAAGTTCAGGAAATATTGGCGGAGGCTCATCAAAAGCAGTTGCTCTCTTTGCAGGAGACCGAGCGGATGAAAAAGGAAATGGTGGAAAAAGCGAAACAGGAGGCTGCTGGAGAAGTCAAAAAAATGCTGGAAGAGGCAAAGATCTCGGTTGAACGGATGAAACGGGATGCAGAAGGACAGTTGAAGCAGCAGGTAAGCCGTTTGTCCCTTGAAATTGCAGAAAAAGTGTTACGGAAAGATCTTGCACAGGATACGGCCCAGATGGAACTGGTCGGAAAAATGTTGGAAGAGTTGGAAACGAAGAGTTAACAGGATATGAACGAAGGATTGATAGCACGGAGATATGCTTTGGCCCTGTTGAGGGTGGCACAGAAATACGATGTGGCGGAAGAGATGTATCAGAAGATGAAAGTCTTTGAGCAAAATTATATTTCTCATCCGGATCTGCACCGGGCCTTGTTGAATCCGGTGTTGTCACCCCGGGACAAAGAGCAATTGCTGACCATTGCGATTGGGATTGAGCCGGGTACATGGTATATTCGGGCTGTTCGCTTGTTGATTAAGAATCATCGGGAAGGATATATCCGTATGATTTGTCTGATGTACCAGAAGCTGTATCGAAAAGTCTATCAAATCGAACGGGTAAAAATCATTACGGCGGTTCCACTGAGTTCGGAGATGTTGGAACGGATTCAAAAGATGGTGCAGAAGGATGTTTCCCATTCGATAGAATTTGTCGAAAAGGTAGACCCGTCTATTATCGGGGGATTTGTGCTTCGGATGAATTCCAAACAGCTGGATTGTTCTGTCAGTGGTGAATTGAAAAAGATAGCCCGGCAGTATTAAGAGAAAAGTATAAATGAATAAGTTATGATAAAACCAAATGAAACATCGGATATTCTTCAGCAACAGCTGGACAATGTTGATCTGAAGGCTGAATTTGAAGAGATTGGAACTGTTCTGGAAGTAGGGGATGGTGTTGCCCATGTATTTGGTCTGGATAATGTTTCTTCCGGGGAATTGATAGAATTTGAGAATGGGGTGAGAGGAGTGGCGATGAATCTGGAAGAAGGACAGGTGGGGGTTGTATTGATGAATGCGGCCGATCGGGTCAAAGAGAACTTTACCGCCAAGCGGACGGGACACATTGCATCCATCCGTGTCGGTGAGGGATTGTTGGGACGGGTCATCAATACTTTGGGAGAACCGATTGACGGAGCCGGGCCGATAGAGGGGGATTTGCTGGAATTGCCTTTGGAACGGAAAGCGCCCGGTGTGATTTACCGGCAACCGGTAAAAGAACCTTTGCAGACCGGTATCAAGGCGGTAGATTCCATGGTTCCGATCGGGCGGGGGCAGCGGGAACTGATCATTGGAGACCGACAGACTGGAAAAACTGCCATTGCGATCGATACGATCTTGAATCAACGGGAGAATTTTCGTCAGGGCCAGCCGGTATATTGTATATATGTGGCTGTCGGGCAGAAGGCATCTTCTGTTGCGTCTTTAGTAAATATTTTAAGAAATTACGGAGCGTTGGAATATACGGTTGTATTGGCAGCCAATGCTTCCGATTCTGCGGCCATGCGTTATTATGCTCCTTTTGCCGGGGCGACGATCGGGGAGTATTTCCGGGACAGTGGGCGTCATGCGTTGGTGGTATACGACGACCTTTCCAAGCAGGCGGTGGCTTACCGGGAGATATCTTTGATTTTGCGCAGGCCTTCCGGACGAGAGGCTTATCCGGGAGATATTTTTTACCTGCATTCCCGTTTGCTCGAGCGGGCGGCCAAGATTATTTCCAACGATGAGGTGGCTGCTTCAATGAATGATTTGCCGGAGCCCTTGAAACCGATCATCAAGGGAGGGGGGTCGTTGACAGCCTTACCGATTATTGAAACACAGGCCGGTGATGTCTCCGCATATATTCCGACGAATGTGATTTCGATTACAGATGGGCAGATATTTTTGGAAACTTCTTTGTTTAACGAGGGAGTACGTCCGGCCATCAACGTTGGTATTTCTGTTTCCCGGGTAGGGGGAAATGCGCAGTTGAAGGCAATGAAAAAGATCGCAGGGACCTTGAAAATCGATCAGGCACAGTATCGGGAATTGGAATCCTTCTCCAAGTTTGGTGGTGATTTGGATCCAGTGACGCAGATGGTGATCGATAAAGGACAGAAAAATGCCCGTTTGCTGGTACAGCCGCAATATACACCGATGCCGGTGGAGGAGGAAATTGCCATTATTTATTGTGGCACGAAAGGATTGTTGCAGCATGTACCGGTGAAAAATATCCATGATTTTGAAAAGTATTTTCTTGAAATTTTGAGGATACGCTATCGGAAAGAGGTATTGGATGAATTGAAGGCCGGCCGTTTGGACGAAGTGGTGGTGGCTTTGCTGGAGGAAGTGGCGAAGGAAGTGGCGGAACGGTATGCAGTGCCGGAAAAGAAGCCGGAGCTGCTTGAAGTACAATAATTGATCTGGAAGGAGAAGCATAATGGCAACGATGCGTGAATTGAAAGGAAGAATAAATTCAGTGTATTCTTCTCAGAAAATTACCGGGGCGATGAAGATGATCTCTTCTGCCCGGTTGCGGAAAACGGAAAACAGATTATTGCAGGCCGAGCCTTATCGCAGGCAGTTGTGGGAGATATTTGCCCACATTGAAGCAGACGGAGGGGAATTCCGGTCGCCATGGACGGAACAGAGGGAATGTAAAAAGGTCGCGATTGTTGTTTTTGCGACCGACGACGGGTTGTGCGGTGCTTTTAACATCAGTCTGTATAAAAAATTGCAGGAGATGGTTCAGGCGTATCAGCGGAAGGGAATTCATGATATTACCGTATGTCCGGTCGGTAGAAAGATTTTTCCGGATGTCAGGCGGATGAAAGGAATCCGTTTGACCGCTTGTCCGGCGGCTTTCGAGCGGAAGGAATATGTGGCGGGTACACGGGAAATGACGGCGGAATGGATGAATGGTTTTTTGGAGGGGCGATACGATCGGGTGGAAGTGATTTATACCCATTATAAGAGTGTCGGTACCCAGATTGTTCAGCATCGGCAGTTTTTGCCAGTAGAACTGGCGGATAGCGAACGGCCGGAACATGGGAAAGTGGCACCGTGGTTTATTTACGAGCCCGACTGTGAATCTATTTTGAAGATGTTGTTTCCCTTGATGTTGCATGCCTTGATGTATGAAATGTTGCTTGAAAGCAAGGCTTCGGAACAGGCTGTCCGAATTCTGACAATGCAGTTGGCTTATGATAATAGCGTGAAACTTTTGGAAAAATTGCAGTTGGAGTATAATAAATTGCGTCAACAGGGTATTACCTCCGAATTGTTGGATATTGCCGGTGGAAGTAATCGAAAAAGTTAATGACTTATTATATTTGCAGTCAAAAACAAGACGATTATGAGTATGATCAAGACGGCCCTGTTCGATTTTGACGGGGTGGTGGCGGATACAGAGCCTCTTTATGATATTTTTTGGAATGGAATTGCAGCACAATATGGAATTGGGATTCCCAATTTTGCTTCCCGAATAAAAGGCACGACTTTGCAACGGATTTTCGGGTTGTATTTTTCAGATTATCCTCGGGCAGAACATGAAAAAATTGCTCAGGCCTGTGAAGCTTTTGAGATGCAGATGGACTTCCCGGAAGTGACGGGATCGGTTGATTTTCTTCGGCAATTGAAGCGTGACGGTTATCGGCTTGGACTGGTGACGAGTTCTTTGGCTGTAAAAATGAAGATGGCCCTTCGAAAGATGCAATTGGAATCGGTTTTTGACACTTTGGTGACGGCGGATCGGATTACGGCCGGAAAACCAGATCCGATGTGTTACCTGTTGGCGGCAGCTGATTTGCGGACAGATCCGGGCGATTGTGTTGTCTTTGAGGATTCATTGTCCGGTATTCAGGCTGCTACCGCTGCCGGTATGCGGGTGATCGGAGTTGCGACGACTCTTCCGGTGGATGTGATTCAGGAAAAGGTGAGTGCGGTGATTCCGGATTTTGGACAACCGGCAAAGATCCGAAAATTGTTGGCTTGAAAATTTGGTCTAAGTTTTTTATTAAAATCTGAACTTTTCGTTTTCTTCTTTCGTTGAGAATATATGAACCATAAAAAAGAAGAATATGAAAAGCGAGAATTCAAGATTGCTACTGGGACTTGGAATTGGTGCTCTGGTAGGAGTTGCTGTCGGTTATTTGATGACACAGGAGCATCGGCAGAAATTGAAAGAGCATTTGCAGGGAGTGGGGCATGGCATCAAGGATGGAGCTCAGTCGGTGTTTTCCAAGGTAAAGGCTTCGGCCGAACGTACGGGCTCTAAATTTGCAGAGAAGACCGGAGAATGGGTGGATGATGCCGGAGAAAAGGCGAAGACGGTTGCCGATGACCTGTCGCAGAAAGCCGATGATTTTCGGCAATACATGGATGAACGTGCTGCTTTTGATGAACAGCAGCATGCGCAACACGCCGAAAATTTCCGGAAAGATATCGGAAATCAGAGGGATAGAAAAAAACAGGCGGATAAATAGCTTTTATTGCAGAAATTTATGGAACCTGTTACAGAACGGATATGGACGAAATTGAAGAAAGAGATTTCGGTTTATATTCGATTGAAATGGCGTCTTTTGAAATTGACTGCGATCGAGAGGAGTGCCTTTGTGGTGGCATTCCTTTCATTCGGTCTGTTGGTCTTGTTATCAGTGTTTTTTACGCTTCTTTTCTTATTGGTAGCTCTCGGCTTTTATCTTGGCGAATTGCTGAACAGTTTGGCGTTGGGTTTTTTTATGGTGGGGATGATCTATTTATTGTTTACTTTGCTTATTTGGTGTTTTCGGAAATATATTCGTTTTTGGTTGATGAATATTGTAATTACAGTTATACAAATAGAAAATCATGAAGAAGAAACGACTTCTCGAAACCCCTCTCGGGAGAATTCTGGCGGAGCAGCGTGAACTTCGGCGTTTGTGTCAGTTTATGGAAGTACAGATGTATGAGGATTGGCAATATATTCGTACACACGCCCGCCCTCTTTTCTGGGCTGAAATTGCTGCGCTTTTCGATTTGGAAAAATTTCCGGAGAATACGAAACGGGAGAGTCCCGGAATTTGGACTGATTTGTGGTTTCAGATTGCCTGGAAATATGTTAAAATACTATTTTTCAATTGGTTGAGAAAAAAATGGAAGGCTGTGTTTAAAAATGTGTTTCATTTTTGAGTTTTTTTTAATATCGGCTGTATTTTGGTTTTTTGAATAAATCGTTATATTCTTGTTAAATATCTTAATTTCATCTTAAGAGAAATGGATAAGCTTTGTGATTTCTTATATATTTGTGATGCTAAACAGGTGTGTATATGCAGATTTCGGATCAATATATATGTGATTTGATAAGGGACAGAAAAAAGAAAGGTATAGAGGAACTATATCATAAATATTATAAGTTGTTGGTGGTATGGGCAGATACTTTTTTGAACGACCTTTCTGTTGCAGAAGATTTGGTCCAGGAATTTTTTATTGCGATTTGGGAAAAAAGATATTTGGAAAATATCCATTTTGCCAATTTGAAAACTTATCTTTATATATCGGTTCGGCATCGTGTTTTGAATCAGCTGGACCGGAAAGATCCTCTGAGGGATGTGTGTGGCATGGAAAAAATATATCCTTTGTGGGAAGAATATGATTCCGGTTTGGATCATATCATTGTACGGGTGCATAAAGCGGTTGAAAGTTTACCGCCACGCAGCCGGGAGGTGGTCAAATGTGTATATTTGAATAATATGAAGTATAAGGACGTGGCTGAAAAATTACATGTTTCGGTTGCTACGGTAAAGACTTTGTTGGTAAATTCGTTAAAATCTCTTCGTAAAACCTTGAATTCGAATCTCGAATTTTTATTTTTCTTTTTATTGCGCAAAAAAAATTAAAAATCATTCAACCGTTTTTCATTTTCTTCTGTCTTTTTATAAAAAGAAAAAAAATGAGATGGAAGAAAAGACGATAGACGAACGGTTATTTGATTATTTCTCTGGAAATTTAAAGGAAGCAGAACGTCGTGCTGTGGAGGAATGGATAGAGGAAAATGCAGAAAACGCCAAGAAATTCCAGCAATTTCGAAAAGATTTCTGGGATATCCGCTGGGGAATCCGGGGACAAGGGATTCAAGGATCGTATCGTCAGCTAGAAAGACGGTTGGGGGTTCGCAGATGGATTCGTCGCAGTGCCTGGGCTGCTTCTATTTTGATACTTGTGGGATGTTTATTTTTCTGGCAGTATGAAAAAGAGCGAGCCGGGATGGAGTTGTTGCTGAGCGAGCAGAAAACGGTCCTTCCGGGAAAAGCTCGGGCAGTGTTGGTCTTGTCTTCGGGAAAGAGTGTGAAAATGGATTCTCTCACTCAGGAATTGACGGAACTGAACGGGACCTCTATTCAGATCGATAAAGAGGGATGTGTCTGTTATCATGCAGCGACCGAGAAGGATACCGCTATTTTGTACAATACTTTGATTGTCCCTCGTGGCGGTGAATTTTCGATGACAATGGCCGATGGAACGAAGGTGTGGTTGAATGCGGAAACTGAGTTACGTTTCCCGGTCGATTTTTCCCATTGTCAAGAAAGGACTGTGTATTTGAAAGGAGAAGCTTATTTCGAGGTGGAAAAGGATCAAAAGCGACCTTTTGTTGTCAAAGCCGGAGATGCGGCGATTCGTGTTTATGGGACCTCTTTTGATGTAAATCATTATTCTGCAGATCGGGTAGAGGCAGTCCTGGTGAAAGGGAGTATCGGTTTACGGCTTCAAGATCAGGAAGTCCAGATTTTACCGGGGCAACGGGTGATTGCAGATCGTTCATGCTCAGAAATAAAACTGGAGGAGGTTGATGTCACGTCTTATATCGCCTGGAAAGATGGAAATTTTGTTTTTAGAAACGAATCCTTGGAAAGTATTCTGCAAAAATTAGCCCGTTGGTATGACATGGAGGTTGTTTTCAAGAATGAAGCGGCTAAAAAGTGTTGTTTTTCGGGAGATATGAGGCGTTATGAAGAAATCAATCCCCTGTTGTATTATTTTGAAAGAATTTCTGAGGTACGATTTGATTTGAAAGGCAATTGTTTATATGTGAAATAAAAATCGATAGCATTATTTAAATGTGTGCTACCATTGTTTAATCTTTAAATACAAAATTATGAGGTTTTATCGAGTTTTTTTGCATGATTTTCTCAGGTTGTGCAGAATTATGAATCCGTTTGTGATTTTGATGTTGTCGTTTGCTTTCGGAGCTTCGGCAGCGACTTATTCACAGGATCAATTGGTCTCTTTGAAATTGCATCATTCTGATGTGTGGCAGTTGTTCCAAGAGGTTAAAGAGCAGACTGGTTTACGTTTCGTTTTTAACGAAGATTATGCGAAAGATTTTCCGGCAGTAAATGTTACTGCTAAAAATGAAAAAGTGCAGGATGTATTGAATAAGGTGTTTGCATCCAGTAATTTGGAATGTCGTTTCGAAGATGATGTCGTTTTTATTGTAAAACGGGAAATGGCTGCTGTTGCTCAGCAGGAGCTTTCGTTGAAAGGGAAAGTGACCGATCAGGCTGGAAATCCATTGCCGGGCGTAACTGTTCAAGTGAAAAATACTCAATTGGGAGTTGCTACGGATTTGAATGGGGAATGGGTTTTGAATATTCCGGAAACAGAAGATATTACCCTTGTTTTTTCTTTTGTCGGAATGAAATCGCAGGAGATAAAATATACGGGTCAGCAAGAGATAAATGTGGTTTTGCAGGAGGATATTACTGAAATGGATGAGGTGATCGTTACCGGTTATCAGACGATTTTGAAAGAGAGAGCTACCGGTTCTTTCAGTACGGTGAATGCTGAACGTTTGGATACGAAGTTACAACCCAATCTTAATTCAGTGTTGGAAGGTATGATGACCGGTGTGGTGGTTGACCGTAAAGGTAATATTGAGATTCGGGGTATTTCTACTTTTAATGCAGAAAAATCACCTTTGCTGGTAGTAGACGGTTATCCCATTGAAGGAGATATTGAATCGATCAATCCCGATAACATTGAAAACATTACCGTATTGAAGGATGCCGTAGCTGCTTCTATCTATGGTTCCCGGGCTGCCAATGGTGTGATTGTCATCACTACCAAACGGGGGAAAGCCGGTTCTCTGAATGTTTCTTATAAAGGAACTTTTGGGGTAACTTTAAAACCCGATTTGTCTGCTTTGAACCGGGTTTCTACGGAGGGATATATCGATGCAGAGATGGATTTGTACAATCAGAATCCCAGCTGGTTTTCACTGACGGATAAATATCCGATGGGACGTGTTTCTTATCTGTTGACTTTGGCTCGGGAAAATCAGATCACTGAGGCAGAAGCCATGGCAGAGATCGAGGAATTGAAAAAAGTGGACGGTTTGCAGCAGGTTGAAGATCATCTTTTCCGGAATTACCTGAATCATCAGCACAATATCAGAATTTCCGGAGGGAGTGAGACTAATTTATTCAATGCTACTCTTAATTATATGGGTGAAAGAGGTGATTATGCCCATACAACCGGTTCCCGAATGATTTTGGATCTGAATAATGAGTGGACTCCCAATAAATGGGTCTCTTTTGGCGCTCAAGCCAATGTCGTATATCGGAAAAATGAAACTCCGTATCAGACTTATTCGGATATTCTGGCCTGGGAGGCAGACGATCTGGTTCAGCCGTATGACAATCTGATCGATCCGGAAACAGGCAAACCGACGACGATTTTTTCTACCAGTCCCTATAGAATACAGACCTATGAGTCTATCACCGGAATGAAAGACTGGACCTACAATCCGATAGAGGATTTGGGCAAGGAAATGACTTATCATGAAGATCTGCAGGTAAGAATTGGTGGAAAGTTGAAAATCAATCTACTTGAGGGATTGAATGTTGAAACCGGTGGAAGCTGGACACGTGGAAGTACGATGGATAAGACGGTTCATGACCGTGATGCTTATACTGTGCGGATTGCATACAATGATGCTACTTCCAAAAGCAACAATGCCGATCACTATTTCCCGGATGGTGCCGTGATCGATGAGAGCCGTGGTATTAACGAAAGTTATACGATCAGAACGCAGATCAACTTCAACCGTTCCTTCAACGACGATAAGCATTATGTATATTTTCTGGCCGGTAATGAGGTGAGAAAGAGTACCTATGATGACAATGTATATGCCACCCGTTTGGGATATAATCCGACTGCCGGTTCGTTTATTCCGGTCAATCTGAAAGATTATAAAGCCGGAGCGTATAATTCCGATATGCTGTTTTTGGCTCAATATCACAAAAGTTCCTTAAAGGATGGTAGTTACAGCTATTCTGACAATCGTTTCGTATCCTGGTATGCAAACGGATCTTATGAATATGACCACCGTTTCATTGTCAGTGGAAGTATCCGTTTGGATTTGACGAATTTCTTTGGAACAGATCCGAAATACCGCTACAAGCCTTTGTGGTCAGTCGGTGGAACCTGGAAATTAGGAAATGAAAAATTCATGGAGTCTTTTGATTGGTTGGATCGGATGAATTTGAGGGTTTCTTATGGTGTCAACGGAAATATCGCTTTGAATCAGGGCCCGTTCTTGATTTTGGGTGTAGGTAGCTATGAAGATGAAACGGGGGGAATCTCTTATGAAATTTCTTCTCCGGCCAATGAGCAATTGAGATGGGAAAAGACGAGTTCTACCAATATCGGTTTGGATCTTGCCTTCTTCAACAACCGGCTTGATTTGACTTTGGATTATTATTACAAGAACAGTACCGATCTATTGGCAAACGATACCAACGATCCGACAACCGGTTTCCCCAGTTTGATGAAGAATGTTGGAGAAATGAGCAATAGCGGTATTGAAATATCCGTTGGTGGTGATATTATCAACAATGGAGTGATTCGTTGGCATTCTTTATATAATTTGAGCTATAACTTCAATAACGTCAAGAAATATAATGTAACTCGTTTGTATGCAACAAGTTATACTGGTTCGGCCAAACTGGTGGAAGGAAAGCCTGCTGATGCGCTGTATGCTTATCGGTATGCCGGTCTGAACGAGTCGGGAAATGCCATGTGTTATAACGCCGAGGGAGAAAAAGTATTGATGTCGCAGGCAACGAAACCGGAAGATCTGGTTTATGCCGGAACAACTCGTCCGAAATTCGATATGTCTTTTACCAATATGCTGAGTTGGAGAAATTTGGATTTCTCATGTATGTTTATCGCGAAATTGGGACATAAATATCGGAAAGACAGCTTCTCCGGTACGAATTACCTGAATCGGCATGTAGAGGAACGGTGGAGAGAACCGGGAGATGAAGCTACCAAGATTTATCCCCGTTTGAAGCGTTACAGTTCCGACCGTTTTTATTTCCCGTATGCGGATATTTTTGTAGGCAATGCCAGTTATTTGAAATTGAGAGATGTCACTTTGAGTTATAATATGCCGAAAAAGTGGATTTCCAATGTCGGGCTGGCAAATGCAAAATTATATTTCCAGGCTCGGAATCTGTTCACGATTACTGCGAAAGGAGTTGATATCGATCCGGAAGTGGCCGAAATCAATGAAACCGGTGTGATTGGTGATTTTACCGAACAGGGGTATACTTCTTTGCCGAAACGGGCTGAATTCTATATGGGTTTGTCGTTTACATTTTAATTTTTGGGAGTTATGAGAAAATTATATTTTATAGGTATGTTGCTGTTGTGCTTCTCCTGTTCAGATTTTTTGGATGTGAAGCCCATGGGAAAACTGATACCGACAGAAGTAGAAGAATATGAAAATCTATTGAATAATATATCTACAGTTGATTACTATTATTTGGAGGCTGGATCGACCTATTTGGCTACTTTGTGTGATAATTTGAAAATCAGTGAGAACAGTGCTGCTCATTATTTTGATGTCAGCAATACTTCTATTTCTAAGTATACAAGTTATACTTTTCAAATGCCGTATTACGATCCGACGACAGCCGATTTCTTTTGGGAACATGGATATGAAGCTATCGGAATTTTTAATTCCGTTATCGATGGTGTCAATGATGTCAAAACGGAGCAGACAGAACAGTTGGCTCAGCAATTGATTGCGCAGTCAAAAGCTGCCCGTGCCTGGGCTTATCTGACGATGTGCATGATTTATGGTCCAGTATATAATCCCGCTGGTACGAATGATGTAAAGACGATTCCTTATCGGACCAATTCCCAACCGTTGGTAGCCAATCCGGAAAGAGCGACGACTGCAGAAGTGTTTAAATACGCCAAACAGGATATTGAGGATGCTTTGAATGGTGGTATTCCTGAAAATGTCAGCAATCCGTGCCGTTTCGGTTTACCGGCAGTACAGATGTTGATGGCTTATTATTATATGTTTACCCGGGATTGGGAAAATATGTGGAAATATGCCGATATGGCCTGGCAGAAGGTACTGGCTCAAAATGGAAGCGTGGAAGCTCTCTTGTATAATTACAATAATTTCGGGTATGGCCTGGATGACACTGAGGAGGATGAAGATTCCAGAGATCCGGAAATAGACATAGAGCTTCAGGGAGAAGATGCATTGATTGGCCGGTCATATCATCGGGAGAATCTGATGTATCGGAAACCGGCTTATGGCGGTACCGGGGTATTGTATCCTTCGGATGAATTTTTGGCTTTGTTCGATCAGGAAAAGGATTTGCGGTATAAGTTGTTTGCTCTCAAAGAAGATGGATATTCCACAACGGTCAACGATGTGACTTACGATGACGGGTTGGTACGGATGTATTTCCGGGATAATAAAATAATGAGTAATCAAGGATTTACCCATCCTGAGCTGTTGCTGATGCGTGCAGAAGCTGCTGCCCGACTTGGAAAATTGTCGGATGCTCTGAACGATTTGAATCTGTTGCGGCAATTCCGTTATAAAGGTACGGATGTTTCTGAAACCAATTTGCCGGGCGGAGAAAGCATGAATCAGGATCAGTTGTTGGAAGAAATTCTGAAAGAACGGAGAAGAGAGCTGCCAATCGCTACTTTCCAACGTCTGTTGGATCTGAAGAGATTGAGTCTGGACGAAGGGAAACCCTGGTGTAAGAAAGTTATCGAACACAAAATAGGTAGTACGACCTATTCTGCCGAAATCAATTCAGAAAAGTTTATCGTTCCTATTTCAAATACGATTATTTTGTTGAATCCGCAATGGGGATTGACTCCTGATAATCGAACCTTTGATCCGGTTATGTATTAAAAGGAAAATAGGATGAAAGTAAAAAGGCGACTTGATATTCGAGTCGCCTTTTTTGTGTATTAGATGGAGGGTGTGATCGGATTGTATTTAACAGATGTTTTATTTTTGGGGGCTTTGTGTAGGATCTGAGAATGCTTTTGTTGATTTTGTATCATAAAATTTTAATTGAATTAACACTTGAATGTATTGAATGTGCTTTTTATTTATAAAAGGTGATTATGGCAGAGGATACGCTGTTGCCTATTTCCCGATTGGCAGCAATGACAATTCGTTGAGGGAGTTGTTGTTGCATGAAGCGGGCGGGCATGGGTTTGCCAAGCTGGAAGATGAATATTTTTATGAAAGTTATGGAACTATACCTGATGATCAAAAAAATACGAAACTTCGTTTCCGGGACAATTTTGGTTGGGGTAAAAATATAGATTATACATCTTCTTCAGACAGAGTTATTTGGAGTAAATTTATTTCGGATGCCCGTTATGCTGTAGAAAATATAGGGGTATATGAAGGTGCCGCCACTTATATCCGCGGTGTCTATCGACCGACGGATTACAGTATTATGCGTTATAATGAAGGTGGATTTAATGCCCCTTCTCGGGAGGCGATTTATTATCGTATTCACAAATTGGCTTATTTTGAAAGTTGGCAGTACGATTACGAGGATTTTGTACAGTGGGATCAGGAACATGTACTCTCCAATTTATTGACGAAGGCAGGGATGTCTATCCCGGCAGACTTTAAGCCGACAGCACCTCCGGTAGTTCGATCAGCCCGTTGGGAAGATGGTGGTTTGATTGAGGAATGAGAAGATGAGAAAAAGAGAGGAAATGGAATCTTTTGAGGAATAATTGTGTAACTTGCGTCGTCAAATAAAGATATTGCAATTCAATAACCGACAGGAAAAGCATCTTGCCGATCAGGTAAATAGAGATGAAATTTTTTAAAAGTAAAGAGAGCTTGTCTGAAGAAGAGGCGGCGCATTTGTTTGAGATTGAACAGAAAATCAAATCTTATCGGGCGAAAGGGGTTCGGGTACCGACCCGAAAAATGATCAAAACGGCTGCCCAGATTGAGGGAATTCGTCGCAGTGCGGCAGTGAATACGGCGGTGCTGGATGAAGTGGCCTCGCAGATTCATGCGGGAATGACAACCGAAGAGATCGATACCCTGGTTTATCAGTTTACGGTTGCCCGCGGTGCCGTGCCTGCGCCTTTGCATTATGAAGGATTTCCGAAGAGTGTGTGTACTTCGGTGAATGATGAGGTGTGTCATGGTATTCCATCCCCGGAGGTGGTGTTGCGGGAGGGGGATATTGTCAATGTGGACGTATCGACGATTCTGGACGGTTATTTTTCGGATGCCTCCCGCATGTTTATGATCGGGAAGGTCAGACCGGAGGTGAAGCGTCTGGTTGAGGTTACCCGGGAATGTCTGGAATTGGGATTAAAGGCTGCCCGGCCCTGGGGATTTTTGGGGGATATCGGAGCCGCTGTCCAACAGCATGCGGAACGTAACGGTTATTCTGTGGTTCGGGAATTCGGGGGGCATGGAGTGGGATTGAAATTCCATGAGGATCCTTTTGTGAGTCATACGGGGAAACCGGGAACCGGCCTCCTGCTTGTTCCGGGTATGGTATTTACGATCGAACCGATGATCAACATGGGAAGTCGGAAAATCTATATCGATGCCGACAATGACTGGACCGTGCTGACGGATGACGGGAAACCTTCCGCTCAATGGGAGTATACGGTACTGATCACCGATACGGGTGCAGAAATTATCACCGGTTAGCTCAGAGGTAGCGAAGGATCTCCTGTGGATGATCCACGAGGTGGCAGGCTCCTTGTTCTTCCAGTTCCTGACGAGGGCGGAAGCCCCAGCATACGCCGATAGAAACGAGACCGGCGTTTCGGGCCGTCTGCATGTCGACTCCGGAATCTCCGATGTATAGGGTTTGGGAAGCTGCCTGTCGGGTGGCTTGCAGTATTTCGAATACGATGGTGGGATCGGGTTTGGTCGGGATATTTTCACGCTGTCCCAATACGATGGAGAAGAGTGTTTCTCCGAAATAGTGACGGATGAGTTCTATTGTGCCCTGGTGGTATTTGTTGGATGCGACGCCGAGCAGGATGCCTTGTGCGTGCAGTTGTTCCAGCAATTCCGGAATACCCGGATACGGTCGGGTGCGGTCGGTTTTATGCTGCTGATAATAGGTGACAAAATCTTCGCGCAGTTGCAGAATCGTTTCTGGTTGTCTGGCTGCTTCCGGAAGAGCGCGTTCGATGAGTTTGGTGATGCCGTTGCCGACAAAATAGCGATAGGCGGACAAGGCATGTTCCGGATAACCATGCTGACGGAGTGCATAATTGGCGCTGGAAGCCAGGTCGTCGATGGTGTTCAGGAGGGTGCCGTCAAGATCGAAAATGACCAATCGGGTGTTTCTCTGTTTGCCGATAGCTGAAACGATGTTGTTGCTCATACTCCGAAACTCATATTGACAAACAGTTCATACAGGGTATTGCCGAAAAGTCCCAGAACGATGATTCCTGCACTGCAAACAATCAGACTGATCCGGGTATAGGCATCTGACCGGAAAGGTACGATAGGGGTTTCATTTTTCTGAATGAACATGGCTTTTACGACCAGCAGGTAGTAGTAAAGCGACAGGATCGTGTTGAGCAGGGCGATGAATACCAATACGTAGAATCCCTGTTGAGCACCGGCGTAAAAGATGAAGAATTTGCTGAAAAATCCGGCAAACGGTGGAATACCGGCCAGAGAGAACAGCGCCAGCATCATGACGACGCTCAATTTGGGGTTGGTGGCATACAGTCCGTTGTAATCGTTTAGGGTAATCTTTCCGGTCCGCTGTTCGATGACGGTAATGACGCCGAAAGCAGCCAGGTTGGAGATCATATACACCAGGATGTAATATACCAGGGAAGACATTCCGATGGCGCTTCCGCTGATGACTCCCAGCATGATATAGCCGGCCTGGGAAACCGAGGAATAGGCCAGGAAGCGTTTCAGGTTTTGTTGGCGAATGGCAAACAGGTTGGCGATGGTGATCGTTGCGATGATGACCACGTACAGAATGGCTTGCCATTCAACGAGAAAATTGCCGAATACCTTGAATAGCAGGGTCATCAGAACGAAGGCCGCAGAACCTTTGGAGATTACTGAAAAATAGGCCGTGACCGGAGTCGGAGCTCCTTCGTATACATCCGGCGTCCATTGGTGGAAAGGTACCAACGAGATCTTGAAAAACAGACCGACGATAAAAAAGCCGAATGCCATGTATTGCAGCGGATTGCCGCTGATATTGTGGGTGATATCCGCAAAATAGAGGGTGCCGACAGTGCCGTAAATCAGTGATATGCCGTATAGGGAAAGTCCGGAGGCAAAGGTCGCCGACAGAATGTATTTGGCACCGGCTTCTGCCGATTGGTATTTGTATTTGTCGTATGCCGACAGAATGGCCATCGGAATGGAGGCCGTTTCCAGGCCGATGAAAAAGAGCAGGAAGTTACCGGCGGAAATCATGAAATACATTCCTAAGAGGGAGGAAAACAGGATCAGGTAAAACTCTCCCCGGCGAATGAGTACCGATTCGCTGTTTACCCAGTTGTATGCCTGCATGAGGACGATCAGGGTGCCTGCATTCAGAATGGTTTTTACGACACCCCCGATAGGTGTGCAGGAATACATGCCCCCGAAGGCTTCGATGGTGGTTTCCTGGGGCAAAAGATTCAGCAGGGTATGGGCAAGAAACAATACACAAGCCACCGGATGGAAATATTTCAGGCTTTTCTGGGAACCGAACAGGTCGTATACCAGCAGAATGATCATGAGTACGATCAATGAAAGTTCTTCTTTTAGGAATAAAAAATTAGCATATCCCATAGCTTATAATTTTTGATATTGACTTCGAAATAGATGATTCATCATTTGATTAATGCTGTCATAAGACCACTGAAACTGTCCCGGATCATGTCCGATAACCACAATGGAGCCAGACCGATACCGGCGATGGCAATGATCAGGACGATGACGGCAAATCTTTCGTACCAAACAGCGTCAGTCAGCTGGAAGTGGTGTTCGTTGACCACTTTCCCATATAGCAGTTTCCCGACTACCCGCAGGATATAGACGGCTGTGATGACGATAGAGGTGCAGGCAATGATCGTCATGACCCGGTGGAAAAGATCTGCGTGCTGGAAGGATCCGACAAAGATGGTCATTTCGGCGACAAAGCCGCTGAGTCCCGGAAGACCCAGTGAGGCCAAACCGGCGATGACGTAACAAACTCCCAGGAAAGGAATGATTTTCATCAGTCCTCCCATTTCCCGGATGTCCCGGGTGTGCGTTCTCCCGTAGATCATACCGATCAGGGCGAAAAAGAGTGCGGTCATCAGTCCGTGACTCAACATCTGCATGACAGCTCCTGTCATGGCTGTTTGGTTGAGCATCAGAATGGCAAACAGTACCAAACCGCAGTGGCTGACGGAAGAGTAGGCATTGATGTATTTCAGGTCGGTCTGTACAATGGCGGAATAAGCTCCGTATACGACACTGATGCCGGTCAGGAGGATGAATATCCAGGCTAATTCATGGGCTGCTTCCGGCATGAGATAGATGGCTACCCGGAAGCAACCGTATCCTCCCAGTTTCATCAGAACGCCGGCATGCAGCATGGAAACGGCTGTCGGAGCGGAGGCGTGACCGTCGGGACTCCAGGTGTGAAATGGAAACAGGGCTCCCAATACTCCGAAACCGATAAAGGTCAACGGGAAAAACCAGCGTTGCATTTCTACGGGGATGTATTGTTGGGCTATTTCCAGAATATTCATGCTTGAACCGCCGGCATTGAAATAAATGCCCAAAATGCCGACCAGCAGCAGGGCAGAGCCCCCCATCAGCATCAGGGTCAGTTTCATGGCGGCGTATTCTTTTTTACCGGTACCCCAGACTCCGATCAGCAGATACATCGGAATGAGGGCGATCTCGTAGAACATAAACATCGTGAAGAGGTCCGTGGAAATGAAGAAACCGAACACTCCAATGCTCAGCAGGCAGAACCAGATGAAATATTCCTTGGGAAGCAGTTCTATTTTCCAGGAAGTAAAGATACCGGTGAATACGATGATGGATGAAAGCAGCAGCATGGCGACAGAGATACCGTCTACTCCGACTGAGTAATGGATGTGGAGAGGGGCATACCAGGTTGAGCTGGCCTTGAAGAGCATGTCTGCCGTATTTCCAAGACTTCTTTCTCCCAGATACAGACTGGTCAGGGTGATGGCCAGCAGTAGCAGCAGGGAGGCCCCCGTTGCACATATCGTACGGATTTGTTTGATATTGGAGGAGATCAGCAGCGCACCCAACATCAGTACCGGGATCAGAACGAATAAGGATAAGAAATTCATAATATTCGATTTAACAGTCTAAATTCTTATATTAATACTACCAATAAAACAATCAACAGCGTTCCGAGCAGGAATACAAAGGCATATTGCTGGATTTGTCCGGATTGGAATCCCCGGATCGCGTAGGAAATCCGTTGCGATACGTAAGCCATTCCGTTCAAGGCTCCATCGATGATGTGCCGGTCGAACCAGGCAATGGGGCGGGAAACACAGTTGAATATAATACGTTTGGTGATGAACAGATAAAATTCATCGATATAAAACCGGTGATAAGCCGCTTTGTGAAACTGTGGGTACATGTGCATCAGCCGATCGGGGATATCGCATCTGGACTTGTAAAAGAATGCGGCTACTCCAATGGCGATGAGAGCGATGACAATGCTGGCGGTGGCAACTCCCCAGTTCAGGTGGATGTTGTAGACCAGTCCGTCGCTACTTACAAAATGTCCGAATGGAATGAAACCGGCCAGCACGGTAATACCTGCCAGAATCATCAAGGGGATTGTCATTGATTTGGGCGCTTCGTGGGGCGTGTGTTCATGTGTTGCCGGAGTTCCCCAGAAGATGTTGTAATAGAGGCGGAACATATAGAATGCGGTGAGGCCGGCAATGAAACTCATCAGAATACCGAAGTTCGGATGGAATTCGAAAGCGGCCGTCAGGATTTCGTCTTTACTGAAGAAACCGGAGAAGGGGGGAATGCCGGATATGGCCAGACAGGCAATCAGGAAGGTGATGTGCGTGTAAGGCATGTATTTTCGCAGACCTCCCATATGGCTCATTTCGTTGCTGCCGATGGTATGGATGATGGCTCCGGCGCAGAGAAAAAGCAGGGCTTTGAACATGGCGTGGGTAAACAGGTGGAACATCGAAGCCATATAGCCGAGTCCCTGGTGGCCGCCCATACCCGATACGCCGAGGGCTACCATCATAAAGCCGATCTGTGAAATGGTGGAAAATGCCAATACCCGTTTGATGTCGGTCTGTACGCAGGCAACGACTGCCGCATACAGGGAGGTAAAGGCTCCGACATAACCGATGCCGATAAGTACATCCGGGGCTGCACTGACATATACTGGGAAAAGACGTGCCACCAGGTATACGCCGGCAACCACCATGGTGGCTGCGTGGATCAGGGCCGATACGGGAGTTGGACCTTCCATGGCATCCGGGAGCCAGATATGCAGCGGGAACATGGCCGATTTACCGGCACCGCCGATAAAGATCAGGACCAATGCCCAACTGATGACCGATCCGCCCAGAAAGGTTACTCCAGCGGCTCCGGCAAAGATGGCGGAATTGCCGGATGTCAGCGCTTCGAAATCGAATGTCTGTGTGAAATAGGACAGCAGCAGTATCCCCAGCAAAAAGCCCAGGTCAGCAAAACGGGTGACGATGAAAGCTTTCTTGGATGCGGCGATGGCTGCCGGTTTGGTGTAATAAAAACCGATCAGCAGGTAGGACGAAACACCTACCAGCTCCCAGAAAATATACATCTGAAAAATATTGGGTGCCACGACCAATCCCAACATGGAAAAGGTAAACAGCGACAAGAAGGCATAATAACGCTGAAAACCGCGTTCGCCCTTCATATACCCCAGGCTGTAGATATGTACCATCAGGGAGACGGTGGTAATGACAACCAGCATCATGACCGAAATCGGATCGAGCAAAATGCCGAGATCGATGTGCAGGGTTTCCGTAAAATGCAACCATTCGAAATGTACCGGTAGCTGTCTGGCAAAAATCCCGTCGATTCGGGGCATGGTGAAATAAAATCCCGCCGTGGTATAAGCCAAAAGCGTTGTTATGGCCAACGAGAGACTGCCGATGTAACTGGCGGTGTTCGGACGGAGTTTCATCCCGAATAGTCCGAGCCCCACAAAGGTCAGCATCGGAAGTAAAAGGATCAATATTGTATATTCCATAAGTTGAATTTTAGTCTTTCAGTTTATTTAAATTCTTCACCTGAATATTCCGGATGTTCCGGTAGATATTGATGATGATGGCGATGGCGACTGCCGTTTCGCAGGCCGATATACCGATTGCAAACAGGGTGAAGAAAAAACCTTCCATCTGATCCGGATACAAAAAGCGGTTAAAGGCCACAAAGTTGATGTCTACAGAATTGAGAATCAATTCGATGGAGATCAGTACCGCCAACAGATTCCGGCGTGTAATGAAGCCGTAGATTCCGGCGAAAAACATGATCGTACTGATCACCAGATAATATTCCATTGTTATTTCCATACGATTCGCTTTTTAACGTTTCCGGGCGATCAGGATTCCCCCGATGATACATGCTAACAATAATACACTGATAAGTTCGAACGGTAACAGATACTGGTATTTTTCTGTTCCCATCAAGGCTGTTCCGATGACTTTTTGGTTGAGCTCTCCCGGAACGAAATGCGATACCGGGAACGAGTGGGTCATTGTGATAAAGATACAGATGGCGGCACCTCCGATGGCGGCCAGAATACCGGCGAAGAATTTACTGTTCTTGATTTTTTCAACTTTCTGACTGTCGGAGCTTGTCAGAAGAATGGAGAATACATACAGTACGATGATACCTCCGGCATAGACGGTCAGCTGTACAGCTCCCAGAAAGGAATAGTTTAACTCAAAGTATATTCCTGCGGTGGCGAACAATACGAACAGCAGATAGGTGGCCGAGCGTAAAATCCGCTTGGTGGTAACGGTCAGAATGGAAAAGATGACAATCACTGTTGCCAAAAATAAAAAGACCACTTGTGGTAGTGTTATACTCATATCTTTTCGTTTATAGAGTTCTTAATTCGATTTACCGGTTGTTTCCGCTTTGTTTTCTTCCAGATGGGAGCCTTCATGATTCAGCTGGAGTATCAATTTTTCACGAGTGAAAACGGCATGTTCGAAGGTCGGCACGAAGGCGATCGCCTGGTGTGGACAGCTCCGGACGCAGAGTTGGCAATAGAGACAACTGCCATGATCGTACATATAACGGGTCAATACCTTTTTCTTTTTGCCGTCTTCTGTCGTGATCATCTCCGATTCGACATGAATGGTGTCGTTGGGACAATTCATTTCACAGATTCCGCAAGCTACGCAGTGATGTTCGTTTTTTTCGTTGTGCAGCATGATCAGTTCTCCCCGGAAGCGGTCGAACATTTTCAGATGAGCCCGGTTTTCCGGATATTTTTCAGTCGTTTTGGGAGTGAAAAATTCGCGGAGGGTGATGCTCATTCCTTTCAGCAGAGAGCCCAGACCGTTGAAAAATGAACTGAAATATTCTTGTGTACTTCTCATAGCTCTTTAAAAATGCAATTTAAATACGACGATAAAAACCATCAGGAACAGGTTACACAGATTGATGGGTAACAGATATTTCCATTCCAGGGTCAGCAATTGGTCGATTCGCAGACGGGGAAAGGTCCACTTGAACCACATGATGATGAAAACCATGACGGCACTTTTCCCCAGGAACCAGAGAATCGGTGGAATGTAATCCATGATGGCGTTGAAAGACTCCCATCCCGGGATATGCAACGGCATCCAGCCTCCCCAGAAAAGGGTGGTGGCGACGGCAGCTACGATGAACATGTTGACGAATTCGGCTACATAGAAGAAACCGAAATGCATACCTGAATATTCGGTGTGGTATCCTGCCGTCAGTTCCGATTCGGCTTCCGGCAAGTCGAAGGGACCCCGGTTGGTTTCTGCTGTCCCGGCGATCAGATAGATCACGAAAGCAATGAAAGCCGGGATGTGTCCTTTAAAGATAAACCAGCCGTCGGCCTGGCTTTCGACAATCGTGGAAAGTTGCATGCTGCCGGTCAGTACGACCATGGTCAAAATGGACAGGCCGATTGACAGTTCGTAGCTGATCATCTGGGCACCGCTTCGCATGGCACCGATCAGCGAGAATTTGTTGTTACTGGCCCATCCTGCCAGCAGGATGCCTACGATACCGATGGAAGAGACCGCGATCAAAAAGAAAATACCTACGTTAAAATCAATGATTTCCAATCCTTTGGCGAATGGGATACAGCTGAATGCCAGCAACGAGGCGATAATTACGATATAAGGGGCCAGGTTGAACAGAAAACGGTCTACATGGTTGATTTCGATGATCTCTTTGATCAGCATCTTGATCATATCGGTGACGGTTTGTACCATTCCATAAGGTCCTACCCGGTTCGGTCCCAGACGGCATTGGAAGAAAGCACAGACTTTCCGTTCCGCATAGATCAGCCCGAGCGCCATGACCGCATAAGCGACCAGCAGACATATTCCGACCAATACGAATTCAGTGGCGTTAACCAAAGGAGCGGGTAAAAGCTGACGTAACATTTCGTCTACCCATTGTGTGACTACTGTAAAATCAAACATATCCAATTATTTCATTTATCAATCATCTGTCAATATCAGGAACGACATAATCGAGTGAGCCTCCGATGGCAATCAGGTCCGCAATTTTATTGTGGCTGGCGAGCAGATCGACAACAGATACCAGCGGTAATCCCGGTGAACGGAATTTTAACCGGTATGGGTATTTGTCTCCGTGGCTCTCGATGTAAACGCCGAATTCTCCGCGGGCCGCTTCTACGCTTTTATAATATTGGCCTTCCGGAAGTTTTATGACCGGTTTGGTCTTGACGGCATATTCTCCTGCGGGGATATTGTCGACCAGCTGTTCCAGGATGTGGAGCGACTCTTCGATTTCCTTCATCCGGACCATGTAGCGGTTAAAGGTATCGCCGTGGTCGTAGGTGATTTCTTTAAAGTCGACCCGGTCATAAACCCCGTAGGGGTGAACTTTGCGGACATCGCATTTCCAGCCGGAAGCCCGTCCGGAAGGTCCGGTCACTCCATAGGAAATGGCATCTTCGAGCGACAGGATCCCGATGTTTTTCATACGCTGTTGGGCAATGACATTGCCGGTAAATACCCCGTGATATTCTTTTAACATGGGGGGTAAATATCGGATGAAATCCTTGATTCTTTTGACCAGGTTCGGGTGGATGTCTGCCATCACTCCTCCGATGCAGTTGTAATTCTGAATCAGGCGGCCGCCGCAGGTCTCTTCGAAAATGTCCAGGATTTTTTCCCGATCGCGGAAACCGTAGAAGAAGGCAGTCAGCGCCCCCAGGTCCATACAGAAGGTCGACCAGAACAGCAAATGAGAAGCTATACGGGTCAGTTCATCCATGATGGTACGGATGTAAAGGGCTCGTTCGGGAATTTCCAGTCCGAGGGCTTCTTCGATACACATGCAGAGGGCATGTCGGTTCATGTGGGCGGAGAGATAGTCCAGTCGGTCGGTCAAGGCCAGGGTTTGCGGATAAGTCAGGCTTTCGCACATTTTTTCGATGCCCCGGTGGATGTATCCGCAGTTGACGTCTACCTTTTTTACGATTTCTCCTTCCAGGGATACCCGGAAACGGAGTACTCCGTGGGTAGCCGGGTGTTGAGGACCGATGTTTACCACGTATTCGTCGTCTTCGAAGATGACATTTGTTTTTTCCTCTACGGTACCGGACTGGGTTAATGCCAAGGTCTGGGTGGCATCCGGACTGCTTTCGCTGTCCAGCCGTACCGGATTGATCCGTTCGTCCGGATCATAGTCTTTGCGGAAGGGATAGCCGACCCAGTCGTTTCGTAAAAACAGACGTCGCATGTCCGGGTGGTTGATGAAGCGGATACCGAAAAAACCGAATACTTCCCGTTCGTTCAGATTGGCTGTTGCCCAGATGTCGGAGACTGTCGGCAATTCCGGATTTTCCCGGTTGGGAGTTTCCATGCGCAGGGTCAACTCATGCTTCAAGCGGGTTGAGCGCAGGTGATATATGACTCCCAGTGTTTCTCCCCAGTCCATCCCGGTCATGCATACCAGAAAATCGAATGCCAAATCCGGGTCGTCGTGCAGGTGTCGGGCCAGATCGTGGAAAAAGATCGGGGGAACGCTTACAAACAGCATACCATGCTTTTCTTCAATGGTAGCTTCCGGTACAATATTTAATATCTTCTCTTTCATAGACTGTTTGCATTACTTGGCTCAGTGGTTTCGTTGAGAGAATCGGGTGGGTTCTGTTGTTTGTTCACTCCTCCCAGGAATTTCTCGACTTTTATCTTACGCTGCAATTGCATCATGCCGTAAAGCAGGGATTCGGGACGGGGTGGGCACCCCGGAACGTATACATCCACTGGCAGTATTTGATTGACCCCTTTCACCACATGATAGGATTTCTTGAACGGTCCTCCGGAAATGGCACAGCCTCCCATGGCAATTACGTATTTGGGCTCCGCCATCTGGTCGTATAGACGCCGCAAAACCGGAGCCATTTTGTGAACGATGGTGCCGGCGACGATGATGACATCGGCCTGCCGGGGACTGGCCCGGGTTACTTCAAACCCGAAACGGGCGAAATCGTAACGTGCCGCCCCCACCGCCATGAATTCGATTCCGCAGCAGCTGGTGGCAAAAGTAAGCGGCCATACGGAGTTGGAACGTCCCCAGTTGATGAGATCGTCCAGACATCCCATAATGACATTGGTTCCGTTGGCCCGGAGTTGTTCGAGGTATTCATTGTCTTTGAAATCCTCATATTTCATGGATTTTATTTGAGGTTTTTTCATGCTTTTTTTTCATTTTCACTTTTTTATTTCCATTCAAGTGCTCCTTTTCTCCAGGCATAAGCTAAGCCCAGTATCAGGATGACCATGAAAAATAATATGTTGATCAGACCGTCAATCCCGGCGTCCTGAACCGTAACGGCCCACGGGAAAAGGAATACGGCTTCTACATCAAACATTAAAAACAGGATGGCGAATAGATAATAACCTGCTTTGAACTGCATCCAGGAGTGGCCACGGGTCGGAATACCGCATTCGTAAGCTTCTCCTTTCTGACGATTGAATGAACGAGGAGAAATAATTCGGGCAACACCGAGAGCGATTCCTACCAAAGCGATCGCCGTAAGAATAACGACAATTAATAAAGTCAGATTCATATGGAATATGTTTTTATAATTACCTAAAAACTAATATATTACCTCCTTTTTGAAAAGAGGGTTTTGCATGTTCGGTCGATATGTTTTTTCAAATAACGATTTTTTGCAGCGCATAGACATAATAGTCGATGGACGCTCGTCCCTTTAGGACTGATGCTGTGGCGACAGTGCCCTGCTGCGGATTTTCAATCGATTTGGCATCATCATACCGAAGCCCGTAGAACAGTCTGGAAAAGACTTTCTTATCTAAATTGGTATGTGTGATTTCTTCTGTCAGATCTCCTCCCTGAACATGTAGAAAAGAGATGAGAGAGTTCAATACATTGGTGGTAGTATTGATGAAGGTGGTGTGAATTGTCTGGTGGGTATAACGGGCCTTTACATCTTGGGGCGAGCAGTTTTCAGAAAAACAGCTTCCCAGCACCACCCATAATATGATCCATTTAATAATTTTCACACTCTTTTCTTTGAACGCGCAAATGTACAATTAAATTTTGTGGATTGTGTCACAATTTATATTAAAAAAATCTGAATTAATTGTCCATATTCCCTTACCTTTGCCTGCGTATCGGCTGTATTTTGTCCGATTCCGAAACGTTAAGTCGAAAGGAATGGTTATGGAGTCCCGTTTTTCACCGCTGGCAGATTTACAGCAGCAACGCTTGTTGTTGCAGAAGGAATATGCATATGAGAAGGAGTTGTATCGGCAACAGACGTTGGAGGTGGGAATTCCTCGGCGGGCTCAGCAGGGGGTGTGCTGGTATCCGGTGAGACTGGGCAATAGTCGTTACAATGCGTTGAATCAGTTTACGGTGGAGATTATCCGGCAGGAACGGGAAGAGATTGAGCACAGTTTTGAATATGGGCGGCCGGTTTGCTTCTTCCGTTTGGAACGGGATGGAACGCTTCGTTATTTTAATTTTTCAGCACTGATCAGTTATGTCCGAGAGGACCGTATGGTGGTAGTGCTACCGGCAGTGTCGGTTTTGCCGGAATTGTCCATGGCCGGAGAATTGGGTGTACAGTTGTATTTTGATGACACCTCTTATAAAACGATGTTTGCTGCTTTGCAGGAGGTGATGGCGGCGAGGGGAGATCGGACGGCTTATTTGCGGGAAGTGATATTGGGGAAGGCTTTGCCTGAGTGGCGGGAACTGTATCCGGTGCGCTTTCCCTGGTTGAATGCCTCTCAGGAGGAGGCGGTCAATCGGGTGCTGTGTGCCAGGGATGTGGCAGTAGTACACGGTCCTCCCGGTACGGGTAAAACGACAACCCTGGTAGAGGCGGTGTATGAAACCCTGCATCGGGAAAATCAGGTGATGGTAGCGGCGCAGAGTAATACGGCGGTCGACTGGATTGCCGAAAAACTGGTCGATCGGGGAATTCCGGTACTGCGGGTGGGGAATCCCACGCGGGTGAATGATAAAATGCTGGCATTTACCTATGAGCGTCGTTTCGAAGCGCATGTCGATTATCCGGAATTGTGGAAAATAAGGAAAACCATTCGTGATATCAGTGCTTCGCTGCGGAAAAAAAGAGAGGGAGAAAGGGGCGTTTGCTTTGATCGCTTGGCAAAGCTGCGGGCCCGGGCGACGGAATTGGAAATCCGGATTGATGCGCAGCTGTTTGCGGAGGCCCGGGTGATTGCCTGTACTCTGGTGGGGGCTGCCAATCGGGTATTAGAACGGAAGCGTTTTTCTTCTTTGTTTATCGATGAGGCGGCTCAGGCCATTGAGGCGGCCTGTTGGATCGCGATTTCCAGGGCAGATCGGGTGATTTTGGCCGGAGATCATTGTCAACTGCCTCCGACAATCAAATGTCTCGAAGCGGCCAAGGGCGGTTTGGACCGGACGTTGTTGGAAAAGGTGGTTCATACCAAGCCGGAAACCGTTTCTCTTTTAAAGATACAGTACCGCATGCATGAAGACATCATGCGTTTTTCTTCCCGCTGGTTTTATCATCATGCTTTGGAGGCTGCGCCGGAAGTAAGGTCGCGGGGGATTCTGGATTATGATACGCCGATCAGTTGGGTAGATACTTCCGATTTGGAAATTCGGGAGAAGAGTGTGGCGGATGGAACCGGTCGATTGAATACCGGGGAGGCAGAACTGTTGATCCGGCATTTGAAGGAGTATATATGGAGAATCGGACCGGAACGGGTGTTGTCCGAGGGAATTGATTTCGGTTTGATTTCCCCTTACCGGGCACAGGTGCAATATGTTCGGCAGCTGCTGCGGCGAGATACCTTCTTTCGTCCTTATCGTTCCTTGATTACGGTGCATACGGTGGATGGTTTTCAAGGGCAGGAAAGGGATGTGATTTTTATCAGTCTGGTGCGGGCGAATGAGGCTGGACAGATCGGATTTTTACGCGATCTCCGTCGGATGAATGTGGCGATGACCCGGGCGCGGATGAAGCTGTTGATTTTGGGAGATGCATCGACCCTGACCCGGCATCCTTTTTACCGGGCGCTCTATGAGTACATAGAAAACATATCGAAGGCGGAAGCTTAGAATTCCAGACTCAGCTGGATGGGACCGCCATGTCCGTTCGGTTCTTTCGGATCGCTCAGGGGATTGGATACACTCAGGCCCAGGAGCCGGATGCGGTAGTCTGACAGTTGCAGGGAAGCCAGCAATTGTTTGGCGAGGGGAAGGATTTCTTT
The DNA here is from genome assembly GCA_944321165.1 of uncultured Odoribacter sp. Taxonomy (GTDB): domain Bacteria; phylum Bacteroidota; class Bacteroidia; order Bacteroidales; family Marinifilaceae; genus Odoribacter. Next base: position 56,792 of record CALUKE010000008.1, read on the forward strand.
CATGTTGTGTAATTCCTGTCCTACGCTGATGCTGCGGGTTTTGACAGAGAAGTCGTGGAATTTGACTTTCAGAGTCAGGGTATGTCCTTTAAATTCGTTTTTTTGCAATCGACGGATCAGTTCGTCGGCTACATGCCAGAGTTGAATGATCAAGGCGGTCCGGGTGGTCAGGTCTTTTTCGAAAGTATATTCACAACCGACGGATTTACGGATACGGATGGCTTCTACCGGTCGGGGATCGATGCCGTGTGAAAAATCGTGGTACAATTGACCGGCTTTTCCGAAATTGCGTTCCAGAAATTCCAGAGAACATTTCCGAAGCTGTTCTCCGTTATGAATGCCCAGTGCATGCATTTTTTGGGCGGTCACTCTGCCGATGCCCCAGAAGGCCTCGATGGGCAGTCGGGCGATAAATGCTGCGGCTTTGCGGGGATGGATGACAAAAAGACCGTTCGGTTTGCGGTAGTCCGAGGCGACTTTCGCTAAAAATTTATTGTAGGAAACTCCTGCAGAAGCAATTAGATCTGTTTTTTCCTGGATTTCTTTTTTGATCAACCGGGCTATTTCTACGCCCAAAGTCAGTTTTTTTTTGTTTTCAGTAACATCTAGAAAAGCTTCGTCGAGGGCCAGGGGTTCGATTAAATCGGTATATTCGTGGAAAATTTGATGTATTTCTGCTGAAATGGATTTGTAATACTCCATGCGTCCCGGGACGAAGATCAGATCCGGACACAGTTTCAAGGCTCTCAGGGAAGACATGGCGGAGTGAATACCGTATTTCCGGGCTTCATAGCTGGCTGCTGCCACCACCCCTCTTTCTTCGGCTCTGCCTACGGCCAGCGGTTTCCCCCGGTATTCCGGATGATCCCGCTGTTCGATGGATGCATAAAAAGCATCCATGTCGATGTGTATGATTTTCCTTTCTTCCATTTTCTTTTTCCAAAAATAAGGCTTTTTTCCATATCCCGGAGTAGATATTTTGTATTTTTTCTTCTGAAAATTTTGCAGAGAATGGAAAATACCCTATATTTGTACCCGCAAAACAGAAGAGAGTTCTTTCATGCGATGGGCAGTTACCAGAGTGGCCAAATGGGGCTGACTGTAACTCAGCTGGCGAAGCCTTCGGTGGTTCGAATCCATCACTGCCCACGATTCAAATGCGGAAATAGCTCAGTCGATAGAGCACTAGCCTTCCAAGCTGGGGGTCGCGGGTTTGAGTCCCGTTTTCCGCTCTCTTTTACAGGTAGTTACGAAAGTGACTACCTTTTTTATTTTGTGGTTTTTCGTGGTTTGGGGCATCTGTTTAAACCGAGGTTTAAACCAATTTTAACCATGAATGCCTCTGTTTCAGCGGTTTGTTACAAGCCCGCAAATCAAGTAAGAAGCATGAATTTTCCAGATTTCAAAAATGATTGATAAAAAAAATATTTATGTTATTTCTTCGAAATTGTATCATGTAGCCCAATATATGGGCTGTATTTTATTAAATCTTCGTTTGATAGGTGAAAGTCTTCGTGAATAAAATTGAGCAAAATTTTCTGCAACAGTCCATTGCGTGAATCTGTTTTAATTGTGGGAACATTCATATTTTTGATGCAGATGCAATTGGCATTATCAAACATATATAATTTATCTCCATCAGGATTAAGATATATTGGCTTATTGGGGTTGATATCTTTGGCAATAATGTTTCCGCCTTGGGGACTCAGGCTGTTGTCAATAGCAATGGCAGCCTTGTTTTTTCTTGTAATCAGCCAATTACCGTTTGGGGCAATGCAACATATTTCACCGATATCTTCCTTTTTCTGAGATATTATTTTTTTTGTGTGATGACTTTCTTTTATCAGGTAAGTGGAATCGGAGGTATTGAATGCTATCATGGAATCATGGGCGCCTACAACTAAATTCCGAATACTAGTATTCGTTTTATATAATAAACTTTTTCCGCCAGTTTGGGGATTATACATTTTCAGTGTTCCATCGTTAGAACAAGTTACAATACATCCTTTGTACGAATGTATGTCATTGATTCTGTTGTTATGGATGTGGATCGTATCGATATTTGTAAATTTCTTATCTTGTAATGACATTACATATAAGTATTTAGATTGATAACCGGGTATAGAATAATATAGGTTGTTCCCCATAACCTCAAATACCGTACTTCGTATGTTTATAGTGCTGTTAATCTCTAGGGAGTTATTTATTGTACAATAATATAATCGGTGATTATATGATGTAATAAAGATGGTGTCGTTAATCCATTTTATTGGTCCGACAGATCCAGATATTAATTTATTTTCATGAATGTTGATTGTATTGTGAAGTTGTTTATTTTTTGTATTCCAGACCTGAATCTTTAGTGTGTATGGGATGGAGGAAAGCAATTTTCCTGACGGATTCAAAGCCATAGAAAAGTAGTTAGTGTAACCGAATGGATATTCTAAATTGATTAAGTCTTTGTCTAACTCCAGATTGTGAGATTGTGTGTGTAAGAGTGAGTACATGGAGTCTGCGATGGATTTTGTCGGGATTTTATGGGCTTCCAGATATTTGTACAACGCATATAAGGCTGCTTTTTTCTTGTTGTTTGAATAGCTGCTGAATTCTTCATTGACCAATGTCAATAGCTCATTGGCTTTGCTTATTTGGGCGTTGCGTTTGTAGATGACATGGACGATAACTGTAATGACAATGATCAAGACCGCCGAAGCCAACAGAGTCCGATTTATTGATTTTTTATATTGCCTCAAGAAGACCTTTATATGTGTTTTTACTTGTCTGAATCTGAGATGTTTCAGTTGATACAGGACATTTTTGTACATAAAGAACAAAACCAATAATGCAATGACGACACCGCTTGTGGTGCATATTGAAATGGCATGAATAGAGTTTTCCGGTGTGTTTAATATCCAAAACCAGCAAAACCAATAAGTAGCGATCCATGACAGAAATGCTAATGCGACCATTGCCAATGCTTCGGCAAAGCCTTTTGAAACGGCATGATCTGAAATTCGGTTAGAGTTTATTTGTTTGATATTCAAATACCAAAACAATGAAAGAACGATTATTATACCTAGGATCAATAAAAATAATGCAAATGGAGTATTTATTAAAAAGAACCGTACGTTGTTAAAAGTCTGTTGTACATTTTTCCAAATGGTCAATCCCAATGAGGCTTCTTTTATTTCTTTGAATCCGATGAAAGATGCATTATCACTGTATAGAAAGTCTTTCAACTTTCCATATGGTACAATTAATGTGATGTCTTTTTTTGTGGAATATGCCAAATCGAAGAAATCCATATTGGCAGATGAAGCATACCATGTTCGTTGTTTTGCTGTTAGATTTTTACAGAATATATAAAGCTGATTTTTTGTGTTTGCGGTTAGATCCCCATCAATAAAAGAATCATCAAGGTAATATCCACCAAACCAGTTGACGTAGTGCGGATTGATTTTGCAATACAATTGATTTAAATTCGGGATTTGTAGCAGGTCTGTTCGATTGAATTGTCCCGCAGAATTTACGGATAATACTTTATCATGATTATTTGTAAAATTCATACTCAAAAACCAACCACGAGTACATAAATAAGTCGTATCGTTTTTGATTTTCATATCATATGCCTTGGGACTCTCTGCAGATATCAATACTGGAATACTGTCATAGGTAATGATTCCTTCGTTGGTTTTAGCTAAAGGACCTTTTCCTGTGATTTCATAGACGATAGGCTGCTTTAGTTCTTGTAAGCATATTAACAGGTTCTTGATATGTGTTAGCTTTATCGTAGAGTCTTGCTTGATTTTTATTTTCTTGAGATTTGTACATCCCGAGAAAATATGATTCGTCAATGATGTCTTGGAATTGATGGTGACACTTTCCAGTGTTTTGCAATTTTCAAAAGTGCCATTTGCCACCATTTTGTCAGACAAATTCAGATTTTTACTGGGTTGGCTATAACCCATAATATATTGTGGATCATTTTTTAGAACAAAACATCCTTGTGTATCAATCTCGCTTTGTTTTTCATTGTACAACCATTGATTATATGAGTATTTAATACTATCTCTGTCATATAATTCGAAAGGAAATTCTATTTTTTTGTCGTTTTTTAATGCATTGATAAGTTTATCTTTATGGATATAGATAATTCTGGAGTGTATCATGTCCCACAGAACGCCGTTCTTGAATTTATAGTTGTTGCTTCCAAGAGTGGGGACGATCACTAAATCTTGATCCGACTGGATTTGATTTATCTCTTCTGGTAAAAAAAGACATTTGAGATTCGGACATTCTGTTAAAGTTAAGCTTCCTACGATGATACTGTCTCGAAACTCTATATGTTGTAATTGCGGACAATTTTGTATAAAAATGCGGGTTGTATTTCCCGTTACTTCAATTCGTTTTAGATTATAGCAATGCTCTATATCGATAGATCCACCTTCAAAGACAATTGTTTCAATATATGGGTCGTTGATTGTATTTTTCGAAGTTCTATAATAACCTTTCGGAATTTGCAGCTGCTTATCAGGATTGAGGACAATCTTGGATTGAGTTATTGTGTTAGTCGAATTTTTTGATAACGTAAATACGGACCCTAACAAGCCAATGAAAAAAATCAGAATTACGATTGCCAGTAGGTAGAATTTTAATATGCGACTTTTGTTTCTTTTCTGTCTTCGCTGGTGAGTTGAGTATATGGCCTGTGCTAACAGGTCGTGTACTAGTTCGATGCGATTATTACTATTGATTTGCAGAATGCGTTTATCTCCGTCGGTCAGTTCCTTCCAGGATGGAAGAATATCCTGTATTTCTTCAATGTTGGCTGTATTTCGTCTTCCGTTTGAATCGATCAGACGTTCTTCCAATACCTGTCTTGCTTTCGGCTGAAGCTTCAGGGATTCATAGAAATCCAGCAGCAGATTGGAACCGATTTGGCGGAAATCCTCCATTGACAATCTTCCGTCCGGTCTTTTTTGTGCTTTCTGGTATAAAAGATAGCAGGTTAATGAAAGTATCAGAGTGTTGATCTGTTTCAAATCCCCGTCCTTTGAAGATTCAATGATCTTTACGACTAACTCGTTCCGTTCTTTTTCATCCAGCGGAAGTACATCTTTGCCGGGAATAGTGATTATTTCACAGGCCTCTTTATCATTAATGGGACGAAGTCCGTATCGATGTTGCTTTAGCGAAGGAATAACCAATGTATAATACTCAAATTCGGATAAAAAGTCTTCCCGGAGCGAAAACAGCAGATGGATGTCGTTGTCATTGACGTATTCTGTACGATATTCTTCCGGCACGTTGAGATCTAGATCTATGAAGTCTTCAAAATTTTTATTCTGTTCATTTTCCGTAATTGTTTCGGCTATATCGTTCGCTTTGGTGATGGCCCGAGGCTTCACATCGTTTATCAGGTCTGCCATTTCATTGAAAAATTCTTGGCGAATTTTGGAATTCTGTTGCAGCGTGAATATCTCTTCGAACTGATCGAATATAATCAGCAAGGGGACACTTTTATCCTCTATAAGAAATATGTTGCAATGGAATAATTCCCATAACAAAGGAATTTTCGAGATGCTCTTCGCTACATTCTTAATCGTAATGCCGGATTCTTTTATGGCATTAAATATTTGCAGAACATAAGGTTGGGCATTGGCACTGTGGTCAAGTCGTACGGACAAAGGTATAATTCCTTTGTGGCGTATTATCGGTAATAGCTTGGCATTCAATAGCGATGATTTTCCGATACCGGATTTGCCATATAGAACGGCATCAGAATTATACACTACCAGTTGTGTTAGATTGATCGTATCGTTATCCCGACCGTATAGAATTGAGCCTTCGCTGTATGCATTCAGACCCAACCATGGATTTTTTCCGATATTATTCATCATGTCGTTTTTCTCTGGTTAACCGATGGCTTCTATAATCTGATTGGCAATGTTCTCCATATCGTCTATTCCATTGAACATTATTGCATTGTGCTGCCGTAATTTGTCTGGTATTCGAGCTCGATAAAAATCGAATCCATTCCGATAAATGGGAAGCAGGTAGTTGCGACCGAGAGAAGTTGCAACTTGTATTGCTTCCTCCCACTCTATGCGATATACGTGCGGTTCGTTGATTTCCTGCATTATGTTTTCAGTTAGAATGGGGACAAAATATTTTGCAGTCCGTATTCCATGACGGATTTCATTCATGAAAATACCTCCTTTTGATATATCATTGCGATCATACCATACCTTTTTGCCTTTTTCTGTCAGCAGGGCATAGAGTTTCTCTGCAATTGCGGAATCGGCTCGGGAATAGGAGATAAATATGTCAGCATTCTCTTCAACTTTGTCGAACTTTGTGACATAGGGATCTTTTGCACGTCGTTCCTCCAGCTTGGTACGCATGATTTCAACTGCCTGGCTGGTCGGATGCTGAAGAAATGTTTGATTGCGTTGAAGAAAACGTGAAAGTTCATCTTCTACGGTTTCATATGCGTAAAGGCCGTTTCCTGAGCCAGACTTGCGTAAGGAATACCAAATGAAACGGAATAGCCAGTCCGAATAACTGTTTCCGATTATTAGTAAATATTTGTCTTTTAGTGAGTTGATAAGATTTTTCGGCCGGCCGTTGGTGTCTACGATCCATGACGAGCAGAAATTGAGCATATCGGTATCTGTAACCACATAGCGATGGGCGCTGTCACCTGCTCGGCCGAACATATAATATACCGTAGGTTTGCTTAAATCGAGGTCGCTGATAATGTCTTGATTTTCTCTCGGGTTGTTGTTGAATCGCATGACCCGTAACTCATCTCCCCAAATTTCACGCATGACATTTTCAACGATGGGGGTGAATGAAGTGGTGATGACAAACCGGAATTGCCGTATACTTAAGATTTCTTTCAGCAGAGTAGATGGTTGAAATCTTGTTTGTGATAATAGTTTGTTGATGAATGAATATATGTAATCTTTTTTACGATTTTCAGCTAAATATTTTGAATCGTTGATTAATTCTGAAAATGAATAGATTTTTTTCTTGATTTCGAATTTTTTCGTAAAAAAATTTATGAGCATCCGGTGTGGATTACCTTTTTCGCACATGATCTCCGGTCCAATGACAGGGATCACATTTTCTTGGATGATTTGGTCTATGAATAGATTCCATTCGTTCGACTCGATTTCCTCAAAACTTATATCATAATCCTCAAAAGATTCGAAATCAGTATTTATTGTAGAGTTGTTATTCATAATTATTTAGCACAAGAGGTTTATTATGAATTATCCATTACTCGAAATCAGTGTATCACCCCGTACTTTTTTCCGCTGCCTTCACAACTCCGGCATTTTCCTGTTCCGAAGCATACAGAGCAAATCATCTTTTTCCCGCCTAAATAAGGGTTGTTGGCGATACCGTGGTTGCAGTGCGGACAGCAGCCGCTTCCATGGCAATTGGGACATGTGTAATAGCCGTGCTTGTTGGTCGGAAACTCGCTTTTGGAATCGGAGTTGATTTTGTTTTGGGAGGAATTTCCGGTTGCACTGTTGAAGGAACCACCTGTGAGGTAGGCCTGTTTGTTTCGGAGAAACTGTTTGTAGACGGTTTGGGAGACTGGAATGTCATAGATGGTTCCATTCTCCAGCTGGATCCATTTCCAGTCTTTGGAAATGATTAGTACCCGTTTCCCGACATTTACCTGTAAATTTACAGGAGGAGGATAGGTGCCGATCGGGATATTCGGAATTGGCACATTGATGACTTGAAAATTTGAGAATTCAAATGTGTCGTTTGTTTCGTTTGAGAATACGAATCTGGGGTATGAATACCCGGATAAAGGGAATACCAGAACAAATATACCGAGTTGTTCCCGTGTGAAGGTGAGTTCGAGGGCCTGGCAGTAGTTGTTCAGGTAGTAAGCAGTATAATTATCCGGAATGGTCCCATAAGCCGGAAGGGATACATCTGTTCCGGTGGATTTGGATGAAACGGTTCTGCTGGAAGGGTTTTGTGTTAATTTGGGTGTATTCCGGCGTGCGTCTATTTGGAGCAGTTTGGAGTTTTGTCCAAAAGTCGGAAGTATGAATAGAATTCCCCAAAGAGCGAGCAAGTAAAATTTTTTCATATGGCAGGCAAATAGATTCGTAATAAGTATGATGGCTGAGTTGTAAATTCTAGACAAACTTCAGTTGGTGCAAAGATACGAAGAACTTTTTCATTTTTATTTAATCGGTATGAAAATCGATGTGGATAAGCAGTGAGGTATTTAAATAATTTTAACTCTTTTAAAGGGGGATGTCTGGGAAATAATTATTTAATTTGCATTAACAAAGTTGTTAAACAATATTGATAAATACTATGGGGGCTCAGAGAAATACAGAACAGCGAATCATGGCGGCGGCTGAAAAACTTTTTCTTGAAAAGGGATATATTTTGTCGACAACCACTTTGATTGCGAAGGAGGCGGGAGTGACCCATGCGATGCTTCATTATTATTTTCGAACCAAGGAGCAGATATTTATAAAGGTGCTTAACAAGAATCTGGAGGAATTGATATCATCTTTACGGCCGGTCATGGTGTATCAGCGGCCGGTGTGGGAAACTCTGAAGGAGGGAATTGAGATGCTTTTTGATTTTTTGAATACCCACAGACAATTGGCGGGCTTGATATATGATGTGATCAGTTACAATCCGCAGTTGCTCGAAGCGTATATACAGGGATTGGGCGGTTTGAAAAACAAAATGTTCGAACGTCACCGGGAAATGCTCGAAGATGAAATCCGATCGGGAAGAATAAATCCTATTTCGATGGAACAGATTGTGTATGATATCGTAACGATGAATATGGCAGTCTTTATGTCGATGACGGCCATGAAAAATATGATCGGTTTTTCGTCAGAAAAAAGAGAAGAATTCATTGCCAGACAGAAATCAGAGATCGTAAGCAAGATACATTACCGTCTTTACGGAAAACTTTATTGACAGGAACAGGGCATGGCTGCTCTGTGATTTTATTGAAAGGATATTAACAAAATTGTTAAATATACTTGTTTGTCATGAAACCTGATTTGATATCGATGAAAAAAATACTTCTGCTTGTTGTCTTTTCAATAGCGGTACAGATCGCTGGCGCACAGGTAACAATCGATGAGTGTATCGTTCTTGCCAGAAAGAATTATCCTCTTTACAAGGAGCATGAACTTACCAATCAGAGTGAAGGGTATGACTTGAAAAACAACCGTCAGAAATGGTTCCCGCAGCTTTCTGTAAATGTCAAGGCATCCTATCAGTCGGAAGTGGTAGAAATGCCGTTTACCTTGCCTGGATATGACTTCGATATTTCACCTTACCAATATGGTGCTACTGTCGATTTGAATCAAATGATATGGGATGGCGGTGCAGTCAAAAACAATCGGCAGATGATTCGGGCGAGTGCGGATGTGAATCACCGTCAACTGGAGGTTACGCTGTACGGTTTGAATGAAAGAGTCGAAAATCTTTTTCTGGGTATATTGTTGCTCGACCGGCAGATTGTTCAAAACCACGTGTTGCTGGAGAGTTTACTTCGAAAGCGCAAGGAGGTGGAAGCTTGTGTGGCAGGTGGGGTTGCTTATCGCTCGGATGTAGATCTGGTGAATGTGAATATTTTGAATTGTCGCCAACAGGCCGTGGAATTGCGTTGTAACCGGGAAGCTTGTTTGAACATGTTGGAAAAATTGGTCGGCCGGGACTTGACAGATGAGAAGTTGGTGGAGCCGGCAGTCAGTACGGATGACATGAATACGGGCATTAAACGTCCGGAATTGTGGCTGTATGACGCCCAGTTGTTTCAGAATAAGATTCGGGGTCGGGAACTTAGAGCCCGGCTTTCTCCGAGATTCAATCTTTCTGTTCAAGGTGGAGTCGGGCGACCGGGATTGAATATGTTGAAAGATGAACTGCAAACTTATTGTCTGGCGGGAATCAAGATGCAGTGGGATATCGGTTCGCTGTATTCGTTTAAAAACGATCGGAAAAAGCTTGGGGTGCAGAGGGAAAGCATTGAATGTGAAAGAGAGGCTTTTATGTTGAATGTGGCGTTGGATGTGACGGAACAATGGAGTGTCATTGAAAAGGTGAAAGAAGCGTTGCGTATGGATGAGGACATCATATCCATGCGTGAGAGAATCCGGATTGCCGGAGAAGAACAATATGCAAACGGAGTTATTAAAATGATTGATCTGATGACAATGATGGATGACGAATACAATGCCAGACTGAATAAGTCGGTGCATGAAGTTCAGCTGATGATGGCCATAAGAAAACTGGATCATATAAAAGGAAAATAATCAGGAAAAGGATATGAAAACCATTTGTTTGTTTGCCATACTTTTATCAGGGCTTGCATGGGTGTCATGCCGTGAAAAGGAACGAAAATTCGATGCCTGTGGACAGATTGAAGCGACTGAAGTGGTCGTTTCCGCTGAAAATAGCGGCCGCATATTGTGGCTTGGAATTCAGGAAGGAGACATGCTTGAAGAAGCACAGTTGGTCGGATGTATAGACAGTTTGCCTCTTTTTTTGCAAAAAAAGGAATTGGAAGAGCGTCGTAACGGAGCTTTTGCAAAGATCATAGACATCAACCGGCAGTTGGGGCCACTGCTTGCCAATCTCGAAAATTTGCAAAGGGATTTTGAAAGATATCGTACTCTTTTGACAAAAGATGCGGCAACCCGGAAACAGGTCGATGACATAGAGTCGCAGCTGAAGGTGACGTGTCGGAATGTGCAGGCACAGCGACAGACGTATAAAAACAACAATGAAAATATAAGAAAGGAAATAGCGGTTTATGAAGTACAGATTGCACAAAAGATCGATCAGCTTGCCAAATGTCGGATCTGTTCACCTATTTCGGGAACGGTCCTGACAAAATATGCGGAAGCAGGAGAGATGCTCACTGTCGGAAAGCCGATATTTAAAGTGGCCGATTTGAATGAGGTGTATGTCAGGGCTTATTTTACGACTCTTCAACTTTCCGGAGTGAAGCTTGGCGATCGGGTATCGGTTGTGGTTGAGGACGGGACGGATGATCCGAGACGTTATGAAGGCGTGGTGAACTGGATTTCTGCCGAAGCCGAATTTACGCCCAAGAATATTCAGACAAAGGATGAACAGGCCGATATGGTCTATGCTGCTAAAATTGCTGTCCCTAACGATGACTTTTTGAGAATAGGCATGTATGCATATATTCATTTGAAACCGTAAATCTCATGTATTTCATTGAGGCAAGAAATATTTCCAAGGGATATGGATCGTTTAAAGCGCTTGACCGAGTGTCCTTACAGGTCCGTAAAGGGGAAATTTACGGAATTATAGGACCGGATGGTGCTGGAAAAACTACCTTGTTCCGAATTCTTACCACCCTGATGCTGTTTGATAACGGTAATGCCGAAGTGGAAGGGTTTGATGTTGTCCGTGATTATGTGAAAATACGCAGAATAATCGGATATATGCCGGGGCATTTCTCTCTTTATGAGGATTTGAGTGTGGAGGAAAATCTGGACTTTTTTGCTACGATATTTGGATCGTCGGTGGCTGCCGGTTACGAGACGGTCCGAGAAATCTATTCGCAGTTGGAACCTTTTCGAAAGAGAAAGGCGGGAAAGTTGTCCGGTGGGATGAAACAGAAACTTGCCTTGTGTTGCGCTCTGATTCATAAGCCTTCCGTGCTGTTCCTGGACGAACCGACCACAGGAGTGGATGCGATCAGTCGCAAAGAATTTTGGAATATGCTGGAAAGAATAAAGGCAGGAGGGGTTACCGTACTGGTGTCGACCCCCTATATGGACGAAGCTTTGCTGTGTGACAGGATTTCTCTGATCCGGCAGGGAAGAATCATTGATAGTGGTACGGTTGACTCTATTATAGAGAGATATCCCTATTCTCTCCTGGCTGTGTCGGGAGAGCGGATTTTTCCGGTTCTCAAAATTCTGAGACAGCTTAAAGGGGTGGTGAGTTGTTTCGCTTTTGGTACAGAGCATCATGTCGCAGTCTGCAAAGAAACGGTTACCGTGGAAAACATCCGGCAGATACTGGTGGAAAACGGTTTTGCCGACTGTGCTGTCCGGAATATATCGCCGGGAATCGAGGATTGTTTTATGCAGCTGGCAGGAAAGGAGTAATCTTATGGAAAGTGGACACATCATAGAAATAAGGGGACTTACTAAGAAGTTCGGGACTTTCACGGCCGTCGATCATATCAGTTTTGAGGTGGGGAAAGGAGAGATATTCGGTTTCCTCGGTGCCAATGGAGCGGGAAAGACAACTGCGATGAAGATTTTATGCGGTTTGAGCAAGCCTACTTCCGGAGAGGGAAAGGTGGCCGGTTTCAGTATTAACGGCGAACAGGAGAAAATAAAACGTCATATCGGGTATATGAGTCAGAAATTTTCTCTCTATGCCGATTTGAAAGTATGGGAAAATATCCGTCTTTTCGGAGGAATATACGGTTTGAAGAGAAAGGTGATTGCAGAAAGAACCGACGCCATCATCCAGTCGTTGGGAATGCAGGATTGGAAGGATTCGCTTGTCGGTTCTATTCCTCAGGGGTGGAAGCAGAAACTGGCATTCAGTATCGCCATGATTCACGAGCCGCAGATTGTATTTCTGGATGAACCGACCGGCGGGGTTGATCCCGAGACTCGCCGGAAGTTTTGGGAAATGATTTATGAAGCATCCGACAGAGGTATCACTATTTTTGTGACGACTCATTATATGGATGAGGCTGAATATTGTGATCGTGTATCCATAATGGTTGACGGTCAGATAGTGGCGGTTGATTCACCCAAAGTGCTGAAAGAAAAGTATGCAGCTGAAAATATGGATGTCGTGTTCAGAACACTTGCTAGAGGATCTATAAGACAATAGAGTCATGAAAGAGTTTTTTAAGTTGGTGGGAAAGGAATTCCGGCACATATTCCGGGATCGGAGAACCATGCTGATTGTTCTTGTCATGCCCGTTGTACAGATTGTCCTCTTCGGTTTTGCGATCAGTACGGATATTCATCAGGCGAGGGTAGACATTGTGGGGGATATTCAGGATTTTCAGGTGAGGAAGATTGCCGAAAGGATAGACAACAGCCAGTATTTTGATGTCGTGTCGGAATACCGGTCGGTAACATCCGTCGATGACCGTTTCAGAAAAGGAAAGGCGGATGTGGCAATCTGTTTTGAACAGGATTTTTCTAAAAAGCTGGAAACAGAGAACACTGCGCTCATCCGGATCATCGGTGACGGATCCGAGCCTAATTCGGCACAGATGATTGCCAATTACGCCATGGGGATTATCCATGAAGGGACTCGGGAATTGACTCCGACTGTGGAGTATGTATATAATCCGATGATGAAGTCTTCCTATAATTTTGTGCCTGGAGTTATGGGGCTTATACTGATGTTGATCTGTTCCATGATGACGGCGATATCTATTGTCCGGGAGAAAGAAAAAGGAACGATGGAGTTGTTGCTTGTCTCTCCGGTCCGGCCGCTTTGGATCATTGTCAGCAAAGCGCTTCCATACATGACCTTGTCGGCGGTGAATCTTGTGACGATTCTTCTTCTTTCCCGTTATGTCATGAGTGTACCGATTCGCGGAAGTCTGCTGTTGATCGCATTGGTTTCGTTGGTTTTTATTTTGACCTCTCTGGCTCTCGGGCTTCTTATTTCGACGATTGCATCGACCCAACGAGTGGCCATGCTTATTTCCGGCATGGGACTGATGATGCCTACGATGATTTTTTCCGGTATTATTTTTCCTTGTGAGAGTATGCCAGTCGTGCTTCAGTATTTGTCGGACATCATACCGGCGAAATGGTATATCATTCTGATAAAAAAAATCATGATCGAGGGAGTCGGTATGACATATATTGTAAAGGAACTCTCCATTCTTTTGTTTATGGTGTTCGTGTTGTTCTGGACGAGTATAAAACTGTTCAGAACAAGACTTTGAAAGGAGGTCTTATGGTATGGATATATCTTTTGGAAAAAGAGTTCAAGCAGTTTTTCAGAGATCCAGGACTGCCTAAAATGTTGATCAGTTTTCCGCTGATGATGGTGCTCGTATTTCCTTTTGCCGTGAGTATGGAAGTCCGGAATATAAATTTGGTGGTTGTAGATAACAGTTGTTCTGTTACTTCTGAAAGATTGATTGACAAGTGTGTGAAATCCGGATATTTCAGACTGGTGGAGAAAAGTTCGACACCGGAAAGGGCCCAATATCTGATGGATATCAATAAGGCTGACGCTATTCTTACGATAAGTTCGGATTTGGAGAAGCAGTTAGCCTTCGGGGAGAGCCTTCCTGTCGGCATCAAGGTAAATACGATCAACGGTTCAAAGGGCAGTATTGCTGCCGGTTATCTGTCGAACTGCATAAGCAGTTTCGTGGCCGCAGAAAATAGCGGTGAAAGATTGTCTGCAGGGAACCATATAGAGGTTTCGACCAAATTCTATTATAACAAGTATATGGATTACAAGGTGTTTATGGTTCCTGCCCTGATTGTCATTGCCATTACCATGATTACCGGATTCTTCCCGGCGCTTAATATTGTGAACGAGAAAGAGAAAGGGACCATTGAGCAGATCAACGTAACTCCGATTCGCAGAAGTACTTTTATATTGTGCAAGTTGATACCTTATTGGGCTGTGGCTTTTTTCATCCTTTCTTCCTGTCTGTTCATTGCCTGGATCGTTTTTGGATATACTTGTGCCGGCAGTATATTTACGCTGTTTGTCTTTACGGGTTTACACATTATGGTGACAGCCGGACTTGGCTTGCTGATTTCAAATTACAGTGACAATGCACAACAGGCGATGTTTATGACCTGGTTTTTCATGATGGTGTTTATGCTTATAAGCGGTATTTTCACGCCCATTGCTTCCATGCCTGCTTGGGCTCAGGCCATCACTTACCTGAATCCGCTCAGATATTATGCCGATGCCATGCGTTTTGTCTATTTAAAGGGCAGTACTTTCTTTGAGGTATGGTATGATGCGCTCGGGCTTTTTCTGATCGGGGTCGCCATGATGAGTTGGGCGATTCTTAGCTACAGGAAACAGGAATAATAAAATAAATGGTTATCTTTACCTGTAAAATTATGTGCCATGGAATATGCCGTTGATTTGTTTGCCATATTAGCCTCTATTGCAACGACCGTATGTGCTTATGTCGCTTTCAAAACATTGTATGAAGTGAAAAAACAACGGGAAAGTACTTATTTGCCGGATATCGTTATCGGAGAGGAGAATCTGTTTGTCTATTTCAGAAATAAAAATGGTATTTTGGAGCCGGCGGAATATAGTTATGAGAATAAAGGGGCATATTTTCACCACTTGGAGACCTGTGATGAAAATTTTTATTTGATCAAATTGAAATTTTATAATATCGGTCTGGCCACGGCCAAACAATTGAAGATTGAATTCTTTTTTGATGAGAAAGGGATCGAAGAAAGTTTGGAAAAATCCTTTGATTCAAAGTCAAGATTGAAAGTGAAAATCCTGGAAGATGGATTTGAATTTTTTAAAGATGAGAAAAAGCTATATCATGGCTGTTATGAAGTGCATGAAAAAAGCAATTACACCGGATATCTGATGCCGGTGACAGTCAGTGGAACCCCTTTCGTTTGTGAAGTGCCCAATTTGGCTTCTTCTTTGTTGTTGCATATGATAGATCCTACGGATATTTACGAATTGCAGGACAAGGAATTGAAGATACATCCTTTAAAACCTTTGTATGTTTTGGACGGGTTGAAAGTTCGAATCTCCTATGCTGATATCAATGATAAAATACATGTCAAATGTTACAATCTGTCCCTGGTTTCCGGTTGGATGACAGGTTATCGGATTGAGTTCAAGATCCAGACTACTGTTGTGGAAACTTTCTAATGGACGAAAGGTTATTTTTTACGTTCTTTCTGTTTTTCCGCCGCTCGGGCAATGGGTGATACCTTTTGTAGTTTTCGCGGAGAAAGCTTGGATGCGATCGTAGGTTTTCAGTATTGTGTTTTCTTGATTCATCTCCAGAAAAATAATTGAGGGTAAATATATTTTTTCATGATGGGATGACTCGAAAGTCAAAACATCCCCGTTGGAGTCGGATATTTAATTTCAGTCTCCAATCGGGATACGAATAAAGCGAGGACGACTCAACAGTCTGGGTCGTCCTCATTGAATGTTGTTTTTGGTATCTTCATGTTTCAATTTTCTACTTTGTAAAAGTAGTTTGGCACTTGCTTTTATGCAATACCTAAAAATAATGATATATTTTGTGTATTATTGGGTAATGCTTTTCTTTTTGGTGCTCATATACCATAAATAGGCCGTCAGTATTATAAATACTCCGAGAATGATGAGCATTTCAGTTACATGTTCCATTGGTTCAATCCATATTTCACTGAACAGTTTCATGCGCCCCAGTATTTCTACCGGAGTCCAAAATACCACGACTGTAGCTATTGCCATTCGTATATTGGCACCCCACGAAGAGATCTGCAGCTGTTTGGCAAAAATGAAAAATGAGCCTATCAGGCAACCTAACCCCACCAACAGGGTAACGGGATGGTTTTCTCCGAGGAACACATCGTCATAGCAGAACATCAGTAATAGGTAGGAACCCCACAGAATCATCATCAGTTCCATGAAAGTAATAATGCTGACATGGCGTGTCATAGGGCGTGCTGCAATCTTGTTCTTTTTGCCTCTGAACAGCAGACGCTGCCACCAGTTGATGAAGTTACACCCGTTGCGGGTACTGAACAAATACATAATCATCACCATCATCCAAAAGCCGAACGAAGCCGGAAGTATGAGATATTCCGGTCGTGTAACGATTTCTCCCGTCACCGGATCGAGTTCTGGCTGAGTGCCGAAACGGTTGGCAAAGTACATGAACAGGAATTCCACCCATCCTGTCCAGAACAACAGTCCTCCGAATAATCCCCATAGGGTTTGACGTGTATCGCCTTTGGCAAATACACCTGTTATCACCATAAGCATGCCCACTGCGCCCATGGCAAATGCTGAATAATGCAAAGTGGTTTTATCCATCAGGTGTTCCATCATGATCATCAGGGCGTGGCCGAGTGGCATCGTAAAGAGTACCATGAAAAATGAAGCAATTGCTTTCCACCAATATTTTTTCTTTCCGTTGATTTTCAATTTTTTTTGTTCCATATTCGATTCATTTATATTTGTTGTTATTGATAAAAACAGCATTCACAGCCAGCGCGATTTTTCATGTAGGAATGATTATCATATCAATAGACTGTTTGCCATCAGGGCCATGCCCAATATCACTCCAGATATACCCCAGTGATGATGCCCGTATTTTTCTGTTCCCGGCAACAGTTCATCAAAAAAGATATAAACCATTATTCCGGAAATAAAAACAAGGAGCAAAGCATAGAGAGAAAGCGATTGTGTCTCCAAATGTTGTCTGTCTGTTTGTCGCCTGAGCTTACGGTTTCAGAAACAGATAATTCTGCCTGACAGTTGGAGTGAGGCGTTTTGAAAGCTTTACCCGGTCGTATGGAGACGGATGTAAAAGCGATGTGTTGGGATGTTGGATGACAATTGGCAGGAATGGCTGCATTTTCGGGCTTTTTCCCTTTGCCAATCCGGCTTTCTGTTTTTCTGCCTTGTGTTTTATAGAGGTGATCTTTGGTATAAAAGTGCTTTCCGGTTCTTGATTCTTGGGTTTTTGCATGATGTTAAAGTTATTGTCCTACAAAATAACATCGTTTATCCGGAGATTGCAATACCCATTTATTGGGATTTTTTTACCCATATGTTTACGATTTCCACAATATACATTTTATGCAGATGACCGTGTTCGCCGTACCATTTTTCAATGAATTCCCGGTTTTGGAAACTTTCTGTAGACAGAAACTGTCCGTAAAGTTTGCGGCATTCCAGGGTGAGACGGGCCTGTTCGAATGTGATGTTGCCTGTGGGTGTGAAAAGTGGTATCAGACCGCTGGCTTTGATTTTGTCAGTATCCCGCCCCGACAAGCTGCCGCAGAGAGTGTAAATAGACCGGTGATCTTCTCCCAAGAAGGAGAGGGTCAGGGTGTCGTTTTGTTCGATGAATTCATAGGTATACCGTTCCGGGCGAATAAAGATGAAGGCGACTGCTTTGTTCCACAGGAAACCGATACCGCCCCAACTGGCGGTCATGGTGTTGAATTGATCACGGGTTCCGCTGGTTACTAACATCCATTCTTTGCTGATCGTTTCTATGAAATTTTCTTTCAGCTCTTTGATTTCCAGTGATTTCATGGCTGTCGATGATTTTTGATGTGTAAAAGTATGAAATTTATTCTATTTTTGCACTGTTTTAAGAGCTGTTTGTAATTTTGGGGGAGTAAAATTGGAGTATGGGAAAAAGATTTGTGTGCATAGTGTGCTGGCTGGCTTTGGTCTGCTGTTGGATCACTGCTTGTCAGGATGAACGGGAGTACGAATTGGTTTTATTGCATACCAATGATAGTCATGGGAGTATTTTGCCGGTGGACGGTTTTGGAGGAATGGCCGAACGGGCTGCTTTTGTCAGATCGGTGAAGGAGAAGAATCCGCATGTACTTTTGGTCGATGCCGGTGATTTCAATACAGGCCAGGTTGTTTCGAATTTGGCCGATGCCAAACCAGATATTTTGGCATATAATTATATGGGGTATGATGCAATTACCGTGGGCAACCATGAGTTTGACAAACCGCTGGAGGTGTTATTGCAGCAGATGGAATGGGCCCATTTCCCGTTTGTGACTTCCAATGTCCGTAGGGGCGATTCCTGTTTGGGCGAAGAGTGCCTTGTCCGGAATATCGGCGGACTCAAAGTCGGCATTTTCGGTTTGACAACAGTTTATACCCGACATATCAGTATTCATACCGAGGAGGTGGATTTTTTGGAAGAGATCGAGACTGCCCGGAGAATGGTCGAGCGGTTGAAAAAACAACGGGTGGATTTAATTGTCGGTCTGGTACATCTGGGGTTTATCCGGTCGACGTCTGATTTTGTCACTTCTCGTCGTTTGGCAGAGGCGGTGGAGGGAATTGATATTTTGGTGGATGGACATTCTCATTCTTATTTGGAACAGCCGCTACGAGTGGGAAATACCTGGATTGTAACGGCAAATCAGAAAGGTCGTTATGTGGGAGAAGGTAAGGTGCGGGTGAAAAAGGGACATTTGGTGGATTTTGACTGGAAACCGGTACCTATTAAAGGTTTTCGGCCAGATACGCTGTTGATGCAAAGATTGCGTCCGTATATCGATTCTGTCCAACAAGAATTGCAAACAGTGATTGGAAGGGCTTCGGAGGAATTTGTTTTGTTTCGGAATAATGAAAATCTGGCCCGTTTTGGAGAAGTTGCCTTGGGAAACTTACTGACTGATGCAATGGTATGGAAATCGGCAGCTTTGCATCAACCGGTGGATTTTGCTTTGGTAAATTCGGGCGGGATTCGGGAAGGTTTGCCGGCGGGTATGATTACCAAGGAGATGGTTTTGGCTGCACTGCCTTTTTCCAATGTGATGGAGAGGGTGGCTTTGCCCGGAAGTGCCGTTCGGCGTTTGTTTGATTTTGTGGCTACAGTACCTCCGGGAGGAGGTGCATTCTTGCAGGTTTCCAAAGAAGTGCAGGTTACCTATGATCGTCAACAGGGACGGGTGGTGTCGTTGACTATTTCCGGCAAGCCTGTAGAGAACGATCGGGTGTATTACGTGGCAACCTGTGATTATGTGGCTGCCGGCAAAGACGGATTCGATGTGCTTGTGGAGACCATGCAGGGAAGAAAAAGTACGGCTTGTCTTTTGCCGGATGTGCTGGCTGAATATATTCGGATGCAGTCATCGATCACGCCCCGGACCGATGGACGTATCCGGGTGAGGTGATCTTTTTTCTTCGTGTCTGTTTTGACTGTTCGAATTTTGGCAGATGACGTTTATTCTTTGTTTTTGGGAGTTTTATAAAAATGGTTCAATAGCAGATAACCGCAACATCCGGCAAACAATGAGCCGCTGATAATGCCTAATTTTGCTTGGTTTAGCAGGCTAGGACCGATTTCCGGAATATTGGCATATGATAAATTGGCGATAAACAGGGATACCGTGAAACCGATTCCGCCTAACATGGCAACTCCGAAGAGGCTTTTGTTGTTCATGTGCTCGGGCATGTTCAGCAGCTTACTTTTTACGGACAGCCAGGTAAATGAAAAAATACCGATTAATTTCCCGAAAACCAAGGCAATGAAAACGGTCAGAGTCACTCCTGCTATCTCTGAAAAGGTGAGATGTTCGAAAGAGATACTGGCATTGGCAAAGGCAAAAAGAGGCATGACTACGTAATTGACCAAAGGATGTAGATTGTCGTCCATGGATTGCAACGGACTGATCACTTTGTCGGAGGCCGATTCGACATGTCGAAGAATGGCCAGTTCAGAGTTGCTCAGCATGTATTTATTATTGGCCAATTCGGCAGTTTCCGGCAATTTTTTCAGACTGGCCCGGATTTCTCCAACGTATTTGTAGATATTCAGTTTGGGACGTGCCGGTACGGTGAAAGCCACGATGACTCCGGCGATTGTCGGATGTATGCCTGAATGCAGAAATAAATACCAGACGACAATGCCGAAAAAAATGTAAAACAATTTGCTGTTGATACCCATTCTTCCTCCGAACCACAGAATGAATATGAAGAGCAGAGACCAGAGTAAATATTCCAGTACCAAGTGGCTGCTGTAGAAGGCACCGATGACGATGATTCCTCCGATGTCATCGACTACGGCAAAGGTTGTCAGGAAGATTTTTAGACTAAGCGGAATTTTTTTCCCTAACAGGGACAATACCCCTAATGAGAAGGCGATATCTGTGGCCATGGGAATGGCAGCTCCGCGGCTGGCAACTCCTGATGGAGCGATCAGGGAAAAAATGATAATCGGGACAATCATACCTCCGAAAGCGGCTACGACAGGAAGCAGGGCTTTGCGGGGAGACGAGAGTTCGCCGACCAGAATTTCTCGTTTGATTTCCAGACCGACAGAAAAAAAGAAAATGGCCATCAAAGCGTCGTTGATCAATGACATGAAAGTCATGTTGGCACCGTGTGCCTCAAAAAGATTGATGTTTCCGAATTGGAGAACGACTTCTTGGGCAAAAAACGTGTCATAAGCATCTCGTAACGGCGTGTTGGCAATGATCATGGCTGCTGCTGCCACGAACAACAGTACGGCACCTCCATTGATTTTCGATTTCATGAAGTGTCGTAGTGGCGATTTGAATATGTTATAATTCACCATACTTCGTTTGTTTAAACCAGTTTGCAAAATGCCGGATTCCTTCGGCTAAAGGAGTCGAGGCTGTATAATTGTAATCAGTTTGAAGTTTGCTTGTATCGGCCCATGTTTGGTATACGTCACCGGCCTGCATTTCCACGAATTCCTTGGGAGCTGTTTTACCTAAATGCTGCTCCAACAGTCCGATGAATTCGGTCAATTGTACGGGGGAGCCGTGTCCAATGTTGTACAGTACATGAGGAACTCCAGGGGTATCTTCCCGGACGAGGCCCGGTCTTTCCAATATGGTGAGGATACCGGTGACGATATCGTCAATATAGGTGAAATCCCTGGATAGATTTCCTCGATTGAACAGTCGGATTGTCTGACCTTTGAGAATGGCTTTCCCGAATAGCATCGGAGCCATGTCGGGACGTCCCCAGGGGCCATAAACCGTGAAAAAGCGTAGGCCGATTGTTTGGAGTCCGTAAAGGGACGAATAGGTGTAGGCCATGAGTTCGTTGCTTTTTTTGGTCGCCGCATAGATACTTTCCGGTTGATCGACTCGGGCGTTTTCTTGAAAAGGAACGGAGGCCGAGTTACCATAAACGGAGGAGGACGAGGCAAAAATCAAACGTGGTGTGTGATAACGGCGACAACATTCCAATAGATTCAGAAAACCGGAAACATTGTTTTCAATATAGCTCTCCGGATGTTCTATGCTATAGCGGACACCTGCCTGTGCAGCCAGGTTAATGACCGTATCGAAGGAATGGGATTGGAATAATGCCTGCAAACTCTGGGAATCGCATAGATTCAAACATCGGAAGGTATAATTCGGATTGCTGCTTGAAACCATTTCCGTGGCGTTGTCGCAAAAATCAATGCCACAGTCTTTTAGACGGGCTTTTTTGAAGTCTACATCATAATAATGGTTCATGGAATCGATGCCATAAACAGAGATCCCTTTGCGGACCAGTGCTTTGGTCAGGGAATAACCGATAAATCCGGCACTGCCGGTAATGAGGACTTGCATGCAGTTTAGTACTGTTAGTTATATGACAAAAATAAGCATATTGTATGAAATAAAAAAATTAAGTCGTCATTAGGCGACGACTTAAATTACTAACCCTAAACAGAAACAAACTATGAAATTGATTCTTATACAAAGATAGGATTAATTGTGTACGTATTTAATTAAATATTGTTAATTAGAATCATGATTGTAAAAAACAAGTAGATTATTCTTCCAGACAGATGTTTTCCTTATTCAGTACGACTGGTACGATTCGGTTGCTTAGTTTTTGATTATATGGAAGTTTGACTTTGATGTAATTGTCTGTGAATCCACAAATGTAAGAACCGACTCGACTTTCTTCAAACAGTACGGGGCGTTCTTTCCCTTCAAAACGATGATAAAAATCCGTCAGTTTCCGGGAGGAAATCTCCAATAGCTGTTCTACGCGTCTGTGCTTTTCTTCCTGGGGAACGATGAGGGGAATTTCGAGGGCTTTGGTTCCCTGGCGTTCGGAGTAGGGGAATACGTGCAGCCTGGAGATATCGAGGGAATCGATGAATTGCAGGGCATCATTGAAATAACTTTCGCTTTCTCCCCGCATGCCGGCGATGACGTCAACGCCAATGAAGGCATCCGGGAGCAGTTGACGGATGGTTTGTACTTTTTCTGCAAAGAGTTCCCGTTGATAACGACGACGCATAAGCTGTAGCACTTCATTGCTACCGGATTGCAGTGGAATGTGGAAATGAGGCATGAAATGCCGCGAGTGGGCTACGAATTCGATGATGTCGTCAGTAAGCAGATTCGGTTCTATTGAGGAGATCCGGAAGCGGGCGATTTCATCATGCTGATCGAGCAGGCGTAGCAGTTGCAGAAAATCGGTGTCACTCCCCCGGCCAAAATCTCCTGTATTGACGCCGGTCAGTATCACTTCCTGAATGCCTTTCCCTGCCACTTCCTGCAGGGCTTCCAGAATTCGGGGAATGTCGGCGCTGCGGCTTTTCCCCCGGGCAAAAGGAATGGTACAATAAGTGCAGAAATAGTCGCAACCATCCTGAATTTTGAGGAAACAACGGGTCCGGTCTCCGAACGAATATGCCAGATCGAAATGGCTGATTTTGAAAATATCGCAGGAGTGTGGTTCCTGTTTTTCTTGTTGTTCGAGGTGTTGCAGGTAATGGCTGACATTGAATTTGTCTCCGGCTCCCAATACCAGGCTCACTCCTTCGATTGCCAGAAGTTCTTTGGCCCGCAGTTGGGCATAGCATCCGACGACAACGATATAGGCTCCCGGGTGGTGATGGATGATTTTCCGGATCAGTTGCCGGCCTTTTTTTTCAGCCATATCGGTAACGCTGCAGGTATTGATTACAAAAATATCGGCCTCATCCTTTTCGCTGACAGTTTGCGTCCCTGCTTTTTCTAAACTATGACGGATGGTAGATGTTTCTGAAAAATTCAATTTGCAACCGAGGGTAACGTATGCAACCTTCTTCCCTGCTATATTCATTTCCTGATCCAGTAAGTTGTTAAATTTTAGATAACCGGCTGCAAAAGTAATGATTTGGCTTGTAATTTGTTATTTTTATCTTTGCATTTTATTTTAAATTTTTCGTCGTATGCGTTATTATGTTATAGCAGGGGAGGCTTCCGGTGATTTGCACGCCTCGAATTTAATCCGGGAAATCAGGAAACAGGATGAACAGGCGATAGTCCGTGGATGGGGAGGCGATCTGATGCGTGATGCCGGGACAGAGATTGTTCGTCATTATAAGGATACGGCGATTATGGGTTTTGTCACTGTATTGAAAAACCTGGGCAAGATCAAGGCGAATATCCGATTGTGTTGTGAGGATATTCGGACCTGGGAGCCGGATGTTGTGATTTTGGTGGACTATGCCGGTTTCAATCTGCGGATTGCCCGTTTTGCCAAAAGCATTGGACGGCGGGTTTTTTATTATATCTCGCCTAAATTGTGGGCGTGGAATACCGGTCGGGTCAAGACGATCAAAAAATATGTCGATTGCATGTATACGATTTTTCCGTTTGAAACGGATTTTTATGCCCGTTATGGATATGCTGTAAAATATGGCGGGAATCCTTTGGTTGATACCATTGCTACCCGTCCTGCTCAGGGTGAGAGCTGGAGGGAGTTTATCACGGCCAATGATCTTCCAGATAAACCGATTATTGCCTTGCTGGCCGGTAGTCGTACGCAGGAATTGCATTATGTCTTACCGACCATGCTTCAGATGGTGGATCATTTCCCGAATTATCAGTTTATCATTGCCGGAGCCCCTTCCATGACGGATGCCGATTATGCACCCTATTTGCAGAAAAGAAAGGTGAGGATATTGTACGGACAGACTTATCGTTTGCTGGCCCAGTCGAAAGCGGCGTTGGTGACTTCCGGTACGGCGACCCTGGAAACGGCCTTGCTGCGAGTACCGCAGGTAGTATGTTACAACGGGGAAGGCGGTCGGCTCAGTTATTATCTGTTCAAGACCTTTGTCAAGGTAAAGTATATTTCGCTGGTCAATCTGATTTTCGGAGGAGAGGTTGTCAAGGAATTGATGATGCAGCATTTAACAGAACGGAATGTTCTGAACGAACTTTCTCGTATTTTGTACAGTGAACGGGACCGGGAGAAAATGTTGCGCAATTACGATGAGGTGATCCGTCGAATGGGACAACCCGGTGCATCTGCCAGGGTGGCACAGTTGATGATCACGGATTTGAAAAATCTTCAATAGACCAGTTTTACGTTGTCTATCCAGAATTTTGCCTCTGGAGAGCCGATGTAGGCGCCTCCGTGACCGGAGGAAAATCTCAGAATGATATGAGTCGGTTGGGTATCGGGAGAGGCCCAGCCGATTTCCTGGATCGGCACACTTTTCCCCTTGCTGTTGACCACATATTGGGTGTCTTCTCCCTGAATGAGTCCCATGTATGGACGATAGAAATCTTCTCCGGTGATATCTCCGTAGTGGACGGGAATCCGGTGGTCGTTTTGCCATTCTTTGACTTCCCGGTCATAGCGTTCATAAGCAGTGCCGACCCGTTTGGCAAAAATGTTTCCGTTTTCGTCTTCCCAGCGATATTGCAGCAGCAGACAGGCCTCTGCCTGGTTCTGTTCCGGAATGGATTGGATTCGACTGAATCCTGTCGCTTTGATTTGCTGTCCTCCGGGCTGTACTTTATAGTCGAAGGCCAGTGCTTTGGGGCGTCGGGTGAAAGATATGTTGTTGTTCAATTTTCCCTGTGGATTTTTGGTGTCTTGTATGGGTTCTTTGATTTCCCCGGCAAAGATCGTTCCTGTGGCCAGTGCCGAGATGTTGATCAGTCCGAGAACTTTTACCTGTTCCAGTCGGGTCTCCAGACGGGCACAATAGCCGGAATCCCGTTTTTCCGGAAAGACGGTGACACTGGCTTTGACGATTCCGCTTACTTTGGCCATGATACTCGAAGTTCCCCAGGGGGAAAGGGTATTTTTGTACGGAGTATTGTTTTTCAGGGTGTCTCCGGAGGTGATTTCATATACATATCTGGTATGGCCGCCGATGATAAAGGATTCATCGATTACTCGAACCATCCATTGATCCATGTCTCCATAAGGGAAAAGTTCAACCGTTTCTGTCTGGGCCCATAGCCGGGTATTAGAAAGGAGCAGTATGACTATGATAGGTATCAGTTTTCTCATATTTAGATTTATATTTCTTTTTTTATATACGGGATATGCTTGCAAAAAAGATGCCAATATAAATGTAAAAAAATGTAAATATTGTGTAGGTTGTCGGATAGATTTTAAGTTTCGTCGTGAAAAAGGTGTAATAGATATATTTAAATTGTTTAAGGAGATGTTTGAAAATACATTTGTATTGAAAAAATGAACCCAATTGGTTGGAAACGTAAATTTATGAATTTAAAAAGAGATATGATGAATAAGTATTGGAAAGCTTTGACCTGGGGATTTGTTCTGTTGTCATCCTCGGTGATGGCCCAGGAAAAACCGGCGGTATGGGATTTAAAGGCCTGTATCGATTATGCACGGATTCATAATATTCAGATTCGCCAGAGCCGGATTGCTTTGGAGGAGAGTCTGGAGAATACCAAACAGGCAAAAGCCAATCGTTTGCCGTCTCTTTCTTTTACATCAGGGCAGAATTATGTGAATCGTCCCCGTCCGGAGGCTGGAGACAAAAATACCTATTCCGGTTCTTACAATCTGAATTCATCCGTTTCTCTGTATGAAGGGGGAAAATTGCGCAAGAATATGGAACAGATGAATCTGCAGAATGAAGTTCAGGGATTGGCAATCAAGGAGGCGGAAAACAATATTGAACTGGCGATTACGCAAGCTTTTGTACAGGTGTTGTATGCAGACGAGTCGGTGAAGATCAACGAAAGTACGGTGGAGGTGTCCAAAGCGCAACGGGATCGGGGAAAAGCTTTGCTGGAAGTGGGTTCGCTGTCTAAAGCCGATTTTGCCCAGTTGGAATCTCAGTATGCTTCCGATCAGTATCAGTTGGTGGTTGCCCAGACTACCCTGGACAATGCTCGTTTGGAGTTGAAGCAGCTTTTGGAACTGGGTGTGAACGATCAGATGGATTTGGAGATCCCTCAACTTTCGGATGAGAGTGTGTTGACGGTTTTACCGACAAAGGAAAGTGTGTATCTGGCTTCTTTGAAAATTATGCCGGAAGTGAAATACAATCAGTTGAATATAGAGGTAGCCAATATCGAGCAAGAAAAAGCCTGGTCGGATTATTTGCCGAATCTGACTCTGTCGGCCGGTATGGGCAGCAGTCATGCCTCCGGTATCGGAACGGGTTTTGCCACTCAGACGAAGCAGAACTGGAGTGAAAATATCGGTTTGACTTTGAATATTCCGATTTTCAACAAACGTGCGACCAAGACTGCGGTGAATCTGGCGAAATTGAATGTAGAAAACGCTCAGCTTGCTTATGAAAATATACAGAAAGAGCTGTTGAAATCCATCGAGACGGTGTATCAGGATGCTGTTTCGGCCCAAAATCGTTACCGTTCGGCCAAAGAGACGTTGGCTGCTTCGGAACTGTCTTTCGAACTGACACAACAGCAATTTTTTCTGGGAGCCAAAAATACGGTAGAGATGATGACGGAGAAAAATAATCTTTGGGCGGCTCAACAGGAAGTGATACAGGCGAAGTATATGGCAGTGTTGAATTTGCAGTTATTGAATTTCTATCAAGGAAAGGCGATTGAAATTAAGTAAAGGAATCAAAATCAAAATATTATAAAAGCATGAAAAAGAGAAAGCACATAACGATTGGTGGAATGATGCTCCTTTGGGGTGTGGGGCTTGTGTGTATGCAAGCTTGTACCTCTCAGGAAAAAATCAATTGGGAAACGACAGTCGTTGCCCGGAATTCAATGTCGAACATGGTTTCTGCAACGGGTACTGTTGAACCGGTGACCAAAGTAGATGTGGGTACACAAGTTTCTGGAATCATCGATAAAATCTATGTCGATTATAACAGCATTGTGAAGAAAGGACAGCTGATTGCTGAAATGGATAAGGTGACTCTGCAGGCAGAGTTGGAATCTCAGGAGGCACAACTGGCCAGCGCAAAGGCTGAATATGAATATCAGCAGAAGAATTATGCCCGTAACAAGGTATTGTTTGAGAAACAGCTGATCAGTGACAGTGAATATGAGTTGGCGACTTACAATTATGAAATGGCAAAAAGTGCGTATGAAAAATCGCAGGCAGATATTGTAAAAGTTCGGAGAAACCTGGGATATGCGGTGATAAACAGTCCGATAGACGGAGTGGTGATCAGCCGGGAGGTGGAGGAAGGCCAGACGGTGGCTGCCGGTTTTGAAACACCGACTTTGTTTACGATTGCGAAAGATTTGACGGAGATGCAGGTGGTGGCTGATGTGGATGAGGCCGATATCGGTCAGGTGGCTGAAGGACAGCGGGTATCTTTCAGCGTGGATGCCTATCCGAATGATATGTTTGAGGGAGTTGTAACACAGGTGCGCTTGGAAGCAACGGAAGAGTCCAATGTAATTACTTATGAGGTGGTGATCAGTGCTCCCAATCCTGATTTGAAACTGAAGCCGGGATTGACGGCAACGGTATCGATTTATACTCTGGAGAAAGATAATGTGCTGACGATTTTGCCGAAGGCTTTGAAGTTTGTTCCCGATCAGGCGTTGGCAGAGGCGAACGAAATCATATTACAGCCAGTGCATGTGGATAATCCCGCTCTGCAAAAAACGGTGTGGGTGAAAAACGGTCAGACTTTGCAGGAAAAAGAGATTCAGGTGGGTACTTCCACAACGGCTCTTTTGGAAGTGATCAGCGGATTGTCGGAAGGGGATGAGGTGGTTGTTGCCATGGAATCCAGCAAGAGAGAAAATATGGGAGGACCCCAGATGGGAGATACCGGATCCAGTCCTTTTATGCCGAAACGGCCGGAAGATAATAAGAAAAAGAACAATGCGAAGAATTGAGAAATGATGAAATACTTCTAATTCGACGACAATGAATGCAATTATTGAATTAAAGGATATCAAGCGGGATTTCGTGGTGGGAAATGAGACGGTGCATGCGTTGCGGGGAGTGTCGTTTTCGATACAGGCCGGTGAGTTTGTGACGATCATGGGAACGAGTGGATCCGGAAAATCTACCTTGTTGAATATACTGGGATGTCTGGATACTCCGACTTCGGGGGAATACTGTCTGGACGGTTATTCGGTAAGGCAGATGGGGAAAAACGATCGGGCGGAGTTGCGCAATCATAAGATCGGTTTTGTATTCCAGTCGTACAATTTGCTACCCAAGACTACTTCGATCGAGAATGTCGAACTGCCTTTGATGTATAATTCGGCGGTTTCTGCCAAAGAGCGGATGAAAAGGGCCATAGAAGCTTTGGAGGCAGTGGGATTGCACGACCGGCTTTATCACAAGTCGAACCAGATGTCGGGAGGACAGCAGCAGCGGGTGGCCATTGCCCGGGCCTTGGTCAATGATCCGGTTTTAATTTTGGCGGATGAGGCGACCGGAAATCTGGATACACGGACTTCGTTTGAAATTCTGACCTTGTTTCAGGAATTACATGCCCGGGGACGTACGATTGTATTTGTGACCCATAATCCGGAACTTTCTGCTTACAGCAGTCGGACCATCGTATTGAAAGACGGACATGTCATTCAGGATTCATGCAATGAACACATCGCTTCGGCGAAGGAGACTTTGGCGTCTATGCCCAAAACAGACGATTAAGACGGAATATTATGAATTTTACGAATTTATTCAGAATAGCCTTAAAGGCATTGGGAAATAATAAAATGAGGGGATTCCTGACGATGCTGGGGATCATTATCGGTGTCGCTTCTGTGATTACGATGCTGGCCATCGGGCAGGGATCGAAGCGCAGTATCCGGGCACAGATATCGGAAATGGGTTCCAATATGATCATGATTCATCCGGGGGCAGACCGGCGGGGGGGAGTCCGTCTGGACGCTTCGGAAATGCAGAGTCTGAAACTGGAAGATTATAAAGCCATTGTAAATGAGACCCGTTATGTGGCAGCTTGTTCGCCTTCGGTAAGCAGTAGCGGACAGACGATTTACGGTGCCAATAACTATCCGACGACGATTTATGGAATTACTCCCGATTATTTGGATATTCGTAAATACTCGTTGGCGGAGGGTACGATGTTCGGTGAGCAGGATATCATCAGTTCCGCCAAGGTGTGTGTCGTTGGAAAAACAATTGTGGATAATTTGTTTACGAACGGAGAAAGTCCCATTGGAAAGGTGATCCGGTTTGGAAAAATACCTTTTCAAATAGTGGGCGTTTTGACTTCTAAAGGATATAATACGATGGGGATGGACCAGGACGATCTTATCTTAGCACCTTATACAACCATCCAGAAACGTGTCCTGGCCATCACCCATTTACAAAGTATATTCTGTTCGGCCATAACGGAGGAACAGACGGAAGAGGCTGAAGAGGAAATTGCCAGTATCTTGCGGCGGAATCATAAGCTGAGAGCTACCGATGAGGATGATTTCAACATTCGTTCTCAGCAGGAACTGAGTACGATGATGAATTCTACTTCGGATATGATGACAGTCCTTTTGGCTTGTATTGCAGGGATTTCTCTCTTGGTAGGGGGAATCGGGATCATGAATATCATGTATGTTTCTGTGACCGAACGAACGCGGGAAATCGGTTTGCGAATGTCGATCGGGGCGAAAGGACGTGATATTCTGGCTCAGTTTCTGATCGAGGCGATCCTGATCAGTGTGACGGGGGGTATTATCGGAGTTCTGTTGGGAATCGGCGCGTCTTGGATGGTGAAATTAGTTGCCGGCTGGTCGGTTTATGTCCAGTTGTATTCCGTTATTCTGTCTTTTGCGGTCTGTACGGTGACCGGAATCTTTTTCGGCTGGTATCCGGCTCAGAAAGCTTCCAATCTGGATCCGATAGAGGCGATCCGGTATGAATAGTTTATTTGCCGAATTATTCGGCAAATAAACAATAAACTTATATTTTTGTGAGATGGCTGATAAGAATAGAATATTGACATTTTTAATCCACCTTATCGGTTGGGGATTGGTGTTCGGGTTTCCTCTTTTTTTCACTTGGAAGGAGGGAAATCCGATGACCTGGGTGAAATTTGGTGGATATGTGAGTGTTCCGGTCGCTTTCATGATCGTTTTTTACGCCAATTATTTTATTTTTATCGACCGGATGTTATTTCGGAAACAGTTGTTGCTGTTTGTTGTTACGAATTTGTTGTTATTCATTGTTTTAAGTTTTTGTCTGCATTGGTGGCAGGAGTTTTATATCCACTGTGTGGACGATACACCCAAAGAACCACGTCGGTTTCCTCCCCGGAGTGTTTTTATCATTCGGGATGGTTGTATGATGGCTTTGATGGCGGCTTTGAGTCTGGCCATTCGCATGACTGAAAATTGGTATATTATTGAGCGGGAGAAAAAAGAGTTGGAAAATGCTCGTTCAGAGGCGGAATTGCAGAATCTGAAGAATCAGTTGAATCCTCATTTTCTTTTCAATACGCTGAACAATATTTATTCGCTGATTGCGATCGATCCGGACCGGGCACAGTTTGCCGTTCATGATCTGAGTCGTCTGTTGCGGCATGTGTTGTACGAGGATAATCAGAGGTTTGTGTCTTTGGATCAGGAGCTGAACTTTATGAAGAGCTATATCGAGCTGATGAGTCTGCGGTTATCGGAACGGGTGGATTTGAAGGTCCGCCTTTTGGAAGACGGGAAAGGCTTGTTGGTTGCTCCCCTCCTGTTTATTACTTTGATAGAGAATGCGTTTAAGCATGGGGTTGCCCCGATTGCACCTTCTTTCATTCATATCAGTCTCGAGTGGCTGGAGCCAGCCGGTATCCGTTGTTATATTGAGAACAGTTATTTCCCCAAGAAAGAGAGTGATCGAAGCGGTTCGGGAATCGGACTTGAAAATTTAAGAAAGCGTTTGGAACTGCTTTATCCCGGAAAATATTTTTTGAGGACGGAACGGGAAGGAGATAAATTTGTGGCAGAATTAGTGATACAGATATAAGAGTCATGGAATTAAATTGTTTAATTGTCGATGATGAGCCACTGGCTTTGGATTTGATGGAGAGTTATGTCAAACGGACTCCCTTTTTGAAATTGGCGGGTCGTTGTTTGAATGCCCTGGAGGTATTGCAATTGTTGCAGGAAAAGTCGGTGGATCTGGTTTTTCTGGATATTCAGATGCCGGAATTGAACGGTTTGGAATTGTCTCGGGTGTTGGACAAGCAGATCAAAGTGATTTTTACGACAGCTTTTGAACAATATGCTCTCGAAGGATTTCGGGTAGATGCTCTGGATTATCTGTTGAAACCCATCAGTTATGCTGAATTCTTGAAAGCTGCCAACAAGGCGCTTGCCTGGTTTGAAAGGGTACACGAGGCTCCGTCGTTCAAAGAGGAACCGGACTGTATTTTTGTAAAATCGGATTACAAGTTGGTGAAGGTCGAGTTGAGCAAAATATGTTATATCGAGGGATTAAAAGATTATGTGAAGATTTATCTTGACGGAGTGAATTCTCCCATTGTCTCACTGATCAGTATGAAATCGCTGGAAGAGATGTTGCCGGCTTCCTTCTGCCGGGTACACCGCTCATTCATTGTTAATTTAGATAAGATTACCGTGATTGAACGCAATCGGATTGTTTTCGGAAAGACTTACATTCCAATTGCAGACTCGTCCAAGGATAAATTCATGGAATTTTTGAATAAGCGGACAATTAAATGACAAGATTGTACGATAAATGCTAATTTTGTAGCAAATTTCGTAGTCTATGTCTCATTTGCCTACATTGATTTCGGATCTGGCTATTATATTGGCTTCTGCAGGGGTGGTCACTTTGATATTCAAGCGGCTGAAACAGCCTCTGGTTTTAGGATATATTGTTGCGGGGATTCTGGCTGGACCACACATTACTCTGACTCCGACTGTAATTGATAATGGAAATATACAGACATGGGCGGATATCGGAGTGGTGTTTCTGTTGTTTGCTTTGGGCTTGGAATTTAGCTTCAAGAAATTGATGAAGGTGGGAGGACCGGCCATTATTGCAGCCTTGACGATTATTGTGGGAATGGTGGTGTTGGGAATGATTGTGGGGGTGTCTATGGGATGGAAGCGGATGGATTGTATCTTTTTGGGTGGTATGTTGGCGATGTCTTCTACCTCGATCATTTATAAAGCTTTTGATGATTTGGGATTGAGAACGCAGCGTTTTACCGGTTTGGTATTCGGCATTTTGGTGATCGAGGATCTGGTGGCCATCGTTTTGATGGTGATGTTGTCGACCATGGCTGTCAGTCAGAATTTTGAAGGGGCGGAGATGGTATACAGTATTACAAAATTGGCTTTCTTTTTATTGTTGTGGTTTCTGATCGGTATTTATATTATACCGACTTTTTTCCGGCGAACCCGTTTGTTGATGGGTGATGAGACTATGTTGATCGTATCTTTGGGGCTTTGTCTGCTCATGGTGGTATTTGCTACTTACGTTGGCTTTTCTTCGGCTTTGGGGGCTTTTGTGATGGGCTCCATTCTGGCAGAAACGATAGAGGCGGAGAAGATTGAACGTTTGATCAAACCGGTAAAAGATCTGTTTGCTGCCATTTTTTTCGTATCAGTCGGCATGATGGTCGATCCGGCCATGATTGTCGAATACATATGGCCGATAGTTATCATTACGTTGACGGTTATTATCGGGCAGGCTACTTTCGGTACTCTGGGGGTAATTTTAGCCGGGCAACCGCTGAAGACTGCTTTACAGTCGGGATTTTGTCTGACCCAGATCGGAGAATTCGCCTTTATCATTGCGAGTCTGGGTACGACGATGCAGGTTACCAGTCATTTTTTGTATCCAATTGTCATCGCTGTTTCTGTCATTACTACTTTTTTGACACCCTACATGATTCGTTTGGCCGAACCGGCTTATCCTTATGTAGAGAAACACCTGCCTCGTAAATGGAAACATTTTATCGATCATTATACATCTGGAACCCGGGTGGTGAATCATGAGAGCAACTGGAAAAAACTGTTGACATCGCTGATTCGAATCATGGTGATTTATTCCGTAATTATCATTGCGATTCTGATCCTTTCATTTCAGTTTCTAGTGCCTCTGATCCGGATGCATTTGCCCGGTTTTTGGGGATCTTTGCTTTGTGGGGGAATTATTTTACTGTTGATTTCACCTTTTTTGCGGGCTTTGGTGGCTAAGAAAAACCATTCTGTGGAATTTCAAACCTTGTGGGCAGACGGGTATTTCAGCCGGGCTTATCTGGTGTCGTTGGTGGTGTTTCGTTTTGTCATGGCCATTGTATATGTAATGATTGTCATTTCTTCTCTGTTCAAGGCTTCGACAGCCTTGTTGCTGGGAATCGCCTGTGTGTTGGTGGCCGGTATGTTTTATTCCCGTTATTTGAAAAAGCAGTCCATTCAGATTGAAAGACATTTTTTGCGGAATTTTAGGGTCCGGGAGATTTATGCCCGTCATGCCGGTAACAAAATTCCTCCCAAGTTTGCTGGACATTTGTTGTCCCGGGACTTGCATATGGCTGATTTTACGATTCCGGCTGAATCTTTGTGGGCAGGATATACTTTGGCCGAGCTGGCTTTGGGAAGCCGTTTCGGAGTGATGGTGGTTGCCATATTCCGTGGACAAAGTTGTATTAACATCCCGGGAGGGAAAGAACGTCTCTTCCCGCAAGATCGGGTACAGGTGATCGGCAGTGACAAACAGTTGGAGCGTTTTGCGGTTAAATTGCAAGCCATGACGATGCCATCGACAGATTCCGATTTGACACAAAGTGAAGTATGTCTGAAGCAATTTGTGATTACCGAAGATTCACCGTTTAATGGGAAGAGCATTCGAGAATCTCAGATCCGGGATAAATATCGTTGTGTGGTGGTGGGAGTGGAGCGAGGAAATGCTTCGCTGAGAAATCCGGATGCCGATACTGTCTTTGAAGCTGGAGATTTGGTCTGGGTAGTTGGTGAAGAAGAACATGTCTATGAGTTGATACATTGATGTTCAGTATTTATCTGTAAATTTACCGGGTTTAAGCTGATACAGGAAAAACAGGGCGATGAGGCTGGCCATCAAATCGGCAAAGGGAATGGCGAGCCAGATACCGGTGAGGCCCCACCGGTGTGAGAATAGGCCCAGGGCAGGAATCAGAAATAAAAACTGGCGGGAGATGTTCATGGTAATGGCTTTGGAGGCTTGGCGGATGGACTGAAAGAAACTAGTGACGATCAGTTGAAAACCGATTAGAGGCATTGCCAGAAAGGTATATCGAATGCCTTCTTCACTGAGTCGCAGCAGTGTGGTGTCGGAGGTAAAGGCTTTTCCCAGCCAGGGAGCAAACAGTTCGCCGATGAGAAATCCTCCGCAGGCAATCAGACTTCCGGTACCTACGCCGTTTTTCAGCATGATGATGGCCTGTCGGTGCTGTTCGGAAGCATAGAGGTAGCTGATCATCGGTTGAATCCCCTGACATATGCCCATCAATAGCATGGATACCAATACGGAATAACTGCTGATGATGCCGTAGGCGCCTATGGCGTAATCTCCTCCATGATGTTCCAGGTAGCGGTTCATGATGATATTGACCATACCGGTTGTAATATTCATGATAAAAGCAGCCATCCCGATGGTGATGATTGACCGCAGGATGGAAAACTGCGGAAGAAAATATCGGATTTGTAGTTTCAAGGGATTATCCGGTCGTTTGAAATGTCGGATCAGGCATACGGAACTGAGGACCATGGAAAGGGCTGTGGCCATGGCAGCTCCTTCAATACCCAATTGCAGACCGAATATGAAAATCGGGTCTAAGATAACATTGGCAATGACTCCGGTCATTACGATACTCATGGAAGCTCGGAAAGCTCCTGATGCACGGATGGCATGGCAATAGGTGAAGTTTAGGTTTGTCAATAAACTGGCCGGGATCAGTATCGTCATGTATTCATGGGCATAAGGGATGGTTTGTTCGCTTCCTCCGAAGATTTCCAGAATAAAATCCAGTTGATACAGGGAATATATGATCAGTATACCGGAGAGAATCACATTCAGGAAGGTGGCATTGCCCAGGATCCGGTTTGCCAGCTGGTAGTCGTGTTGTGATATGGCCGTTGCAATTCTTGCCCCGCCCCCTACGCCCGTCAGAGTTCCTGCCGTACTTAACAAGAAGACGCAGGGAAGGGTCAATGCCAATCCACAGATTGCCAATGGACCGGCACCCTGGCCGATAAAAATGCGGTCGACGAAGTTATACAGAGCCATTACCACCATGTTGAACATGGCTGGAAGAATGTAATTTTTAAAAAATTTATGGATGTGGTGTTCTGTCAAATTTTAATATATTTTAAAAAGCAAAAGTAATGTAAATTTCGCAATATGTCTTATATTTATTTGTGATAATCATTGTAGAAAGAATAATTGATATGAAAGAGATCATCGAAAGACAGCGTTTGTTTTTTGAGGGTGGGGCCACTCGTTGCCTCTCCTGGCGAATTGAAAAATTGAGACAATTCAAGAAAGCGGTAAGTGTTTATGAGGAAAGGATTTATGAAGCATTGTGGAAGGATCTGCATAAATCGGCTTATGAAACCTATTTGACGGAAGTCAGTCTGTTACTTCAGGAAATAGAGGTATATATCCGTCGTTTGAAGCGTTGGGCCCGTCCGGAGCGGGTGGGAACTCCTTTGACTTTGTTCGGAAGTAAAAGTCGAATTGTCAAAGAACCGTTGGGAGTGGTATTGATCATGTCACCCTGGAATTATCCGGTTCAATTGTTATTGGTGCCTTTTGTCGGGGCACTTGCAGCAGGAAATTGCGTCGTTTTAAAACCCTCTCCATATGTTCCGCATGTGGCTGCCGTAATGGAGGAATTGATTGCATCGGTTTTTGATCCGGAACATGTTATCTTGTTGCAAGGGGATCGTGGGGTTTTGAACCAGTTGTTGGAAGAACGTTTTGATGCTCTCTTTTTTACCGGTAGTCCGGAACAGGGAAAAGCGGTGATGCAGGCGGCTGCCCGTTACTTGACACCGGTAACTTTGGAATTGGGAGGAAAGAGTCCCTGTATTGTAGATAAAAAAGCAGATATCGAACTGGCTGCCCGTCGGATTGCCTGGGGAAAATGTCTGAATGCCGGTCAGACCTGTATCGCTCCGGATTATTTGTGGGTACATACCGATGTCAAACAAAAATTGATAGAACGAATGATTTGGAATATTCGTCGTTTTTACGGCGAACGCCCTTTTGGCAGTCGGGACTATCCCCGAATTGTGAATAAGGCGGCCTTTGATCGCTTGTGCACCTTGTTGAAAGATGGGGATATTCTTTTCGGAGGGGAGTATGATCGGGAGAACCTTTACATGGCTCCGACATTGTTAGAAAATGTGAAAGAAGAGACTTCCCTGATGCAACAGGAGATATTTGGCCCGCTTTTGCCGATATTTGAATTTCAACAGTTGGAAGAGGCGATTCGTTATATCAACCGGCATGAAAAACCACTGGCTCTGTATTATTTCGGGACCGTTGCAGATGCTGACAGTGTAATGGCTGCGACTTCTTCGGGTGGGGTTTGTGTAAACGATACCATTATGCACATTGTTAATGAAAAATTACCGTTTGGTGGGGTTGGAAACAGCGGAATGGGGCGGTATCACGGAAAAGAGAGTTTTTCGGTTTTCAGCAATCGTCGTTCTGTACTGTATGCCGCAACCGCCTGGGATATTCCTTTGCGCTATCCACCTTACAGGGCTTTGAAGATTTTAAAAAAGATGTTGGGTTTTCGTGCTGTTGGTTGGTAAAAATAACAACTAATGTTATTTTTGCATAAAATAGATGATCAAAGTTATAGATAAAGATATAATCATGGCGCGTATGTTATTTTTTTCAGTACACATCCGGAGAATGATGTTTACTGGTCTGTTTTTTTTGATGGTAGGTCTGCTTGTTTCCTGTCAAAGTTCCAAAGGAAAAAAGGAATTTCAGCAAGGATTGGAGGAGGAGAAGGCGGAGAATTATGAATTGGCTTTGTCCTATTTTCGCATTGCCGCAGAACAGGGATATGCCCAAGCGCAAAATTTTTTGGGAAATTATTATCGGGAAGGTTTGGGGGGGCTTACTCCTGACGCAAAAGAGGCTGTAAAATGGTATCGCAAGGCGGCAGAACAGGGATACAGTCCTGCGCAGATGAATTTGGCAAGGTGTTATTACAATGGGATCGGGGTATCTCAGGATATTGCTGCTACGTTTGCCTGGAATCTCAAGGCCGCCAAGCAGGGGGATCTCCTGGAAGCTATGCGTGGCGTGGCGATTCTCTATGAAAACGGAGAAGGGACGGAGCGGGATGTAAAGAAGGCGATTAAGTGGTATCGTAAGGCAGCCAAACAGGGCGATCAGATATCCAAAGAGCGATTGGAATACCTTTCTGCATACGATTCTTATGGAACCGATGATGAAGTGTTGGCGGAAGTGGATTCAGCAGTTGTCGAACCAGCAGAAAAACGGAGAGAACATTTGGAAGTAGCTTCCGGCACATCGGGGCAATCGACGACAACGTCACCGACCAACACTTCAAGGGATACCCGGAAAAATAGAGCTGGGCAGCAATCGGCGGAAGCCATTTATCAAAAAGGACTGGAAGCGTATAAGGCACATAATCTGGAAGGTGTTCGCAAATATTTTATCAGTGCTTCTGAAAAAGGTCATAAAGAGGCTTTGACGAAGTTGGCTGAATATTATTATGAGGTGGAAAAGGAGCCGACGAAAGCTTTTGAATGGTGGTTTAAGGCTGCCAAACAGGGATCTGCGGAGGCCCAATTTT
This sequence comes from uncultured Odoribacter sp., assembly GCA_944321165.1. GTDB lineage: Bacteria > Bacteroidota > Bacteroidia > Bacteroidales > Marinifilaceae > Odoribacter. Next base: position 95,529 of record CALUKE010000008.1, read on the forward strand.
CTCTGGGGGAATGCTATCTGGATGGAGATGGTGTCAAAGAGAATTTGCAAGAGGCATTGAAGTGGTATCGTAAGGCTGCTGATCAGGGGCATGAATATGCACGCATTTCTTTGGCCTTGTGTTATTTTTTGGGATGGGGAGTTGATCAGGATTATGTAAAGGCGGCTGATTATGTGAGGGCGCTTGCAAAGGCTGGAAATGCGGATGCCCAATGTGTGTACGGCAGATGTCTTTATATGATGAATGCCAAAACGCGTAATTATGCGGAGGCTGTAAAATGGATTCAAAAATCGGTGGAAAACGAGAGTCCTTCTGGAACTTATTTTTATGGAATCGTTTTGTATGAAGGACTGGACGGGTTTCCGCAGGATCGGCAAAAGGCGGTTGAGCTCATTAGAAAAGCGGCAAGAATGGATTTTGAAGAGGCTCAGAAATGGCTGGACGAACACAATATGTAATTAATTTTAGGATGACATTAAATCTTCTGAGATGAATTACGAGGAGGCTCATTTTATATATTTTTCACCGACACATACTGCTCGTGCAGTAGGAAAGGCCATTGTACAGGGGTTGGGTGTCGGTTTTGAGGAAACGGATCTTACTTGTCAGCAATTGCAGGGGGAGCTGTTGGTCGATTCGAAGATAACTGTTGTAGCTGTACCTGTTTATGGCGGGCGTGTGGCGGAGACGGCGATGGAACGCTTGAGAGGAGTATATGGTCGGAAATCACCGGTTATTCCAGTCGTCGTTTACGGTAACCGGGATTATGAGGATGCTTTGTTGGAGTTGAAGGATTGGTGTGTAGATCATGGTTTTATTCCCTTTGCCGGGGCAGCATTTATCGGAGAACATTCTTACAGTCGGGCGGATCGCCCGATTGCCGCAGGACGGCCGGATGAGGCGGATCTTCAGTTGGCTCGTACATTTGGGCAGAAGGCGGGATATTTGTTAAAAGGTTTGGGGACATTGGAACAGTGGCCTTCGTTGGAGGTAAGAGGGCATTACCCTTACAAGGTCAAGGGACCGAAGACATTACAGACGCCGGAAACAATGGCAACTTTGTGTACTGCATGTGGAAAGTGTGTAAAGGTTTGTCCTGTTCAGGCCATTCGCTGGGAAAAGCCGGTTGTCAGTGATGCGGTTTTGTGTATAAAGTGTTGTGCTTGTGTAAAACAATGTCCTCAGCAAGCCCGGATATTTGAAACCCCTTATACGGATTTGCTGTTTAAAAATTTCAGTGCCCGGCGTGAACCGGAACTATTTGGATTGTCCGATTTGTAATTATTCGATATAAATTGAATCGATGAGACGAATTTTGTTTGGAGTAGGGATTATTTGTTGTTTAACTGGTTTTACCGTTTCGGATTCTTTTGATTTTGCGACACAGTTAGTCCGTAATTTTGAGATTTTGCAGCAGGCCCGGATGCAAGAGAAAATCTGGTTACATACCGATCGTACCTGTTTTCAGACGGGAGATACGGTTTGGATGCGGGCATTTTTGGTGGATGCTGCAACTCATTGTCCTTCTCTGTACAGTCGTTTCGTTTATGTTGATTTGGTTGATCGGCAGGACTCTGTTCGCAAGAAAGTAAAGCTTGCTTTGATCGATTCCGTTTTTTCCGGATATATGCCTTTGGCGGAAGATCTCCCGCAGGGTGATTATTTTTTGCGTGCTTATTCTTATTGGATGCAGAATGCCGGAGAAGAATATATTTACAAAAAGAAAATTCAGCTGATCAATCCCGCTGATTCGAAAATGTTGGCTGGAGTAACTTATCGTGAGGTGAAAGGGGAGAGATATGCTTTGATCCGTTTGTTCAATTCCAGAAAAGAACCTTATCAGAAAGTGTTGGTAGAGTATCGCTTGAGATATCCGGAAGGTGAAGGAAAAATATTCCAGAAAAGAACCGATGAAAACGGTGAATTGTGGATCAAACTGGAGGATCAAAGGAAACCTTTGGCAGTATGGGTTCGTTTTGCAAATGGTTTGCCTTATGCGTGCAGCCGATATGTGCATTTGCCGGTAGATACCATTGATTATGAGCTTGCCTTTTTCCCGGAGGGCGGGGATCTGATTACCGGACAGGAACAGGTTATTGCTTTCAAGGCTGTTGGTGAGGACGGGTTATCGGTGGATATAGACGGTTATTTATACAATGATACCGATAGTGTGGTTGATCTGGTAAAAAGTATTCATAAAGGAATGGGATGGTTGAATACGAAATTGGAAAGTGGACGGCGATATTACGTGCGGGTTAAATCTGCCCAGGGCCTGGAGAAAAAATTTTATTTGCCAGCAGAAAATACAGCGGGGATCTGTTTAAGTGTACATCAGTATGATTCAATGTTGGCTTATTCGGTGAAAACCGGTCCGCAGGCTTTGTTGCCGGACAGTTTATATTTACTGGCCCATGTACGGGGACAATTAATCGTATTAGCACCTTTGGAAGGCAAATGGATTGGTAAGATTCCGAAAGCGGATTTACCGGAAGGGATATTGCATTTGTGTATATTGGATCGGAAGGGACGAATTTATAGTCAACGATTGTGTTTTATTCGTCGGGAGGATCGTCCGGCTCTTTATCTGCAGACGGATAAGAAGAGATATACGATCCGGGAGGCCGTGGAAGTGGAATTGTGTTTGCGTGGAACCTCTGCTCAGGAGGGGCGTTTTTCTTTGTCGGTGACGAATAATGAGACTGCTGTTCGTGATTCTTTGCAGGGGGATATTGTTTCGGAATTACTGTTGAACTCGGATTTGAAAGGATACATTGAAGATCCTGGATTTTATTTCCGTGAGCCGACCCGGGTGGTTGACCGATGTTTGGATTTGTTGCTGTTGACTCAGGGATGGACCCGTTTTGATGTCAGCAAGGTGGTGACCGGAGAATTTGAGGAGGTAAAGTATTATTTGGAACGGGGACAGGCGATCTCCGGTAAGGTAAAGAATTTTTGGGGGAAGGATGCTCAGCAAGCTCAGTTGATTCTATTGTCTACGAATATGCTTTTTGATGTATTGCATGCCGACAGCAGCGGACGTTTTTTGATTGACGGCATAACATTCCCTGAAAATACGGGTTTTATTGTACAAGCCAGAAGCAGGAAGGGACGGAGAAGTGTTGAGGTGAACATTGATCAGGAAGAGTTTCTTGCACCAATATTACAGATTCCGTATGATCGTCAGCAAGCGAATGGAGAAGATGAATTTTATAAAAAATATGGTCAGGATTATTATTATGATCATGGAGTAAAAGTATATGTTCTGGATGAAGCGGTGGTGCGTCGTTCTGTACCTAAAAAGCAATATTCGATTTATGATATATCTGCACGACATGCGTTAGATTCCGCACAACTGGCTGGGGCGATTACTCATGATCTGCGTATGGTATTGATGCAGATTCCGGGGGTTATTGTTACCGGGGAGACAATCACGTATCATGGTGAACCCTTGTATTTGGTGTTGAATAATTTTGAGGAAACTTTTGATCGCATCATGATGATGGAACCCCAGCGATTTTTGAGTATTAGTTTGCTGGACGACCAAATGGCTTATTTTTATTTTGGTGATAAGGCAAAAAACGGAGCGTTGGTATTTACGGAAAATTATGATTATATGCCGGAACGTTCCAAGTCGTTAAGTGTATCGTCATTTATTCCTTTGGGGTATCAAAAGCCGGTGGAATTTTATGTCCCACCTTATGATGTCGATTCTCTTCGGATAGCTTTGGCTGATACCATTGATTTGAGGCCAACCCTTTATTGGAATCCCAATATAAAATTGAAGTCTTCAGAACCGACCCGTGTTCGTTTTTTTATGGATGACGGCTGTGAATCCTGTACTTTTACTCTGGAAGGAGTGTTGAACGATGGTACGGTATGTCGGGAAGAAAAAAATATCCGCTTGCGGTTTTGAAAAATTCGCAGGGGGGGTGATTTTGGATCGTTTTGTTTTTAATAAGAAAGTTCTGTTTTTATTATCATAATTCCGTGTATTGTTTTGTCGGATGCGATTTATGAAAAATGAATCGAATAAATTTACCCAAGCATACATTTCTTCCTGTATACTTGGGTAAATTTTTGTTCTGTTGTAGTTTATATTGAATGATGTTTTTTTAGTCCGCTTCGCTCCAGCAGGGCATCAATGCTCGGTTCCTGACCGCGGAAACGTTTATACAGGACCATGGGATGTTCGGATCCACCCTTTTCCAGGATATTTTTTCGGAAGGAGGTCGCTGTTGCTGGATCGAAGATCCCTTTTTCTTTGAATACGGAGAAAGCGTCAGCATCCAATACTTCTGCCCATTTGTAACTGTAATAGCCTGCTGCGTAGCCTCCGCCGAAAATATGGCCGAAACCGGTCGAGAAGCAGCTGTTGTCAACGGGCGGGAAGGTTTCTGTGGGGGCCATCGCCTGGGTTTCGAATGCTTGTATCGACCCCTCGTATGGAATGTTGATGGTGTGCCAAGCCATGTCTACCATGCCGAAACTCAATTGACGGTCGCTTTGATACCCGCTTTGGAAATTTGCAGCCTCTCGGATTTTATTTATGTATTCCTGTGGAATTTTTTCTCCGGTTTGATAATGTACGGCCCAGGTGTCTAACCACTCTTTTTCCAGTGCCCAGTTTTCCATGATTTGGGAGGGTAATTCGACAAAATCCCGGTATACATTGGTTCCTCCTGTTGAGTTATAGGTGCATTGTGAAAGCATGCCGTGCAGGGCATGGCCGAATTCGTGCAGGAACGTAGTGACCTCGTCAAAAGTCAGCAATGAGGGTTTGCTGTCGGTTGGTTTCGTGAAATTCATTACCAGAGAGACCAATGGACGAATATCTTGCTTGTTTTTTTTGTGTTGTCCACGGAATTCGGTCATCCAAGCTCCGCCGCTTTTGCTTTCACGCGGGAAGAAATCAATGTATAGGATCGCTAAGAATTGGTTTTCCGTGTCATAAACCTCAAATGTCCTGACATCTTCGTGATATTTGGGTATGTCGTTTACTTCTTTGAAATTCAGGCCATATAGTTTGTGTGCTAATCCGAAGACGCCTGTTTGTACATTTTCCAGTTGAAAATAAGGTTTTAGCATTTCGTCGTCGAGGGCATATTTTTCTTGTTTGAGTTTGTTGGAATAATAGGCCCAGTCCCAACGTTGCAATTCTCCTTTTAAGCCGTGCTGATGGGCAAATTCGGTCACCTCCTCTTTTTCTGCCAGTGCATAAGGATGCGAAGCTGTCAGCAGTTGTGTCAAAAAAGTATTTACGGTTGCGGTGTTTTGTGCCATTCGGTCGCTGAGTACATAGTCTGCATAAGTGTCATATCCGAGAAGCTGGGCTTTTTCCAATCGGAGTGCTGTCATTTTTCGGATGACCTCTTTGTTGTCGTACTCATTGTTCCGGTTCCCTCGGGAAGCGTATGCTCTGTACATTTTTTCACGTAATTCCCGCTTGTCTGCATATTTTAAAAATGGAATGTAACTCGGAGCATGTAAAGTAAATAACCAACCATCCATTCCTTTTTCTTTGGCAGTTAGGGCTGCCATTTCCGTGACTCCTTCCGGCAGACCGGATAGATCGTTTTGATCGGTGACATGTAATATAAAACCATTGGTCTCAGCCAAGGTGTTTTCTTCAAACTTTAGTCCAAGTTGAGACAATTCCATGGATATTTCCCGAAATCTTTTTTGGGCTTTCCCTTGCAAATTTGCTCCGCCTTTGAGAAAAGATTTCCAGGTATCTTCCAGAAGTGTGTTTTGTTCCGGAGTCAATTGAAGTTGTGATTTGTTTTCATATACTTTTTTAACCCGGGCAAAGAGATCCGGATTCATGTAGATGCTGTTGCTGTATTCTGTCAGTTGTGGAGAGATCTTTTGGGCGATTTGTTGCATCTCCTCGCTGGTGCATGCTGAATTCAGATTGAAAAAAATGGAGGAAATGGCATTCAGTTTTTCTCCGGCTTGATCGAGGGCTGCCATGGTATTCTCAAAGTCGGGCTGCTGCCTGGAGGTGGCAATTGCTGATATTTCTTTTTGCGCCTCCACGATAGCCTGTTTAAAGGCGGGTTCATAATGAGTCAGTTGAATTTGGTCGAATGGAGGCGTTTGATGCGGTGTCTCGAAAGCCGCCAATAACGGGTTCTTCTCAGGTGTATGCCGATGCGGGAGGACAGGTAAAATAAGTGTTGTCATGACATTCCAGGTTTTACTTTATTGTTCGGGATATGATTTTATTGGGAATCGTTCATATAGATGCCGGCCTGTATGAACAGTATGAATAATTTCCCCATTCGTTTCCTCAATATTTCGATCGCTTTCTTTTTTTGGTTTTTAACTGTGTCAATGGCGATTTCCAGCGCAGAAGCTATTTCTTCGTTTTTGCGGCCATCCATGTGGAGTAAGAATACTTCTTGACATCGAGGTGGCAATTCTTCAATCAATTGCCATAATACACGCAGTATTTCCTGTTGTATGATTTCTTCTTCGATGTTTTTTTCTTCTTGGGAGATTGTTTGGCAATATTGATCGTATTTCTGTTGTATGGAACGATGTTTTAAAACATTGATGCATCGATTACGGACAGATAAATATAGGAAATGGATGAGTTTCTCCAAAGAATGGAATTCTCCTCCACGTTCCCATAAAAGTATGAATATTTCCTGAACAGTATCTTCTGCACTTTCCCTGTCTTTTAGATATTTCATTGCATAAACCACCAATGCCGCATAATATTGCCGGTAAAGGATATAAAATATTTTTCTATCCTTTTGCTGGATACCCTGTATGAGCTCTCTTTCTATTGACGACATGGATGTGTTTTATTTATTTCTCCGTAGTGCAAAGGTATATTATTTTGAAAGAAACTTCAAAGAGAAAAAACAGGCTTACATTTTTTGTAGATTTTTGCTGTTATGCATAGCCCTTTTTTTTACTCTGGTTGTTATATAACCAAAATAAAAAAACAAAACTATGTTGAATTTTGTGAAAAATGTAGTGTCTTTTTTTTCGGGTTTGATGACTTCGAGAGAGAAAAAAGATTTTGAATATTTTTTATCACAGTCGGATAAAGACAAAAGATCATTTGAAGAATTCCGGGCCAAGACATTTTCTGCGGAGGATTTTCTTCTTTGGAAAGATATTGATGTCAAGCAGGCATATCGATGTTTTGAAAATCGAACGAAGAAAAAACGTACCGTACGAATGACGGCGCCTTTCTCTGCGGCAGCAGCTGTCCTTGTCCTTGCCGTGGGAAGTCTGTTTTTATATTTGTCCCGTCAGCAAGTAGTCGTTCCGGCTGAACCGTCAAAAGATGGAATTGTATTCGGCAGTTCTAAAGCAACCTTGAAGTTGGGTACGGGAGAAACAATTGATTTGTCTGAAACGGAGGGGGCGTTGGATGGTCAGTTTACCACCAATGGAAAAGGAGTTTTGACTTATTACGAAGGGAAGCGAGCGGATACTCTTTACAATGAGTTGATAGTTCCTCTGGGAGGAGAGTATCGTTTGGCTCTTTCTGATGGTACCACCGTATATTTGAATTCAGGTACGATATTGCGTTATCCGGAAGCTTTCTCATCTCGGGAGCGTCGTTTGGAATTACTGGAAGGAGAAGCATTTTTTGCGGTTTCAAAGGATTCTTTGCGTCCGTTCTATGTAACAACCCAGGGTATGAACATAAGAGTGTATGGAACGGAATTTAATGTGAATACTTATGATACTGAACATGTTTATACGACCCTAGTGAATGGTAAGGTAGGAATTTCGACGGAAACGGAAAGGGAGGAAGTGTTTTTGTATCCTTCCATGCAAGCGGATTTTGATAAGAAGGAGACTAAGATAATAAAAGTGTATGAAGTAGATCCGATACATTATGTTTCCTGGAAAGATGGTCGTTATGTATTTCGTAATGAAAGTCTGGAAAATATGTTGAAAACGCTGGGCGTGTGGTATAATTTTAAGGTAGAATTTGTTAATGAGGAGTTGAAAAACTTGCATTTTTCTGGAAATGTCAAACGATATGAAGACATTAACCGCATTATCGAAGCTGTAAGTTATTCTGTCGGTATAAATATAACGGTAAAAGGTAATTTATTAATAGTTAGTAATTAAATATTGTATTATGTGTTTAATGGTGATTTTTGAAAAACTAAAACAGACATTATGAAAAAAAGTAAATTTTGTTTAAAACATCTGATTCCTCCTCGACAACTTGGATATGGAATGTTACGAGTGCTGATGGTAATTTGTTTCTTGGGATTCTTTAACGCGATGGCGGGACAGGGAAAACTGAATCAATTGAGAGTGTCTTTAAATGTGAATAATATTCCTTTGATTGATTGTTTTAATGAGATTCAGAAACAAACCGGAATTGATTTCGTTTATAATGAAGAATTATGCAAACAATTTGGTGAAATTACTTTATCGGTAAGGAACGCATCGATCGAATCGGTATTGGATGCCATTTTTGCCGGAAAGGATTTGAAGTATCGTTTTGAAGATGGAATGATCGTGGTTTTAAAACGGGAACAGAAGACACTGCCTCAGGAGGGGAAGAGTGTCGTTATTTCCGGTTTGGTAAAGGATATGGATGGGAATGCCTTACCCGGAGTGACAGTTGTTGTAAAAGGAACTTCTTTTGGAGTTGCAACGGATGAAAAGGGACACTATGCCTTGGAAATTCCAGATATGAGTAACATTGTACTGGTATTTTCATTTGTAGGGATGGAAACGCAGGAGATTCCCTATAAGGGATTGAAGGAGATCAATGTAAACATGGTTGAGAAGATGAATGAAATGGAGGGGGTGGTTGTGACCGGTATTTTCAATAAACCGAAAGAAAGTTTTACGGGAGCAGCGGTAAAAGTTACCAAAGAGGAATTGAAGATGGCTGGAAACAGAAATATTCTGCAATCTTTGTCAAATATCGATCCTTCTTTTGTGTTGGTTGAAAATAATGTTGCGGGATCTGACCCTAATGCTTTGCCTGAGATTAGAATGCGAGGGGTTTCATCAATTCCGACAATGGATAATTTGCAGAGTTCAACGCGAGCAGAATTGTGTACACCTTTGTTTATTCTTGATGGATTTGAGATTTCATTGGAACAGATGATGGACCTGAATAATGATGAAATTGAGTCTATAACATTGCTTAAGGATGCTAGTTCTACCGCAATGTATGGTAGTCGAGGTGCTAATGGTGTTGTGGTAATAAAAAGTATTGAACCGCAAGCAGGGCGTTTAAAGGTTTCTTATTCTGGTAGTGTGAATTTTGAAATTCCTTCTCTGGCAAGTTATGATTTATTGAATGCTGCCGAAAAATTACAGTTGGAAAGAGATGCTGGATATTATGATGATGATGATTTGATATTGGATGCAAAATTGAAAGCACTTTATGCACAAAAATATTCTCGAGTTCTTGCAGGTGTAAATACAAATTGGTTACGAATCCCAGTACGTGTTGGGATCGGACAGAATCATTATATAAATGTGAATGGTGGTGATAAAAGTTTTCGTTATAGCATGGGAATTTCTTATGATGTGTTAAATGGTGCAATGAGAGGATCTGATCGTTCAACTTTGAATGGAACTTTACGTTTATCTTATTTGACTGAAAAATTTAGTTTTAATAATAATTTTACGTTGGGCTTAAACCATTCAAATCAGAGTAATTATGGAAATTTTAGTGAATATGTGCGAATGAATCCATATTATGAACCCTATAATCAAGAAGGACAAATTGTAAAACAATTTGAATTGGAAAATACCAAAAAGTTCCCGAAATTGAACAATCCTTTGTGGGATGCTTCATTGAACTCTTTTAACCGTTCAGAGTATACTTCATTTTCTAATAATTTTTCTGTTACGTATAATCCGTTTAAAACGGTGCAGGCAACGATGAATTTTTCTTACATGAAACGTTTTGCGACAGATGAAGTATTTACTTCACCATCTGATTCTGAATTTTTTGGTATAACCGATATTTTGAAAAAAGGAAAACGCAGTTATTTTAATTCTGAAGATGAAAGTTGGTCTGTAAATGTAACTGTAAATTATTTCAATACGTGGGGTAGACATATCTTGACAGCAGGAGTGAATTATGAGGCTCGTCAGAGTGATACAGAAAACCGGGGGATGAAAGTTCTCGGATTTGTTAACGAATCAATGAATGATATATCGAGTGCGGACTCTTATGATGGAGAGGTTCCGAGTTATTCTGATAGCCGAAGTCGTACGATCGGTTTGGCTGGAACTGTCAATTATAGTTATGACAATCGTTATTTTGCGGATTTTTCTTATCGAATTGATGGTAGTTCTTCTTTTGGATCTAATTCCCGTTGGGCGCCTTTTTATTCAATGGGTTTAGGATGGAATATTAACCGGGAACACTTTATTTTGGATAATATAGATTGGTTAACTCTGTTTCGAATAAAATATTCTTATGGAGCTTCTGGATCGCAAAATTTCAGTCCTTCTCAATCTTTAGGAACTTACGATATTAATACTTCATTGACGTATCATGGAGGAATTATTGCTACAATTACAGGTTTGGAAAATCCTGATTTGAAGTGGCAGACGACTTATCAACACAATATAGGTACCGATATTTCTTTATTTGAAAACCGATTTTCTATAACAGCGAATTGGTATCGGAAATTGACAAAAAATTCGATTACGGATATGGCTTTGCCGTTGTCTAATGGTTTTGAAAAATATACGGGAAATCAGGGAGATATTTTAAATACGGGATTTGATTTGGATATTTCATATTATTTGATCAAAAATCAGGAAAAAAATGTTATGTGGAGTATACAAATTGGGACCTCTCATAATAAAAATACCTTATTACGTTTATCTGAAGCTGTAAAACAGAATATGGCGACCAATGCAAGTTCTTACGGATTATATTATGTTTATCAGGAAGGCGAAAGTGTTGATGCGATTTATGCGGTTCCGACTGTCGGCGTTGATCCTGCAACCGGAAAAATCCTTTATTTGTATAAAGATGGTACTCAAAGTTATAAATACGATGTAAATCAAAGAATTGTATGTGGGGATCGTATGCCTAAATTTGATGGACGTCTAAGTACCAGTTTCCAATGGAAGAGTTTGTCTGTATATGCCGGCTTTACTTTACGATTGGGAGGACAGAAATATAATGATACTTATGCTAATAAAGTAGAGAATGTAGACTTGAAGTATAATGTTGACAGAAGGGTTTATACTGATCGTTGGAAAAAACCAGGTGATAATTCTGCTTTTTATGGTTTAAATGAAAATGTAAGTTATTTGACAGATCGTTATATACAAGATGAAAATACATTTGCTTGTAACAATTTGAGTATTACTTACGGATTACCTTCAAAATTGATAAAACGTTGGGGATTTGATAGGTTTGAATTAAATGCAAGCATTGGTAATTTATTTTATATATCAACCGTAAAACAGGAGCGTGGTACATCATATCCCTATGCAATCCAGCCCTCTTTCGGTTTATCTTGTTCATTTTAAAAAGAAAAGCTATGAAGAAATTTATATATTGGGGATTATTGTTAGTGACTATGTTTGCCTCCTCTTGTGAGGAATGGTTAACCATTCGTCCGAAGGATAAAATTGAAAAAGCCAAGTTGTATGAGACCGAGGAAGGGTTTTGGCAGGCATTGAATGGAATTTATGCTTTGTTATATGATAATTATGGTGTTGTAAATTCTAGCTGGCAGCCGTATTATCTTGAAAATCTAGCTGGTATATGGACTGTTTCTGCAAATTCTGTCGGGGAAAAACTGGCAAAACATGCTTATAAAGATGCAGGAGTAGACAGTAAATTGGCTGAAGTTTTTCTGAAATTTTATAAATTAATAGCTCATTGTAATACGATATTGTCATATGTTGATAAGGTTGATTTTTTGCCGGAAAGAAGTTATAATTTGATTAAAGGTGAAGCGTTAGCTTTAAGAGCTTTCTTTCATTTTGATTTGATCAGAATCTGGGGGCCGATGCCGACAAATGTAGATGAGGGATATACTTATTTACCTTATGTTACTCAAGTTTCTAAACAATCGATGCCTTATTATACCTATACGGATTACATGAAACTTTTACAGGAAGATTTGATTGCTGCAGAGGCGTTGTTAGGTAAATCTGAGCCTCTTTTGAAATATTCCTGTGATGAATTAAATACTTCCACATTGATGGATGAATATGATCGATTAGAATTTTATTATAGGCAACATCATATGAATTACTTTGGTGTATGTGCTTTGCGAGCAAGATTCGCTTTGTGGATGGGAGATAAAGAAAGTGCTGTTACCTATGCAAAAATCGTGAAAGATGCAAAGAATGCAAATGGTTCTTCGAAATTTCGTTTAGGAACAGCTGCAGATATTGATATGAGTAATAATGAAAACAATACCAGATCTCTGGGAATGGAACATATTATCGGTCATTATATTTCTTATTTTAACTGGGATAGTTCATATGGAAGAACTGGTGGAGATCAGATTTATATGGATATATCAAAAGTGAACGATCTGTTTTCTGATGGGAATGATTATCGAAAAGCTAATTGGATACAAATGACCGAGGATAAAAAATATATGACTATTAATAAATATATTTGTTATAATAATCTTTGGGTTCCTTTAATTCGACTTTCTGAAATGTATTTGATATTGGCAGAAACACTTCCTTTGGATGAAGCGAACGTTGTCTATAAAGAGTTTTGTGAAGCGAAGGGATGTTCTTATGAAGTTCTCTCTGAGGGGAATCGTCAGAATAAAATTTTAATGGAGTATTATAGGGATTTTCTGGGCGAAGGACAGATTTTTTATGCCAATAAACGAATGGCAGTTGAAAGTATGCTGTGGATAAAAGAAGATGTGGCGGAAGGTCAGTATATGCTTCCTTTACCTTCTCGTGAATCTGATTTATTGAATTAATAGTTTATGAATTTTATGAGAAATATTGTTTTAGCTTTTTGCGCAGGAATATTGCTTTCGGCTTGTCAGGAAGATAAGCCTGAATCTTTTTTCGGTGAGAATACGGTGGTTTTTTATTCGAATAAGCCAGAAGAAATATCTCAAGTGAAAAAAGAATTTTATTGGGCCGCAGCTTTGAATCCCAATGCTGAGTATGATACTTGTTGGATTGATGTAGCTGCAGTGGGGAATGTGCTACCTTATGATCGAGAATTGAAAATTGTGCAAGATACAGCTGTCGGTTGGGATCATATCTATGATAATGCTGGTAATCTGGTAGATTCTGTTTCATATGTTTTACCTAATCAGGCTGAGGCAGGCAAACATTTTGTCGAATTTGATAATGAGGGATTAAAATCTTTTATGAAGTTGCCGGCAAATTCATTTCAGACTTTAATTCCTGTTGTGATGAAAAGAGATGAATCGGTGAAAAAAACATTGACTTTGCAGATTCGTTTGGTTGATACTCCAACCACGAAGGTGGGAGAAAAACGATTGTCTACATGCCAAATAACCATTGAATAAATTTATTTTATAAAATTATGAAACGACTTTTTTATTATACATTTCTCTTTATTGCGTTGGGAGCTTGTAATTATGATGATGGTTGGGATGGTTATAAAGAGAATTTAGAGGGAGGACAAGTTGAAATGATTATTGTATCTCCGAGTTCTGCTATACTTTATATTGATAGTAAATTACCAACTTTATCCTACTATATAGCTCCTTGGGGTGCAGTAGATACGGTGGTAACTTGGACATCTGATAAGCCAGAAGTATTGAATGTGAACGCTACCACTGGTGTGCTGGAATGGGGAACACCTGCTAATACTGTAGTGACTATCTCGGCAATAAGTAATAGTAATTCTAAAATTTTAGGTAAATGTGTATTTACGATAAGAAATTCTAGAGGGCGTTATCGTTATGTGGATTTGAGAAAACAGGCTGGTATCTGGATGTTAGATCGTAATTTGGAGGCATCTACAAAAGCGGAAGACGGTTTTAATTCTATCCCGACATTGAATAATACTTGGTATGGAAATTATTATCAATATGGGAATAATAATCCTGTAGCCAATTTGGAAAATGGAGGAGAGGACGGACAAGGAGGAAATTATAATTATGAAAATGGAAGATATATGACAGGTGGTTTTTCTTATTATGATCCATATTGGGATAATACATATGACGGTTTTGTTGATTGGAGTGTTCCGAATAATCTTCCCGTAGTAATGGAAGGATGGCGTCTGCCGACTAAAAATGAATTAGAGAAATTGGCTTATTGGATCGATGAAAATAATTTTCGGGATGCAGCGGGTAAAGGTGCTGCAAAAGTGCTAAGAAAGGAGGTTGCTTTTGGACCAGGAGGATTGATTGGAGGAGAACGTAATAGTTTCCCTTATAGCCCGGGGGATGCAGGAATGGTGTTTAGTGCATATATTTGGTCATCTGATTATGACCCAGTTACGCAAAAAGCGTGGGTACTGAAGGTGAATGCATCAGAAGCAAAACTGTTGGAATTGTCAACTATTGGGATTGCCTGTCCAATTCGTCTAGTGTGTGATGCTGCTAATTTTGATGAAGAGTAATAAATTTAAATGGGGTATTATGAAAAAATATATTTTGCTGCTATTAGGAGTAATTCTAATTATATCTTGTCAAGAGAAAGAGGTGCAGAATGCTATATTCAAAATGGAGGTGAAAGGCTATATGGAGGAGAAATGTTATACGCTTGGCGAAGAGCAGACTCTTTATTTGTGGTCATCAAAATCTTGGGCAGACAACCAGATGACTACGGTTGAATATCGTGTGGATCCTACGGTTTTAGAGGAATACAATGTGACAGAAGGTACTTCTTTGAAATTGTTGCCGGATAGTTGTTATCGAATGGAAGAACGGGTTTTTGAGGTAGATGATGATGCTACGTTTGCTAAATTTAAAGTAAAATATTGGCCAGAAAAGATTATTGCTGCTGGGGGAAATTACAATACGGTGGAATATGCTTTACCTTTGCGTATTTGGGTAAATGGAATGCCTCAGGAAGATCGTTACGGTACTGTTCTTGTCGGTTTTTTGATTAATCCGGCAGAGTTAACTATTCTTAATGATGAAAATGTTCAACCATTTTTGTTGGATGTGACAAAAGTTTATGAGCTACCAGTGGTCTTCAAAACAAATTATAATAATAAGGAATGGATTTCTTTAAATTTTGAAGTGCCAAATGATTTGGTGCAATCATATAATGATGCACATGGAACGGATTATTTGCCTTTACCTAAAACAGAAGAGGTGGTTTCTTGGTTGGCAGAAGAAGGAGAACTAGAACGAGATGTGAATCAGGATTCTGTTATGTTTTATGTAGACTTTTCTAAAAGTGGTATCGCTTCTGATGATAACAATAAATATCTTTTACCAATCCGTTTGATGAATATTTCTTCTAGTAAATGCAAGATACAAAATGATATTTGTTATTTTGCATGGTGGAATTCTCGCATTAAACAATCTTTGTGGAAAGTTACTACGACTTCTTTTGCGGATGGTAAAAGTTCTTATTTAAATGATGAAAATCTTACTCAGCATTGGTTGTGGGATTATCATCGGGGGCAGAATATTGCTACTGATCCTGAAAACATTACTTATCTTTTAATGGATCAAAGCAAGTTGGCTGTGATTGAAAAGATTGAATGTTATGCAGCGACAAGTTATGGCTCTTGGAAAGGAGCAAAGGATATTGCTATTCAGGTTACTAATAATGGAACAGACTGGGAGACTGTTCAAAATTTTGTTGCTCCGCAACTTTCTGGCGATCAAGTGTATGAAATCATTTTGGACAAGCCGGTTTCTTGTGTAGGAATACGTTTAAGTATTTCTAGTTATTATAGTGATGGAATTGCGTTTTATGAGATTTATATGCATGGAAAATTGGTAGATAATCCGAATCCTCCGATGATAGAGGGAATACCACAATGGATGTGGAAAGTAGAGACGACAAGCGTATTGGAAGGTGTTCCTGAAAACTTAATAGATGATGATATTAGTACTTTCTGGAGCTGGAACTATAATGTTGCTCAATTGCCGGAAGATATAACTTTTACATTAAAAGAAGGCGGTAAAAGTGTTTCTTTTGAAGGTATTGAATTTTATCTCAGACAAGAGATGTGGGGAAATAAAGGTCCTAATAAGGCTGATATTTTTGTGACTAAAGATGGATCAGAATGGACTAAAGTAGGTGTTCATAATTTCCAGTTTGATGCGAGTGGGAATCCTATATTAACAGTTCAGAAATTTGAACTGGATACTCCTGTGCCAGAAGTGATTGGAGTCCGTATAAGTATTGTCGAGACTAATGATGGTGGAATTTGGTTCGGAGAAATAAAGATGCAAGGTTCGATGGAGTAATAATACAATGAAAGATTGAATGAGCTTTATTAGATTTATTTTAATATTATTGACTGTTGTAGAAGTTTCTTGTAGCTCGGGAAAAAAAGATGAAATTTTCCCGACAGTATCAGAGGCATCCCTTTTATCTTTCAATGTATGGTATAACGGAATTACTTATCCTGCAGAGAGAACTGATGGGAGGCATTGGCATGTGAATTTGCCTGTATCTGTTACTGATAAATTTTTTCAGGCAAAATACGAATTGGAGGAGGGAGTTTCTATTACTCCCTCTCCCAATTTGTTTTTAGATTATACCAATCCGGTCGTATTTACTTTATTTGACAAGGCAGGAAATACTTTAAAAATAACAGTGACTTGCTCGAATGATCGACCATATTATGGAATTTGGTTGGAAGCTGGTGATAGAAAATTTTATCCAGTATTGGAAAAGGATGAATACCTGATCATAGTACCGGGAGATATTACACCTAAGGTAAATTATAAAATAGAGAAAGGTGCAACTATTTCTCCGGAACCTGATTTGTCTATATGGCCTGAGAATGAACGAAAAGAGTTTGTTATTACTCGAGATAACGGTAGTTGTTCGACCATTGCATATCGTTGGATAAGAGATGATTTTTTTACGATGGTGGTGTTGGGGGATCCTGAATACGATATGCGAAATTATTCTTTGAATGGTGGTGAAATAAAAAGTTATGTTGGTCGATTGTTAAAGTTAAAAGAACGAAAAGAGCTTTATTTTGAGCCTTATGCTGGTTTGAAGATAAAATATGATCCGTCATTGGTATTAATTGTTGGGGATATTAATATGGACAATAGTAAGGATGAAGGCGAAGAGTTTATGCAGGTGTTTGGGGCGCTTTATAACGCGGGCATTCCTTGTATTGCAATAGCAGGAAATCATGATTGGCAACCGTATCATTGGGGGGATCTGTCTGATTATCAAGACAAAAATGATTATGGCTATACACTGAACGGTTCAATGAATAATGATCGGACTTTGAAAATGATTGATCGTTCAATCGCTGAATCTGAAAAACTGGGGATAACAGATGTGCATCGTTTTTTGAGTACTGATTATGGACATTCGTATCGTGAAGTTTCTCCTTTTGTTTTTAGATTTAAAGGTATTCGTTTTTATTGTGGCCAATGTTATTGGTTTCAGCAGTGGTATCAGGAAGTTGGGCTGTTCCCAACACGACCTGCAATGTTTTACAATACCGATGAAATTATTGAAGATTTAGAGCAAAGAATCGATTATGCTTGGGCAAAAGAGCCTGCTGTCTGGTTACAGCATTATCCTTTGACAGATCAAAAGGAGTGGTGGCATGATCGGCAGGGATTTTCAATGGATTCTGCTGCCAATAAAAGTAAATGGCAAACTTATGAGGAAAAGTTGGAAGTATTGAAGAATTTAATATACAAAACAACCAATCCCGTATTTTTTGCTGGGCATACCCATCAATCCGCAAACTATACCCATACGAATGGTTCATTGAAATTTGAAGAATGGGTTACGGGTTATTTTCATGATCGATGGGTGTATGTCGTATTATTGAAAGAGAATTATGGTGTTGTTGATGTCAAGAAAATACAGTTATGAGCAGAGTATGGTGTTTTGTATTGTTTCTATTTTTTTCTCCATTTCTGTCTAATGCACAGAAAGCAGGTCTTGCGATATTGAAGAAACCTGATTGGGAAAAAGTATTGGATGTGGCTCGGGAGCAAAAAAAAATAATATTTGTTGATTGTGGAACTGCTTGGTGTGGGCCATGTAAAAAATTTGCTTCTGAAGTATTGACGGATAAAAATGTCAGACGTTTTTTTAATAAAAATTTTATTAATGTTTATATTGATATAGAAAAAGATGATATGCCTCCGGTGGCATCTTTGCCATGGTTAGGTTCCGTTCCAACTTTTTTGTTTATAGATGCTTTTAGAAAAGAGGTAATTCATTCTCATATAGGTTTCTTGAATGCAGAAGCATTGCTTGATTTGGCTACTGATGTGAAAATGGGTAAGGAGACTATTAGAGTTTTGAAGGAACAGATGAATGAGAATGGGTTATCAGGAAGAAAGTTATTGATGTATATTGAAAAATTGAAAAAAGGTGGATACCCGTTTGAGGCTAGACAATATATACCTTCTTATCTTTCGACTCTTACGGTTGATTCATTAAAATATGAAGGAAATTGGAAATTGTGTGAGGATGAGTTGAACGATGTGATGTCTCCTCTTTTTCAGCAAATTTGGGAAAGACGAGATGAATTGTGCATGTGGTATAATCGTGAACGGGTAATGAAGAAACTGTTGGAAGTAATTGAACTCCGATTATACAATGAATTGAATTGGATTTATCAACCAGAAAAATTTAATGATATAGATTTTGAAAATTTTGTTTCTTTTCTGCTATCAGTAGAAAATGAAAATAAAGATTATTATCATTTGTCTATTGATGCCGAACGTTTGGCTCGTCGTGGTTGTTATGAAAATATGTTAAAAACTTTGAGGAGTGTATGGAAGTCTTCTATACAGGAAAATCAGAAAAAGAGTATGACACGGGGATTTATTCGTAAAATGGCTAATAATGTTTCTATCGAAGAAATACAGACATGTGTAGATTTTTTGGAGGAGATTATTGCCAATTATGGCTCTGCTGGTACGAAAGGAGAATTATTATATTTGGAAGCAGAGTTATGGAGAATGAGAGGTGATCAGTTAAAGGCCCAGGAAGTGGAGAGAAGAGGTGTGAAGTTGATAAATCCAAATTATATTTTTAATTAATATTTTATAAAAGTTATGAAGGTAGTACTACTATTGTTGTGTTTGTTGAGTCTTGGTTCAGTGAATGTTATTGCAGATTCAGTAGGTAAAGATTACATGGTTGTTGCCAGTGAAGCAGTGATGAACGATAAAGAATGGAGCAAAGTGATTGGTGCCTTGAGGATAAAGTATCCGGGGGCTGTCATGGCTTTGTATGCGGATTCCCCACGGGAGGTATTGCGGGAATTGCGCAAGTATGCTCCCCGTTATGTGGCAATCGTTGAAAAACCGGAACGTCTCAATGCTGATTATGTTTTTGATTTGAATCGTTTGAGTCGAGAAGTGGATGAAGATATTTATGCCGATTTCTTATGGGGTATTATTACAGGATATGACGCAGAAGCTGCTTTGCGTATGGTGGAGGATACTCGGACTCCTTTGTTGGTGAAGGATGCCATCACAACAATAACAGAATTGAGTAGCGGGAAATGGTTTGATCGGTATGCCTGGATTGATGATCGAGAATTAGGACTGGTCGGCGAAAAAAAGGGACCTGAAGGTGAGATTGATATTTATCATACAAATATTACCCAAATATTGTCGAAGTTTCAGGAACTGTATGAGGCTTATGATCCTGATTTGGTGGTGACCGCATCTCATGCAACGCAGAATAATTTGGAAATGCCTTTTTCTCTTGGGAACATCAAGGCAAAAGATGGAAAATTGTATGCGGATTTTGCCTCGAAAAAGGAATTTTTGAAAGAGAGTGGGAAACGGAGAGTGTATTTGCCGATAGGAAACTGCTTGATCGCTGATGTCAATAATACCAAAGAGAGTATGGCGATCGCTTGGATGAACAGTGCTCATGCCTGTTCCATGATCGGTTATGTCGTTCCTACCTGGTATGGACGTAATGGATGGGGGACTTTGAAATATTGGTTGACGACACCAGGACGTTATACCTTGTCCGAGGCTTTTTTCTTGAATCAACAGGATATGCTTCATCAACTGAATGCCTGGAAGCCGGATTTGCAGCATAAAGGTTATTTTCAAGAAAATGTTGCAGAATTGACATATGATGAAAACGGCTTTTTTCACGATCGAGATGTCGTTGCTGTTTATGGCGATCCAGCCTGGGACGTGCGGTTGCAGCAAATACCGGAAGAAAATGATTTTACTGTAGAGATGAAGAGAGATCGGAAAAAGTGTATAATAACCATAAAGACAAAGGATCATTTTGATCCAGAACGGATGGAAGGTAGCCATTTTAAAGAGGAGCATGTGAAAAATCTGCCTTTCAGTTATTTTTTCCCGGAAAGATTGAAAAATCCGCGTCTGCTTCAAGGACAAGATTGGAAGGTGGCTCTGGATGAGAATTGTTTGCTGATATATGACCCGAAGTTTGAGCCGGGAAAAACTTATCAGGTGATTTTAGAGACAAGATAATTCAGATTTCTATTATAAATAACTTGTATAAGAAAACTTAGCCCTGGACTTTGTAAACTGTGAAACTGCATCTCAAAAGTTTTATGCCTGACTTTTGGGGTGCAGTTTCATATGTAGGGGCTTTTTATCTGGATGGATTGCCCAACAAAATCCGCCAGGTGGTGATAGCTGTTATGTTGGATGAAAAAATGTATAAGGAAGCGGTCTTAGACTTGGGTGTTTCAGTGAATACGGTGAAGACTTTGTTAAGTAAGCATTCGGTCAACTACAGGTATAAACCTTTATATCCAACAATAGCGACTATCACTATGAACCTAATAGTAACA